>CAIPTY010000018.1 GCA_903868145.1 uncultured Desulfuromonadales bacterium | reverse complement strand
GTCGGACCTGTGACATCCTGGGCGATTGGAGCCCAGAACGATCCAGGACGGCGCTTTTGAATTTTGCAAAATACCTCACCAGGCATCAACGGTCAGGTGTGCTTGAATTTAATTATGTTGCTAACATGCTGCGGATGCTGGATAAAAAAAGTTACGATCCAGTGAAGGGGTCAGCGTACCGGCTTTTTGACCGGCCAGCGGACTTGATGGTAATGTTATTGTTGACAAACCCGTATCAAAAATTCAAGGTATTGGTATACTTGAATCAAAAGTATTGCGGGAAAAAATCTAGTTGCCGTGGAGAAGTCAGGTGAAAACAGCGACATGTTGCGATCAATCGCAAAGATATTTGGAAACAAGATCATATTCTATAAAGGAACTGGAAATACCAATAGCACCGTCAGTCGAGATGGTTTCGTGCATGGCAGCACGCCCAGGGCATCCACTTTGTGGATACCCTTGGCGGAAAACAGCAGGTGGCAACTCTTAACGAGCCTGGTCTCTATTCGATCCTCAATGCATGTTGGATGAGGATGAAAGGGGTACGCACTTGGTGCGTACCGCCGATGGTATGCGCCAGATGCACCATTACCGAGTCTGGGCTCTATTCCGTCCTCAACAAGTAAGACGGCTCCTCAAAATTAAGGAGTCGAAACTCAAGCTTTGGATTTGCTATCTTGCAACCATCTGTTTCAATGGTATCACCTTTGCCCCCTGTTTCAATCCATCCAGGTATTCACTCCACGTCTGCATCATCTTCCTGCGCTCAGAAAGAAAAGCCGTACGATTGTATGCCGTGCCATTCGGATCTTTCACGGCATGGGCTAGCTGGTGCTCAATAAAATCCGGTCGGAAGCCCAAAACCTCGTCAAGGATCGTGCGGGCGGTCGCCCTAAATCCATGACCGGTAATTGTCTCCCCATCAAAACCCATACGCCTGAATGCGGCGTTGACTGTATTGTCTGACATGCACCGGTCGTATGATCTTGCGGACGGAAAAACATATTTGCTGTTACAAGTCAAAGGTTTAATCTCGTTTAATACATGTATAGCTTGAACTGATAACGGAACAAGGTGAGGGTTTTTCTTCTTCATTTTGCCAGCAGGTATATTCCATTCCGCTGCGTCAAAATCAATTTCACTCCATTCCATGTGCCGTAACTCTCCGGGTCTGACAAATAGCAATGGCAACAATTGGAGGGCACACTTTGCAACAAAGCTACCCTGGTATCCATCTATTGAGCGAAGAAGCGGTGCCAGCTCTTTAGGGTCTGTAATTGAGGCCATATGCTTGCGGGTCTTGCTTATGGGTGGCAGGTATTTTGTCAGGCTGGCCGAAACGTTATACATCGCTTTGTCGTAGGATATTGCGTATGTAAAAACCTGGCCGGATATTGTGAGGCAGCGGCGAGCTGTCTCTATTACTCCCCGGCCACGTACACGGTCAAGTATCCCGCGAATATCCTTTGCCGTGACTTCGGTAATGGGTGTTTTGCCGATCCAGGGGAACATGTCCTTTTCCATTCGGTTCATGATGGTGGTGGCGTGTTCATCAGTCCATGTCTTGTCCTCCACCTGTTTCGCGTACCATTCCCGTGCAATGATCTCAAAGCTGTTCGCTTTCAATCCATGTCGCAACGTCTTCTCTTGCTTGCGATAAACAGCCGGGTCAATCCCTTGCGAAAGTAATTTTTGGGCTTCTTCTCTGCGGACTCTGGCATCTGCCAAGGATACAGATGGATAAGCCCCGAATGACAACTTTCCCTCTTTCCCATCGTGCCGGTATTTCATGTTCCATAGTTTTCCACCGCTGGGAGTAACCAAAAGGAAAAGGCCCCCACCGTCAAACATCTTTCGTTCCTTCTCTGCCGACTTTGCATTCTTAATCGAAATATTAGTGAGCGGTGCAATCCTTTTAGGCATGGGCTTTACCTCCTGTTTGGGGGCTGACAAAATAATCTTTAGGGGCTGTTTTGGATATAAAATCACTGCTTTTTGGGGGCTGGCTCCTAAACAAGCCCCCAAAAGTGTCAGATGCGGATATACCACAACAGACTATTATGGACAATAAAAATAAAAAAGCCCCTGTTTTTAAGGGGCTTAGATACTGTAATTGACTGTAACAGACAAGTTATGGCGGGAAATCACAGGAATCGAACCTGCCAGGGAGATTTCTCATCCCCCTCACCAGTTTTGAAGACTGGGCGGACCACCAGCGACCGTTGATTTCCCACTATTATATAACGATGATCAAGTTATACAACAATGCCCAAAAAATCGCGACAAAAAACGCCCCGACAGACCTCAATCTGTCGTCAAAGAATAGTGCCCCATACCGAATGAAGCCCCTTTTCCCACATTAACATAGGTGCCGATAATCAGAAATGGCATGACTTCATCCAGCTTACCCGAAAAATGTCCCTCTCCGACGACTCCTGCCAATCTTCGTGATCCGCCCGGCATGTGATCATAGGTAAAACTCTTCGCTACAGAATCGATATTCTCCGACAGGATTGACAGATATCTGAAGTCGCAGTCCAGTTCACAATCTCCATAATAAGACGATAATGCCGATACCCTGCGGATAATCGATCTGAGAAAAAGACTGAAGTCAAACGTCCTGTTCGGCCGTCCGTCCATCACAATCCTGAGGGGCGAAGATACACGGATAGCAACATGCCGATTTCCCCAGTCGTTTTTCTCAAGCATGTCTGCGGCTGATAGCACCATCAGATTCTCAGGATGGGAGATACAGGCGCCGTCACCTAATGGCAGTGCATCCCCCTGGTTACTCCGGGTCGCAACAGCTACAATTTTTCCTTGAACACGGCCGGTCAGACCGGCAAGAATTTCGGTAAAGCCCTGAAGCAACATTTCCAGCGTTTGTATTGCCCTGCCGATCACTACAAGTCTGCATTCAAGTAAACAGGCTTCTACATGTGGCTGAAACGAAAAGGCAAACGGCAATGGTGGCTTCTGGTGTCGCCGTATAACATCAGGATCAGTGCTGAGTTCCTGTCCAAATACGGAATACCAGACGCAATCGCAGTTCCCGGAACAGCATTCACAGGTTCGAGCCGGCCACCGGCAATAACCTTCCCGGCACGCCTCAGAGAACCGACCGCCACTGTTCATAAGCACAAACATGAGCGATGAAGGGTCCGGAGTGCCTACCGAAATAGTTATATGTATCAGGTTGAAATTCATGGCGTCACATGCGGTGCTAAAGCAAAAAAAGGCAGCCCGAAGGCTGCCTGATTGTAGAGCATAAAAATGAAGGAATAATCCGTATCAGGCGAACTGGGCCTTGAGAAATTCCCGGTTCATGCGGGCGATGAACTTGACATTTATACCTTTGGGACAGGCTGCCATGCACTCGTAATGGTTGGTACAATTGCCGAAACCACACTCGGTCATGGCGTCTGACATGTTCCTGACTCGAGCAGACGCTTCGGCTTGCCCCTGGGGCAGCAGTGCCAGTTGGGAAATCTTCGCACCGGTGAAGAGCATGGCTGCGCCGTTGGGACATCCGGCCACACAGGCACCACACCCGACACACTCTGCAGCATCCATGGCTTCATCAGCCACCGGCTTTGGTATCAGAATGGCGTTGCCGTCGGCGACCCCGCCGGTATGGCAGGAGGTATAACCACCGGCCTGAATGATCTTGTCCAGCGCGGAACGATCAACGATCAGGTCACGGATGATCGGGAAAGCGCGCGCTCTCCACGGCTCGATGTAGATTGTGTCGCCGTCCTTGAATTTACGCATGTGGAGCTGGCAGACGGTGGTACGATCCTGCCCGCCGTGCGGCGCTCCGTTGATGACCTGCGAGCACATGCCGCAGATTCCCTCACGGCAGTCATGATCAAATACGATTGGATCTTTACCGGTATGGATCAGATCTTCATTGACACAATCGAGCATCTCCAGAAAGGAGTGGTGCTCGGTGATGTTTTTTGCAGTGTAGGTTTCAAATTTACCGGGATCGCTGGCATTCTTTTGGCGCCACACGATCAGTGTCAGTGTCATGGTCTTGTGATCGCTCATTATTTATAACTCCTTACCGCAAGATGTACGTTCTCGAACGTCAACGGCTCTTTGTGCAGCTCGGGCACCTTGTTGTCGCCCTTGAATTCCCAGGCTCCCACGTAGCAGTAATTAACATCATCACGCTGTGCCTCACCCTCATCCTGGTATTCAACCCTGAAGTGACCGCCGCAAGACTCGTTGCGGTGAAGTGCATCACGACAGAGCAGTTCGCCGAATTCCAGGAAGTCTGCTGTGCGGCCTGCATTTTCAAGCTGCTGATTGAGTTCGGCGCCAGAACCTGAGACCTTGACATTTTTCCAGAACTCTTCACGCAGAGCCGGAATCTTCTTCAGGTTTATCTCGAGTGATTCCTTTGTGCGGGCCATACCGCAGTTTTCCCACATAAGGCCGCCCAGCTCACGCATAAACTCGAAAACCGTCTTTTTACCGTTGATGGAGAGCAGCTTGTCATTGTAGCTCTTGACGTCATCTTCACATTTTTTGAACTCGGGATGATCAGCTTTGGCCTGGCCCGGTTTAACCGTGGCCAGATAGCCGCCAATCGTGTAAGGAATGACGAAATAGCCGTCGGCCAGACCCTGCATGAGGGCCGAGGCTCCCAGACGGTTGGCACCGTGAACGGAGAAGTTTGCCTCGCCCAGCACGAACAGGCCGGGTATGTTGCTCATCAGGTTGTAATCGACCCACAGGCCGCCCATGGCGTAGTGTGGTGCCGGATACATGCGCATCGGGCGTTTATAGCCGTTTTCATCGGTAATCTTCTCGTACATTTCGAAGAGGTTGCCGTAACGCTCACGAATGGTGTCCTCGCCAAGCCGCTTGATAGAGTCGGCAAAGTCCAGATATACGCCGCGACCGCCGGGGCCAACGCCGCGTCCGTCGTCACACTGTTCCTTGGCTGCACGGGAGGCGATGTCACGCGGTGCCAGGTTGCCGAACGAGGGGTACTTGCGCTCCAGATAGTAATCGCGGGCATCTTCGGGAATCTCGTTAGGATGCTTGCCGCAGTCTTCTTTCTTTTTGGGAACCCATACACGACCGTCATTGCGGAGCGACTCGGACATAAGGGTCAGCTTGGACTGATAGTCTCCGGCCTGCGGAATACAGGTGGGATGAATCTGTGTGTAGCAGGGATTGGCAAAGTATGCGCCCTTCCTGTGGGCTTTCCAGTTCGCTGTTACCGAGCAGCCCATTGCATTTGTGGAGAGGTAAAATACATTAACAAAACCACCGGTGCAGAGGCAGACGGCGTCAGCTGCATAGCTCTCCAGCTGTCCGCTGACCAGGTTCCGGCAGGTAATCCCCTTGGCAACTCCGTCGACCACAACCAGATCGAGCATCTCGCGGCGCTCGTACATCTTGACCGTACCGAGCTTGATCTGACGGGAGAGAGCCGAATAGGCTCCCAGCAGAAGCTGCTGACCGGTCTGGCCGCGGGCAAAGAAGGTGCGGGAGACCTGGGCTCCGCCAAAAGAGCGGTTGTCCAGGTAGCCGGCATAGTCACGTGCGAAGGGCACACCCTGTGCCACGCATTGATCAATGATGTTGTTCGAGACCTGGGCCAGACGCCAGACGTCAGCCTCACGGGCACGGAAGTCGCCACCCTTAATGGTGTCATAGAACAGGCGGTAGATGGAATCGCCATCGTTGGGATAGTTTTTGGCGGCGTTGATGCCCCCCTGAGCAGCGATGGAGTGGGCACGGCGCGGGCTGTCCTGGTAGCAGAAGGCCTGCACGTTGTAGCCGAGTTCACCCAGAGAAGCGGCAGCGGCCCCCCCGGCCAGACCGGTTCCGACCACGATGACATTGTATTTACGTTTGTTGGCGGGATTGACCAGCTTTAGATCGAAGCGGTGTTTATCCCATGTTTTTTCAATTGGTCCGGTAGGACATTTTCCGTCAAGTATCACAATAACCTCCTATTTCAGAATACGTAACAAAATGGTGAGTGGGACGGCGGCATAGCCGAGGAAAAGGCCCAGCGCAACCAGGGTGCCGGCCTTGGTGATAAACGGCTGAACCCGGTCATTGCTCCAGCCCAAAGTCTGGAAGAAACTCTGGATACCATGGGACAGGTGCAGGAAAAGAACAACCATTGCTCCGGCATAAATCAGCGTCACAAACATGTTCTGAAATGCGGCTACCACCATACCCAGAACATTGGGATTGCCAAGGCTGTCAGGATGCGAAAGCGCCGCAGTTTCCGGACTTACAACCTGAAACGTGAAGTGCAGCAGGTGATAGAGGATGAACGCCACCAGCAGTCCGCCGGTCCAGATCATGTTCTCACTTGCAAAGGTAGCCTTCTGAAGTGTCTTGACGGCATATTGCTGGGGTCGGCCGCCACGGTTCTCAATCGTCAACTGGATCCCGAACCAGACGTGGACACAGACAAAGACCAGCAGACCGAGCCGGAAACCGATAATAACCGGAGCCGGCAGGCTGTGGAGGTGATGGGCGTAGGCATTGATGCCGCCTGGAAGCCATCCGAAGATGGAGCTGTTGCCGAGCAGATGGATGACAGCAAACAGAACCATGGCCTGGCCAGTGATTGCCATCAAAATTTTTCTGCCGATTGAAGACTTGAGCAGTTGCATAGCATTCCTTCCTTTATAAGATGTAATACTGCCTGGATGAGTGCGGATTTTTTACGAGGAGACTAAAACTGCCGGGGGGGTCCGCGCCAGAGCAATCGGGAGTCAACCACCATTTCAACCTCCTTTGAGAGCGTATTTTCAACCGAAGCTTTAGTCATGAATTTATGCTGTTTTCAGCGGTGCATACTAAACATCGTTATAAAAAAATGCAACTCTTTTATTGTATACAACATGCAATTCAGCCCGCTGAGGAGATGGATGATGCGGCGCAATTGCAATTTGGATAACATTCTGTTAGTAAGCAGATGGTTTATTTATTAAGGAGTTACTCTTACATGAACTTCACCCTGCTCAAAAGAGACACAAAAAGCGCCGCTCGACTCGGCATTCTCAGCACGTCACGGGGTGAGATCCCGACACCGATCTTCATGCCGGTCGCCACCCATGGAGCCATGAAACCGCTCACCCCCGCCCAGATCAGCGAGACCGGCGCCCAGATCATTCTCTCCAACACCTACCATCTGCACCTACAGCCAGGAGAGGGGCTGGTGAAGAAGGCGGGCGGGCTGCACAGGTTCATGGCATGGGATAAACCGATCCTGACCGACTCGGGCGGCTTCCAGGTTTTTTCCCTTCCCAACAAGCGCATCACCGAGGACGGCGTATATTTCAGACACGAGATCAGCGGTGATGAAATTTATCTGGATCCCTCCTCTGCCACCCGTATCCAACAGGATCTTGGTGCCGACATCATCATGGCATTCGACGAATGCATCCCCTACCCCTGTGACAAGCCCTACGCCGAGCAATCCACCAGAAAAACAATCCGCTGGCTGAAGCAGTGCTGTGATGCCCTGACCGGCAGCGATCAGGCCCTGTTCGGAATCGTCCAGGGTAGTGTTTATGAAGACCTGCGGGAAATGTGTGCCCGCGAGATGCGTAAACTCGACCTGCCCGGCTATGCCATCGGCGGAGTCAGCGTTGGAGAAGGACTGGATCTGCTGAAAAAGGTTGTCGGATGGACAGCGCCGCACCTCCCAGAGGATAAACCGCGCTACCTCATGGGGGTCGGTCTGCCGGAGGATATCCTGGAGAGCGTCGAGCGCGGCATCGACATGTTCGACTGCGTCATACCTACACGCTATGCCCGCAGTGCGACGCTTTTCACCCGGCGCGGCAAGATCCGCCTGACCAATAAAAGCTATAAACGCGACTTTTTTCCGATTGATCCAAGCTGCACCTGCTATACCTGCCAGAACTTCACCCGTGCCTATCTGCACCACCTGTTTGCAGCCAATGAAGTGATTTCGGCCGTACTGTCAGCCATACACAACGTACACTTCTACATGAATATGATGAAGGAGATCAGAGAGGCCATCGGCAACAACCGCTTCATTGAATACAAGATGAATTTTCTTGAGGGATACCATCAGGGGGATAAGTCGAACAGGCATTGAAGCGGCTGAAAACAGAGAAACGGAGATCCCGGAGAATATTTGAGTTATCGCTTCACACGCGGATCCAGCGCATCCCTGATCCCCTCGCCCAACAGGTTATAAGCCAGAACCGTTATCAGGATTGACAGCCCGGGAAAGAGTGACAGCCACCAGGCAAACTCGATAAAATCTTTGCCCGATGTGAGGATATTGCCCCAACTGGGTGTGGGGGGGAGGACGCCGATACCGAGGAAGGAAAGAGCCGACTCGGTAAGGATGGCTCCCGCCACGCCCAATGAGGCGGAAACCAGCACCGGAGATATGGCGTTGGGGAGGATATGGCGGAAGATGATCCGGGCATCGGAACAGCCGATGCAGCGGGCGGCAAGGATGTAATCCATCTCGCGAATCGAGAGCGTCTCGGCCCGTACCAGCCGTGCCACCCCCATCCAGCCGGTCAGGCCGATCACGATCATGATATTCCAGATCGACGGTTCCCTGATGGTGATGACGGCCAAAATCAGGAAGAACGCCGGAAAGCAGAGCATGATATCCACAAAACGCATCAACGCGGCATCAGCCAGACCGCTGTAGTAGCCGGAAACAAGACCCACCACCGTGCCGATGGAAACAGCGATGCCCACGGCCACAAAACCTACCTTGAGCGAGATGCGGGCGCCGTACATGATTCTGCTGAGCACATCCCTGCCCAGCTCATCGGTGCCAAACCAGTGCTGCCGGGATGGCGGTGACAACACAGACCAGGCATTGATGCTGTTGGGATCGTACGGGGCGAGAAAGGATGCCGAAAGTGACAGCAAAAACAGCAGCGCAACTACCGTTGCTCCCGCCATCGCCAGCCGGTTGCGTTTGAAGCGCTGCCAGAATACCGCATAAAAATAGGAGTGCCTGAATGCCATCAGCCGCCCCCCTGCCTGATGCGCGGGTCAGCCAGGGCATAACTGACATCGGCAACCAGATTACCGATCAGGGTCAGAAAGGCACCGATCACAAGAATGCCCATCACCACCGGATAATCGCGGGACATGGCTCCCTGGTAGAAGAGTTGCCCCATACCGGGGATGGCAAAGATAGTCTCGAAGATTACACTGCCGCCGATTAATCCCGGGATGGAAAAACCGAGCAGGGTGATCAGCGGCAACAGCGCGTTACGCAGTGCATGCTTGTAGATCACGGTACGCTCGGAAAGCCCCTTGGCCCGGGCGGTGGTTATATAATCCTGTCCGATCACATTCAGCATAGTGGAGCGCATATAACGGGACAGACCGGCCAGACTGCCGAATGAGGCCACCATAACCGGCATGATCAGATGCTTGGCCAGATCCCAGAGGTACTGCACGGTGCCGAAGTTCGCACTGCCGAGACTGTGCAAACCGGAGATGGGCAGCAGATTGAGTTTGACACCGAAAAAATACATCAGCAGCAGCGCCAGCCAGAAAGTTGGTACAGCAAAACCGACGAAAACAAAAACGGTTATGCCCTTGTCAAGCCAGGTATCACGGTGCGTAGCAGCCATGATGCCGATCGGTATGGCCAGTCCGAACTCAAGCAGCAGGGCGATGATGTTGAGAGAGATGGTGACCGGCAGGCGCTCCTTGATCTTGTCCACCACCGGCCGATTGTCCGATGAGAATGAGCGCCCCAGATCAAGGCGCGCCAGCTTGCCGACCCAGGTGACATACTGTTCATGCAGCGGTTTGTCCAGACCGTAAAACTTGCGCAACCGCTCGCGGGCCTCTTTGCCGACCTTGGGATTCATGGCCACCTGCATCTCCACCGGCTCGCCCGGCGCTAGATGAATGACGGTAAAGGTTATCAGAGTGATGCCAAGCATAAGCGGGATCAGCATAAGTATGCGCTGTATGATGTATCTGGCCATATTCAGTATACCTGTTCGTTCTTGGGCACAAACCATTTGATCTGGTTATGCCCCAAACCGGCCGGAGCCGGTTCCACGCCACGGATGCGGGCGCTGACCACCGGAAGGGAATCAGGGACATACAGGAAGGTGTAGGGCTGCTCGTCGGCCAGGATTTCCTGAATCCGGAAATAAGCCTTTTTGCGCTGCTCTATATCGAAGGTGCCGCGCCCTTCAACCAGCAGACGGTCCACCTCGGCGTTCTTGAAGCCGACAAAATTGAGTTCACCCGGATTGGTCTTGCTGGAATGCCAGATATCGTACATGTCGGGATCCTGCGAGATATTCCACCCCAGCATGACGACCTCGAATTTTCCCTTATCGATATACTCCTTCAGAAAAGTCGCCCACTCCACAATGCGGATCTTGACGTCGACGCCGACATATTTCAGCCGCTGCTGGATTATCTGGGCCGACATCAATCGCTGCTGGTTGCCCTGATTTGTCAGAATCGTGAATTGAAAAGGTTTTCCATTCCTGATCAGGATACCGTCGGCATTTTTTTCCCTCCAGCCCGCCTGTGCCAGCAGTTCTGCAGCGTGTTTCGGATCGTAGGCAATATCCCTGACGTTTGGATTATATGCCCATCTGCCCGGAACAATCGGACCATGAGCCTTTTGCCCCATGCCGAACAACACCCCCTGGATCAGCTCGTCCTTGTTGATTGCCGCAGTTATGGCCTGGCGGATGCGCTTGTCGCCGAAGAGCGGGTGGCGCAGATTGTAGCCCATGTAGAGGTAACCGGATGAGGGATAGCGGAACTTGTTGAAGCGGGACGAAAACAGGCGTGACGACGTCTGGCGGGCATACTGCACGGGGGTCAGGTTCATCAGGTCGATGGCGCCTGCCTTCATCTCCATGTACATGGTGGATGTGTCGGGTATGATGCGGTAGATGTAACGATCGATATAGGGCCGACCCTCAAAATAGGTCGGGTTGGCATCCAGCACGATCTTCTGTCCGGCCACCCACTCCGTAAAACGGTACGGCCCCGTGCCGACCGGCTTCCGGGCCAGAGGGCTCTTGGTGATATCCTTCCCTTCCAGCAGATGAGCAGGGAGGATACCGGTACCCCATGAGGCCAGAGCCGGGGCAAACGGTTTTTCGTAAGTAACCCGTATCGTATGGTCATCGGGTGCGGAGATGGTTTTGACCTGTTTAAAGTCTTCGGCGTAGGCGGTGGGGGTTTTGGGATCGATGATGATACGGTGGGTATAGAGTACGTCACGGGCTGTAAAGGGGGAGCCGTCGTGCCAGGTGACGCCTTTACGAAGATGGAAGGTTATGGTCAGCCCGTCCGGTGAAATATCGAACGTCTGAGCCAGATCACCCACGATGGTCAGATTCTTGTCATATTTTACCAAACCGTTGTAAATCTGACCGGCAACAGCATGTGAAGCCGAGTCGGAAGCCAGTACCGGGATCAGGGTGGATGCTTCGCCAATGGTGCCTTCGACGATTGCATCTCCCGTAACGGGGGGGGAGTGCTGGGTCCTCGTAACCGGAACAGGCTGCTGGTGCTCTTCAGGGGAGCAGGCCGCCAGAATGCAAGCAGCCACCAGGAAGACAATAACCAGCGCTCCCCGGATGATCCTCATTTTTCGGCATGCTCCCCTTTAATGCGGCGATATTTTTCCGCCATTTCCTTGCGGTCGGGATCCAGTTCAAGCGCTTTTTTATACATCTTGATGGCCTTTTTGAATTCTTTTCTGGCTGCGTACACATCGCCAAGATGCTCGGAAATGGTTGAATCGTCATCGACCAGACCCACCGCCTCTTCCAGGTGTTTGACCGATTCATCATATTTTTTCAACTTGAAATACGCCCAGCCGAGGCTGTCCAGGATAAAGCCATCGTTCGGCCGGATACTGACTGCCAGTTTGAGGTAGTTGAGCGCCTCCTCCAGATTTATCCCCATCTCGGCATATGTATAGCCAAGGAAATTCAGCGCCTGGGCATCTTTGGGGTTGAGGAGAATCACCTTCTTCATCCGTTCGATGGATTCAGGACGTTTGCCCCGCTTATCATACAGCACACCAATACGGAACTGAAGGCGCGCTTCATTGGGAAACAGCTTTTCGGCCTCAAGCAGGAGTGACAGGCCGTCCTCAGGCTTTTCCAGGGTGTCATACAGAGATGAGAGGTTCATGTAGAGTTCAATTGATCCGGGGTTCTCGGTTATGGCGGTCTTGAGTGTCTCAATCGCCTGATCCGGCTTTCCCTTTTCTTTCAGAACAACGGCCCGGTGACCAATAGCCTCAATGTAAACGGCGGAGTCAGGGGGAATCTTCATGTATTCGGTATATGCGGGATCGAAATCACCCATTTCCTCGAATGCCATTCCAAGGTACAGGCGGATCTGATGAGCATCCGGATCCTTAGCAAGCATCCCCTTGAATACCTTGATGGCTTCCTCGTACTGTTCCAGTTCCATATGGATCAACCCGATCTTGCGCAGGGTTTCCTGGCCACCCAGACCTGAAGCAGCCGCCTGGGTGAGGTATTCCAGGGCATCCGAAAAACGGCGCTGCTGGATGAGAAGCTGGATAAGACGCTGCAGCACAGCGACCTTGTCGTCATCACCATCTATCAGATTCTTGTACGTGTCGATGGCATGGGGATAGTCACCCATGGCCTCGTAGGTTGCAGCCAGATCGATGGCAGCCTGCTCAAAATCGGGGCGCAGTTCAAGGGTTTTGCTGAAATAACTGGCCGCATCCCGATAAAGCTTCATTTGACCGTAGGTCTTGCCAAGATAGTAATACCCCAGCACTGAATCACTGTTTACTTTCACCAACGATTTTAGAGTGTTGACCGCCTCCTCATACTCGAACAGGCGTGCAAGACAAACAGCGAGCTGCAGGTAAACCTCTTCCTTTGAAGGATCAAGCTTTACAGCCGTGCGGAAATATTCGACCGCCTGCTTGTCTTTGCCGGTAGAAGCCATGACGGTACCGGCAAGGATATAGGACACACGGTATGATGGATCGAGCTTTATGGCGCTGTTGATGTACTCGAGGGCTTCCGCAACCTGTCCGATCTTGATCTTGACGCCTGCAACCGCAGCATGGAGAAAAGCAGAGGCGGGATCGAGCTCTATGGCATTTCTCAGAAGTGTGAGAGCGGAGGGGTAATCACCCTCAAGGGTTGCCAGACGCGCCCGTGAATACAGGTACATGGCACGCGACTTGGAATCATGGTCGGCGGTGGATTTAAGAGATTCATCGGGTGCCGCGTCAGGAAATGTAGCACAAGACGTCAGCAGCATGGCAAGGAGAAGGACTAAAGTTATAGCAGGCATCTTGTATACTCGATCACTCGGAAAATGTTTTAAAACCTAGCATACAAACAGCATCTGCGTCAAACGAATATCACGTGATCCCATTGACTTGCGGACAGTGCCCTTTGATGGTATTCTATTGGCAGGTAATCAGGAATATCAGCCATGATACGAACCATGCTAAAATACCTTATGAAACCGGAAGCCTACCCGGAACCGACCGGCAGGGTCGAGCTCATCCAGACGCACGTCTCCTGCATTTTTTTGACCGACCGCTATGCCTATAAAGTTAAAAAACCGGTGGATTTTGGATTTCTCAACTTCTCAACCATTGATCGTCGCCGTTTTTATTGCAACGAGGAGGTCAGGCTTAATCGCAGACTCTGCCCCGATATGTACGAAGGGGTCGTTGAAATTCATGAGACCCCCACCGGAGCCGCGTTTTACGGCACAGGAAAAACTCTTGATTATGCAGTAAAAATGAAACGGCTCCCGGCTGATCGAATGCTCGACCGCCTGATTGAATCCGATTCTGTCTCAGAGGCCGAAATGAAGCAGATTGCCCGGGTCATAGCCTGTTTTCATCGCGACGCGGCCACATCTGAAACCATTGCAGAGTATGGCCACGTTGAGCGGATCATGTTCAACTGGCAGGAAAACTTCGACCAGGTCATCGCATTTGAGGATACCACGCTACCAGCCCATGACCGTGAACTGATCCGGTCATATATATTTTCAATTGCCGGGAATAACCGTCAGCTTTTTGAGCAGCGCGTTTCCGGCGGATTCATCCGGGAATGTGACGGCGACATCCATCTGGAGAATATCTGCCTGCATAACGGAGCCGTGCTGATATTCGACTGCATCGAATTCAACGAGCGCTTCCGCTTTAGTGACACGGCGGCTGACATCGCCTTCCTGCTGATGGATCTCGATTTTCATGGTCGCCATGAACTGGCTGACCATGTCATAACCGAATATGTCAACGCCTCCGGTGACACCGGCGTCACTGCACTTATTGATTTCTACAAAATCTACCGTGCCTGTGTAAGGGGCAAGGTGGAAAGCATCCGCATGACGGATAGTGGCATCGATCCGGTCGCACGGGAACTTGCTGGAATACGGGCTTCACGCTATTTCAGGCTGGCATGCGGGTATATTGCCCGACTTCACCTGAAGCCGACACTGTTCATTACGTGCGGTTTGATGGGTGTCGGCAAAAGCACCCTTGCACAGCAGCTCTGTTTTGAGCTGGGAATTGCCCTGTACGGTTCCGACAGCACCCGGAAGGGGCTGGAAGGAATTGCGGAACATCAACCGGTCAGAAGCGCTTTTGGAGATGGTTTGTACAATAGGGAAATGACGGATTGCACCTATACCGAGCTGCTCCGCCTCACCGGTGACGAGCTGGCTCGGGGACGCTCAGCGGTAGTCGATGCAAGCTTTATCCGTCGGGAGTACCGTGACCGGTTTTCCCATCTTGCACGGCAGGCGGCAGTACCGTTTGTGATTCTGAACATTTCGTGCAGCGACACTGAAAACAGGCGACGACTCACCCAGCGCGAGCTTATCGGCGATTCCGTCTCAGATGGCAGACTCGAACTGCTGGCACCCCAGTCCACTCAATTCGAGCCGCCCGATGATGCGGAAGGTACGGTGATTACCTTTTCAGCATCTGAGTCACCGACCGCCATGGCCAGAGCAATCTACAAAAGGCTTGATCTCCCATGCTGAACCGACTGCGTCATCGTCTCCTTCACCGGATGCAGCTGCGTGAATCATGGGTTATTTTTTTCATCATGGGGATCATCATGATGAATTTCCCATTTCTTCATATTTTCAACAGATCCGACACCATCTTCGGATTTCCTCTGCTGTTTCTTTACCTCTTCATAGGCTGGGCCGTGTCGATCTGTGTCATCTGCCTGTTCATCATTGCCACAGTACAGACTGACCCTGCCCGACATGACGCAAAAAATCCGTGATTACCGGTTTCGCCCACGCGGCGTCCATATCACTCCTCTACCTTCTGCTGATCTTTCTGATCGCGCTGTATGCCCATCGACGGAGACTCTCCGGAAGAAGCATTGTCGATAATCCCTACGTCTATTCCCTTTCCATCGCGGTATACTGCACGTCATGGACCTTTTACGGCAGTGTCGGCAAAGCGGCCACCACCGGCATCGATTTTCTGCTGATCTATCTGGGCCCTTCGCTGACCGCATTTTCCTGGATGTTCCTGTTACGCCGCATCATCCGTATCAGCAAGGAAAACAACATTACCTCAATAGCCGACTTCATCAGCCTGCGCTACGGGAAATCTCTCTGGCTGGGCGCACTGGTGACGCTGATCGCCATATTCGGCATAATGCCCTACATCGCCCTGCAGATCAAAGCGGTCTCCACCAGTTTTTACCTGATAAGCGGGCTTACCGGCAGCGGAATCAACCTGCCAGTCAGCGGAAACGGCCTGTTCCTGCCGACCGGCATGCTGCTTGCCGTGATCCTGTCGGTATTCAGTATAATCTTCGGCGCCCGCAAGCTGGTCTCCTCAGAACGCCACGAGGGGCTGATCGCCGCAGTCGCATTTGAATCGATCGTCAAACTGCTGAGCCTGGTGACAGTGGGTATATTCGTTACCTATCAGCTCTTTGACGGCTTCAGTGATATCTTTGCACGTTTCCGGGCTGCTTATCCGCAGCAGTTCAACACCCTTTTCACACTCGGCGGCGACGGCAGTAAAACGGCCTCTATTCCACCTTTCAGCATGCTGTTTCTGTCAATGGGAGCTATCATGCTGCTCCCCCGGCAGTTTCACGTCATGGTCATAGAAAATTCCAGTGAACACCACGTTACCAAGGCCATGTGGATGTTCCCGGTCTACCTGTTCCTGATCAACATTTTCGTCATGCCGATTGCCCTTGGCGGCATACTTACGACCGGCAGCAGCAGCGGGGCGGACTTTTTCGTTATAAGCCTCCCCTTGGCAACCGGCCATACCGGCGTGGCAATGCTGGCCTTTCTGGGCGGGCTTTCAGCGGCGGCAGGTATGGTGATGGTGGAGTCGGTAACCATCTCCACCATGCTGCTCAACCATATATTCATGCCCGTAATCGTGCGCTTCACGCCGCAGTCATGGTTTCCGCATCTCCTGATAAACCTCAAACGACTGGGCATCATCCTTGTGATATTTCTGGGCTATTTTTACTATCACCTCATAGGTGATTCCTTCATGCTGGTTAATATGGGGTTGATTTCCTTCTCGGCGGCAGCACAGTTCATGCCTGCCATGCTGGGTGGCCTCTACTGGCGACGCGGCAACAAGACCGGTGCCATCGCCGGCATCCTGTCAGGTTTTCTGACCTGGTTCTATACCCTGCTGATCCCCTCATTCAGCCATTCCGGCTGGATAAGCAGTGAACTGCTTTCGTCAGGCCCCTTCGGCATCGCATTGCTCAGACCCACAGCTCTGTTCGGGCTGGACGGCATGGATATCTGGAGTCACTCACTCTTCTGGAGCATGCTCTTCAACATCAGCGGATACCTCATCTTCTCCACATTGCTGCATCAGGATGAACAAGAGCGCGACCAGGTGCGAAAATTCATCCTGGCCTACGATTTTGAACGGCGGCATCAACGTACCGAGGTTAAACGCCTCTCCAAGCCGGTCACTGTCTCTCAGTTTGTCAGTCTCATGACCAAATTCATCGGACCAATTGAAGCCCAACGCGCTATTGAGACTTACCATGGCGGTCGTGATACGGGAAACGACAGCAATGTTTCGGAGTTTGATCTTCCCAACCTGAAACGCTTTACCGAGAAAACCCTTGCCGGATCTGTAGGCGCCGCCGCCGCAGGAGCCATTGTAGACAGCTTTCTCTCGGATATGGGCTCCCGGATGGAGTCGGTCTACGACATCTTCAGCACGGTTCGAACCTCCCTTGACCAGAGTCGCGAATCTCTCTCTGTTCGTTTGAAAGCATCTGAAATAATTAATAGAACCCTTGATCTGCACATCATCATGGATGATCTTCTTAACCTGCTACTGAGTGAATTCAAGCTTGACGTGGCCATTATTCAACTGAAAGCGGAAGACGGAACCTTCCCGGTAAAGAGTTATCAGGGCAGCGATCGCCGCCCGATCAGCGATAATCACTGGTTCATGGAGAGCCGCGCCTATTGCCGGATGGCAATTGACGATCATCTGCCACATTTTATCAACGATACTGAACTGATCGCGAATACTGTCGAGTTTACCAATATCCGCTCCGAAGGAATCGTTTCCTGCGCCCACATTCCAATTTTTCGCGAAGGCGAACCGGCGCTCGGCGTCATATCGCTCTATTCTAAATCAATCGTCGGACTCTTTACGGAGGAGTTCATCAGCCTGCTCTCCAGCCTGGCCGGACAGTTGGCACAGGCGGTAACGATCGTATGCGAGATGGACGCCAAAGAAGCCGAGCGGATCCAGAAGGAACGGGCACTGCTTGAAAATGCACGAGTCCTGAGGGACATGGAAATTGCCCAGCAGATACAGATGTCACTGCTGCCTGACGCGCCGCCGGAATATTCCGGCATGGACATTGCCGGACGCTGCATCTCCGCTGCCCACGTGGGGGGGGATTATTACGATTTTATCCACCGTGATGACCGTACCATCGATCTGATGATTGCCGATGTATCGGGTCACAGCGTCGGCGCAGCCCTGATAATGGCGGAGGCGCGAACGCTGCTGCGGGCGCAGATCGGTTCCAGTCACAGTGCCAGCGCCATACTGCAGAATCTCAACCGGCAGCTGTACGATGATCTGACCCGTGCCGAACTCTTCATCACCATGTTTTATGCAACCTACAATACGGCGACCGGGCGCCTTTCCTACGCAAACGCGGGGCATAATCACCCGATGATCTGCCGTAGCGGCGAGTCGTCCTGTATCGAACTGGACGCGGAGGGTCTCATCATCGGCGTCAGGCCTTCCGTCATTTTTGAAGAGCGTTCAATCGAACTGCACTCAGGGGACATTCTGATTTTTTACACGGACGGTCTGACGGAAGCGACCAATCCGGCCGGAGAGTTCTTTGGAAATGAACGGGTCTGCATGATGCTCAGCACTGTCGGCCATCTGTCGGCACACAACATCATCGATTCCTTCTACAGCGCGTTAACCGAGTTCTGTGAATCAGATACCTTTCAGGATGATGTCTCGATGGTTGTACTAAAAATTCTGTAGCACGGAAAGGATACGAGCGATGAACATTAAAACGGAGACTCAGGGGAAGGTGCGGATACTTACCGTGCACGAAGAACGACTGGACGCCCATAATTCAGAGGCGCTCAAGACCGAAATGCTGCGCCTGTTCGAGGGGGGTGTTCTCAATGTGCTGGTTGACCTCAAAGAAGTCCGTTTTATCGACAGCTCCGGGCTCGGCGTTCTGGTATCGGGGTTCAAAAATGCCTCAACCCGCCAGGGGACTCTGAAGCTGTGCAGCCTGCAGTCCCAGGTCAAGTCAATGTTTGAGCTGACCCGCCTGCACCGGGTATTTGATATCTTCCTGACAGTCGATGAAGCGCTTGATAGTTACTGATCGCATTATCCGGAGCGGGAGGTACTTATGAAAAATGACATCGATATTGAGATAACGGTGCCAAACCATACCCGATACCTGAGCCTGATCGGCCGGATCGGCGAAAATATGGCTCAGGAGCTATCCTCATTCACAGGGGACCGCGATGCGCTTGGGCACCACCTCAACGCAGTTCTGACCGAGGCTCTTGTAAACGCGATCAAGCACGCCAACGGCACTGATTCTGACAAAAAGGTGCGTATCCAGATTCACGTGTCAAACGGAGAGATGATGATTCGCGTCTTCGACAGCGGCAAGGGGTTCGATCTGGGCTCCATAGCCGACTCCGGCTGCCCGGATCCCCTCAATGAACAGGGACGGGGGATCTACATCATCAGATCACTGATGGACTCAGTGGAATACCGGCGGGCAAAAGGGGGAAATGTGCTGGAGATGAAGAAGGCGCTCGGGTAGGGTTTGCCGGCTGGACATGGTGCATCTCTCAACGTTTGATTTTCTGCTCCAGTTCCAGGTCAAGATTTTTGATCCTCTCGATGCTCAATTTGAGTTCCCTGTTGTCCCGGGTCAAGGAAAGATTTGTTTCCCGCAGGATTTTCAATTCCCGCTGCCGCTCACGCATATTTTTAACATCCATCAGATAATGGGACAAAGGAGCAGCCTGATGCGTCCAGACACTCCGGGGAAACTCATTTTTAAGCCGGGCCAGCAGCCGCTGAATCCGGGCGGTGCTCTTGGAATCATCGTCAGCCAGATACAATATCGACAGGCGAAACAGGGCTTCGTCGGTCACCCCGCTCCGTGCAGAATCCCCCACCAGCATCTCAAGAAGGTCACGGGAAGCAGCTTCATTACCCGCTTTCAAATAATCAACCGCTTTTTCCAGGATACCCGCCTGTTCAAGAATGACCTGCTCCTCAGCCTTCTGTTCGCCAAAATGGCTGCAGCCGGATAACAAGGCGAACAGAAGCGCGCAGATCAGTCGTACATACAACATATCAGGCCTCACGGATACCCGCCTCCCGGACAATGATATAGTTGCTGCCGGATGACTCCTTGACACGATCCTTGACCAGAGCGGCTGCTGTAGCAATCTCCGCTGCCGTGGCATAGCTGCCAGGTTGACAGACGAGTACGGCAATGGAGATGGATATCAACGGAAAAACCCGTGACACTCCGTAGCGGTCAACCCCGTCAATGCACCCGGCCAGGCGATCTTCATCCGAATAACAGGACGGAATCATGGCATCAAAATCGGCAATGATCCGCTGGCAGGCTTCCTTTGCACGCGCGGCGTCAATGATTACGACGAAATCATCCCCGCCGATGTGGCCGATAAAGGCACCGGGGTCGTTCATCCGCTTCACAGCTTCATGAATTATCTCGCCGGTCTTCTTCAGGATTTCACTGGCCTTGATGTAGCCATCACGGTCATTGTAGGATTTGAAATTATCCAGATCCAGATAACACATGGCAAAGGGCGCACGCTCGGAGATCCGACGGTTGAGCGAACGCTCGATTGCTATATTGCCCGGCAGCCGGGTCAGCGGACTGGCATCGAGGCTGATCTGCTCCAGCTCCTTGAGGCGTTCGGCCATCCGCTTGAAATCCTGGGCAAGCACCCCTATTTCATCGCCGGAGTCAATATCGGGATCGTGGTCAAAATCCCCGGCGGCAATGCGATGAGTAGCCCTTTTCAGTTTGCGTATTGATGTTGAAAATGAATAGATCATCAGGAATGCGACCAGACATGAGATGGAAACACCGCTGAAAGCAAGTCCGATCGACCAGGCAACAACCCGCGATTCACGCTCATCATCGGCCTTGAGCTTTTCACTCAGAGCTTTTTGCTGAACCGATCTGATATGTTCAAGCGCTGTTGCTACCTGACCGGCGGTACGCCGTAAGGCGGCGCTATCCACCGGTTTTTCGCTGAAAACATCCTCGCTGAGAGCTGAATGAAGTGAGTACCCAGCAACAAGCTCTTTCAGGCCTGAGCCGCTATAGACCTTCGCCAACGCTGTGATCTGGAAACTGAATTTTTCTGCATTCTGATAGTAAAGCTCGCGCAATTCGGGCTGATGCAGTATCTCATATCGCCCGACGTAGCGTTCCTGGGCAAACATCATTTCCCGCAGGTTTATGGTTATGGTTGCTGCCGACAGATCTTTTTCGGCAATCTCCGTTTCCATGTCATGCATGTTTTTCAAACCGCTCACCGCATACACCAGCCCGGTCAAGAGACAGATGCCGCTGATGGCAAAGCTGATGATCATTTTCTGGATAAGCGTCATATTACGCATGTGGAGGAATTTCATTGGCTGCCCATAAAAAATATTCTTTTCTTGAGCATATTAGTTCAGTTCGATATGCAAAAGCAATCCATAGCAGCATCTCTGAAATTTTAAAACTGCTCAACAGTTAAAAACGCGTTGCATGGATTCATTCCTAAAGCTTATATAGTGGTAATTCTAAACAACATCCGTTGTATGAGCAGACAGTAGGCCTGTCAAAGAAAGGAAACATGAAAACTGATACTACCAGATTTGGGGAACTCCTGAGGATAATGAAAAAACTCCGCGGCCCCGGCGGCTGCCCCTGGGATGCGGAGCAGACTCATGAGAGCCTGACACGCTATCTGCTGGAAGAAACCTACGAAGTCATCGAAGCGATAGACGCCGGATCTCCCGAACACCTCAAGGAGGAGTTGGGCGACCTTCTTCTGCAACCGGTTTTTCACGCAGCCATCGCAGAAGAAGCTGGAACTTTTACCATGGCAGACATTATCGAGACCCTGTGTGACAAACTCATCCGACGCCATCCCCATGTTTTTGCCGACATGCACATTGCTGACAGTGCCGCCCAGATTGAAAACTGGGAAAAGATCAAGAAACTCGAAAAGGGCGAGGAACGGAAATCAGCCCTTTCTGGTGTTCCTCACCATCTTCCTGCTCTGCTTAAAGCGCAGAAAGTCACCGAAAAGGCGGCTCGTGTGGGGTTTGACTGGGAACATGTTGATCAGGTCATGGCCAAGGTATTGGAAGAGCTCCACGAGTTTGAAGAGGCGATGATTGACGGGAATACCGAACAGATGGAATCCGAGCTGGGCGACCTGCTCTTCGCCATCGTTAACCTGGGGCGCTTTCTTTCGATTAACCCTGAAGAAGCTCTGCGCAAGACGATTAATCGATTTCAGCAGCGCTTTGCGTACGTTGAAGACAGCCTGCACGCTCAGGGTCGGCAGATGCAGAATGCCTCTTTGGTCGAAATGGATCAGTTATGGGAAGCGGCAAAAGAGAAGGAAAGCTTGAGGTAAATCCGACAAACAACGGGAATGTAGCAAGTTTTATACTCGGGTATCGGATTATCCACAAAAATTGTGGATAACCTGTGGAGAACGGTGTTGATGAAGTACAAAAGTGACATTTTTACAAGAGATTTTTCCGATTTGCCGTTTTTTTATACATCACAAATATTCTTATTAATCAATATGTTAAGAATGCTGCCTGCTTTTCTGCATAGTTAGCCAAACTCTGGCACCCCGAATTATTCAATATTGTTTCTGTGCCAAGTTTGCCTGTTTATAACATTAATTTTTCGGATGCTGTGCTCCCCTTTAAATTCAACACCTTCCAACTTTAACAGATATTTTTTCAACTCCAGCCCACCCGGTGCGCTAAACCCTGTAAGCCCTCCGTCAGCCGCTACAACTCGATGGCAGGGCACGATTACCGGCACCGGGTTGGCGGCCATGGCACCACCAACAGCCCGCGCCGCGCCGGGAGAGCCTGCCATACAGGCAATCTGGGCATAGCTCCTGATATCACCAAAAGAAATGGTACGAACAAGCTCCAGTACATGAGACCTGAAACTACCCGATACGTTCATATCGAGCGGAACGTTTTCAAATGGTTGCGGCTTGCCCTTAAAGTAGTTTATTAACATATTTGCGACTCGCTCGCTCAATTCAGATGACGTAAGCCCAAACAGATCCGGGTCACTGATCGCATCAGAATACGGCAGGGAGACCCTGCATATTCCTGCAGCAGTGGCCACAACAATGCCTGCGCCCAGATCTGTTTCAAAGAGTGATGCATATTCCATCAGGTCTCCTTTCTGCCAAGCTTTTTAGTGATCAGAGAAGAGAGCGCCACCGCCTCCTGGGAACGCAACAGTCGGCTGAACAGTGCATACACACAGATTCCTGTCATAACGGCAACACCCAGGACAAGCGCCTTATCAATTTTGTATCCGGTACGTGACCACTCAGTCATACGGCATGCATAAAAAACAATCAGTCCCATGGGAAGCGATGCACAGACCGCCTTGATGCCGCATACGGCAATCCCTGTTCCGCCGTATGACCCGATTTTCCGGCGCAGCAGCCAGAGCAGCAGCAGCATATTGCCCAGAGCCGAAAGCGTTGTAGCCAGAGCAAGACCCCCATGCAGCAGCGGTTTCATCAGTACGAGGCTGAATGCCAGGTTGAGGATGAATGCAACAAAGGCTGTCCAGACAGGAGTTTTTGTGTCCTTGAGGGCATAAAATGCCGGAGCCAGTACACGGGTCATTGCCACAAAAGAGAGTCCGATCGCATAAAAGACCAACGCCTGTGCAGAATTGGCAACCTCCCTAAAATCAAAAGCTCCACCCATGAAAATAAGGCTCATTATCGGAGTGGCACAGATAATAAGACCCACCATGGCCGGAATAGTAATAAACAGCGTCAGGCGCAGACCGAATGCCAACGACTCCTTCATGCCGTCCAGATCACCCTCAGCAGCCTGCTTGCTCATGGACGGCAGCACTGCCTGGGCAACGGAAACAGTGAAGATACCCTGTGGAAATTCAAACATGCGCTGGGCATAATAGAGATATGAGACACTGCCCTGAGGAAGTAGCGAGGCCAGGATAGCACTGACGGTTATATTCAGGTAGTAGACGCCGACACCGAAGGTAGCGGGCAACATCAGCACAGTAATCCGGCGCAACTCAGGATTGTTGAAATCAAAACGTGGGCGAATGAAAAAACCCTTTTTCCATAAAACCGGTAATTGCAACAACAGTTGGAGGATACCGCCAATCAGAACCCCGGCCGCCAGGGCGGTTATGGGAACCTCAAAATATCCCCGCAGCAGCAGCGCAGACAGAATCATCGCCAGATTCAGAAAAACCGTGGAAATGGCCGGGGTAAAAAAATGGCGAAGTGTGTTGAGGATTCCCATGCACAGGGCAACCAGACTGATGAAGAAGATATACGGAAACATCACCCGATTGAGCAGCACAGTCAGCTCAAACTTGCCGGGAACCGCCTTGAAGCCCGGAAACATCAGACCGACTACCCAGGGTGAAAAGATGATGCCGAACAGTGCGATAACGGCCATGATAATCGTCAGAAGAGTAAAGCAGACATTGGCAAGTTCACGGGCATCCTCTTCGCCACGCTGGGTGAGCACTGTGGAAAAGGTCGGTACAAAAGCTGAGGTCAAGGCGCCTTCGGCAAAGAAACGCCGCAGCATGTTGGGTATTTGAAAGGCCGCAAAAAAGGCATCAGTCGCCAATCCGGCGCCGAACAGCCGCGATACGACCATGTCACGCACCATGCCCATGATGCGGGAGAGCATGGTGGCGCTGCCCAGAATCCCCGCTGCACGAGCTATGTTTCGTTTTTCAGACATCGTGCAAATTCCTGCTTTGCTGCCCCTGATACAAATACTGCTGAAACCCTGCGAACACCTGCCCGATCTCTTCCGGTCTACCTAGATCAGCTACAGCATCGGCGATGGAGTTGTGATACTTCAGTTTCAAGAGTGGTGTTAGTTTCGCCTGATCCAGTTCTTCCACGCCAATCGTCACATAATGCGCCAGCACGAAGTCCAGAAATAGTTGAAGTTTGTTGTTGAAGTGCTGAGTGATAAGCGTCCGTGCCTTACCCGCCCGTTCTTCTCTGGTTAATGGTGGCATGGCATAGGCTACATGCGCCAACACGTCGAACAAGTCGCTTCTCTCTGCATCTATTATTTTCTGCATCTCTGCCAGTTGGTCTTGACCGAACCCCTTTTCAGAAAGCCCTTCCAGGAGTTTCTTGCGAGTATCCGGTCGGCTCCATAGCGCACGAAGTTCTTCCTCGTTCTTGAAAAACTCAGGCAGTTTACCGAACAGCATCTCCATGAACTGCTGCGCCGACATCGGCGTACCATCAGGGTGCCAGAAACTTGTAACAGTCATGTGCTGGATGTTCCGCTCTTTGCCGTCAGCCAGCTTTACCTTTGCCTTCTTCTTGGGAGTGTAATCTTCTCTTTTTTCTTTAACTTCAGCTGATTCTATAGGTCGTATGGGGCTTATAAGACCTATTTCTTTTTCTTCCAAAATCGGTTCACCGTCCCACTCAGGATCACTGAAATGGTGGTGTGCCTTCACGAAGTCGTAAATGGTGAAGTAGTCCTTGCCGTCATAAAGACGAGTACCACGCCCGATTATCTGCTTGAACTCGATCATGGAGTTGACGGGGCGCATCAGTACAATGTTGCGAATGTTACGGGCATCAACGCCGGTGGATAGCTTCTGCGAGGTTGTCAGGATGGTGGGGATACTCTTCTCGTTATCCTGAAAGTCCCGCAGGTGCTGTTCACCTAATGCGCCGTCGTTGGCTGTG
>CAIPTY010000017.1 GCA_903868145.1 uncultured Desulfuromonadales bacterium | reverse complement strand
CCCGGGCAAGATCGCTGATCAGGATCGGCTGGCCGACCGGCTGACCTGCGAGGTGTATCAGAGCCTTAAAGGCATATATTGATTTCTTGGATATCATATCTATTAAAAATATAGATAAACAAAATAAATTGCGCTGTCAAGGAAAAAATATAGCGAATATTTCATAATGATGCGAGTGCAACGGGGGAAGATCAGCGAGACACCGGTTTTGCCTCACGCAGGGAATCAGCGATATCCCGGCTCAAGGCCGCCAGCGCGCGACTGTATGCCGCCACACGCGCTTCGTTTCCTTCCGCCCCGAGCGCCTCGGTGACCTTGAAGCGCCGGGTTTTTCCCGAGCCGTCTCCAGCCGTCCTAATGGTCCAGAGGGCTTCAATCATCACGGTATCCTCAGACGACTCGAATCGGAGGAAGTCGGCGTGTATCCGGTAGTCGGCATCGTTGGAGGCGCTTTGCGGATAGGAAAATACCCGGTCAGTTCCGAGCAGACGGGAGAGATTGTCCGCCAGCAATCGTGGGATGGCGCTCTTCAAAGGTTCGGCCCAGCGATGCGTCTCAAGCAGATGAACACGGGAGCCGGTGGTAGTGAGAACAAGCTGCTGCCGATCCACAAACTCGGGAAGCGTTATCGGTGCAAAGGCCACCGAGAAGGGAGGCGGCGCAGTGACAACGGAGGACTGCGCCTGAGGGGCGAGTTCATAGAAGTTAACCTGCGGCGACCTGGCACAGCCGGTCAGCGCGGATGTAAGCCAGCAGAAAAGCAGCAGCGTAGCGAAGCGGAAAGGTGTCCTCATCGTTCTTCCTCCTTTTTACCGCGGATCAGGGACTCGGGATGTCGCTCCAGATAGTCACCCAGCGCCCGTAATGCCTGGGCCGCACGGCTCATCTCCCGCAGTGCGTCACGCAGATCAAGCTGGAGCGGGCCATCAGCGGACAAGGTCTGGTTTGCGCCGGCCAGGGTTTTTTGAGCTTCATCCAGAGTTTTACGGACATTGCCCAGGGTCTTGCGAACGTCTTCAACCATCCCCTTCGCCTCCGGGAGTATGGATGCATCGATACCCTTGATCAGTTTGTCAGCGCTTTTCAGTGTGGTATCAAGAGTCTGAACCGTTTTCCGGGCGTCTCCGGCCAGCTCTTCAAGCGGCAGTTTTTCGATCTTTTGCAGGATCTGCATCAGCATGGTCTGGAACTGCTCCATGTTGCCGGTCATGGTGGGAAATTCCGGGGGATTCTTGTTCCACTCCATTTTGGCTTTTGGAGCCTTGGGGAAGAAATCCAGCGCAACGAAGAGCTGGCCGGTCAGCAGGCTCCCGCTCCGTATCTGGGCACGGAAACCGTTTTCAACGAGAGAATCAAGCAGCTTGCGGGTATCCATCTGCTTTCCCTGCAGAGCCTTGCTGCGATACCGCGCCTTCAGGCGTTCGGGATAAAATTTGATCTCCACCGGCATGGCAAAGGATTTTTTATGAGGATCCAGCTCGATGTTAATCTTGGTGACCTCTCCCACTGTCACGCCCCTCAGATCCACCGGCGCACCAATCGGCAACCCGCGCAACGATTCCCTGAAAATAAGGGCATAGTTTTCGACAATGGTATCGGGGCGTTTCTGTGCCTCATCCCGGTTTTGAAAAAGGGTAAACAGAGTGCTGGGAGGTGCCGGTTTTGCATCGATGGTATCATCCGGAGTCTGGAAGGCGATACCTCCCAAGAGGATCGATATCATGGATTCGGTGGTGATTTTAACACCATTGGCGTCCAGCGAGAAATCGATGCCGCTGGCGTGCCAGAAGAGGGAATTTGGCTTGACGTACTGATCGTACGGCGAGCGGATGAATATCTTGAGGGTTACGCCCTTGCCGTCCTTGTCCAGTTCATATGCGATTACCTCACCTACCTGCATGCGCCTGAAGTAGATCGGTGAGGAGACGTTCAGGGAGCCTATGTCGCTGGCGTGAAGGACAAACTGGCGGCCCGGCTCATCCATCCTGATTACCGGGGGATTTTCAAGCCCTGTGAACTCACGTTGCTCGGTTTTTGACATCCCGGTGTCAACACCGATGTAGGATCCCCCCATCAGGGTGCCAAGCCCGGAAATACTGCCTCCTGATATTCGGGCGCGAACGACCCAGAAGCGGGTATCCTCAACCAGAAGTTGCGTGGATTCCTTGCTTAATTCCGCGGTCACGACGACGTTCGCCCGATCCTTGGAGATGGTGATGCTCTTGACCTCTCCGATCTGCACATCCTTGTACTTGATCTTGGTTTTTCCCGCCTCGATCCCCTCACCGTGTTTGAAGGTGATGGTGATAATCGGCCCTCGATCCAGATAGGACTTGACCGCCAGCGAAGCGCCGATAATCGCTGCGATGATCGGAATAAGCCAGATCAACTGGGACGAACGGTAGCGTCTCCGCTCGATAAAGGCCTTGGCAACCTCAACTGATTCAGTCTGTTGCGGCGTAATAGTCATGATCACTCTCTTTCCTTAGCGGATCCCAAATCAGGCGCGGATCAAATTTCATACTTGCAAACATGGTCAGAACCACTACGGCTCCAAAGGCGATGGCTCCGTTACCGGCCCTGACCGTTGCGAGCGAACTGATCTGAACCAGGGCGGCCAGCAGTGTGACAACGTAGATATCGAGCATCGACCAGCGGCCTACCAACTCCACGAGACGATAGAGGCGTGCCCGCTGCATGGGCCACCAGATTGAACGGCGCTGAACCGAGAGCAGCAGCAGGGTCAGCGCTATCAGCTTGAAAAGCGGCACCATGATGCTGGCGACAAAAACGATGGTCGCAATTCCCCAGGAACCGGTATGCCACAGATGAATGACGCCGCTCATGATGGTGTCCTTGCGGTAATCCATGAAAGAGCCGGTTTCCATGATCGGCAGCAGGTTGGCGGGAATATAAATGATATATGCGGAAATTATCAAGGCCCAGCAGTGGGCGACACTATTGGGTGTTCGATCATGGAGCCTGGATTCACAGCGCGGGCAGCGTTGGACATGGGAGTGCCCTCCGTCCGCTGCATCCGAAACAAGCCCGCAGGTATGACAGGAATGAAGCCCCAGTTCCGAAGCTATTGGCCCCACCCGTCTCCGTATCACTCTGCGCATCTGTCCTCCCCGGATTCAGACTGTTCGTCGAGATGTTCCCAGATATCCCGTGGATTGAACGAGGTGGCAACGGCGGCCAGCAGGATGGTCAACCCGCCGAATGACCAGAGGGCAACACCCGGTATGATGATGGAGGAATCCTTCAGTTTCACGAGTGACACCAGCACCCCCAGCATGAATACCTCGACCATGCCCCACGGCTTGATGACATTCAGCACACGCATGATGAGGGCAATGCCCGGCGGTTTTCGCTTCATCAGGAGCGGCAGAATGAGATAGACCATCGTTGCAAGTTGCAGGGCAGGAATCAGTACCGTCGTAAGGCCGACCAGGACAGAGATCAGATGCATCCCCTGATCCCAGAGTGATCGAACCGCTCCGATCAGATTGGTCGCATTCCTGATGCCCTGAATTTCAATCCCCAGAATCGGGTACACATTGGCGATGACGTACAGTATGACTGCAGTCAGGGTGAATGCCATGGTTCGCTGCAGGCTGTCCGGTGTATTGCGGTATAATGACGCGCCACAGCAGCAACAGACCGCGACCCCGCCGGGAAGAAGCGGGATTTCCTTCAGGAGCAGGTCGCACTCGTGACAGGCGACAAAATGTGGGGGGTCTATACCCATGTTCATGCTCCGGAAAACCTTTGGTGCGTGCCTGAACAGAACATCTGCCTAAAATCAGAATGTATCTTCAAAACAGAGCTCATTCAGCGGCAGCTTGCCGGTACGGGGGAATGAGTCCTGGGTACGTCTGCCGACCGCGAGCATCATGCTGATAACATGATCGTCCGGAAGATTGATCAGTTTTCCCACCGCATCAAAATCAAATCCATCCATGGGGCAGGAGTGCCACCCCTGCTCCTGAGCCAGCAGCATGATGCTCATTGCTAAAAGTCCGCATGAGCGCATCGCCTCGTCCCGTTGAACCTGCGGCTTGTCACGGTAATAGGCATCGATTGCCGGTATCAGGATATCCTGATACATCTGTGGTGCGCCGGACCAGTAGCGCGCAGGCTCTTTCACCCAGGCGTTCAGATCGGCACACAGCACGAGCAGAAGCGAAGCATCGGTTACCTTGTCCTGATTCCAGGCCACCTCACGAATCTTCTGGCGCAGGGCGGCATCCTTCACCCGGATGATACGCCAGTTTTGGATATTGAAGGCGGTCGGCGACAATAACGCCTTCTCCAGAAGCTCTCCGACCTGATCATCCCTGATGGTGAAAGCGGGGTCAAACATTTTTTCGGCTCTGCGCTCAAGAATGGCTGTTGATACGTTCATGAGGTCTGGTTCCTTTTGTGTGAAGTGTTTGCCGATTCGGCATCGAAATGCACCATAGGTAGAATATGTTTTGCAATCTGTCAACAAAAGTAAACTGACAGAACCTACGCTGCTTTTTTAATGTCGTCACTGCTCCACCCTTTACAGGCAAGAGCGACCACACGGGGAACCGGTCGGGCTCCGGTACGATACTGGCTGATGGTACGGCGGGAAAGCCCGATTGCTTTGGCTGCTTCAGCAAGAGAAAGTGCGTGGCTGTCCTGCCACTGGCGAAAGCGGACATTTTCAATCATGTCGGATTGTTCAAGAGACAGCTCGAAAAAACGGTCGCAATCGAGAGACATTCCGCAGTTCCATTCCAGGGTAAAGCCCCAGTCGGCAATCTGGACAGTAGCGCATTCTTCGGCGGAGCCCAGCGGCGCAAGGGCCGGATAGTTCTTTATTACCTCACGCATGGAGACGGTTGCTGCTCTTCCGTCGGTGAAAGTTGCGGAAACAACAAGATCAGGAAGAACGGTCACGCTCTGTAGCCGGGGGGTCTGTTTTTTCATTTCTTACCTCTTTTCAGGGTTTCCCATCGCTTGCCAGGCTGCAGTGACGATGGAGCTGTTATCGGCGATCCATGCAGCAGCTTCGGCAAGAATACGGGATGGGACACCGGAGTTGATAGCGGCACCATCAAGGAATAGTACGGCTTTACCGTCAGGATGAAGCAGGTGGACATGCACCGGCGGATGCTCCGCCCCTTGCACTTTAAGTATCCACCCATTGCCAGTAAATATTTTCCCCATGTAGAAAAAATAGGGAAATAATTTCTCTATGTCAATGGAAATATAGCGGGGGAGTTTATTGTTACTGCGGTGCCGGATGTGCAGCGTTTGGCGTTAGGATTCTGACTGGTACAGGGAGCATTGGGAGTTTTGTAAACTGTCCCCGGAATTTCCAAATATGAAGGGCATCCCCAAAGGTTACCCAGAGCTTTAGGCCGCACTTGTAAATTTTATTTCTTGTCAATGCCTTCGGTTAGTCAGATGCCTCAGCTTTCTGCAACAACGCTTTCAATTTTGCATCGAGCATGGAGATTACTTCAGCGCCTTCAAGGCTGATAGTATCATCTTCGATAGCATTGATTTCGGTCTGTAATGCACGAGCCTCAAGCTCGTCCTTGTAACGCTGATATTCTTCTATGTCCAGTTCTTTCCATGCCTTCAGTTCATTCTGTTCGATCTGTTGGTTGAGAGAAGCAATTTCTTTACAGATTTGCTCAAACTTGGCGCGCTGTTCACTTGAGGCAGGGCCTTTGTTTGAATGCTGGAGGTTGTAGAGCAGCCCTTCGTAAGAATACTCGTCGTTCTGATAGGCCAACTTGCCTCGGAGAATGGCAATATGCTGAATGGACCAGAAATACTCAGCTAAGTCTTTGTGTACTTCTAGAAATTCCGGGAACACAGGTGTCTCGGAGTGGACCTCACACTGATGGACGGTATGAAAGGCACAATCTACATCTTTATCGGTGAGAGGCTCTATCAATCGCGCCGCAGTCTGGATAGCAACGTATGCGCGCAAAAGCGGAATTCCTGCCTGGCCGCGAGACAGCCTTGTGGCAGCAGATTCCATATCGAATTGTTCGGAGTAGAGGGTTTGAGTCGCTATGACGATACACTCGCGCAATAGGCGTTTCGCCAAAGATTCTAGTGATTCTTGCATTAAATATTTACTCCTTCCCGATTTTTTAGCGATAACTGATCGAGAAACGACCCGCCCGCCCGGTTTCTTTGGGGGGTCGGCGTCCATTTTCCTAGTTGGTAATTTCTCTCTATTTTGGCAGGGTATCCCATTTATTCTTGTAAGCGTAACGGTCGGGTTAATGACCCGGTCTTTGCAGCTTGTCAGAGCAAGGAACACGCCGCACCAGCCCTTGATGAGCGTTTCAGAGGCTGGCTCCCTTAATTAACTATCTTGGTAAAAGGCATGTTTGCGGCCGCATCTTCAGCTAATTCTTTCATTAGTATTTCGATTGTCTCCAACCCATGTGCCGACATTTCCCTGCGCTCAGCGGTGAAACTCCCGATCATCTTGCCTTCGGAAGTTTTTAAAAACCCGGTGAAGGTGGCACCGGGCATATAGCTCCCAAGTTTGAGAGTGTAGATTTTGGGCTCAAGAATCAGAGTAGTGCTATCAGGTTGGGCACTGTCATCAGCCAATGTGTCAAAATAGCCGACTTCTTTGATACGTTTAGCGAACTCAATGCGAAATATTTCGTTCAATCTTGGCTGGGCGTCGATAAATTGCTTTAGTTCTTTATCGGTGATCTCGCTGACAGCGGTTTCCTTCCAATTGATATTTTTTACTATCATTTTATTGTAATTCGCAAGACGAGTACTGCTTTTGACAGGTATTGTGGCACATCCGATAAAGGCAAAGCTCAAAACTATCAGTATTAGCAGGCGCATTTTTACATCCTTTTAGCAAAAGCTATTTGTCGGTCTTTGGGGCCTCGGATTCCTTATCGCTTTGAACAGGGCCAGCCTTGGCGCCGAAAATATTTGTCAGGACTTCGTCAACCATTTCTTCCGCTGATAAACGCGTCAGAGACGTATGCAATGAGTTACCCACTGCAAAAGGCTTGTTATAAAGAGGATCTCTGAATGTAATGGTGAGTTCCAGCATGTATGGCGATAAGTCCCACATCCATTTATCAACATAATGGACAACAGCATCAGCTTTGTAGGGAGGCTGCATCTCCGGTCCAGTTGTCACAACATAACCCCTTTTTTGTAAGTTGCTTTGAATAATAAGGTAGTTATCCTTATCTTCTTCTCCCGGAATCAGGTAAAAACTCTTTATTTTGCTAAGGTCTGCCTCGGGAGTCAGCGATGCAGTGGCACGGTTTACACAGCCGGTTGTTGATAGAAGTAAGCCCAATATCAGTAAAACAGGGCTTATTTTGGTCAAAGATCTCATACACTTTTTTGCAATATTTGTTGCCATTTCTATGTTCTCCTTTATCAATATGATTGATCTTCTGGCTAGGGTTAATTAAATCTTAATTCAGTTTCGGAGTATATAGGGCAAGTTTCTAATGAGCAATAAAATTTGCGGGCTCGAATGAATTCCTTTCATAATCATTTTCTACATCACCTGATCTTTGTGCGAAATTTCCTCTGCGCTATTGCGGCGAGATCACGAGCTGAATGGATTTGTTGGCCGACGAAGTTAAATACGCCTCGAGTTCTGAGTCCAGCGCTAATGGCGTTAGCCAATATGGATCCACCTGGTTTTCTCCGATACAGTTCTCTGGCAGTTTTCGGAAGAACGTCACCAGACCCAGATCGTCCATCTGCTTCAACTGCTCGATTGAAACTGTTAAGGAGGTCGACTGCTCGTTGTTTTTCTGCATCTGTTGTGCCCTCTCTAAAATCAAGGTTGATTACATACAGTTCGTGAATCCCCTGTTTTAGGCTACTTTCAACGTCCTCATGTCCATTGCCATCTCTTCCAGCTGACTCTGTGTGTGCTGCTTTTTGAATGCCTCCGGGTCTTTCTGGAACTCCCGGTACTTGGCTTGAAGCTCTTTCTTGTAGCTTTCGAGTGAGGAAGTCTGTGTGTTGTCCATCTATCTCTCCTTCCAGAGCAATATTGTGCGCGGCGCCCGGACTGTTTTGATTACAGTTCGTGTATCCCCTGCTTCTCCATTTGGGACATGAGATTGTCCATCCTGGTCTGCACCTCTTTCGGGAGGTGCTTCCAGCGGGGCCCCGCCTTGATCTTTTTGTAGGTCAGATACGATTCCTTCAGCGATTTCGGGTGAGGCAATGCATCAGAGTGCTGCGAGTGTGGAGTTGAGTTCGTCTGCTGCGAGGGAGATGTCATGGGTGATTCCTTCCGCCTTCTTGAGAAGGGTCAAAGTTTGTTACAGTTCGTGTATCCCCTGCTTCCGGCACTTGGCCATCCAGTTTTCTATCCTGGCCTGCAGTTCCTTCGGCATATGTTTCCAACGTGGACTCGCCGTGAGCGCTTCCATCTCCAGGTACCGTGACTTCATGCTGCGGTGGGGTTTCGATGAGTCCGAGTTTGGAGAGGGCTGATTCGAGTTCGTCTCTGCCGAGGGAGATGTCATAGAGTGCTTTCAGCCTTCATCATTTGCCGATCCGCAATATACTACTCTGCCGTTTGAGATCGTGATTACCACAACCATTGTGCTCCCTAATGCAAGAGGCTCAAATCCACAAACCGTCACAAACCAACAAGGTTCATCCAAATCGGGAAGGTTGTAAAAATGCCAATTTGACTGAATTGTATTGTAAACATCCATTGAGTCGAATGGTGACCTGCCAACTTCATAAGAATAATTGGTAACATCATGGGCAATCCGCTTGGCTGCATCGCTGGCGACGCCGCTATACGGATTACACTCTAGTTCAAGTACGGGCTGTAAATATGCGGCATTCATTTCTCTCAAGACCTGATAACGGTACAAGGCAAGGTCAGTCTGCCAATTTTCAATGACGTGCCACTTAAAGAGAAATGTAAGGATTCGACAACGGGAAAGGTGCCATACATGCGCACCATAACCTGCCCTGGAAGTGATATTATGAGATCGGCGCTGCCGGTTGCCGGAACCGGCATAGTGACGAATGGTGTGACAAGAAGAACGGAGGAACCATCATACTCAAGCAAAAGATCATAGGGTTTTTTGCCCTTGTTGGCTTTCTTAATCTGTTTCAACGCACTGTCAAAGGCCACTCTTGATACATGTAGGTCAAAGTTCATAGCAGCATCACCCCGAAATCCGATTTTCTGAAAACATCCTGTAATCGAATACTATTGGATGTAATAATACGCTATGAAATTGACTGCAAAATAACTTCCCCTATTAAATTAAATTTATTCCAAGCCCTCAATATACCCGTCAGGTGGAAGCATATCAATTGAAACACCATCTGGCGGCAGATGCCCGAACAAATGGGTGATGATAACCTCCCGGATATATGCCGATGGCTTTTTTCCAGCGCGTTGCGCAAGAAAAAGAATATCGGCTTTCATCTTTGCCGGTATCCAGACTTTAAAGTCAGCAATATTCTTTTCGACTGGTTCTGAACATGAATAGTCATTTTGAATGTCCATAACTACAGCGGGGATGTGATTTAAGTTGAAGGTCTCTATCTGCCTCTCAATCAAACCGAAAAGATCATAGCGTCCGTACAGGTGGATAAAAAGGATCTGACGGATCAAATCGGAAGCGCTTGTATCCTGAAATGTGCACATCTCGTCGATTTTCTTTTCCACGGTTTCTGGAAGCCAAAACTTGAGAGCGACATCGCACTCCTCAAGTTCCTCATAATTACGGCTGGTAAGTTCTATATGATGGGGCTTTTGTGAAGTGGTCAGTCGGGACTGGTCTTTTTTGCGGGTGAAAAAGCGCATAGTGGCCTCGTGTCAAAGTAATGTATTGTCTATACTGTCCAAAATTTGAAGGGAAGATACAACAAGGAGGGGAAAAACGAGTTACACAGCGCATTTGTTTCAGACGTAGAAATATATAAGGCCAGCCAATTGCAGCGTCTTTCCGCCTTCGAAATATCGGGGAACACTGCCGGGGGATCGGCTGACCCTATTGATGTCAAACTAGCGTAATGGTTGGCTGATGTCAAGAAAACGCAAGATAACATTTCAAAATCTGTCGATGCCAACGGTGAACAGCTTAAATCCGCTATCGACGGCACGCTTACCGTCCGAGATCAGCGAGAAAATTGCAACCCTGTTGTAAAAAGCCCTTCCATTCCAAATTGGAGCGGGTACAGGTTATCGCGCAGGGGAAGATGGACAATACGAAATAGAAAACCCCGCAGGGCAATCTGGGGAGCCTTTACCTTTGGAGAAGGTCAGGGGTCGTTCCAGCCGTTTACGGGGTCTACTAACGATCTAAGCGTAGGCCAAAACCCCAGCGGTGTCAAGGCACCTCTCTACTCCCGAAATGGAAAGTTACTATATCTCGGCTCCGGTGTGTATTTGGGAAAAGAGGGAGACTGCCCATATTTCCCCAAGAAAACCCAAATGCTTCATCAAGGAACCAAATGCACACTCAATCCTACTCACCCCCCGCCAGGGGGGGAGGGGATTTTTTGGACTTTTGCGAGAGTTTCACCAGATAGATTGTTTTGAAATTTTGGAAGCGAAAAAGAAAAATGTCCAACAAAAGGCTTACGATCTGTCCGAAGACCAGGCGGGGCAACTTCGTGCCGCTTAAACGACGAGACTGATACAAACCCAAGCCATCAGGCGTTCAATAATCCTTACTACTCGGCTTTCACCGGTCATCCCGATCCACGCTGCTTCAACCTCTCCAGCTCGCTCTTAACACCCCGCAACTCGGACAACATGCGTTCCTCATTCAGCACCATGGTGCGGATACGGGAAATCGTCATGGTCGTTGTGAGAAACGAGAGCAGGCGTATGAACATCTCCCAGTAGATGAAATAGGAGTGCGAATAGGGATGATGGGTATATTTATCGGATAGATACCAGACAACAGCCGAACCGAAGGCGACCAGAAGCCCCAGTTTCCGCCCGCAGTACCAGGAGGAAATCGCCACAGGTATAAAATAGAAAACGAAAAAACCGAACTCATAGCCGGTGATATAATCAAGCCATCCGATGAACGCCAGCACCGCAAAACTAACCGCTGCCGTGACGCCTGAATATCCTGCAAAAGAATCCGGATGCGCGAAACGTGTGGTATTGAGAGGGGAGCTGAAATCAGCCATCAATATTCCTCCAGGGTGCGGCAACTATTCCGATCCGCGATGAACTGGTTTCCCTTCGGAGCCATACCGCGAAGAAATGTCATGGTAGCATACATTTTTCTTGCCTTCGTACAGTATTTCAATATTCTCTCAGACAGCCGTCCGATACCCGAAGTGCTGTGCAATGGAGTTTGTCCAATGACTGTTCCGAGTAAGAATCATGCTTGATGAGGTACTCATACTCACTGTTGATGATGATACATTAACTCTTGAGATCATTGAAGCCATTTTGTCCGATACGGATTGCAGGACCATCAAGGCCGGCAACGGTCAGCAGGCCATTGAGATGCTGCAGGCGCATCCGGGAATCGACGCCATGCTGGTTGATCTCGAGATGCCGGTCATGGATGGCCGTAAATTCATCCAGTACGTCCGGCAGAGCGTGGAGTGGCGCGACATACCGATCGTGGCGGTGACCGGAAACAGCCGTGAGGTTACCCGGATACTGACGCTGGGAGCAAATGATTTTATTGCAAAACCGTTCAACCGTGAGGAATTGCGGCTGCGGGTCATGAATCAGGTACGCAACAAGAAACTCTCCGACCTGTCACGGGATATGAACGATATTCTGGAGTCGGAGGTGGCCAAGAGGACCTCCGCCCTGAAAGATGCTCTCGATCTCTCCCGGAGGGCCGAATACGAGATATCCCTGCGGCTGGGTACGGCGGCCGAATTCCGTGACCAGGAAACCGGCATGCACACCCAGCGCATCAGTGAGCTTTCCAAAAGGCTGGCACTGCTTGCGGGT
>CAIPTY010000016.1 GCA_903868145.1 uncultured Desulfuromonadales bacterium | reverse complement strand
TCTTTGTTACCTTTCCTTTTGTGGCCCGCGAATTGATACCACTTATGGAGGCCCAGGGGAAGGAAGAGGAAGAGGCGGCCCTGGTACTTGGGGCTACCGGTCTACAGACCTTTTTTCGGGTAACCCTCCCCAACATCAAATGGGGTATCATCTATGGCGTGATCCTCTGTAATGCCCGTGCCATGGGTGAATTCGGCGCTGTTTCGGTTGTCTCGGGACATATCAGGGGAATGACCAACACGGTACCGCTGCATGTGGAGATTCTGTACAACGAATATAATTATACCGCTGCCTTTGCCGTGGCCTCTCTTTTGGCTTTTCTGGCGTTGATCACACTGGTGATCAAGTCGGTGGCAGAGTGGAAAGTGCGGCAGCAGTTTGAGAATGACTAATTTTGGACAGGTGACCAGATGAGTATCGTGATCGAAAACATAAGCAAGCAGTTCGGCAGCTTTATCGCTTTGAACGACGTCGGCCTCACTATCCCCTCAGGTGAGCTGGTCGCTCTGCTGGGGCCATCCGGATCCGGAAAAACGACACTGCTGCGCATTATTGCCGGATTGGAGACCCCCGACAGCGGCCGGATTCTGTTCAATGGCGAGGATACGACCAAAAGTCATGTGCGTGAACGTAAGGTCGGCTTTGTTTTTCAGCACTACGCACTCTTCAAGCATATGACCGTCTTTGATAATGTGGCCTTTGGCCTGAATGTCCGCCCCAAAAGCACCCGCCCCTCCAAAGGTGACATCAAGAATAAGGTCGGCGAGTTGCTCCGCCTGGTGCAGTTGGAGGGTTTGGCCAAGCGGTATCCTGCCCAGTTGTCCGGCGGTCAGCGCCAGCGGATCGCCCTGGCCCGCGCCCTGGCGGTGGAACCGCAGGTGCTGCTGCTGGATGAGCCGTTCGGCGCGTTGGATGCCCAGGTGAGGGCGGAGCTGCGCCGCTGGCTCCGGAAGCTTCATGATGAAATTCATGTTACCAGCGTCTTCGTTACTCATGATCAGGAGGAGGCACTGGAAGTGGCCGACCGGATCGTTGTCATGAACAAGGGAAAGATCGAGCAGTCAGGTACGCCGGATCAGGTGTATGAGCATCCGGCCAACCCATTTGTGCTCAACTTTCTCGGCAACGTTAACCTGTTCCATGGCCGCAGCAATCAGCCGGGTGTCGCTCCGAATGAGGCACACGAAAACGCGGTCGCATACGTCCGTTCACATGACATTGAGATTGAGCGGAGCCCGCAGGATCCTACGGCTATCAAAGCTGAAATAAAACATATCCTGAAACTTGGACCTGCGGTCCGGGTCACCCTCTCCATCGACGACAGTGGCGACTATATTGAGGCTGAGCTGACCCGCGACGTTTTCCAGAATCTGGGGCTGCAACAGGGGGAACAGGTGTTTGTACGGCCACGGCAGGTCAGGGTGTTTGTGGAGGATTATCAGATATGAGTTCGGCCATCCCTGAATTACCAGCAGCGGCTTCACCCGCCGACATCCTTCGCATCGGTATTGATGCGGCCGGAGGCCCGGTTTCCCTGGCCTGTTCCTTCTCGTTGGAGGATGTGGCCATTATTGATATCGCCCATGCAGCGGGGATCAATCTGGGCCTCTTCGCTCTGGATACCGGTCGCCTGAACGAAGAAACCTACGAAGTGGCCGATGCTCTGGTGGAGCGCTATCGTCTGAAAATCGACTGGTACTTCCCCGCGCATGCGGAGGTCGAACAGTTGGAGCGAACCGAAGGGCTGTTCTCGTTCCGTGAATCGCTGGACAAACGCCACGCCTGCTGCCACATTCGTAAGGTGAAGCCGCTTTCGAGGGCGCTGAAAGAGCTGCGGGGGTGGGTAACCGGCATGCGTCGCGAGCAGAGTATTACGCGCAATGACTTGAAGGCTCTCGAACACGACGAGTTGAACGGCGGCATCCTCAAAATTAATCCGCTGCTCGACTGGAGCGAAGAACAGCTGATCAGCTATTCCGACGAGCAGCGTCTGCCGAAAAACCACCTCTACAGTCAGGGGTATCGCTCTATCGGCTGTGCGCCATGCACGAGGGCGGTGGAGCCGGGAGAAGATGCTCGGGCGGGACGGTGGTGGTGGGAAAATCCGGAGCATAAGGAATGCGGGCTGCATCGAAGATGAGTGAATTCGACAAAAATAAACGTGTTGTCATAGCCATGAGCGGCGGCGTTGATTCCTCGGTCAGTGCGGCACTGCTGAAGAGCCAGGGGTACGATGTGATCGGGGTGTCGCTGCAACTCTACGATCCGATCGAGAAAAAGCCCGGCTGCCGGGTAAAAACCTGCTGTTCGCTTGATGATGTCATGGATGCCGGACGGGTGGCAAAAAAGCTGGGTATCCCCTTTGAGGTAATCGACATGCGGGCCGAGTTCAAAGAACAGGTCATCGACTATTTCATTGCCGAATATGCGGCAGGTCGCACCCCCAATCCATGCATCCGCTGCAATGAGCTGATCAAATTCGACCTGCTGCTGAAAAAGGTAAAAGAGCTGGGTGCGGAGCTGCTGGCAACCGGTCATTATGCCCGCATTTCCGAAGATGAGCATGGCAGGAAATGGCTTCTGACCGGACTTGATCCCAAAAAAGATCAGTCGTACTTTCTCTTTACCCTGACCGGGGAGCAGTTGCAGCAGATTTTGTTTCCGGTGGGGCAGCTTGAAAAAACGGTTGTCAGAAAGCTCGCCGCCGACTACGCCCTTCCGGTGGCGCAAAAGCATGAGAGCCAGGAGATCTGTTTCATTCCTGACAACGACTACGTGAATTTTCTGGAGGCTCACGGAGTTGCGCAACAGCCGGGTGAGGTTGTGACTGTTGATGGCACGGTGATTGGTCGCCATTTCGGGTTGCACCGCTACACCATCGGGCAGCGAAAGGGGTTGGGAATTGCCTGGAAACAGCCGTTGCATGTGCGTCGCATTGATACGGAGCAGAACCGGGTCGTGGTTGGCGAGCGGAACGAGCTGGAACAATTTTCGTTGACAGCGGGACGAGCCACCTGGAACAGTCGCCCGGCAGAACCGGAGTTTCGCGCCTCCTGCCGGATTCGATACCGACATACACCGGCCCCCTGTCGGGTGGTGATGCTGGCCGATAATCGCTTTGAAGTACTCTTTGATACTCCGCAGACGTCGGTGACACCGGGGCAGGCCGCAGTACTGTATGACGGCGAGAGGGTACTTGGCGGCGGCTGGATTGAATAGTACGGATGTGGCTTTTACGCCAGAGCTGCGTAAGTCATCGGGATCACTTGTGCGGCGTAGCTTTGCTACGCCTCCGCGTAATCACTCGACAGCCTTGCTCTGACGCAAAATCCGCATCCGTCAGGCCTTTAAGGAGAAACTAAATGAACAAAAATCTGACCCATCTGCAACAGCTGGAAGCCGAAAGCATTCATATCATCCGCGAGGTTGTCGCCGAATTTGAAAATCCGGTCATGCTCTACTCCATCGGCAAGGATTCGGCGGTGATGCTGCATCTGGCCCGTAAGGCGTTTTATCCCGCTCCGCCCCCTTTTCCGCTCCTGCATGTGGATACCACCTGGAAGTTTCGCGAGATGATTGAGTTCAGGGATAAGATGGCTGCCGAATGCGGGCTCGACCTGATCGTGCATGTCAATGAGGAAGGGGTAAGCAAGGGGATTTCCCCATTCACCCATGGGTCGGCGCTCTACACCGACGTCATGAAGACTGAAGGGCTGAAACAGGCGCTTGACCGTTACAAGTTCGATGCCGCTTTTGGGGGCGCCCGCAGGGATGAGGAAAAATCGCGTGCCAAGGAGCGTATCTTTTCTTTTCGCAGTGCCAACCACCGGTGGGATCCCAAGAACCAGCGCCCGGAACTCTGGAACCTGTACAATACCCGGGTCAAACCGGGAGAAAGCATCCGGGTCTTCCCGATCTCCAACTGGACCGAGCTGGACGTCTGGCAGTACATTCATCTGGAGAATATTCCGATTGTTCCGCTCTACTATGCCGCCGTCAGGCCGGTGGTGGAACGGGACGGCATGCTGATCATGGTGGATGACGAGCGGCTGGAACTCAAACCGGGTGAGGAGGTGCAGTACAAATCGGTGCGCTTTCGTACCCTGGGGTGCTACCCCCTGACCGCTGCCGTCGAATC
>CAIPTY010000015.1 GCA_903868145.1 uncultured Desulfuromonadales bacterium | reverse complement strand
GCGACGATACCGCTGAATATCAGAACGAGGGGCAGAATGGCGACCAGCAGATCGACCATGTACCACCAGTACTTGATCAGACCCCAGAAGCCGAGGCAGATTGCAATGAGACCGAAAACGATGCTTAACATGTGAACTCCTCCTTGAAGTTTATTTCCCTTTGTATGGTAAATGGTGCGGTTGAATTACTTGTTCTTCTCTTCCAGTTCCAGCGATTTCTTAAAGTATTTAACCGCCTCATCCCGCATACCCTTTGCTTCGTAGGCAAATCCGAGACTCTGGTAAGCCTTGACAAAATCCGGCCGGAAGGTGATGGCCTTCAGGTATGCCTCAATTGAGGAATCCGGCTTGAGAAGTGCATCGTTGATAAGGCCGAGTTTGTAGAAAGCATCAGCATTGCCCGGATTAAGCTCTATTACACGGTTGAGGGCGTCCAGCGCCTCCCTGTTTTCATCGACGGAAAAAAGCGCCGAGCCGAGCAGATAGAATGCCTCGGCAAAGTTTCTGTCAAGAACGGTTACCTTTCTCAGCACTTCGATGGCTTTGTTGAGCAGCCCCAGTTGTGTGTAGATTTTTCCCAGTTTGAAGAGTGCGGAGACATTATTCGGGTCGGTAAGCAGAATCTTGTCATAGATCCTGATGGCTCCTTCGTAGTTCCCCTTTTTTTCCAGATTTTCTCCCATGCCCAGGTGAATCTCTTTCGACTCTTCGGGATCAAGCTCCAACATGCTGTTGTAGGCATCAACCGATTTGTCGATCAGTTTCACGGTGTTTTTGGAGATAACCTTGAAAAAATACTGGAACTCGCTTAAATCAACTTTTAAATCCATGCCTGCCTCCGTAAGATGTTGTTAGTGTAGGTTGAAACCGGTGGCTCTCGCTCAACCGATTGAATGTCCCAGAAGTATCAGAATCAGCCAGACTACGAACAGGGTCTGCTGGGTGTGGATCAGGCGCATCTGCTTTTTCATGCTGTGGAAGACATTGTAGCGCATCAGCAAACCGGCGAACACCAGCCAGACTGTCAGTACGAAACTGGCTGAAAGTATAATGTTACGCTCATCTGCCGGTGCATAGTGGCCGTGCAGAGTCAACGTAAACAGTGCAATCAGGTTGAGCAGCATGTGGATATCAAGATACTTCTTGAAAAAAAGGGTTGTTTCACGCGACCATGGCTTGAACCTGTTTGCTATCAGTCTCGCCGGATAATAGGCATTGGCCGAAACAAACAAAACCATCGACAGCATCCCGCATAGTTCACTTACCTCTTCCGGATTTCGAATCAAATGCCTATCCCCCATTTGTTGATGGGAAAGGTACTTACCGATACACCGGCAATTCCGTCAACATTTTCCATAATAAGTTCGCGTACGTGTTCGGAGATGATATGGGTATCCAGGACACTCTTCTTCATGGATACATCAATGATGATATCAACCCAGCTTTTCTGGCCCATGCGGCGACTCTTTACCGATCTGACCCCCCCTCTACGCCGTCGATGGTCAGGCTCACGACGGTAATACGGTCAATGTCCTCTTTGTCCATGGCGGTATCTATCAGGCCGTGAATCCCCTGAAAAAACATCTCTACGCTCATGCGAAAGATGAACAGCGATACAAAGGCCGCTGCTGCCGTATCAGCGTAGACAAAACCCATCTTGGTGCCGATAAGCCCACAGAGAACGGCGAGTGACGAAATGCTGTCGGCCTTACTCTCATTTGAATCCGCAAGCAGCGCCGGACTGCCGAGCTGGGTGCCGGCGCACTTGTTGGAAGTATACATGAGATAACTGAATACCAGTGACAGCAGAGTAGCCAGCAAGGCAGCATTTGAGGGGACTTTCTGCACACCCTGTCCGAATGTGTGCAACGCATCGACAAAAATGCTGCTGGCGCCCACAAACAGAAACAGGCTGGCGCAGAGGGTGCTGATGTACTCCACCTTGCCATAGCCGAACGGGTGACGCTCACTTGGCGGGCGACCGGAAATGTTGAGCGCCACAAGGATCAACAGTGAGGACAGGGCGTCCGCTCCGGAATGCACCCCGTCAGCCACCAGTCCCTTACTGCCCGTAATGGTTCCGAGCACAACCTTAAAGATAGCGGCAAGCAGGTTACCGACGAAGCTCCATCGCGCCGATTTAGTGCCGCAGCTTTCACATTCGGGAAATTTCATACGTCCTTTTTCGTTGCAAATACGTGGTTCAAGCGATTGCTCCAATAAACACTACAATGCCTTGTGCCCCAGATGGTCCGTGTATAAGACCTCGTCAAACCCGAAAATCATGGCAAAGCCCCGATAGGGAAACATCCTGCACATTACGTTGTATTCGTAGATTCTCTTGTTAAACTCCAAGCGGGCGTTCGTGACCCGCAGACCCGCGTGCTGGATCGTTTCCATCAAAAGCGCATAGGGATCCTTTGATCGCAGAGTCGGAAACCGCTCCAGCAGTATCTCCATTTCACCAATCAGGCCAATGATGCTGGTGAGGTTCTCAGTCTTGAGAGCGACCGTCCCGCGTCGATGGGTCTGGCCGTTCAGTTCGACGATCTTACGGTGAATCCTCTGTTCCAGATCCCGATAGCTCTGCACGGCTTCGATACATTGAGCAACCAGCTCCTGGCGGCGTTTCTTTTCAACTTCCAGCTTGCCAAAAGCGATGTGGAGACGGTGTTCTTCATCCACGAACTCGTTATGAACCAACCGGGCCGGCAAAGCGATACAACACCACGAAAGTGCGAACAACATGACATGCAGCCTGGTAATTTTCAAACCTGATTACTCCGCCAGAGGCTCCGGGAATTCTTCCCAGGTGCTGAAGTATTTACGGGCCTGATTACCTACCATCATGGTAGACGTGATATTTATGGACGCGGACAGGGGCATTCCCAGAAACGGGAGTATTTTGTATGCCCTTCCGGCGTATCGTGGCAACAGTCTGGCAGAAATTTCTGCCGCCGAATCAGGGACTCCCTTGCTTATGTAGACCCTGGTAAGCTCGTCAATAACGCTGCGCAGACTCCGGGCCGCAACCCCCTTGACCGCCTCGGCGCTGCCGGAAAAACCGAGCAGTGCAACGGTCACAGCCTTTAACTCGTCCAGATCCATCTCCACGTCATAGGCAACGGATATGGCGTAACAGAGCTCGATCTGGGTCCTGATCAGATAGGCCATGTCAGCGCTGATACTCACGAACAGAGTGCCCAGTGTACCGATACCCGGAAGAGTTGCCGGCGCGCTTACCAAGCCGCCAAAAGCTCCCGTTTTGAAGGCTGCCTTCCTGATCAGCCTGCTGCTGACGTTATACGAGGCATAGCGTCTCGGCTTTCCGCCATGCTCAAGATCATAGTTGCGCAACAACTCACGGACATTACTTTGGATAGAACTGAATGATGCTCCGCTGACCGAAAAAAGTTTTGCAAGCCAGTTACTTTCGTTCATGGCATGAATGGTTCTACGGTCAGGTGAACTCCCGAAACATTATTGAACAGGCCGTGAAGACTCTCCTTGACATGGAGGCCTATCAAATGCCCATCCTGGTGGCTGAGGTGGTGATCTACCTTTATCGTAATATCAATCCAGATGCTCTGTCCCAACTGGCGGGCTGTCACCCGCGACACCCTACGAACACCGGGAACCAGCCGCGCGGTTGCTTCGATCTTACCCAGAATTTCCGCATCGACAGAAGCATCAAACAGACCGTGCAGCGATTCCTTGAACATGGAAATACTGAGGCGCATGAGGTCAACGGTTTCAACCGCGGCCACCAGAGGGTCGAGAAAAAAGAAACCGAGACGCGTGCCGAGTACACCACCCGCAACCAGCGCCGATGAGATTGCGTCAGAATGGCTGTGCTTGGCATTAGCCAGGACCGCCGGACTTTTGAGCTTCTCGCCGACGCATTGCAGATAGGTCGAAATCTTGTAGTTGGCAATAACAGAAATTATTGCCGCCCAGAAGGCAATAAACTTCGGGACGTAGGTCTCACCGTGAAAACTCTGCCAGATCCCTTTGACGGAATGTATGAACAAAAATGTGGTTGCGATGATCAGCAGGATGCTCATGATCAGCATCGCAACGAACTCTATCTTGCCATGCCCGTAGGGATGATTCTCGTCAGCCGGCTTCCCGGATACCTTGATGCCGGCAACGACAACCAGGGACGTCACAAAGTCCTTGAACGAGAACAGCGAGTCGGCCAGTATTGCCTTACTGCCGCTGATATAGCCGATAAAGGCCTTGAACAGTGCCAGAGCAAGGTTGGCATAGACGGCAAACCAGCCTACTTTTTTCGAGCAGGCGATACATTCCGACGTTTCTGTGCTACCGCACGGGGTCAGAGAATTACGTGACATGTGCTACAGGCGCCTCTGTCCCGGTGAGGGGCGAGAGTTCCCCGACGAATGTTTGGCGCAATCTTTGTGAGCGCATCGCCCATATCTTTCGCCATCTGGTTGGTATTGGTAGGCGTTTTTGAAATGGCATGACAGTTTACACACGGGCCGTAATAAGCATGCGGACTGCGGGCGGTCGCCAGTATCATAGGGGCGCCTTCCAACTGTGCGATCCCAAGTTCCTCGGCCGCAACGACGGGGATATTCCGGTAGGTTCCGTTGCGATAAACGGTGACCGTCGCCTGTGTGGAAAGCGCTACCGGCTTTGTGGCCAGCCTGAACGAGCGCAGGTCAACTACCGGCGCGTCGTTGATGGCGGTTATGACGTCAACCGCCTGGATACCAGCATTGGCGGACACCAGCGTGACCTCGTCAATAAGCACACCCCGGATGTTGGTCGGGATATTATTGGCCTTGGCGATGGCCGGAGTAAGGGGAATCACCTCCAGCCCGATCCAGTGTCCTTCCAGCACGAACTTACCGGTCGGTTCCTGTGGCACAGCCGCTGCCGGTGCCACACCGAAGGGATTCTGGGCCTGGCTCGGAGGCATATTGACCTTCTTGCGTCGCGTGGGGGCAAAGGGATTCTCTTCGGGCATGACCAGAGGGTGCTGGCGATTCTGCTGGTTGAAGAACTGTTCTCCCCCCGGAGTGGCCATCTGCCCCCTGCCTCTTCCGAGGTTGAAGGGATTTTCTTCGTCCGGTGCCGGAACCGCCGGTTGCGCAGTGCGTATACTGAATGGATTGTCAGCATCCAGAGCGGGCTGTCCGGGCTTGCCGCGCAAGTTAAAGGGGTTGGCGTCTACCACGGTTGGCTGTGTTCCAACAGAAACTACCGGATTCGGTACAACCCTGACCGGTTTCCCATTCTCAGCATCCCGTTTCTTGCGCGGGCCATTGTCGCCAAGATAGAAAAAATAGGTATAGGCAAACGTACAGACCAACAGAAACATGAATATGGGATTTGCCAAATGCTTTATGTACTTCATCAGGCCGGTCGCACCACGTTCTCACTCTCGGTATCGAGCAGATCGTTGATTTTTTCAGAGGCCTTGGCTTCAAATTTTCTGACCAGATCCGGATTCAGCTTGTTGATTAGCTCATAGGTGAAGGCACCCACAAAAACGCCTACAAAAACGCCCAACAGGACTTTTGACATGGTTTACTCCTTTGTCTGATTTTCAGAGGAACATTCGGTGGCAGGCGTTCTGGATGAACACGACTTCAGCATCTCGTCACGTTTGACCTGATGGGACTGAATTTCCTTGTCGATAGCAGCGAGTTCGGCCATAAGCGAAGCAAGCTTGTCATCCCGCCTCACATCGGTAAGGCCTTCGCTCGCCAGGTGCGCCACCCGCCCGCCTATTTCGCGGAGCAGATTACGCTTGGTGCGCTCGAGTCTATTGATGTCATAGGTCACAAAAATGCCGCGCGCGCTGTTTTTTGCCAGATCAACCGTTTTTTCAAGCACACTGGCAAAAGTGTCTCCAACATGTTGAAGGTTATACCTCAAATCTGCAGCCATACTACCACCCTTCATTCGTTATTTTACGCAGTTTTTCGTGCTAGCTCTTGTTCTTTGTCTGCACTTTTTTAATCAGCAGCATGCCGCCAATTGCCAGAAGCATTCCAATCAGCATGCTGACTATGATAATCAGGCTGAGCCTGATCCCGTGCGGGTTCCCGATGATGATCTTCATCGGCACAGGGGTGCTGTTCTGGTCAAGAAAGATAACCGCCAGAAACAGGAACAGGCAAATGAGCGAAACCAGATATTTCATATACGGTACCAGTTCTAATTTTTGAAAAGACACTTACGCAGGCTGATTCAATTCGGACCAGTACTCTTCTGGCATCTCCTTGCACAGCATCAGCGCGCCATTAGCCCCGGCATAGACAGAATCGGTCACTTTCCGTACCTTTCCATAACCAAGGCTCTCATTCATATGCCGCTCGATCTCTTCGCGCAAGCCGATGATCTGACTGCCGCCACCGGCAAGGATGATGTTTTCCTTCAACTCGTCCTGGAACTCCGGATCGTAGGTGGAGACAAGGTGATCGATACCGGCCACAATCTCCACAACTATCGAACGACAGGCCTGCTTCAGCTCGTCCGTCACATCAAGCTCGGTCGGCTTGCCCTTGATCGGAAGGGTTATCAGCAATTTTTCGTCATTGCCGGAAATAACCGCATTGTCTTCCTTGAAATTCTTGATCATGTTGACGGTGAAATTTGCTTCCGGATACTTGTTTGCCACCAGGCTAAACAGCACCTGGTCCACATAGTCGCCAGCCTTGCTGGCGGTAATCTGATCCTCTTCCGTCGGGAAGGAACCGTGCATGCGACAGAGGTCGGTCGTGCCGGCGCCGATATCAATAATCAGCGTGTTATTCAGCATGTTCAGGCCGAAGGCAACCGCAAAGGGTTCGGAGGCGATCAGAACCGAATCCAGCAGGCCTTCCGCTATTTCGATCAATGCCTGATTATTTTTCTGGGTCGCCAGGGCAGGCGTTCCGATGACGCCACGGATCGAATATTCTTCCGGCTTCCCTTCGGTTACCAGATTGATCAGATGCTCCAGCAGGCGCCGGGCGATATCCGTGGTCTGCCGGTATTCGGCCGGAAATTTCTCAGGTTCGCTGGAATACTTCAGAACTCCCACATCCAGGGGTCTGTAGAGGTCCAGAGCCAGGCGGTGCTTGAGAGCTTCCTCTCCAAAAAGCACATCTTTTCCCAGCATTTTTTTCGATATGGTGTCTTTCGGAAAACCGACATAGCTCGGAACACATATCCGCAAGCCGTTATCACAGGCAATCACACTCTTTGATGTGCCAAAATCAATCCCCACATTCAAAACCTTCTGTTCAGCCATAATTTGCGTCCTCCCTTTACTCAGCACTGAAGCACTTAAGGCCCAGCGGGAAATGTGTTAACAGATATATGAGATACCACGGATTTCACGTACACTCAAGGGCGTGCCGATTAACTTTTTTTGAGCCCCTGTAAAAAGCCCAGCGCTCCACCGGTCAACCCAAAAGCCTTCAATACCAGAAAAGCCGGCACCAGCACCTCAACAGCGGATGCCACGATTACCGTGCCTATCCCTGCGACGACACCCAGACCAAGCCCGGCGGCCGTTTTCCCAACGATTGATCCAGCCCGGTATACGGTGTCAGCATCAACAAATGAACATCCACAACTTTCAGAAGATTCTTTCTCAGCGGTCACGTCACTCATTTAAGTGTTCCCCCCTTTGTTTTTTTAGTTCCAGAAACGGATTTATTTTCATGGTATGTTTTATTGGTTTCGACCAGACCGCCCAAAATACTCTGCCTGCCAAGAACCGCGAATTTCGTACGGGCTTTTTCAGTGGCCTCGGCAGCTGCGGCCAGGCGTTCCTCTTCCAGTCTCTGTGCGATTACCCGCGCCTCCTCGGCAACCGCCGCCGCAGCCTTGGCAATTTTGCGGCTCTCTTCAACCTTCAGTGCAGCGCGGCGTTCATTCTCGGCTTTTTCCGCGGCCAGCCGTTCCTGCTCTTTCTTCCAGGCAGCATTTTTTACGACGCCTTTTTTCGGTGGTGCGGACGTCACCGTCCCCGATACCGTGTTGCGTTCCTGTTCAGCCACTAGCGCCGCTGCTTCGGCAGCATTGAGGTCTTCTATCGCCTTGAGTGCCGCCAATCGCCCCTGTTCGGCCTGAGCTTCCAACGCTTTGCTTTCATCCCTGGCCTTCAGAACCACCAGCCTTTCCAGTTCCTGGGTTTCAGCAGCGCGAGCCTTGTCGATGGCCGCCATTTCAGCCATGACATGAAGGGAGTGCGGGCCTCTGTTTTCAATCGCCTGCAGCCTCCCGTCAAGGCTGGCCAGGCGTTTTTCCAGTACGCTTATTTTTTCCGAGCTGCTCTTTTTGTCCGTTTCAATTTTGTTCTGCAGATCAAGCCGCTTTTCCAGGTTGTTCCTTCTTTCCTGCTCAAGCCGCTTTTCAAGCTCGACGATCTTTTCAATGTCGGAACTGCTCGACAGGGTCGAAAACGAGGAGGCGGCTGATTCAGGATGAATCCTGGCTTCAAGGTCCACCAGTTTCTCAAGAATACTCCTGCTCTCGCGCTCAAGCCTGCTCTCAAGCTCACTCATCTTCTGGAGATTGGTCATCCGTTCCAGTTCGATCCGGCCTTCAAGCCCCACAACCCTGCCCGCGTCGGCTGTATTCCCGTCAGCCCTGCTTTCCCTTGTAATTCTTTTTTCCAGTTCCGCAATTTTATCAAACTCGATCTTTTTTTCAAGCTCGGCGATCTTCTCAAGATCGTTCATCTTTTCTCTATTATTCTGTTTCTCTATCTCAATCCGGCTTTCCAGCTCATGCACCTTTTCAAGATTGTTCCTTTTTTCCAGATCGATCATTTTCTGGAGGTCGTTGCGCTGCTCAAGGTCGGTTCTTTTTTCCAGATTGATCAGTTTCTCCAACTCGGTTATCTTTTCAGTGTTGTTCCGCTTCTCAAGCTCGATCATCCCTTCCAGATCAGCCATCTTTTTCAGATTGATCCGTTTTTCGATCTCGATCATTCTTTCCAGATCAGCAATCTTTTCAAGACCGGACACCGAAGCGACGCCCGATGGATTAAGCCTCTCGGCCAAGGCAGTTTCATTAACCGTTTCCACAAAGACATTTTTCATAACCTTTGGAACGCTCTCACTGCGCTTCGACGACTTCTTGCCGGTAAAAAGCTGCCTGAAGCCCGCCTCGCCTGCCTTGTATATCCCCGAGGCAGCCAGACTGGCAAACTCCAGCGTGGCCGCGGTGTATTTTCCGACCCGCGCCAGACCGTTTTCGTGATCGGCAAAATCATTGGAAGTCATAGTTGAATTTTTGGTATTCAAAACAGGCTCCTTTTTCGAACAGCCGTTATTCAAGCAGCTTGATATGCTCAATCCGCAAGGTCTCGCCGTACGCGATCAGCTTGTTCTTGAACAGGGACAATTTACCGGTCTCCTTCAGGCAGATCCCGATCAGCAGGTCACTCAGGTTGGATATCTCGTGGAGATAGATGAACTCTCCCCCCGTTTCCTGCGCCATCCAGCGGAAGCTGCCCTCGGTCTCCTGGATCTTGTTGCAGAGGATCGGATAAATCCTGACCCCCTTGTTTTTCAGCGCCTCGACTTCCTTGCGGTAATCGCGCATCCGGTTACAGGCGCGAAAGCTGTCGATGACACCGTGCGGAGGCTTGTCTCCGACAAGTACCACGACCTTGGGAGCCGATGAACTCCAGTTGAAGTTAACAGCTTCATACAGGGCGCATTCAACCGCTTCCGGGCCGTCACCCCCCTCGCCGATGTGCAGATCGGGAGAACGGACAAACTGAATGATCTCTTTTTTATCAAAGGTCAGCGGCAGTATTTTCGTCAGATAAAACTCGTCTTCGCCTTCATCGCCGTGATCTTTGTAGGCAACAACGCCCATTCTGACTCCCTGCGAGAATTCGAGGATGTCTTCGATGATGCGGTGGATGTTGTCCTGAACCTCGTTTATGAACGGATCCATGCTGCCGGTGGTATCAATGGCAAATACGATATCAAGCGTGGAATTCACAAAAAGACGGTCGTTTTTTAGATGTTCCTCCCGCTCACGTATCTTGCGGAACAGCTTTTCCTTCTTTTCATCCAGTGCTTCCATGCGTTACGTGCTCCACGGCAATATTTTGAGTGTACCGTTTTAAAATATGGCCGACTCAAAGTCAAGCACTATCAGTATAAGGAGTTACGTGGATGGTCTGTAAATTTTACGCGCCGGTGAGCGGCACGCTCACGCAGAAGCATGGGTGCCACAGGAACAGTCAGAGGCCTGACATATATCAGCATCCTCCTTCTTTTCAGCGACTGGCTCCTCTTCGGTCACGGCAGGCGCTTCGACTGCCGGGGAAACAACCGTCTGAGCTTCGGCTACCGGGGATTCATCGGCGGTTTCCTGTGTCACTGTGGCGGGGGCCGTTTTCTTTTTTTTATTTTTTTTCGCCTTCTTCTCTGCTTTGGCCGCCTCTTTTGATTCGGCAATTTCGAGCAGACGCCGCTTCATTGTTTCAATTTCGGCTTCGCAATCCCTCACCCTCGCGATATTGGCCCGCAATTCCAGCGATTCAACCACCTCGGAGGGATCCGAACAGCGGGCGCTTTCCTTGCCGATCTCATACTGGAGAGCCAGTATTCTGGTGCCGTACTCTTTTATCCTCCGTTCAAGCCGTGCTTTTTCGCAGGGAAGCACAGCCGTGCGGGCACGATTGACCACAAACTCCCCCGTGTCATACATGGAAACGAGTGCGGAACCGCTTGCATTCAGCATCGTTGCCACACCATTGAGCAAACCTTTGAAAAAAACCCCTGTTTTACCCATATTCATTACTCCTTTCAAGGTGTTAACATGATGATCGGTTGTGCAGATTAATGCAGATTATTGACGGGAAAATTGTACACGACGAATAACACTGATAGCCTTTTTATCGCGGACAAGTCAATACTGTTTTTAATAAAACTGTGTTTATTTTTGAGGTGAAGTCAGGGGGGGGGGGGGGTAAATTCAAACAATATCAATACTTTAAGAGGTTCTAGCGGTCTTCCGCTCAGAGGATCAGTTTCAACAGCTTGACATTTTCAAAGGCAATGAAATGCTCGGGAGCAAGGGTCTGGATCAGTTCCGTCATCCATTGCCGTGAGGTACGAATATGGCTGATTCGGATTCCATTCTTTTCACCCGTCAGAATTTCGTAGTGTCCGATGGTGATCTGGATCGGGTTGCTTTCGCCATTCGGCAGAACTTCCAGTAAAATGGACTTGTCATCCCTGCTGATTTCGAGCTTGAGCATTCGGGCGTACCTCTCCATTTTGTGGTTGAACACCATTTTCATAATTTTTTCTTTAAGCATGGCAATGCCTCCCGTCTGATACCGGTGTTTCAAGCCGGATCTCTCCATGGAAGCCTTTATAGCATGGCCGGCCACAGAATGAAAGCGAAGGAAGTTTTTTTGCGCAGAGGCAATCTCTCTTGCATCATCCCGTGGGGTGCGTTACAACGGGTCGGCAGGATACGTGACAAGAAAATTAAGGATAGGGAAATCGATATGAAGCAGACAACCATTGACGGCATAACTCTCTCTCTGGCCGGTTCCGTGGAACTCCCCCTGAAATGGGTCGGGCAGGATGAACTGCTGCGGCAGTTGCTGGCGGCCTGGATGGTCATTGATGAGCGTGACATCCCCTTCAACCCGCGACTGGTGGGCAAGCCGGGGGTCGGGAAAACCACCCTGGCGTACGCCGCTGCCATAAGCCTGGGCCGGCCGGTATTCCTCTACCAGGCAACCATGGACACCCGGCCCGAGGACCTGATCATCTCGCCGGTGATCGGCCCGGATGGCAAAATCCAGTACAGCGCGTCTTCTCTTGTATCGGCCATGCTGTCAGGCGGCGTGCTGATTCTGGACGAGGGCAACCGCATGAGCGAAAAGGCCTGGGCCTCCCTGGCGCCCCTGCTGGACGACCGCCGCTATGTGGAATCGATCGTCACCGGCCTGCGCATCCCGGCTCAGCAGGATTTCCGGATTGTGGTCACCATGAACGAGGATGCCTCGACCTTCGAGCTGCCCGAATACATTCACTCCCGCCTGCAACCACAGATCTACATAGATTTTCCCGAGGCCGATGAGGAACTGCAGATTCTGAAGGAGAACCTGCCGTTTTCCGACGGGGAGATTCTCTCCTACGTGGTAACCTTCCTCCAGCGTTCCCACCGTGCGGATGAGCTTTATTCCGTGCGGGACGGCATCAACATCGCGCGCTACGCCCTCAAGATGGCTGCCGCAGGTTCGCAGCCAGCCACCGACCTTCTCAAGCTCTCTGTCCAACGCATACTGGGCGATGAAGCCCTGCCATACCTGGGCTGACCGATGCCGCACCGCTTGTACCTGGAGCATTTCGGCCCGATCCATGCCCTGCCGGTACTGCATTATCGCATGGAGTTTGCCCAATTGGTGCGTCAGGCTGTACGGCAGATCAGGCCGGATGCAATTGCCATAGAACTCCCTGCAACCCTCGAAGCACCATTTCTGAGGGCGCTGGGCAGGCTGCCGCAGGTCTCGGTCATAAGCTATCCGAGCGGTGCCGGTAAAAAACCAACCGGGACAACCTATCTGCTGGTGGAGTCCGCCGACCCCCTGGTTGAGGGGGGCCGACAAGCCTTGGAGTTAGACATACCTCTCCATCTGATCGATCTGGACATAGACGGGTATCCCCGCATCCCCGATCATCTGCCCGACTCCTACAGCATCTGCCGCATCGGACTGACGGCCTATTACCGCGAATATCTGGGCGCGAGAGGCAAGGAATCTCCCGGACGGGAGGACTTGCGCCGTGAACAGGGCATGGCCTTTCGCCTGCAGCAGTTGTCAAAGCGTCATGAGCGCATACTGTTTATCTGCGGCATGGCGCATCTGGAACGGATCCGGGGTATGTTCGACCTCCCGCAGGCCGCGCCGCTGGAACGGATCCGGCGCGACGGGGTCACGGTCTGGAATCTGCACCCGGATTCCTGCCGCGAGATCATGGCCGAGTTCCCGTTTCTCGCGGCGATCTACGAATACCGGCGCTCAGCGTTGCCCGCCGAACCTGTCGAGCAGGCGAACGGCTTGCGCAAACGCTTTCACGCGCTGGAGCTTATTAACGGCGGCAGGCAGGATATCCCCGAGGAGCGGCTGCTGGACGATGCCATCCGGGGCAGCGCCCGTCGCCTGGGGTCGGAGGGCACATTTCCCGATCGGCAGCGCATCATCTATCTGCTCTTCGGTCAGGCGGCGCGGCAGTATCGTCAGGAGACCGGCGAAACCATCCGGGTCTGGCAGAAACGGGCCTTCTTCCGCTTTGCGCGAAACTACGCCCTGTCGTGCGGTATGCTGCTGCCCGACCTGTTTCAACTTCTGGCCGCCGCCCGAGGCTGCGTCGACGATAACTTCGCCTACGCCTTCTATCGTCTGGCTACCTTCCATCCCTGGCAGAACGTCGAGAGCGACCTGGCAACGATCAGCATCTCGCCCGAAGAGATCTGGGGGGGCAGCCGCCAGATCCGTTTCCGCCCCCGCCAGAAACGCCACAAGGGGCTGTCGCACCTGGGTTTTCTCAAGCGCAGGCGCGAGCGGCACCCCGGTGAATGGCTTGAAGGGTTCGATGATCCCTCGATCTGCTCCTATCCGCCCGAAGATCTGGCCATCGAAGGATACGGGCATTTCCTCAAGCGCAGAGGGAGCATGCAGCTCTCCGAAGAGCTGACCCGCTGCGAAAAGTTCACCTCATCCATGCTTGACGGCATCGATCTGCGGGAGACTCTGCGAAATATCCACGAAGGCTCGATCTATGTCCGGGAGAAGCAGCGGGCCAAAGGCGGGGTGGGGTGCGTGGTGGTGATTTTTGACGATGATCGCGGCAGCAAAAAATTCCCCTACAGTATGACCTGGCTGGGGGAACACGAGCAGGAATCTGACATGGCTTTCTATGCCACCGATCCGGCCGAGAATATCGTCGGCCCCGGCATCTGCCGCTGCGAATACGGTGGTTTTCTGCTCTCCTATCCGCCCCGGCGCATGATGGATGTCTGGAACGACCCCGATTACCGCGGGAGCATGTCACAGGCCGAAGTGCTGCTGATGGCGGCTCTGGACTACTCACCGGAAAAGCACGTTGTCTACGTGGCGGGCAGGCCGCCCCGCAGCATCTTCAAACAGATGGCCGCCCGGCTTGACCGGAAGATCGTGTATATCCCGCTCGGGTCCCTCTCACCGCTCAAACTGAAGCAGATCAGGGTGATGCATATCCTGGCCGGCAAGGATAAACGGGAGATCGCCCGTGAGTATATCTGGTAATTCCAGCTCATAGTCACCGCCCAACTGCTGCCTGCGTAAAATCTCCAGTCCCCCTTCAACCCCGCCAACGGCATCCAGCCCGCCCCATTGCAGCAGTTCGGACAATGACTCCTCCGGTTCGCAGCGGGGATACCTGACGCCGGACAGGTGATGAATCAGCTTCATGGTCTTCAATCCGTCAAACCAGCCGTTGAAAGCCGCAAAAAGTGCTGTTGATGATGGATTGTTTTTCCGGAGCTTCGGCCACACCTCCCGGAACCCGTTCAGTTCGAGGTAGTCCGCCAGATCGCGGGAAGTGTCTCCGGCCCGCTTCATCAAAAGATCGGCCTCTTCATCGCGATAACGTGATACCAGAGCCAGCCAGTCACAGAGGATACGAAAACAGCCGGTGTGATAAAACAGAACCTCACTGTCACCGCATTCCAGTATCCGCGAGACGCTGCGACCGGTGCCGAACGGAACGCGATGAGAGGCCCGTGCAGCAGGATAGACCACCGTTCCGCCGAGCTGGTCAACTCCGACGGTCCGGGCGAGTTGTTGCAGGAAATAGAAGTCCTCACCGGCGCTGCGGCTGTTCATCCCTCCGATTTTCACGTAGGCGCTGGCCCGGCAGGCCATGGCGCTGCCGACGGAGTGAAACGCATACGGTGAACCGGCCAGCCTGAGACCGAACACGTAACTGCGCAGATAGAGTTCGTAGCGCACGATGGCGCTGTTTGCCTGCGGGGTGACGCCGGGCTGGTGAAGGAAAGGGATCACGGCTGCTCCGCGGGCGCTTTCGTCAAAATGCCGCAGCAAGGCTGACAGATAGTCCGGACGGACGAGCGTATCGGCATCCAGACTGATCAGGATCGGGTCACACCGGGAAGCATCGAGCCGCCGGAGTGAAAGATCCAGCCCGATCCGGCGCGCCAGACCGACTCCCCCCTTTTTTACGGGCAGTTCATATCCGGGAGAAGCGGCATCAATCCATGCCAGACAGAGCGGCGCATAGCGGGCTGCGGCGTCACGCAGCAGAGCCAGGGATGCACAATTGTCGGCCTTGTCCCGTACAGCAGCGTCTTCTCGATGGTTGACGACTATCAGGATCAGAAAACGTGAGAGAAGCTCAGGCGGGTTGGCCGCCAGTGAATCGAGTGTGGCGAAGAGATTGGCGCTTTCTGCCAGGGCGGGAATGACCACCGCCCCCGAAAAACCGGACCGGTCACATCCTGCGATGTGCCACGGACCGGCCAGAGGGCGGAGGTGGTGGGTGGACTTCACGCCTGAAAATCAGCGTACCAGCTTGGAGAGCTTCTTGAATTCGTCGGTTCCGGCTACCTTCAACAGCTGGAACAGGACGGATTCTGTCGAAGTCGGAACGGCACCGGCCAGAGTCATTGCCTCGACTGCGGTCTCCCAGTTGAGCTTGTTCCTGCTCATGACTGCATCTTTCACCAGATGCACTTCGAAACCGGCATCGCGCAGCTCGATCACGGTCTGCAACACACAGACATGGGTTTCCATGCCGGTGATGACAATCTGGGTGCGACCGGTTTCCCTGAGTTTTGCTACAAACTCCGTACTGCCGAAGCAACTGAAAGCCATCTTCTCATAGCAGGGCGCACCGGCGGCTTTCTCCTTCAACTCCGGCAGGGTTGCCCCCAGTCCCTTGACGTACTGTTCGGTGATCAGCACCGGCACCTTCAGCTCAGCAGCGCTCTCCAGCAGAATGGAGATGTTTTTCGTCAACTTGTGCAGCACCTTGTGATCCATGGCCAGTGTGAGCTTTTCCTGCACATCGATCACCACCAGCACAGCCTTGTCCCGCTCCAGAAAAAACCTGTCTTTCAGCGACATATCGCCTCCATTCCGAGGGTAAATCCCTCAATCCCGTTTCAGCTCGATGCCGAGCTCATGTATCTTCTTGCGCAGCGTATTGCGGTTGATGCCCAGAATATCTGCCGCCTTGACCTGATTCCAGCGGGTCTTTTCCAGAATCAGGCGGATCAGCGGTCGCTCGACCTGCTCCAGAACCATGCTGTGAATTTCTCCCTTTTCCAGTTGTTCCACGCCATTCAGGCACGACCGCAGTTTCGCATCTACGATGACCTCCAGCGAGGCATCAGGAGATGCAGTCGCACGTTCCGTCGAAACAGGCTCAAGTCCCGAAAAATCGGCCGGTGTCAGCAGGGCATCGCTGGACAGGATAACGGCCCGCTTTATGGCGTTTTCCAGCTCGCGGACATTGCCCGGCCATGAGTATGCGCCGAGCAGCGCCATGGCTTCTTCTGTGCACTGTTTTGTCTGTACATCCATCTCGGAGCAGATGCGGTTCAGGAAATAATGCACCAGCAGGGGGATGTCATCGCGCCGGTCCCGCAAGGCCACCAGATTTATCGGCACCACATTCAGCCGGTAATAGAGGTCTTCACGGAACTCCCTGGCGCGTACCTTTTCCAGCAGTTCCTGGTTGGTGGCGGCAACGATGCGGACATCCACCGCAATGCTCTGGTTGCCGCCGGTACGGGTTACCTCGCGCTCCTGAAGCACCCGCAGAATCTTGGCCTGCAGATCCAGCGGCATATCGCCGATCTCGTCCAGGAAAAGTGTCCCATGATTGGCCTGCTCGAATTTGCCCAGTTTGCGCTCCACCGCGCCGGTGAAAGCCCCTTTTTCACTGCCGAACAGCTCGCTTTCCAGCAGCTCCTTGGGGATAGCGGCACAGTTGATCGCGATGAACGGTTTGCCGAGTCGACCGGAGTTGAAATGAACCGCCCGCGCAACCAGCTCCTTCCCGGTTCCGGATTCGCCCTGAACCAGGACGGTCACATCACTGGCAGCAACCTTGCCGATGGTTTTATAAACTTCACGCATGGCTGCCGAGTTGCCGATGATGTTCTTCTCAACCTGATAGCGTTCCTTGAGTTCATGCTTGAGCATGGTAACCTGCCCGGCAATATCCCGGGCACGGGTAACCTTCTCAATGATTGCGTCGATCACATCCAGATCAAAGGGCTTGGTGATATAGTCGTATGCGCCCCGTTTCATGGCCTCAACGGCATTTTTCATGCTGGCCTCGGCGGTCATAATCACCACCAGCAGCTCTTTTTTCAGTTCGCAAACCTTATCAAGCAGGTCGAGACCATTTATCCCCGGCATCTTGATGTCAAGAATCGCCAGGTCATAGCTGTTGTCCTGGATCAGGGCCAGAGCCTGACGACCGTCATGGGCCAGATCGACGCTGAACCCTTTGCGCTTGAGCGCCTTGGACAAAACCCAGCGCATACTCTCTTCATCATCGGCCACCAGTATTCGTCTTAATGACATTTTGAAACCTCTCTCTATTATTACTGCACAAGCGGCAACAGCACGGTGAACCTGGTTCCATGTCCCATATCCGACTCAACCTTGATCATGCCACGGTGTTCCGCAACGATCTTGTGACAGATGGTCAGACCCAGGCCGGTACCGGTGGGTTTGCTGCTGAAAAACGGCGTCCAGATATTCTCCAGGTCTTCAGGCGGAATGCCGGGTCCGTCATCAATTACCTCCACCGCCACCATGCGGGAGCGGCGATCATTCTGCGACATGCTGTAGTCAGAGAGCACGCGACTCACCACGGTAAGACTGCCGGTCTCCCCCATGGCATCTATGGAGTTGCGCACCAGGTTGAGAAACAGCCTGATCAACATCTCTTCATCGGCCATGATCGGCGGTATGCTCGGATCAAACTGTTTGAAAAAGGTGATATCCCGGGAACCGATCGCCTGTTTCTGCAGGAGCATAATATCACCCAGCACCTTGTGCAGGTTGACGGGTGAGAGTTTCAACCCCCGGGGTGACGCCAGATCCAGCAGTTCCCTCATAATACGGTCAATCCGTTCGGTTTCGCGGATCATGACCCGGGTATACTCCCGCATCTCGCTATCGGGCGTTAATTCCTGTTCCAGCAGTTGCGCCGCACCCTTGATGCCGCCCAGCGGGTTCTTGACCTCGTGGGCCAGACCGGCCGCCAGGGTGCCAAGGGTCGAGAGCCGGTCCGCCTGGCGCACGGCAGCTTCAAGCTCACGAATATAGGTGATATCCTTGATGGTCAGAATGGCGCCGATATGTTCTCCATCAGCCAGTACAAGCGGGTAGCAGGTCACTGCAACCGGTTTGACCTTGCCGGTGGAACGGACAACCACATTCTCGTGATCCGAAATGGTAATGCCCGTGCGGAGAGTCTTGGTAACCACATCAAGGAGCGTCGTCTCCAGCGAGAAGAGTTTCTCAAAGGCTGTTCCCAGGGCATGGCGCCGGGAAAAACCGGTAATCTCCTCCGCTGCCGGATTGTAGAGGGTAATCACTCCGTCACTGCCCACAACAATCACACCATCACCGACACTGTCGATGACGGTGGTAACATAGTCACCGGGAAATCCAGGCATTTCAGGAACGTGATCAGATGTGGTCATAATGCTCATGGGAAACCGCGGCAATCCTTTCAATCAAATTCATGAGATCTTCAAGATTGCGGGCAGTATTGGCGGATCGTCGGATATCGGCCGCACCTGCGAATCCCCGGGCGTACCAGCCGACATGTTTTTTCATCTCGCGCACGGCAACAATCTCTCCCGATTCATCGCAAAACAGGCGCAGGTGTTTCCGCATCGCCTCGGCTCTCTGAAAACCGGTTACGGCGGTTACAGACCCGCTTTCAGCCAGTTCCCTCACCTGCCGGAAGATCCAGGGAGCCCCCAGCGCGCCGCGAGCGATCATCACACCATCGCAGCCGGTTTCCCGCAGCATGCGGAGACAGTCCCCGGCATCAAAAAGGTCTCCGCTGCCGATCACGGGGATGGAGACACGCTGCTTGAGTTCCGCAAGCTGATCCCATGCGGCCCGGCCCGAGAACATCTGGGAACGGCTGCGTGGATGCAGGGTGATGGCGTCACATCCTTCCGACTCGGCGATCTTCCCTACCTCACGGAAGGTGTCGTCGCCACACTGCCATCCGGAGCGGATCTTGATTGTCAGGGGTAGCGGGGTAACCGCCCGAACCGCCCGGACAATCTCCGCGATTTTCGCAGGTTCCTTCAGCAGGGCGCTTCCTGCGCCGGTATTGACTACCTTGCGTACGGGACATCCCATGTTGATGTCCAGCAGGTCACCGTGCCCTTCAACCATTCGAGCAGCCTCTGCCAGATGTTGCGGCGTATCACCAAAGAGCTGGATAGCAAGCGGTCTGTCTTCGGGCAGACTTTTCAGGAGCGCCAACGTATTCGCTCCATCACGCACCAGGCCATTGACGCTGACCATTTCCGTATAGGCCAAAGCAGCGCCTTCACGGCGGCAGAGGATGCGGAAGGGCAGATTGGTGATTCCAGCCAGAGGAGCAAGCACCACATTGTGCGGCAGGATCAGGCCAGCTATTTTCAATGATTTCAACATTATCAGCGATACGACATGCGGGGGATGGGCTGGAAAACTGCGTGTTTATGCCTAATTTTTGTGCATAGTAGCACAGGGGAATAAAATGGCAAGCGGAAAAATACGATTTTTATTGCCAAGCAGACGATTTACCGTTTTAATGCCCGGACACCATGCTGTGGTGAAGGAGGTTGTTCATGTTTGGAATAGGTGTGCCTGAACTCATCATAATACTTGTCATTGCCCTGCTGGTGATCGGTCCTCAAAAGCTTCCCGATCTGGCACGGTCTCTGGGGAAAGGTCTGGCAGAATTCAAAAAAGCTTCCGAGGACTTTCAGCGCAACGTTCAGGAAGAGTCCCGCAAGACCGAGGAGAAGAGTGCAACTCCCCCCGGTCAGGTCTCAACAACAGCGCACGATGAGCACATATACCCCGCCGCACAGACGCCACTGCATACTGAAGAGAAAAAGGACACCCCCCATTCTTCCTGATTTTTCAGATGGGCACGAACGTTACGAAAAGAGCCGGGTTTCCCCGGCTCTTTTCATTCAGGCCTGTTTGACGGCAACATTGATCTGTTTGGGTTTGGTCTCTTCCTTTTTCGGAAGCGTTATGGTCAAAACCCCTTTTTCACAGACAGCACCGACATTTTCCTGATCGACCGTTGCCGGCAGGCTGAAGCTGCGCTGGAACGTGCCGAAATATCGCTCGATGCGGTGGTAGTTCTCCTTCTTAACCTCCCCTTCGTGTTTGCGCTCACCCTTAAGCGTCAGGGTGTTGTCTTCGATGCGGACATCAATATCCTTCTGATCCACATCCGGCAACTCCGCCTTGATCACGATGGAATCAGCCGTTTCATAGATGTCGACTGACGGCTGCCAGATCCCATCCTTCATGTCCTCGCCTGGAATATCGTGGTTCCAGGACACGTTCAGGAGCCGGTTCATCTGCTCCTGCATGGTGCGCAGTTCTCTCAATGGGCTGTACTTTACGAGTGCCATGGCCGTTTCCTCCCTGCATCACGAGATTTTGGGGCGCTAAGCCCGTCTATACCTGAAAAATAATGACGATTTTTCAGATGTCAAGGGGGGGGATGTTAGGCGTTCTCAGGCAGCACCAGCTGTTTCTGCAAACGCTTGTAATAAAAATTCTGACCGTACAACACGGCGATGGGGTTGTGCCCGGTAACCCGATCCTTGACGATCAGCGTCGTAACCGGGGCTTTGGAATGCTTGTTGAACAGCATGTCGTGGCCGACACACAGCCCGACGATGATATTCATGTCGGTCTCCAGGCGGTTGCAGATCTCCGCTTGGGCAATCGGGTTGCAGGCCGGCTCGAAAGTGCCCGGCCTGACCTTGTCGGTTTCGGCAAGCCCCAGTTCCAGTTTATCGATACTGCCGGCCTTGCAGCAGACGCTCTGGGGCTCAAAACCCTGGGCACGCAGGATGGCCGCCAGCCGTTCGGCCTCGTCCAGCAGGCCGATACAGGTTGCCATGCCGATTTTTTTGTACCCCATCAACCTGGCAAAGGCGATGGTATCCTCCACACGGGTCCAGCGTGCATTTACGGCATCACTGCCCGGTACCGGCTGATAACAGAGCCCTTCAACCTTTGCTGCGACAAAGGCGATGCGGGCATCCTCACTGTCGCCCCGGTATTCATTGAAACTGTCGGTGACCACGTCACCATAATTTTCAGAAGGGCAATAGCCCGGCTTGGGGGGTGCCGTATCGGGATCACCGCTCCAGCAGTTCGTCGTTCCGCATTTTTGCCAGACTGTGGCGCATTGTGAGCAGGACACTGATGATTCTTCCGACATGATTACCTCCCGTAAAATTAACGTACGGCCATACTGTCAAACAGTTGCCTGACCTCATTTGACGTCGCCTCAAAATCGCCATCAAGCTGTAGCATGAAATCCTTGAAATCCCCAGGCAACGGCTTGTTGCTCAACTGTCTGAGGACAGACCAGGCGCTCTCCTCCGAATGGCCGGCTTCTGTGGCCTGGGCAATACCGCTCGCGGGTGTGCGGATCAGGCTGCAATAATCGGCCAGGGTGACGACCGCGGTCAGGAGCGGATCCTCCGTGGCCATTACCGAGTTGTGGTGGTGTGAAATAATATCAGTGTAGACCGGTGGAAAACCCCAGCGCTGGGCAAGACAGAGCCCTACTTCGCAATGACTGGTGCCGAAGGCCTCGATCTCCGCCTGATACGTCGTAACAGGCCGCTCGCGGATCGTTTCAAGCATGGCGGCATATTCATCCGTGCAGTAATGGCCAAGGAATACCTTGCCGATATCGTGGATGATCCCCACAAGATGGGCTTTTTCGTCGTCGTGATAGCCCACCTTGCCGGCGATACGCCGGGAGATGGCTCCAACGGTAAATGAGTGGATCCAGAAGATTCTGATGTCAAAGGCCTCTTTGCGACCCTTGAAGGCGTTGACAAAGTAGCTGGTCTGAAGCATCTCGCGCACGCTTTTGAAACCCAGGTACATCAACGCCCTCTTTACCGAGGTTATCTCCGAGGCGGGGCGGTACAGTGGAGAGTTTACCAGGCGGACAATACGGGCCGCCAGCACCTGATCCGAGAGCATCAGATCAGCAATCGCATCGGAATCGGCATCGCCTTCATCAAGCATGCCGATTATCTTTGAAACAATCACCGGGATAGTAGGGAGATCGTCCACATCCCTGACCAGCCTTCTGGCCTTGATCATCATCGCTGCCTTGTCCAAGCACCGTTCCTTTCTGTTTCAACAGTCAAACTGTTTTAGTATCAAACTGCGAGCAACTTAATAAATTCTTCTTCCGTCAGAACTGTTACTCCCAGGTTCCGCGCCTTGGCGAGTTTGCTGCCCGCATCCTCTCCCGATACGACGTAATTCGTTTTTTTGGAGACCGACCCCACAACGCTGCCCCCTTCCGCTTCCGCCAGTCTCTGTGCCTCGTCGCGGGTGAACCGGGAAAGCGCTCCTGTGAAAACAAATGTTTTGCCCGAAAAGCGCCCTCCCACCTGTTTAGCCTCGGCAGTCGGCGCAACACCCGACTCCTGCAGGCTACGGAGAACAGCCAGATTGTCCGGGTTATCAAAAAAAGTACGGATACTCTGGGCAACTGTGGCGCCGATGTCACGAATAGTGAGCAATTCCTCCGAGGTGGCGTGAATCAGGTTTTCGAGGCTGCCGAACGACTGTGCCAGCGCCTTGGCCGTCCGTTCCCCCACATGACGGATGCCGAGGGCGAAGATGAAGCGCCCCAAATCTCTCCGCTTGCTGTTTTCTATAGCGCTCAGCAGCTTGCCTGCCAGTTTGTCACCCATGCGCTCGAAGCGCATGAAGTCATCTTTTGTGAGACGGTACAGATCAGAAATGCTCCTGACCAGCCCGAGCGTGATGAGCTGCTCGACATTTTTACCCCCCATTCCCTCGATATCCATGGCGTTACGTGAAGCAAAGTGGGTGATCGACTCGCGGATCTGCGGCGGGCATGCCAATCCCATGCAGCGCACCGCAACCTCATCTGCGATGTGCACGACTGCCGACCCGCATTGCGGGCAGGTATCCGGGGCGACCAGGGGCAGCTCTGCGCCGCTGCGTCGTTCGGCAAGCACCCTGACCACCGCCGGAATAACATCACCGGCCCGCTCCACCACTACCGTATCGCCGATGCGGATATCCTTGGCCGCTACCTCTTCCCAATTATGGAGCGTGGCACGGGAAACCGTAACGCCGGAAATATCCACCGGCCTCAAGAGGGCTACCGGCGTAATGACACCGGTCCGACCAACGGAGGGTAGCACCCCCTCCAGCACGGTTGTCGCCTGACGTGGCGGGAATTTGCACGCCACCGCCCAGCGCGGGGAGCGGCTCTTTTCGCCCAGCTCGCGTTGCAGTGGGAACGAGTCGACCTTGATAACCGTTCCATCTATCTCGTAGGGCAGCGCTTCGCGTCGGCTGAGCATCTCCCGGTAAAACCCCACTGCAGCTTCAACCCCCTCAACCGCAGAAATCAGGGAATTAACCGGCAATCCCCATCCTGAAAGCGCCGCGAAGAATTCCTGTTGCGAATCGCACGCTGTACCCTGGAGAGTACCGGGGGCATAGCAGTAGAATGAAAGCGGCCGCTGGGCCGTAATCCGTGGATCGAGTTGGCGCAGTGACCCTGCTGCCGCGTTGCGGGGGTTGGCAAAAGGCGCCTCTCCATTCTCCTCTTTCGCACTGTTAAGGATCTGGAAAGCTTGCAGCGACAGATAGACCTCGCCGCGCACCTCCAGCAAATCAGGAATATGCTGTCCTGACAGGCGCAGCGGGATCATCCGGATAGTCCTGATGTTTTCGGTCACATCCTCCCCGGTTACGCCGTCACCGCGCGTAGAAGCAACGGTCAACACCCCTTTTACATAAACCAGCTCCACCGCCAGACCGTCCATCTTGGGCTCGCAGACGTAGGAGATCCGGTGGTCAGTCGTTAATCCCAGAAACTTCTTGACCCGCTGGTCAAAATCCCTGATTTCATCCTCATTGCTGGCATTCTCCAGCGACAGCATGGGGAGGCGGTGCTGGACGGCAGCGAACTTGTCAAGCGCAATCCCGCCCACCCGCTGGGTCGGTGAATCAGGCGAGATCAACTGGGGATAGCTGTTCTCCAGCGACTGTAACTCCCTAAAAAGCTCATCGTACCCGGCATCGGAGAGTTCCGGCGCATCAAGCACGTAATACAATCGGTTATGATATTCCAGCGTGCGTCGAAGTTCATCTGCCCTGCTTTTGGCGGCACCTTCAGGGATGGAAATATTCAGAAGCGACAACTGCATCGATTTTCCTCGCAGGAGTGATTGACTTCGCGGCAGGGTACAGTATTATGCGCATAATTTCAATCATCCCCTTACCAGGAACAGCCATGGATCAAACGCAACTGGACAGACTCCACCACTGGTTTGACACCTACGTCCAGACCTTTGATGATATCGACGAGGAAGGGCACAGAAACATCCTGCTCAAGATGGAACACACCCGCAAGGTATGCGAGGTTATGGGGCTCCTGGCGGCAGGTGAGGAAGTGGGAGCTGACGAGGCCCGAATCGCCGATGCGGTCGCGCTGCTGCACGATGTGGGGCGCTTTCCCCAGTTTCGACGCTGGCGAACATTCCGCGACAGTGATTCCGACAACCATGCACGCCTTGGAATAGAGGTGCTTCGCAAACAGGATATTCTCAAAGGACTCTCGCCTGCTGAACGGCTGCTGATCGAAGAAGCGATCCGCTTTCACAATCTGCTGGCGCTGCCGCTTCGTTTCAGATCGCCGACACCGCTCTTTATCCGCCTGATACGCGATGCCGACAAACTGGACATCTGGCGGGTTTTTCTGGATTACTTCCGTCAGCCGGATAACCTGCGCCCATCGGCGGTAACGCTCGGTTTTTCCGATCTCCCCGAGGTGACTCCGGCCTGTGTCAGCGAGCTTGCCGCCGGTCGGGTCATCCGCCTGGAGGATGTCAGGACGCTGAACGATTTCAAGCTGCTGCAAATATCCTGGGTCTATGATCTGAACTTCCGCTCATCCTACCGCCTGTTGCAGCAACGCGGTCATATCGCAGCCCTGGCAGCGACGATTCCCGTCGACGAGGCGGCTGCAGAGGCCCTAGCGCTGGCTGTCGCGACAATCGACCGACATGCGGACAACGGCAGTTGTATCGCGTGATGAATCTGGATTCACAAAGCAACTAAAACCGGGGCGACCTCGCCTAAAACCAGGGAGTCACTAATTATTTGAAGGAGTCTTTGATGGCACTCAAGAACTGCTGCATACCTGTGGAAAACCTCTGCTGGACCTGTGACACTGACCTGTTCGACTTTGAGACCACTGAGGAACTGCCCGACCTGGACTGTGCCATCGGCCAGAAGCGCGCGCTGCGTGCCATCGAGTTCGGCCTGGGGATGGAGGAAACCGGCTTTAACCTCTACATTGCCGGTGAGACCGGAACCAGCCGCACCTCCACCATCCGCAATATTCTCCAGAAACGTGCCGCTGACGAACCAAAACCATGCGACTGGCTCTACGTCAACAACTTTAAGGACAGTGACTCATCAGTTTCCCTCTCGCTTCCGGCCGGGATGGGTGGCGAACTCGCAACAGACATGAAGGAACTGGTGGAGGCTTTCAAAAAGGATATTCCCAAGGCCCTGGAAAGCCCTGATTACGAGTCGCACCGTTCAGAAATCCTGAACGAGAACCAGAAATGCAACAACGACCTGTTCCACGAGTTGGAAAAGAATGCTGAGCAACAGGGGTTCGCCCTGCAGCGAACGGTTTCAGGGTTGGTGATTGTCCCCCTGAAGAGTGGTCGCAACTACACCCAGGAGGAATACGATGCGCTGACGGAGAAAAAACGGGAAAAGCTGGACCTGACCGGTAAAAAGCTGTCCGAAAAGCTGAATGAGGTACTGAGAAATGTCCGTGACAACGAGAAGGAGACCAAGGAAGCGCTTTTCAAGGCGGATCGTGATCTGGGGATGTCCTGCCTGGGGCACCGCCTGGATCCGCTCCGGAAAAAATACGCCGGTCTGGACAAGGTAATATCCTATCTGGAGGCCGTTCAGGAGGACATACTGAACAGCCTGGACGATTTTAAGCCGCAGGCCAACCAGCCACAGATTCCGGGCATCAAGATGGCCCGCCAGGAACCGACCTTCGAGCGTTTCGACGTCAACGTGCTGGTCGACAACAGGGAGACTGCCGGATCCCCGGTGGTGTTTGAATCGAACCCCACCTATAATAACCTGTTTGGCCGCATCGAACATGCCATGCAGTATGGCGGAGCGGCAGTGACCGATTTCACAATGATCCGGGCCGGTGCGCTGCACCGCGCCAATGGTGGATATCTGGTGATCGACGCCCACGAGGTTTTGATCAATCCGTACGTTTGGGACGCTCTCAAACGCTGCATCCGCACCGGCGAGATCAGGATCGAGGATGTTCTGGAACAGTACCGCTTCATGACGATGGTGACACTCAAACCTGAGGCCGTTCCGCTGCAAACCAAGATAATCCTGATCGGAACGCCCTGGATCTATTACCTGCTGTTCCACCGCGATCCGGATTATCGCAAGTTCTTCAAGGTCAAAGCGGAATTTGACAGCCGCCTTACCCGCACCCCCGAGATCATGCGTGACTACGCCCTGTTCGTTGCCACGCTCTGCCGCAGCGAGAATCTTTTGCACTTCGACCGCAGCGGCGTCTCCCGCCTGCTGGAGCAGACCTCACGCATGGTGGAGGACCAGCATAAATTTTCCTCACACTTCATGGAAATTGCCGATTTCATACGCGAAGCAAGTTTCTGGGCCAGGAAGGACGGCCATGCCCTGGTGACGGGGACTGATGTGCTCAGGGCAGTCGAGGAAAAGGAGTACCGGGTCAACCGCATCGAGGAGCGCATGCACGAACTGTTCGAAGACGGTACGATCATGGTTGATACGGATGGCACGGTGGTCGGCCAGATCAACGGTCTTTCGGTGATCACTCTGGGGGATCATACCTTCGGGCGTCCATCCCGCATCACCGCACGGGTCTATACCGGCCAGGCCGGCATGGTCAATATCGAGCGCGAAGTTAAACTCTCCGGGCCGATCCATGACAAGGGGGTGATGATACTTACGGGTTTTCTGGGGGGCACCTTCGCCACAGAGCGCCCCCTGTCGCTGTCCGCTTCCATCTGTTTCGAGCAGTCATACGACGGCATCGAGGGGGACAGCGCCTCATCCACCGAGCTGTACGCCCTGCTGTCGGCGCTTTCAGGTGTGCCGATCAGACAGGACATTGCCGTAACCGGCAGTGTCAACCAGCGCGGCATGATACAACCGATCGGGGGCGTAAATTTCAAGATAGAAGGTTTCTTTGCCGTCTGTTCCGCACAGGGGCTGACCGGTCACCAGGGGGTTATTATTCCCAAGGCCAATGAGCGGCACCTTATGCTGAATGATGAAGTGCAAGAGGCTGTTGCAGGCGGGAAGTTTCATGTCTGGAGTGTGGAGACTATCGAGCAGGGGATCGAAATCCTGACGGGCGTCAAAGCAGGGCAACTCGACAAACGCGGCAAGTTCCCCAAAAAGAGCATCTTCCATCTGGTTGATGAACGATTAAAAACGATGTCGGAATGTATGCAGGCTGAGGAGGACGGGCACAGGACAAAATCGCGCAAGGCTGCAGATGGCAAGTGACGGGCGATGTGGCAGAAAGGATCGTCTTCTACGACCCAAACAGGAGTTGAACCGCAGAAGGTGCCTGGGTGCGCGGAAAAACAGGCTGCTGTCTGACGCTGTCGTTTCAGGAAATTTGGTTCAGCAATTCACTGCTCAGCCGCAGTCCTCGCGCCACAGGCAAGCGTCCTGCCCGCAACTGCCTGCCTGGCCCGTATCAAAGCAGGAATCGTTTTTTTCGGCCTGCTGAATGGCTCGCACCAGATCTGCTTTCTTCATCTTCCCCGCCTTGATACCATGCTGGGCGGCGATTACCTTTATCTGGTCCAGTTTCATGTCGCTGTCCCTTCCTCTCCCTGTAAGGTCGATGCAGGCATCTGCGCTGCACAACGGAAGTATAACACAGGGTTTTGAATTTTCCAGCGCGGCAGAATAATTTTCTCAAAAACAGCGCTGGTGCACGCGGCAGCACGCACCTCTTTTCAGGCTAAACCGTTATTCCGGCAATACGGTGCAGCGCCTCCCGGTATTTCTGGGCGGTCTTTTCAATAATCTCGGCCGGCAGCGGAGGCGCCGGAGCGGTCTTGCCCCAGTCGAGGGTTTCCAGATAGTCCCGCAGGAACTGCTTGTCAAAACTGGGCTGCGCCCCCCCTGGCTGATACTGATCCTGCGGCCAGAAACGGCTGGAGTCCGGGGTCATGCACTCATCGATAATGATCAGCCTGTCTTCAAAAACGCCAAACTCGAACTTGGTATCGGCGATGATGATCCCCTTCCCGGCAGCCAGGTCACGGGCACGGGAATAGATCTTCAGGGTGTAGTCACGCGCCTGCTCAGCCAGATCGCGACCACACTGCGCAACCATCTGATCAAAAGAGATATTCTCGTCATGGGTGCCGAGTTCGGCCTTGGTTGATGGCGTGAATATAGGTTCCGCCAGACGGTCGGACTCCTTGAGTCCCGACGGTAGTTGAATGCCGCAGATGGATCCGTTTGCCTTATAATCCTTCCAGCCGGAACCGGACACGTACCCGCGCACGATGCACTCGGCAGCCAGCGGTTGTGCCTTCCTCACCCACATTGAGCGACCCTTCAGCACCTCCGCGTAGGGTTGACACACGGCAGGATACTCGGCCACATCGGTCGAGATGATGTGATTGGGGACAATATCCGCCATCTGGCGGAACCAGAAAGCCGAAATCTGGGTCAGTACAAAGCCCTTGTCCGGGATTGGCTCATTCATGATGACATCAAAGGCCGAGATGCGATCAGTCGTGACCATTAGCAGGGTATCGCCCAGATCGTAGATGTCTCGCACCTTGCCACGGGCGGTCAGGTTAAGGCCGGGAAAATCTGTCTGCATGACAAGTTGTGACATATTAATCCTCCTATTTATCCGCGATAAGCGCCTGGTTGATTTCGATTTTTACCTTTGTTCTGAGATCCTTGATCCAATTTTCCAGAGTTTCTTCCTGCTTCCTGGGGAGCATTTTCTTTTTCAGCTCTTCACGGGTCTTGTCGAAATCCGCCTTGGGAGCCTCAGTACGCTGTTTGAGGCGCACGGCATACCAGCGACCTCCGACCTTGAAGGGGGTTGCGGCTGCGGGAGAGGCCGGGGTCAGCTTGAAGGCGGCTTCCATCAAATCGGGGGAATTGCCGATGCCCGGTACATCGCCTTGAGCTGAATAAGCAAAACTACCGGTAGGTTGCGTCTTGATGGTCGCCTTTGATACAAGCTGTCTGGCGGCATCTTCAGTCTTTTTCTGAGCCAGCTCCACAGACTTCACCCCTCTGGCTTTCTGCTCTACGGCAGCCTTGATCTCGGACAACGGGGGCACAACGGCCTCTTTGCGCTCTTTTATCTTAAGGATGTATATACCTTTGGCAGTCTCTACCGGTCCGCCAAGTTCACCTTGTTTCAGTTCAAAGGCCTTCTTGATAACGGCGGCCTCTCCGGCCAGAGACTCGGCAGGGTTCGCTGCTGCAAAGACGGGGGTCTCCTGGATTTTCAGCTTGAGCTGTCCGGCTATCAGATTCAGATCACCGGACTTGATATTCTTGTACAGGGTGTCGGCGGCCAGCTCAAAAGCCTGCTTGGCGCCCTTCTGCTTCAGTGCTTCCGCCCTGGCTCTCTCCTTGACGTCCTTCAGCGGCTGGATGCCATCCTTACCCTGGAACTTGTCGATGTTTTTCTGGTAGTAGGTCTGAATCTCATCTTCCGTCACCGTCAGTTTGGACGCCTGGCTCGCGGGATCAAGCAGAATGTAGGAAACAGAGACCTTCTCGGGTGTCTTGAATTCGGCCTGATTCTTTTGCAGATAGTCATTCAGGTCGGCATCGGTCAGCTTTACCTCCCCAATCACATCCATGGGGGCAAATGCGGCATACTCAAGCTCTACCTTGTCGTTATCCCTTTTGAAGCGAGCCAGAGCCTCTTCATCACTGACAGTTGCCTTGTCCTTTATGGCCTGGCGGGCCTTCTTGAGGATGAGTTCATCCTTCTGCCCCACCTCAAAATCCTTTGGGGTCATGCGGTTGCTTTTCAATAACTGGATATAGAGATCAAAACTGAAGGCGCCGTCTTTCTGGAATGTGGGCATGGCGGCAATGGCGTTCGACACATCTTCCTTGGAAACCGTAATCCCCATGGTCTTGGCTTCCTTCCTGACCAGAAAGTTGTCGATCAGGCTGTCGAGCGCCATTTTTCTCAGCCCCAGCGTCTTCTCCATATCGGCCGGCAGGGATTGACCATAAATCTGCTGGTAGATGTTGCGGATACGCTGATAGGAACTCTGGTATTCTTCCAGGGTGATCTTGCTGCCGTCGACCTTGGCGGCATACCCGAGACTGCCTCCCCGCATGCCGCTTCTTCCCTCACCCCATACAAGGAACATGGTGCCGACAAACGACAGAACGATAATGACAAAGACAACCTTGATGATGATCGAGTTTTTTTGCTTGCGCATGACATCCAGCATGACAGAGAAGCTCCTTACCCAGGTGATTTCCATGTAAAACGCCGCTACAGGCGGCGTGAAGGCGGATACTACTATACGTCAGGATCGAATGCAAGCGCTTGTTTTAAGCAGGGTTAGCTCCTGGGTAGAGTAGACACAAACAACTTATAAAATCAAAAACAGTGCTTGATCCACCGAAAGCGAAATCTCTTGATTCCACCGCATTTGCAATGGCAGGCAACCTGTGATACCTTTAGCGCTCCAATCAAGTCCAGCAAGAACATTGAGGTGGCGTCAATGGAGACTAGTTTCTCCCACGACAATCAGACGATTGATGAACTTATAACCCGCCTGATCGAAACTGCGGGCAACATCCATCAGCCACAGATCATCCGTGAAATGCTGCTTTCCACCCTTAAAACAGGACAGGAAACCGATTATCTGGCCGACCTGAAACTGATCAACCGCACACTGCGGGAGATGCGCTTCACCGCACGGGTGTTCGGTCCGTACCGTGACCGTAAAAAAGTTACCATTTTCGGCTCGGCGCGCACCAGACCAGACGATGAAATGTATCTGAAATGCATCCGGTTCAGCAAGAGCCTGGCGGATAAGGGATACATGATCATTACGGGCGGCGGCCCCGGTATCATGCAGGCCGGTAACGAGGGGGCGGGGAGCGAGAATTCGTTCGCCGTCAATATCCGTCTTCCCTTTGAGCAGAAACCCAATCCGGTCATGATGCGAAATCCCCGACTGCTGACCTACAAGTACTTCTTCAACCGTAAGGTCGCCTTCGTCAAGGAGGCCGATGCCGTAACGGTTTTTCCGGGGGGATTCGGCACTCTGGACGAGGCCATGGAAGTCTTTACGCTCATACAGACCGGCAAGACATCACCAAAACCCTTGATTTTGATAGATGACGCCGATGGGTACTGGGAGCGTTTTTGCGATTTTATAAAGGAGAGCCTGCTGGTCAAGGGATTCATCTCGGGTGAGGACTTTTCACTTTTCACCATCACCAAGAATGAGCAGGAGGCCGTGGAGGTCATCGACACCTTCTACCGGGTCTATCACTCCATGCGATTTATCGATCGCCGCCTGGTGATCCGGCTCAATACGCCGCTTTCGCCGCAGAATATCGCCACGCTGGAAGACGAGTTCCCTGAGCTGCGGGTGGGAAAAGAGGGTATCCGCTCCTGCGAAGCCTTTCCCGAAGAGCTCGACGAACCTGATCTGGTGGCGCTCCCACGCATCTCCATGCTCTTCGACCATCACCACTACGGCCTGCTGATGGCATTTATCAACCGAATTAACACGTTCTGACAAAGCCCTCATTGATTGACAAAGTCTCTGACTTGTCTGTATAGTTCAACTCATCATGTACACCTCGGAATGCCATGCAGGAACTTAAACATCTATCCTCAAGAAAACGTGCCCCCGAAACCGCTTTTTCCCGATACGGTAACGGAAATAGAAAAATCAAGCGCCCGGGGGGACGATTTTTCCCGCGTTTGTCCATGCCCACCGGCAAGCGTCGCGAGCAGCTCAAGTATCTCCTTCTGTTTGTTGCTGTTGTGCTGGCGCTGACACCATGCTCTGTTTACGTCTTTCAGAAAACTCCCAAAGCCGTTAAGGGGGCCACTTCATGGGTTCGCTCTGTAGCTGAGGCGGCAAAAGCCCCACCGGTCAGCACCTTTGAAGCAGCCAGTAACCTCCTTGGAAGTGCTACAGGTTCTTCTGATCAATTGACGGCGAAGACGGCGGATGGCCAGGTGCTTCATTACACGATCAATGGTGGTTTGCAGAAACGTGTCCACGATTTTCTGGCGGAGAGCCAGGTTCCCTACGGTGCATTTGTGGCAATCGAGCCGGCGACAGGACGTATTCTGGCCATGACGTCCCACTCATCCGCAGATCCCTCGTGGTCTCAGGGTTCTTTTTTTGAACTCTACCCCATGGCCTCTCTCTTCAAGATCATTATCGCCTCGGCCGCCCTGGAGGCTAAAAAAATAACGCCCGAAACCGTGATCGAGTTCCGTGGCAACTCCTACTCGGAGAATCCCCGTAAATGGGCCGCAACCCCCAGGGGTAAAAATAACCGTATGGATGTGACATTCGCCATGGGCAAATCCATCAATCCGGTTTACGGTCGCCTGGCCTGTGATATCGTCGGCAAAGCTTCCGTCATGGAGTGCGTCAACCGGTTCGGTTTTAACCAGACGCTCCTGCCGGGGACGCCAGCCAGGGAAAGCAGGGCTGCCGAACCCCAGGGCAGCCTGGAGTTGATGCTGATGGGTGCAGGGCTCGACCGGGAGGTAAAAATATCACCCCTGCACGCCGCCGTTATGATGGCTGCCATAGCCAATGGCGGGATGATGATGGCGCCCGGCCTGGTCGACAGCATAACTGACGCACGAGGGACGCAGCAGGAGACCTTCACCCTCCGGGAGGTACGCCGCCTGGTTACTCCCGAGACAGCGGTATCGCTCAGGCGCATGCTCTCCAGTACCGTCACCAGCGGAACATCTCGAAAGGCCTTTCATGACCGGCGTGGCCGCCCACTACTCAATGTGGAGATCGCCGCTAAAACCGGATCCATCAACGGCAGCGACCCGCGCGGCCATTATTCCTGGTTTGCAGCATTTGCCCCTGCGAACAATCCGAAGATCGCCCTGGTGGCGCTGGTCATCAATCATGATAAATGGAAAATAAAGTCGTCCCAGGTGGGGGAACAGGCGCTGGAGGAGTTTTTCAGGCGCTAGGCGCGTAGGTGTGCAGCTGCAGTTCACCAGCAACCAGTTCGCCAAAGGTGAACTGGTCCATCCAGTCACCCAGGGAGAGAATCACGAAAGGTGCTTGCTGCAGTTCTTCGCGGAATGCCAGATGGAAGTGGCCAGTTATCAGGCCGTCGCAGCCCTGCTCTTTTACGGAAGCGGCAAAATCGCAGATGATGGCCTGATAATCCCAACGACCGCTGTTGACCTGATAGCTGGCCCGGCTGGTGTGCTGGAGCCGATCCCTGATCCGCAGTGCCAGGGCAGGGGGGAAAAAGTTGACTGCGGCATGCGCAAGACGATTATGCAGCAACAGCCGTAGCAGTCGATACCCGTAATCCGACCTGTTTATCTGATCTCCGTGACAGAGCAAAAAACGCTTCCCCTGGATCGTCATGATTTTCGGGGCGGTATGGATCTCTGCCCCCAGACGGCTGCTGAAGACAGTGCCCAGGTGGAAATCATGGTTGCCCTCAAAATACACCAGTCGGCAGCCGCTTTGTTTCAGTCTTTCGAGCGCGTCTATAACGGGAGCATACTGACTGAAGGGATTTGAGGGGAAGCCCATCCAGAAATCAAACAGGTCCCCCATAATGAAGAGGGTTTCCGTATCGGCTTCCCGCTCGCGCAGAAAACGCAGGAGAAGCTGGTAGTTGTGGTCATCCGGCGATACCAGATGGGCATCGGCAAGCAAGATCGTACGCATGAACGGGATTGTGCTGTCACTCCCCGAAGAAGTCAATAGAGAAGAGAGAGGTCGCCGCCATGGCTTTCATACATAACGTGGAAATAGTCTGGGGAGAGCTGATGGACGCTTTTACCAGCGGTAAGGGTGACCGGGTGTATTTTCTCGACCGATTCACCGGCGAGATTTTTTTCGTACCGGCCGCGATGGAAGACGACAACTTCTGGCGGCAGATGGAGAACAATCAGGAGCGGTTTCTGGAGATCCCGCGATTTGACTACGGCATCGAACGGCAGCTTCTGCTGGATTTTGTCGCATCGATGGAAGACAGGGAACTCCAGGCGCTCTTGAGGAATTCCCTGGCCGGGCGGAGGCCGTACGCAAATTTCAACGATGTTCTCTCCTTTTATCCGGATGAACACGAAAAACTTATGGAAATGAAGGATGATTTTTTCACCAGTAGAGTCAAACACTGGCTCGAAGAGCATGACCTGTTCACAATGGAGACAAAATCAATGCTGACCGTTCAGATTTGAGGCGCCTATGCACCACTCGCCGCTCGGACAGCACCACTCGCGGAGCAATTACGGTGGTTTGATCGCCGCAATACTGGTTCTCTGCCTGCTGACGGCGGCAGGCTACGCCCTGCAGCACACCATCTCCTGTTTTCTGCTCTCGTGGGTCATCGCCTACCTGCTGGATCCGATCGTGCTGAAAGCCGAGGAACGTGGCGTCAGGCGCATCTACGTCCTGATTTTCCTGTACATAGTTCTGGGCATTATGACGGTTTTTTTTCTGACGTTCATGGTTCCGATGATTACGATCAACTGGGACAGCTTCATTCGGGATCTCCCGCTGTATATCCAGAAGATCAAGCTGATCGCGCTTGACTGGAAAACACGACTGCCGTCACAGCACGGCTCTGAGGAGATCCAGTGGCTGATCGACACGTTCTCGGGTAATGTGGACAAGGCGGCGGAACAGGCGGGCGCAATGGTCTATACGTTTGGCACCCGCATCTTCTTCAACATTTTCAACATTGTGCTCTCACCGATCCTGGTCTTCTTCATGCTGTACTACAAACGGCTCATTATGAAGACGGTCTCCTCATGGCTCCCCGAACATCGCCGCGACATCCTGACCGGCATCGGCAATGAGGTAAACAGCAGCATCGGCGGTTATCTCCGGGGCCAGGTGATCGTGTCAATCATTGTGGCAGTGCTTGCCTCTCCGGCACTCTATGTCATGGACATACCCCACCCGCTCTTCTGCGGCATCTTCGCGGGGGCAGCTTCGATCATGCCCTTTATCGGGGTGATCATAGCCGTCCTTCCGGCACTGTTCTTCGCGTGGTTCAAGTACCAGACCGTGGGTATTCTGGTAAAGATCGGCTTTGTTTTCGGAGTGATCTACTTCCTTGAAGGCTATATCGTTAAGCCGCTGGTATTCAAAAAATCCATGAATCTCAATCCGCTGGTGACCATCATCATGGTGATGGCCCTTGGTGAACTCCTGGGATTCTGGGGTATCCTGCTTGCTCTCCCCATCGCATCCGCAATGAAGATTGCGTGGGGACATTTTATCAATGGAGATTTCAGACATTGAGTGAACAACACGAATCCGTGACATCGGACCTTATAGACATCCCCCCTGAGCCCACCGCCGAAACCATCTTCGGAGTGCGCGGCCTGCACTGCGCGGCCTGTGTCAACACGCTGGAGAAAAAACTGCTGGCTCATCCCGCCGTCAGCACCGCCATCGTCAACCTGACTACAGAATCAGCTTTTGTCCGTTTCGATCCCCAACGCCTGACGGTCTCAAATGTTTTCGGTCTGGTGCATTCAGCCGGTTACACGCCGGTTGAATTGCGGGATGCGGAGTCGGCAACCGTCAATGACACACGCATTCAGCGTAACTGGTTCATCTTTGCGCTGGCGGCCTCGTTACCCATCATGTTCACCATGGGCATGCACGGCAACCGGGCCATAATGCAGCTCAATTTCGTCCTGGCCACACTGGTTCAGTTCTCGGCCGGCCTGACGTTTTACCGGGGGGCGCTGAACGCGCTCAGGAATCGCAGCGCCAACATGGATGTGCTGGTTGCATTGGGAACATCGGCCGCCTATTTCTACTCACTTCTGGCGTATACCGGTTTTCTCGGACCCGGCCGGGAAGTGTTTTTCGAGACTTCGGCCATGCTGATAGCCTTCATCAGTCTGGGTAAATACCTGGAGACCCGCGCACGCGGCAAGGCAACAGAGACCCTGCATCACCTGCTGCGCCTCCAGACCGACAGGGCCCGACTGGTGACAGGAACTGCTGAAAAAGAGGTGCCGGCTTCCATTCTCCGCGTGGATGATGTGGTGCTGGTGCGTCCCGGTGAAACCATACCGGTGGATGGCGAGGTCATTGAAGGCAGCAGCGCCGTAAACGAGGCCATGGTCAGCGGTGAAGCGATGCCGGTGATGAAAAATGTCGGCGATGCAGTTATCGGAGCCACTATCAGCAAGAGTGGCGTGCTGAAGATTCGAGCCACGCGGGTCGGCGAGGCCACCCTGCTGTCACAGATCGTCAGGATGGTACGCGAAGCGCAGGCGGACAAGGCGCCCATCCAGCGCTTTGCAGACAGGGTATCGGCCTGGTTTGTACCGACCGTCATCATTCTTGCTGTGGCTACATTCATCTGCTGGTTCTTCGTCCTCCATTCCGATTTTCTGACCGCTTTCAGGTTTGCCGTGACGGTAATCGTCATCTCATGCCCCTGCGCCATGGGACTGGCAACGCCGACGGCCATCATGGTCGGTAGCGCGGTTGCCCTGAACCGGGGAATTCTGGTAAAAAAAGGGTCTGCTCTGGAGATTATCTCCCGCCTTCAGGTACTGCTGATTGACAAGACCGGCACCTTGACAACCGGCACGCCGACAATGACAGACCTGATCCCGGTGAGCCGTCATGTTGACCCCAGTCGCCTGCTGGAATGCCTGGCCACCGCCGAGGCCCATTCGACGCATCCGCTTGCGAAAGCGGCCATGACGGCGGCTGAAAAGGCAGGAATCAAGGCCGGTGAAGCGGATGACTATGAAGAGCGTGGTGGCTATGGCATAACCTGCAACTACGGGGGGTTTCGTCTGGCGGTCGGCAATGAACGGCTGCTGGAAGAGGAAGGAATCTCGCTGGCTCCGCTGGCGGACAAGGCGGCAGCTCTGGCTGAGTCGGGCAAATCACTTATGTACGTGGCTGCCGGAACGACCCTGGTCGGCATTGCTGCCTTCGCTGATACACTCAAACCCAATTCCGCCGCTGCCATCAGCGAGATCAAGCGCATGGGAATCAAGACCTGCATGATCACCGGCGACCATGCTGACGTTGCAGCCATGGTTGCACAACAGGCCGGTGTTGACACCTATGAAGCCGAGGTTCTGCCGGAACGCAAGCAGAAAGTTGTCAAGGAATACCAGCAGCGCAAGATGATCACCGGTATGGTTGGTGACGGCATCAACGATGCCCCTGCCCTGGCTCAGGCCGAGATCGGCATTGCCATTGGCGGCGGCACGGATGTGGCCAGGGAGACCGGTGATATCATCCTCATGCGCGACGATCTGATGGATGTGTGCAGGGCAATTAAAATCGGGCGCGCGACCCTGTCAAAGGTCAAGCAGAACCTGTTCTGGGCGCTTTTCTACAACATCCTCGGCATACCGGTAGCCGCAGGAATGCTGGCGCGCTACGGTTTCATCCTCAAACCTGAATATGCGGGGCTGGCCATGGCTCTTTCATCAGTTTCGGTTGTGCTGAATTCCCTGCTGCTTAAACGGATCGGGAAGAGGCTCTGAGGAGGCACTCCCGGACGTCTCCTCCAGGAGATACATCACCAGACGGTAGGTTATGCCCCAGAGCACCGGTTTGTCCGGTTGCGGAAGGATTATGGCCGGAACCTCCATTGATGTTCCGGAAAATCCGACCATCGTCGTCAAATGTCGTTCCGTATCAGCTATTTCAGCCAGACTGACCCAGAACATATCGTGCACCTCTGCGTTTGCCACCATATCAAGCGGCGCGGTGTTGATCCCGTAGACAAAACATGAAACCCTGACCGGCAGGTTAGCCCCGACAATATCAGGGAACTGACCCAGAAAAGAGGCTGACTGCAGATCAAGACCAATCTCTTCCCATGTTTCGCGCTCTGCGGCTTGACGGGGGTTCTCGCCCTGCTCTACCTTGCCTCCCGGAAATGCCAGATGACCGGACCAGGGATCCCTCTCATCTCGAGCCCGCTCAATAAAGAGTATCTCCAGATCACCTCCCGCCTCTCGCAGAATCATGGCCACGGCCGCGCGGGTGCGGTCTGTTCCGCTACATTCATGATGCTGGAGGCGTTCAAGCCGGTCCGCAATAGCTGCAAGGGTGGAGTTTTTGTGGAATGATTGACTGTTCACTCGTAGTGTCCTATACGTTTATTCCGCATCCTCGTTGATTTTTCCGACTATAGTCAAGCGAATTCCTGTTCCGCCGTTTTTCCGTCGTCGGTCTCTCTCGAAGGTCGAAAGCCGGTGACCGGGAGGAGAGAATGATGCATCAGCACATACTGTTATTTCCACTTCTCTTCGTCGCCGGTCTTACAGCCGGTCTGGTGGATGCAATAGCGGGCGGAGGAGGCCTGATTACCATTCCCGTACTGCTGGGCATAGGTCTGCCGCCACAGGTGGCCTTGGGTACCAACAAGCTTCAGGCCAGCTTCGGTTCGGGCAGCGCCATGCTGACCTTTATCCGGGCCGGGACCGTCAGGCTGGGTGAATGCAGGACAGGCATCGCCTTCACTGCCCTGGGAGCCGGCTTCGGCACCTGGGTTGTTCAGTTGCTGGATCCCGGATTTCTGAGACTTGTCATTCCCTGGCTGCTGCTGGCAATTGTGGTCTACACCCTGTTGACGCCCCGCCTCGGCCTGCATGACATTCATCCCCGGATGGGGCCACTCCTGTTCTTTTTTCTTGCAGGCAGTACCCTTGGTTTCTACGATGGCTTCTTCGGACCCGGCACCGGTTCATTCTGGGTTATGGCGCTTATGCTCGGCCTGGGGTTTAACATGACTAAGGCGACCGGTTACACCAAGGTGATGAATTTCACCAGTAACTTCATCTCGCTGCTCTTTTTCAGCATCGGTGGTTCGGTCCTCTGGCGCGAAGGTCTGGTGATGGGAATCGGCCAGTTCATTGGAGCCCGTATTGGCGCCCGGCTGGTGGTCAATAGAGGAACCCGCTTTATCCGTCCGGTATTCATTACCATGGTGCTGCTCATCACTGCCAGGCTGATCTGGCAGAATTTCCGCTGATCGGGTGCCTCATGCACGCTCAACCCCGCGTCTCAATTATTATGCCGGTTCGCAATGAGGAGCAGTTTCTTCCCGCTGCATTGGCGTCACTTTTTCAACAAACCTTCTCAGAGTGGGAACTGATTGCAGTCGATGATGCTTCGAGTGACGCATCGCCTGCGATCCTCGCCGCCGCCGGACATCGGGATTCTCGGGTTCGGGTACTTCGCCCCGCCGACAGGGGATTGGTGCCGGCTCTGGCTGCCGGGCTGGCAGTCTGTAGAGCCCCTCTGGTGGCGCGCATGGACGGTGACGATGTCTGCCACCCGCGGCGTCTGGAACTCCAGGTCGCATACCTTGACAGTCACCCCGAGGTGGGCCTGGTTGCCTGCAATTTCCGTCATTTTCCCCGCAGGAGGCTCAGACCGGGCATGATTGCCTACGAAACCTGGCAGAATGCTCTTGACTGTCATGACAGTATCATGCGGGACCTGTGTGTGGAATCGCCGTTCGTCCATCCCAGTATCGTCTGCCGCAGAGATCTGCTGGAGCAGGTGGGGGGTTACCGCAATTGCGGCTGGGCAGAGGATTACGATCTCTGGTTACGATTGGCCCGGGCCGGCATCCGTTTCGCCAGATTGCCCGAGGTCCTTTTTTTCTGGCGGGATCATCCTGAACGCGCGACGCGAACAATGGATGAGTATTCTGCTGTCGCATTCAGGAACTGCAAAATGTACCATCTGAAAAATAGTTTTCTTTCAGATGTTGACCGTGTTGTCATTGCGGGCGCCGGGCAGGAAGGGCGGGCCTGGCAGCGCCTGCTCAGAGATGAGAATATCGGCGTTTCCGCCTGGCTTGACGTTGATCCTCGAAAAGTGGGGAGAAATCTCCATGGAGCCGCGGTTGTCCATCCAGACATGATTGGGGCTCTTGAGGACAAAATTCTGGTCGCCATCGGTGTACGCGGGGCCCGAGAACAGTTCAGGACCCTGATTGCTCACCACGGGCTTCAGGAAGGGCTCGACTTTATCTGTGTTTCCTGATACATCCGATTATCCTGAATGTATTCACAGAGGAGACTCCATGATACCGGAGAAAGAAGAACTGGCGTTGGCCGTAGATGAAGCGGAATGGAGCTGGCTGAGGGCTCACCTGGAACGTGGTGCTCTGGTTCTGATTGATGACAGTATTGATCTGGCAGAGGCGGCGCTAAAAGTCGCACATGACGATACGGATGTCATTCAGGAGTGGATCAACCGTGGCAAGATCGGCAAGCCTTCAGGCTCTCAAATCCGTCATTGGGATGACCAGGGGCAGAAGAAGTTTTCCATGCTGATTGTCAGCCCGTACGTTTTGATTCAGGAGCGAACTCCCACTTTTCATTGAGCTTTATTCTGGCGCGGCAAAAACTTTACTCGAAAAAAGGGCATCCCCGTCGGAGATGCCCTTTTCATTTCGGATTGGAGCGGCCGCAATCAAATCAAACGTACCGCCTGCTGTGCAAACTGCAGAATGAACGATGGTACGATACCGGGTATCAGGGAGCCGGCAACAGCAATTGCGACGCAGAGCGCCATGGGAACTGTCAGCTGCATCCAGTCAAACTCCTCGGTCGAATCCTTCATGTACATATAGACCATTACCCGCAGGTAGTAGTAGACCGAAGCTGCGCTATTGAGTACACCGATAATAGCAAGCCAGATATAGCCCTTCTGTACTGCGCCGGAGAACAGGTAGAATTTGCCGATAAAACCAGCCGTTGGTGGCATGCCTGCCAGTGAAAACAGAAAGATCGACATGGCAACCGCCAGGACAGGGTGCTTGACTCCAAAACCGGCAAAATCCTGAACGGTTCCGTTTGACTCACCCTTTTTACCTACCAGAATAATGATGGCAAATGCGCCGATGTTCATGAATGAATATGAGAGCATGTAGAACAGTATGCCTGCGGTACCGGTGGGGTTACCGGCGGCAAAGCCCACCAGTGCATAACCGGCATGGGCAATTGATGAATAGGCCAGCATGCGCTTGATGTTATCCTGGCGGAGCGCGGTTATGTTTCCGACCGTCATGGTCAGAACGGCCAGAACCCAGAACACCTGACTCCACTCTACCTGCATGGTGGGGAGGGCGACCAGAAATATCCGCAACGCTGCCGCGAACCCTGCGGCCTTCGGGCCGGCCGACATAAATGCGGTAATTGGTGTTGGTGCTCCTTCATACACATCGGGGGTCCACATATGGAACGGAGCTGCCGCCACCTTAAAGGCAAAGCCTGTCAGCATCAGCAGCATGCCAGCCAGGAGCATGATATTGGCGGAAGGAAGACTCATCTGTCCAACCTGCACAGCAATTTTGGCGATACGGGTCGTGCCGGTAGCGCCATAGATCAGCGCCATGCCGTACAGGAGAAAGCCGGTGGAGAAAGCGCCCAGAAGGAAGTATTTGAGACCGGCCTCATTTGATTTGATGCTGCCCCGGTTGAAACCTGCCAGCACGTACAGTGAAACGGACATGACCTCGAGACCAAGGAATATGGTCATCAGATCGGTGCCCGATGCCATCAGCATCATTCCGACAACCGTGAAGAGAATCAGCGGGTAGAGTTCCCCGTGATTACAACCTTCGCGCTCCATGTACTGGTCTGCTATGAGAATGGCGAGTCCGGCCGAAACCAGAAAGATTAATTTGAAGAACGTGGCAAAGTTGTCCAGGACAACCGAACCGCTGAAGCTCTCAATGTGCCCTCCCCAGCCGACCGCCACCAGTATGCCTGTGACCACTATCCCGAAGAAACTGATGTAGTTCAGATACGATTTCTGGCCGGCCGGCGCGAATACATTGACGAGCAGCAGAACCATGGCGAGTACGGAGAGAAGTATCTCCGGAAGGATCGGAATCAGGTTGGCAGATAGTATTGACTGCTGAAGAGCTTGCTGGAACGAAAGTGCTTCCATCTAAAATATCCTCCGGTCGTATTGACTCGTGTCTGTTGTAATCACTGGGGATGATGAGGATTCACTGCTGACGGCGCGTGCCCTTCAGGCAATGGAGCTGAAGCGGGCGCCGCAGGCATTCCGGGATGCCCTGCCGGAATTGCAGGCAGAGAATCACTCCGGGCTGACATTCTGGTCGTCCGCACCTGGGAAACCAGCTTTTTTATCGCCGGTTCCATCGTATCGATAAAGGGCTTCGGATAGATTCCCATAACAAAGATCATGATGATCAGCGGAACCATTATGCTGATTTCGCGGGCATTCAAATCTGCCAGTTTTTGGTTTTTCGGGTTATCCAACTCGCCAAACATGACTCTCTGGAAGACCCAGAGCATGTAAACCGCCGACAGAATCACACCACTGGAGGCGATAACCGTCCACCAGCGCAACTGGCTTTCAAACGCGCCGATCAAAACAAGGAACTCGCCGACAAATCCGTTTGTTCCTGGGAGCCCGATTGAGGAAAACGTGACAATCATGAAAATGGTGGCAAAGACCGGCATCTGTTTGGAGAGTCCGCCGAAATCGGTAATCAGGCGGGTATGCCGTCGTTCGTAAATGAAACCGACGATAAGAAAGAGCGCTCCGGTGGAGATGCCGTGGTTGATCATCTGAAGCATGCCGCCGGTTATTCCTTCAACATTGAAAGCGAAGACACCCAGCATGACGAAGCCGAGATGAGCCACTGATGAATAGGCTACGAGCTTCTTGACATCCTCCTGTACCATGGCTACAAGCGCGGCGTAGATGATGCCGATGACGGCCAGAGTGGCAATCAGGGGCGCAAATTTGTGAGCCGCTTCAGGAAACAGTGGTATGGCAAAACGGACATAGCCGTAGGTGCCCATTTTCAGGAGTATTGCAGCCAGGATCACGGAACCGGCCGTTGGCGCTTCGGTATGGGCATCCGGCAACCAGGTATGGAGGGGAAACATGGGAACCTTGATGGCAAACGCCAAAGCGAATGCCAGGAACAGCCAGGTCTGCGTTGACAGTGGAAGGTTCAGGTTGAAAAACTGCAGCAGGCCAAAATTGGTAAACCCGGCTTCAAGCCCTTTGAAGTAAAGGTACATAAGGGCTACCAGCATCAGCAAGGAGCCGACCATTGTGTAAATGAAGAACTTTACAGCGGCGTAGATTCTGTTCTTGCCACCCCAGATGCCGATCATGAAGTACATGGGAATCAGCATGACTTCCCAGAAAATGTAGAAGAGGAACATGTCGAGGGATATGAATGCGCCCAGCATGCCGGTTTCAAGCAGCAACAGCAGTATCATGTACTCTTTCACCTTCTCCTCGACGGCGGTGTAGGTGGAAAGTACGGCAATCGGCATGATGAAGGTCGTAAGCATGACAAGCCAGAGGCTGATGCCGTCGATACCGATGAAGTAGCGCATTTTAAATGGCCCGGCTGCGATCCAGGGTACATTCTCTACAAACTGGAATTCAGCGTTGGTCTGGAAGCCAAACATAATCGGCAGCGATACCAGGAAGGTCACTACTGTTGTAGCGAAAGTCACATTACGCAACGTTCCCTTGCTGTCCTTGGGGATGAACAGCAGCAGCAGGACACCCAGTACCGGCAGGAATGTCGTCAGGCTTAATAGGTTACTCATGAATTCATGCTCCTTTATGCAAATTGCAGAGTATCATTTACTTGAAAACGTAGTAGCCCAGCATCACAACCACACCAAAGGCCATGGACCAGGCATAGTTGTGGATAAGTCCTGACTGGATATACCGGAAGACCCCGCTGAAGGCCATCACTACGCCTGCGACACCGTTTACTGCACCATCTATGACGATGACGTCAAAACCTTTCCAGAGAAACTGTCCGAACGCTTTGCAGGGGTTGACAAACAGGTAGTCGTACAGTTCATCCACATACCATTTGTTGTAAACCGCTCGGTGCAGCGCGGGGAAGGTAGCGGTGAATTTTCCGGGCAGTTCGGTATTTTTGACATACATGGTGAAGGCGATGGATATACCTACCAGCGCGATGACAACGGACAGACCCATCAAGCCCCATTCAAGAGCAGGATTGTGATGTCCGCCGCTGTGAGCATATTTAGCCCCGTATTCATTGGCAAGTGCGAAGACCGGCTCAAGCCAGTGTTCAAAGTAGTTGGGGAGCATTCCCAGCAGTTTGGGCATGCCGATGTAACCGCCGACTACGGCCAGGAAACCGAGAACCATCAGTGGGATGGTGATGACCAGCGGCGATTCGTGCAGATGGTCCTTGACTTTGGCGTTGATGCGGCACTCGCCGAAAAAGGTCATGAATACCAGGCGGAACATGTAGAAGGCGGTGAAGCACGCCGCGACTGCGCCGATACCCCAGAGGATGATATTGAGTCCGCCGTGGAAGGGATTTGCAAAGGCCTGCCAGAGAATCTCGTCTTTCGAGAAAAAGCCTGAGAAGCCCGGGATACCTGCGATGGCAATGGTTGATACAAAGAACGTCAGAAAGGTGATCGGCATCGCTTTTTTCAAACCACCCATGTTTCGCATGTCCTGGGCGTCGTCATGGAGGTGACCTTTGTGCAGGGCATAATGCATGGCGTGGATGACCGAACCGGAACCGAGGAACAGGCAGGCCTTGAAGAAAGCATGGGTCATGAGATGGAAGATACCGGCGGTAAAAGCTCCGACACCCATGGCAAGAAACATGAAGCCGAGTTGCGACACTGTCGAATATGCCAGTACACGCTTGATGTCGTTCTGTGCCGTGCCGATAGTTGCTGCAAAAATCGCGGTTGCGGCACCGACGCATGCAACAATCATCATGGTTTCCGGTGCCTTGATAAAGACAAAGCTCATGCGTGCGATCATGTAGACACCGGCAGTTACCATTGTGGCCGCGTGGATCAGGGCTGATACCGGAGTCGGGCCTTCCATGGCGTCAGGCAGCCAGGTAAAAAGCGGTATCTGGGCTGATTTACCGGTTGCTCCGACAAAAAAGCAGAGGGTTGCCACGGTCACGACACCACCGTAGGGGAGCAGGTTGGATGCCGCCTTGATCTCGGTGAAGTTGATGGTCCAGATGTTGTGGTTGCTTCCGAGCCACCAGTAGAGAGTAAACAGACCGATCAGAAACCCGAAGTCGCCGACGCGGTTCATGACAAAGGCCTTCTTGGCAGCGTCACCGGCGGATTTTTTGTGGAAATAGTAGCCGATCAGCAGGTAGGAACAGAGGCCGACCCCTTCCCATCCGATGAACATGACGAGCATGTTGTTACCCAGCACCAGCAGCAGCATGGACATGCAGAACAGGTTCAGATAGGCAAAGAAGCGGTAGAAACCCTCCTCGCCATGCATGTAGCCGATGGAATACAGATGTATCAAGGAACCGACACCGGTTACGACCATGATCATGACGCAGGAGAGCGGATCAACCAGGAAAGCCATGTCGGCCTTGAAAGCACCGGAATGGATCCACGGAAAGAGCACTTTTTCAAATACCCTCTGCTCGGGGGGGAGCCCGATCATCTGCAGCAGGATGCCGCATGACACCAGGAATGACGCGAAGATCGCCAGCGTACCGATGCCGCCGATAACAGCCTCGTTCTTGATCTTCTTCCCGAAGAATCCGTTGATCAGGAATCCGATAAGCGGGAAGAGCGGGATCAGCCATACGTTGTCAAGCATGTGAGACTCCTTTATTCAATCACTAAACGTTGTCTGTAGAGACTGTTGAAAATTACCACTTCATCAGATTCATGTCATCGACATCAATCGACTCTTTGTTGTTGTAGAATGCGATCATCAGAGCAAGGCCGACGGCGGCTTCGGCAGCTGCCACCGTCATGATGAAAAAGACGAAGACCTGGCCGTCAAGATTGCCCAGGTGCCGGGACAACGCCACAAACGTCAGGTTGACCGCATTCAGCATCATTTCGATGCACATGAAGATGACGATGGCATTTTTGCGCACAAGTACGCCAACCGTGCCGATGGAGAAGAGGATCGCGCTGATGATGAGATAACCGTTCAGGTTTTCCATAATTGTATATCCCTCAGTCTAGATTTTTTTCTTGGCCAGAATAACAGCGCCAACAATGGCCACCAGCAACAGGATCGATGTGATCTCGAACGGCAGCAGGAAGTTGGTGAACATCTCGCGACCGATCAGTTCCGTGTGACCAACCTGCTTGATGACGGTGGAACTGTAGGGGCCATTGGGAAGTGCCGCACGACTTTTGAGAATGATGACGATCGTATTAAGCAGGGTGAAAAATCCGATAGCTGAACCAAGCACCAGCTTGTGCGTGGCGATCTTGGAGGCGTTGACCCTGATGTTGAGCAGCATGATGGTGAAGACTATCAGTACCATGATGGCGCCGGCATAGACCATTACCTGAACGGCGGCCATGAACGGCGCATCAAGCATGACATAGTAGGTCGCCAGACAGAAGAAGGTCATAACCAGTGCCAGCGCGCTGTTGATCGGATTTCTGCAGCCGACCACCAGTATCGCCGACACTATCGCCACCAGCGAGATAAATGCAAAGAAAAGTGTTTCCATGTACTGCTCCTTTATTTCTTTTCTAAGAGACGTTCCTTGGAGTAGACAAAATCTTCGCGGCGATAGTTTGCCAGCTCAAACTCTCCCGTCATTTTGATTGCGTCAACCGGGCAGGCCTCGACACAGTAGCCGCAGAAGATGCAACGCAGCATATCGATCTCGTACACGGAGGCAAACTTGTCATGGTTAGCGTCCTCGCCAGCCTCAACGGTAATGCACTTAGCCGGACAGACCGTGGGGCAGAGATAGCACGCCACACATTTCGCCTTGTTGTGGGAAACATTCAACGCATGCAGACCCCTGAACCTGGTTGCAACCTTGGGCCTCTCATCCGGGTACTGAAGGGTGATCGGCTTCTTGAACATATGTCCCAGCGTGATTTTAAGGCCGTTAATGATCGGCACAAACGTTTTGATCGGATTCATGATTCCGTCCTTGTTCTTGGATTACGTGGTTCTGACCTTACTGAATGATAAAGTTCCAGATACCGGTGACGACTATGTTGAGCAGTGCCAGAGGTATAAACACCTTCCAGCCGAGGTGCATCAACTGGTCGTAGCGGTATCGGGGTACCGTTGCACGCAGCCACATGCAGAAGAAAATAAGGAAGTACACCTTGGCCACGAAATAGACCGGGCCAAGCAGTGGTATCGTTGTTGCCAGCGGGCCATTCCAGCCCCCCAGGAACAGGGTGGTGGTCAGGGCGCATACGGTAACCATGTTGGCGTATTCAGCCATGAAGAACATGGCGTATTTCATGCTCGAATACTCGGTGCAAAAACCTGATACCAGTTCGGTTTCAGCCTCGGGAAGGTCGAAGGGGGTTCGATTGATCTCCGCAATCGAGCAGATGAAGAACATGACGAAGGCAAGCGGCTGCTTGAATACGTACCATTCAAAACCGCCAAGACCGGATTGAAGCTTGACTATCTCGTTCATAGACAGGGTTCCCGAGAGCATGAAAACCGCAACGATCGACAGACCGGCCGACAACTCGTAGGAGATCATCTGGGCCGAGGCTCTCAGACCACCCAGCAGCGAATATTTGCTGTTGGATGCCCAACCGGCAAGCACAATACCGTACACGCCCAGAGACGACATGGCCAGGATATACAGCACGCCCACATTTACATCAAAAACCTTGCCTGCGGTCGTATCAAAATAGGCGGCAATCTGAAGAGGAATCTTGTAGCCAGCCACCTCGATCACGCCGCCGAACGGAATGACTGCGAAGGTGATAAAGGCGGGGATGAGGGCGATCAGTGGAGCGACCAGAAACGCAAAGGTGCTGGCCTGCGAAGGGACAATCTCTTCCTTGAAAAAGAGTTTCACCCCGTCGGCGATCGGCTGTAGCAAGCCATGCCAGCCGGTGCGCATGGGCCCCAGACGTACCTGCATATGTCCAATGATCTTTCGTTCGGCGTAGGTGGCGTAGGCCACGGTCAGCAGCACGAAGACAAACGCCACCAGGACCTTGGCAACCATGGCGATGTAATACATCATCGGCAGTCCTAATATCACGATATCCATCTGTCCCTCTTTCCTTGGTTTATAAAATAATCCGAGAACATTGCGTTAGATTACTTCGCCAGCGTTACGCCGGTGACAGCGGCTCCGCTCCAGATCCGGTTAACGGGATTACCACTGAAGTGATAGGGGGTGAAGACAACCCCCTGCGGCATGCGCGGAGTGATGCGAGCCTTGAGTTTCATGTTTCCGGTGTCGGAGGTTACCGTCAGCAGGTCATTTTCTCCGATTTTCATGGTGGCCGCGTCGCCGCGGGAGATTTCCAGATACCCTTCCGGACAGACGTGCATCGGCCCCTCACCGTATTGGGACAGCGTGCCGTTATGGTACAGGGCGCTGCCGGTCAGCAGGGCGAATGTTCCCGCCGCGCAGGCAGGCATCGTGGCAGCAGTTGCCGCTGTCAGTACCGGTTTTACCTCGACCGGTGCAAAGCTGCCTTCCTCACCGAGAGTGATGTAGCTCATGCCGGCATATCCGGGAACGGAGGCAGCAATTTCGGCGAACAAAGCCGAAGGAGTTGCCGGCGCCTCCCCCCCCAGTCGTGTGATCAGAGCGGAGAAAATATCAAAATCGGAGCGACTCTGACCAACCTTCCTGATGGCAGGCTTGATATGCTGGATACGGCGATCAGTGGCGGTAAACGTGCCTTCCTTTTCAGCAAAGGAGCAGGCAGGCAGGACTACATCGGCCATGGCCGCGGTCTCGGTCAGGAAAAGATCCGAGACAATCAGGCATTCCACCTTGTCCAGCGCCGATTTGACTCTGGCGTGATCGGGGTACGAGATCAGCGGGTTTTCACCGGCGACGAACAAAGTCTTGATCGATCCTGCGCTGCAACCGTCAAGTATCAGTGACGCGTCAGAACCGCCATCAACAGGGTAGAAGCCCATGTCCACCGCACCCTGGCTATTGTTCTTCTCGGACAGGCAGAGAACACCCGCCCCCTCTGTCCCCAGTTTGCCCGTCAGGATCGCCAGATTGGCCACGGCTGTTGCAAGCGCGGCGTTGTGGCCGGGGTATGCCTGGCCGATGGGAAATATTATCAGCGCCTTTTCGGTTGTGGCATATGTGGTGGCAAGTTGCCTGAGATCGGCTGCGGAAATACCGCTCTGGCTCTCAACCGCCTCAGGCGTAAAGGGCGCCAGCGATGAAACCAGTTCTGCATAGCCGGGGAGGGCTGCGGCAGAGTCAACAGTGAGTTTATCGTCCAGAATGATCCTGGCAAGAGAGTTGAGAACGGCAATTTCAGTCCCCGGAACATGAACCAGAGTTTTTGCATCGGGAAGTTTGGAAAGCTTGCCGCGCTTGTCGGACAGGATGCTCAACCTGGCTTCGCGGTTTTTTACCGCCATGTTGATCTCGAAACCGACCACCGGATGGGTTTCGTAGGCATCCGTCTTGATCACCAGTAGCAGGCTGCTCTTCTGGATATCGAGAATTGTCGAGGGGGCGGCTGTTGATCCGAAACTGCGGGCAAAACCGGCCGTCAGTGCAGCGTGGGCATATCCGGCTGAATGATCAAAATTATTCGACCCGGATGCAACCATCAGCTTTTTGAAAAGCAGCAGTTCTTCGTTCGTGAGTCGTGGTGTTGCAAGCGCGGCGACAGATGAGCCGGCACCCTTCAGTCGTGCAGCCACGGCATCCAGAGCCTCGTCCCAGGTTGACTCCACCAGTACACCGTTTTTGCGAACCAGCGGTTTCGTCAGCCGCTTATCGCTGTTGATGAACTGGTAGCCGAAACGCCCCCGGCAGCAGAGCTGGCCGTTGTGGAAACCCTGATTTTCGTCATACAGTGTCGTCAACACTTTATTGTCCTTGACACCAAGGGTCAGGTTACAGCCGGTGCCGCAGTAACCGCAAACGGATTTCTGCTTGGTAAGCGACCAGAAGCGAGCCTTGAATTTGAAAGGGCGGGCCAGCAGAGAGCCCACCGGACAGACCGATACGCATGAACCGCAGAACTCACAATTGAGTGCCTCGTCGAATTCACAGCCGATCTTGGTCTCTATGCCGCGACTGATGAAGGTCAATGCGCCGAAGCCGACGATCTCGTCGCAGATACGGGCACACTTGCCGCATAAAACGCAGCGGTTCATATCCCGCTCGATCAGCGGATTATTATAGTCGATTTCATGCTGGAATTTTTCGTCGGTAAAGCGGTTGGCATCGACCTTGTACTCGTAGGTCAGATTCTGCAGATCGCAGTCGCCGGCCTTGTCGCAGATCGGGCAATCGATGGGATGATTGAGCAGCAGCAGTTCGAGTACCATCTTGCGGGCCTTGATAATATCGGGTGTAGCGGTGCGGATGATCATCCCTTCGGTTACAGGCGTCGTACAGGCGGGGATCTGGCGGCCTTTCATCTGTTCCACTTCAACCAGGCACATGCGACAGGCACCAAACGGCTTGAGTTTCTTGTCATGGCACAGAATGGGTATCTTGATCCCGTTCAGCTTGGCGGCATCGTAAATGGTGGAGTTTTTGGGGGCAGTTACCTGTTTGTCGTCTATCGTCAGATTAAGCATCTCAACCTCTGTCAGTGTGTTTGACCGTGCGTTCGCGGAGCGAAGATCTTTATTCTATTCGAGAGCCATAAAGCGGCAGGCGTCATAACAGGACTTGCATTTGGTGCACTTTTCCTTGTCCAGCCAGGCCAACTGGCCTTTTTCCCATACGATAGCTTCAACCGGACAAGCCTTCTTGCAGGCCCCGCACTTGACGCACTTATCTTCGACAACCTGCCACAGCAACAGTTCCTTGCAGCAGTTTGACGGGCAGCGCTTGTCGTTGATGTGCGCTTCGTACTCGTGACGGAAATAGTTGATCGTGGACAGAATCGGGTTAGGTGCCGTTTGCCCCAGGCCGCAGAGAGACGCTTTCTTTATAGCGATACCCAGATCCTGCAGAGTTTCAATATCAGACGGTTCTCCGCGCCCTTCGGTAATACGCTCCAGGATGTCAAGCATGACCTTCAGCCCGATACGGCACGGGACACATTTGCCGCAGGATTCCATCCGGGTAAAATTGAGGAAAAACCGTGAGACGTCAACCATGCAGGTTGTTTCATCCATAACTACCAGACCACCGGAGCCCATCATTGCGCCGGCCTTGATCAGGGAGTCATAATCAACCGGCGTATCAAGAATATCGGCAGGAATACATCCTCCGGAAGGTCCGCCGGCCTGAACCGCTTTGAACTTCCGGTTATTGGCTATGCCGCCGCAGACATCATAGATAACTTCACGCACCTTCATGCCGGCAGGTACTTCAACCAGACCGGTATGTTTTACCTTGCCGGTAACGGCAAAAATCTTTGTGCCTTTGGTTGTTTCGGTCCCCAATGAGGCATACCAGTCGCCACCCTTGTTGATGATGTGCCTGACGTTGCCAAAGGTCTCAACATTGTTGATGTTGGTCGGATATCCCCAGAGGCCCCGGACTGCCGGAAACGGGGGGCGCGGGCGGCTCATGCCGCGATGGCCTTCGATGGATGCCATCAGCGCAGTCTCCTCGCCACAGACGAAAGCACCAGCACCCATCTTGATGCGCATGTCGAAATCCAGCCCCCAACCCTGAATATTCTTACCCAGATACCCTTTTTCGTAGCAGACATCGATGGCGTGCTGGAGACGTTGCACCGCCAGCGGATACTCGGCGCGCACGTACACATAACCAAAGTCGCAACCGATGGCATATGCCGCAATCATCATCCCTTCAATAATGCAGAAAGGGTCGCCTTCGAGCAGCGAACGATCCATGAATGCGCCGGGGTCACCTTCATCGGCGTTGCAGATCAGATATTTGTGATTACCCGGAGAAGCCTTGCAGAAGGACCATTTCATGCCGGTAGGGAATCCGCCGCCGCCGCGTCCGCGCAGACCCGATTTTTTGACCTCGTCAATAACCTCTTCCGGCTTCATGCTCTTGATACACTTTTCGATCGCCTTAAATCCATCTTCCTCTTTGTAGGCGTCAATACTGTCAGGATCAATCTGGCCGCAGCCGGTCATAACGACCCGCATCTGGGCATCAACAAACTGGTTATAGTAGGGCTTGGCCTTTCTTTTTTCCATTGTCGTCTTGTTGACAATGTGTTCGTCGATGATCTTCTCTACCTCTTCGGGCTTGACAAAATCGTAGGTAACACGTCCCTGATCGGGCGTAATGATGTCGACCAGAACGTCGTTGGCGCATAATCCGCGACAGCCTGTCTTGATAACATCGCAACGTTTGCCGACGACAGCGCTCAGACCCTTTTCCGAGAGATGCTTTGCGAAAGCCGCCTCAACTTCTTTGGCACCCATTGAAATTCCGCCAGTTCCCTGACAGATAAGAATCTGTATTCCTGCGTGTTCGCTCATGACTCAATTGTCCCCTGCTGGATAGTTTCGAGCTACATGCTACTTATATCGGCCTCTGGTTGTAATCGGTTACGATTTCATCGACTTTCTGTACGGTCATGCCACCGTAGGTGGCATCATTCACCATCGCCAGCGGCGCCATTCCACAGGCCCCCAGACAGGCAACCTTCTCAAACGTATAGCGAAGGTCCGGTGTGGTTTCGGCATGCCCGATATGCAGCTTGTCAAAGAAGGTCTCAACTATGCGGGTTGCACCCTGAACATGGCAGGCGGTGCCGACGCAGACACGAATTATAAAGCGGCCACGCGGCTTGAGATGAAACTGGGCATAAAAGGTCAGCACACCATAGATCTGGCTGGGATATACATTCAGGCGCTCGGCCACATGTTCGGCAACCACACGCGGAACATATCCGTACTCGTCCTGGACGCCCTGCAGAACCGGCATCAGGTTGCCGGGAATATCAATATATTTATCTATTACCTTATCAGCAATGGCAAGATCTACGACGACTTCCTCTTCTTCAGCCTGCTGCGCCACTACTTCACTCATGCGCGCCATCTCCTTTGAATCGATGCGGGAGTTATCTATCAATTTCACCAAGAACGATGTCAAGTGTTCCGATTACAGCCACCAGATCGGCAATCATGGTCCCCGTTGACATCTGCTCGATGGCCTGCAGATTGACAAATGAAGGGGGCCGGATCCTCAAGCGATACGGCTTGCTGCTGCCGTCGCTGACGATGTAATACCCCAGTTCACCCTTCGGAGCCTCAACCCCCTGATAAACCTCACCTTCGGGCACCGGGTATCCTTCCGAAGCTATCTTGAAGTGGTGGATCAGTCCTTCAATGGAGTTATAGACACTTTCCTTGGGCGGGTAGCAGATCTGGGGACAGTCTGCCAGCACGGGGCCGGGCTTCAAGCGGTCAAGGGCCTGATTGATGATCTTGCAGGCCTCGCGCATCTCAACCAGGCGAACCTTGTAGCGGTCAAAGGTGTCACAGTTCTCGCCTACCGGCACCTTGAACTGGTAGTTTTCATATCCACTGTAGGAGTTGTCTCGGCGCATATCCCAATCAACCCCGGACCCGCGAAGAGCAGGGCCTGTCAGGCCGATATCAATAGCATTCTCGGCGGAGATCACTCCATTGCCAACGGTGCGCATGAGCCAGATGGGATTGGTGGTCAGGAGACCTTCGTAGGTATCCAGATAGCCCGGCATGGATTCGACGAAATCGCGCACCTTCTTTTCAAACTCCGGCGGCACGTCCATGGAAAGTCCGCCGGCCCGGAAGAAGTTTGAGGTCATGCGGGCGCCGGAGATCAATTCGTATGTCTCCATTACCACTTCACGCTCGCGGAATGCGTACAGAAAGACGGTCATGGCACCGATGTCCAAGGCATGGCAGGCCAGCCAGACAAGGTGCGATTCCAGACGAGTCATTTCAGCCATGATAACCCGGATCGTCTGGGCCCGTTCGGGTACTTCGATGTCCAGCAGCTTTTCAACAGCCAAAATATATCCCAGGTTGTTGCTCATGGGAGCCAGGTAGTCAAGACGGTCGGTCAACGGGAGTATCTGATGATAGGTGCGGTACTCGGAGAGCTTTTCGATGCCGCGGTGCAGGTAGCCGATATCGGGCGTGATCTTTGTGATGATCTCCCCATCCAACTCGAGAACAAGCCTGAGAACACCGTGGGTACTGGGGTGTTGCGGTCCCATGTTCAATGTCATTTTTTCCGTAGTTGCCATGTATCGCCTCTTCTATGATCAAAATGCACTAGTGGTGGAATGAAACAGATTATCTACGACAGGCGTCCCTTATAAGGTTCCCGGTCAGGCCCCTGAAGCGGGTAGTCCTTGCGCAACGGATGCCCCACCCAGTCATCTGTCATCAGAATGCGACGCAGATCGGGATGGTTCTGGAATACAATGCCAAACAGGTCAAACACCTCGCGCTCAAGCCAGTTTGCGGTGGCCCATACCTGGGTTGCGCTCTGAATGTGGCCGTCTGCCTCAGTCAACGGCGCCTTGATACGCAACCGATCCTTGTTGGCGATGGAAAAAAGCTGATACACCAGCATGAAACGTTCTTCCTTCTTTCCCAGATAGTCAACCGCCGTAAGATCGGTGAGCAGGTTGTACAGAAGCGACTGTTTGAGAAAAGTCAGGATCTCCAGGATATCTTCCTGCTTGACCGTCACGGTTACTTCACCGCGAAACTCAACAACGTCAATAATGGAAGCGGCGAATTTTTCCTTCAGCTTGACTACTGCGCGATTGTTTTCTGCCATGGCATCCAACCCTTTTCTGGGAATTGATTATCGTGATTAAAGTAGCAACTACTTGGAAAGCAACATAAAAATCGTACTACGCAGCAGCCGAATCATACCTGTCGCCCAGGCCGATCGCCGAACCGAACGAGTTTTTCTCCCTCATGATCTTGTCCTGAAGTTTCATCAGTCCGAACAGGAGCGCTTCGGGGCGTGGAGGGCAACCGGGGATGTAGACATCAACCGGCAGGGCTTCGTCAATACCCTGAATAACACTATAGGTATCGAATATACCCCCAGAGCATGCACAGGCACCCATGGCAATAACCCATTTCGGCTCCGGCATCTGCTCGTACACGGTTTTGATGACAGGCAGCATCTTTTTAGTGACCGTTCCTGCAATGATGATACAGTCGGACTGGCGGGGAGAGGCGCGGAAGATTATCCCGAAACGATCCAGGTCGTGGTGCGAAGCTCCCGTGGCCATCATCTCAATGGCACAGCACGCCAGGCCAAAGGTCATAGGCCAGATCGACGATTTGCGGGACCAGTTGACGAGCGCGTCCAGGGACGTGGTGATGATGTTTTCGCCAAGCGGATTGTCTACTCCCATTCCAGTGCTCCTTTTTTCCATACATAAATGTAACCGACAAAGAGGATCACGATGAATACCCCCATTTCCACCAGACCGAAAAGACCGAGCTTTTTGTAGAGTATCGCCCAGGGATAGAGGAACACGGCCTCAATATCGAACAGGATAAACAGCATTGCGATTACGTAGAATTTGATCGAGAAACGCTCCCGGGCGGTTCCGACCGGTTCGCAGCCGCTCTCGTAGGGAGCCATCTTGACAGCCGAGTACTTCTTCTGGCCAATCAGCGACGACATCACCAGAGAAACGGCGCCGAAACCGAGCGCCACAAGAACCAGCAGCAGTATGGGTAGATATGCGCCGAGCATTGAATGCCCTCCTCATCCGATTTCAGTATACTGTATACAAAACGGAGCAAAAATAGGGTATCTGTCCAGCTTTGTCAAGCAGTTTTTGCCGTTTATTTTTATCCAGCCTGAAAAAGGGAAGCATGGCATATAACCATCAAAATAATAAACAATATTGAATCTTTACCATTGACACAGATGCATACAGTATGCTAACCAGACTGCGGTATACTGGCCATTAACTTAGGAATTCTCCCTTCCAGCCCAGAGGTCACGAATATGAACCACGAACGCTCCAGCCTGCTCTTCCAGCAGGCCAGAATCTCCATCCCTGGGGGGGTTAACAGCCCTGTCAGGGCTTTCAAGTCTGTAGGCGCCGATCCGTTATTCATTAAAAAGGCGGCCGGCAGCCATATCTATGATGAGGACGGCAACGACTTCGTAGACTACGTTGGATCCTGGGGGCCCATGATAGCGGGACATTGTCACCCCGATGTCGTGACCGCCGTCAAGCAGACCGTGGAAAACGGCGCCAGTTTCGGCGCGCCCACAGAACGGGAGATAACCCTGGCCAATATGGTCATCGAGGCGGTTCCCTCCATCGAGATGGTACGAATGGTCAGTTCCGGAACCGAAGCTACCATGAGCGCCATCCGTCTGGCACGCGGATACACGGGACGCGACAAGATCCTCAAATTCTCCGGCTGCTACCACGGCCACTCCGACGCCCTCCTGGTCAAAGCCGGGTCCGGTGCCGCCACCTTCGGCGTTCCCGACTCGCCCGGCGTACCAGCCGATTTTGCAAAACACACTTTGACCGGGGAGTATAATTCTCTCGAATCGGTCAGGGAACTGGCGAAACAGAACAAGGGGCAGATCGCCTGCATCATCATCGAGCCGGTGGCTGGCAACATGGGTACCGTTCCGCCACGGGAAGGCTTCCTGGAGGGACTGCGGCAAATCTGTACCAACGAGGGTATAATCCTGATTTTTGATGAGGTGATGTCCGGCTTCCGCGTTGCCTACGGCGGGGCTCAGGAGTTGTATGGCGTCACCCCCGACATGACCACCCTGGGCAAGATCATCGGCGGCGGTCTGCCGGTTGGGGCGTTCGGGGGAAAACGCGAGATCATGGAGAAACTATCCCCCTCGGGGGGCGTCTATCAAGCCGGGACTCTTTCCGGTAATCCCCTTGCAATGTCTGCCGGCATCGCCACCCTTAACATCCTCAGACAACCCGCTTTCTACCAGAATCTCGAAGACAGGAGCAGACTGGTGGCAGAAGGCATCGCCAACGCGGCCAGGAGCGCCGGTTACCCGATCTATTCAACCCGTGTCGGCAGCATGTTCTGCGCCTTCTTCTGCAAGGAAGCGGTTTATGACTGGCCCACTGCGTCCCGGTGTGATACCGCGGCTTTTGCCAGGTACTTCCTTGGCATGTTGAACGAGGGGATCTACCTCGCCCCTTCTCAGTTCGAGACAGCCTTTGTCTCTTCTGCCCACAGCGAAGCTGATATCGAGAAAACAATTGCCGCTGCGGTGAAGTGCTTCAGATTGATTGCATGACCGGTTTCATTTCATTTGACACGATCCCGGTAACTGTGATAGGTGGTACTGGTTTTTTGCTCCCCTGCACTCAGTGAATACTTGATGGAACGTGATAGAAAAGAGCTGCTGAGCAGTCTGGCCATAGTATCAAGCATGGGCATCTCGGTGGCAATAGCGATAGCCATTGGTGTCTGGCTCGGCTTGACAGTTGACGGATGGCTTGGCACAAAACCCTGGTTCTTTTTCATTTTTCTCTGTATCGGCATCGCAGCCGGTTTCAAGAATATCTATATGATTGCCCGCCGGGAGAGCCGAAATGAAGATGGCAGCGATCAACGAAGATAACCTGATCGCCGTCGTCATCAAAGGAAGCCTGGGACTGCTTGCGGTTCTTGTATGTGTCGGCTTCACGCTTTTCAACTCGAAGGTCGGCCTGGGAGTGCTGGCGGGTGGCGTTATCGCCATCGTCAACTTCCTCTGGATTCGTCTCGTTCTTCAACGCATCCTCGGTCTGTTACCGGCACGACCGAATCTGTACGCTCAAATCCGTTTCGTGGGACGTCTCTGCATCACCGGTTTGTGTCTGTATCTGGTGATTGTTTCCGGGTGGTTTTCAGTGGCTGGGCTTCTGGTGGGGCTTTCCGTAATCGTAGCAAACATAATTGCACTTTCACTATACAGCGCCCTGTGCGCAGGAGGTTAGCTCCATGATTCACCCACTGCTGTTTCTGGAATTTTTCCGCAAGCTGCTGTCGCCACTTCACCTGAACGATGCGAGCGCCGATGCCATAGCCTATACCTGGCTCATTATCGGCCTTCTGCTGATTGTGTCCGTTCTGGCCACCAAAGCGCTTACATCGATTCCGAGCGGCCTGCAAAATTTCATGGAAATTGTGGTTGACGGCATTGAAAATATGATCGTGCAGACCATGGGTGAGCACGGTCGGCCTTTCTTCCCGCTGATCGCAACCCTGGCTCTCTTTATTCTGGTCTCCAACCTGATCGGCCTGATCCCCGGATTCTTTCCGCCGACTGCCAATATCAATACAACTGCGGCATGCGCAGTCATTGTGTTTGTCTCTACCCATGTGGTTGGAATCAAGCACCATGGCACGCACTACATCAAGCATTTCATGGGGCCTATCGCCTGGCTGGCTCCCCTCATGCTCGTCATTGAAGTCGTCAGCCATCTGTCACGTGTTCTTTCGCTTTCACTGCGTCTTTTCGGCAACATGTTCGGGCACGAGATGGTTTTGATGAGTTTCTTTTTCCTGGGCATCAAGTTCTTCGTACCGATCATTCCTCTTCCCATGATGCTGATGGGGATTCTGGTCTCCTTCATTCAGGCCTTTGTCTTCATGCTGCTGGCGATGATTTACATTCAGGGTTCTCTGGAAGAGGCTCACTGATTTCCATATTTTAAAATCCTATACCGTTTAGGATATCAACCACCATGAGAGAGGAGAAGTAAAGATGAGTTTTTTCACGATGTGCGTTCTGGCAGCAGGTATCGGTATGGCTCTGGGAACTCTGGGCACCGGCATTGGTCAGGGTCTGGCAGTAAAAAGCGCTGTTGAAGGCGTTTCCCGCAACCCCGGTGCTTCCGGCAAAATCACGACCACCATGCTGATCGGTCTGGCCATGATCGAGTCTCTGGCGATCTATGCCCTGGTTATCTGCATCATCATTCTGTATGCGAACCCCTATGCGAAACTGGCTGAAGAGCTGGCAAAACTGGGCGCCAAGTAATTTCAGCGGACTGGCAGCACATTGAATAACAAAAAAGGGCACCCGATCGGGATGCCCTTTTTTGTTATTCATAACCGGTACCGCAGTCTATTCGTCGTCCTGCAACTTACCTTCAACTTCACCGGACAGGCCGCTTTCAACCAGGACTCCCGTTGAAAGGCGCACGACGATCCTGGCAGCGTACATATATGTGGTTCCCCGCTCCAGTCCCATATCAGTAAAGCGGTTTTCATTGAGCAGTGATGAGATATATGGCCGGTAGGGAAATGGTTGACCCTTCACAACCCGATACAGACTATAACCCGCAAATTCACCCGCAAGCGGCAGGCCGACAAATTCGAGAGTGACCTCGGTCGGTAAACTGACGGCCCTCAGAACCGGTGGCAACGGCGGCAAGACCACGTCGGTCGTGACAGGCGCTGATCTGATTCCCTCTGTGCCATCGTGTGCAAAAGCGCTGAATGAGTAGGTGTAACTCCTGCCGCTTTGCACGCCTCCATCAAGAATCACCACGCGGTCACCAAAACGCTGGGATTCTCCGGGAACATCAAGAAACCATGTCCTGAAAAGGTTGAAATCGGCGGTGCATGAGGTACACCCCTTATCCTGACCCGCCATTAAATCCCGCTTGTAGATCTTGATCCCGGCAACGTCGGAACGGGGACGGCCAGAGCGGTCTTTGACAGGAATGCCGAAGGTCAACCTGATATTATTGCCGGACTGCTGCGCGCTGACAGCTGCGGGCGCTGCCGGAACCAGCATGTCGGGATAGACCAGGGGCCCCTTTTTACCGCAGGCTGAGAGGATCAGAGTTACGAAAAACAAACCGGCATATATACGCATGGACAGACCTTTCCTTAAACCGGGTGGCTCTATCACTTGCCCATAGGGGGCAAATCAGCTGAGATGGCAAGAGGAATCTCGAAGGTACTCCCTGACAGTGTAAATCGGACCCGATCCTGAAGTATCTCCGTAACTTTTGAACCCGAGATAATCGCCCCCTCCTGTACCAGAAACCCGTTAATGACCGCTCTGCGGGCACGGCGGTCATCCTGCCAGGCGATTCCCGAAAGCTGTATGCCTGGCGGAGTTGCCATGGTCGGCGCAGGCTGTTGCTGTGCAGCTTTCACCCGTTTTCTCACCTCCCTGGGGGTAACCTGCGCAGCCACATCTTCCTTATTGAGAACGGGCGGTTTCGGGGCGACCGTCACGACTGTCGGGGGTGGCAATGGCACTTGTGCGGCCACAGGCTGCGCCACGGGTCGGACAATAGAGGTTGCTGTTTGAACACCAGCTGGGGCTGCGGCTTGCTGCTGTGCAACCGGTGCGCCAGGTTTGGCGATTTCTGTGCGTTTACCCGGTTTAAGAAAAAACCAGCTCGCACCGAACGTCACCAGCGCAACGAAGACCACTATCAGCAGGATTTTCCCCATCCCTCCACCGTCAGTACGTTGCTCGTCATTACTGAACAGCTCTCCGGTTATGCTGGACATTCCGTTTCCACGAGCCTTCCGGATTTTTTCATGCTCCAGTTTTTTAAGTGCATCGAGAATATAGCTCATACCCTGCCAACCCCGCTCAGCAGCCATGCCAGCAACCGCCGCGTTATCCCGCCGTGCCCTGCCCCAGGCCCGGCTTCGCTGATAGCCGTCTCGACTATCGTTGATGTAATTTCCGGGTTCTCCCGCGTCCAGGCCAGAACCAGCGACTGTTCACATACTATGTTAATCAGACGGGGAGTGCCGCGGGAAAACCGGTAAATCTTCCTGACGGCGCCCCGGGAAAAGAGTTGCGGAATGCGACATCCCGAGACCTTCAGGCGGTGACTGATATATTCTCCGGTATCCCGAAAATCCATCGGCGTCAACTGACAACGCACCGCTACACGCTGATTCAGCTGGCGGAGATCGTGCCGCCCAAGCACATCATTAAGCTCGGGTTGTCCTGCCAGTATGATCTGGATCAGCTTATGCTGCTCCGTCTCCAGATTCGAGATCATGCGCAGTTGCTCAAGCACATCCGGCGCAAGATTCTGAGCCTCGTCTATTACCAGGACAACGATGCGGCCCGCGGTATGCTGTTCCAGGAGAAAGCGGTTTAACTGATCCAGGTTGCTGTCATCCGGCTGACCGGTTTCATGCGTATTGAATTCACGGCAGATGTTTGCAAGCAACTGTTCACCCGATACGCAGGGGTTGAATATCAGTGCGCTGCTGTATTTTCCCGGATCAAGACGCGTCAGCAGGGTTCGCAGCACCGTGGTTTTGCCGGTTCCGATCTCACCGGTCATGACAATAAAACCGGCGCTGTTGTCTACACCGTATACCAAACGACCAAAGGCCTCGCGGTGATTGCCGCTCAGGTAGATGAAGCGGGGATTCGGGGTAATGGTAAACGGTTTTTCACTGAAACCGAAAAAATCGCTGTACATCGTAAACTACTTACCCTCACGCACTCTCTGTATCTCATGCTCCACGGCGGCCCGCGCCGTGCCGCCCGGTATATTTCTGGCGTTGACGCTTGCCTCCACCGTAATGCAGTCAAAGATATCGCTGTCGATTCTGGTTGAAAAAATCTGCCACTCAGCCAGGGAAAGAGCAGTTATATCCATTTCATTCTCCACGCAATAGGCCACAGCCCTGCCGACCGCTTCGTGGGCATCGCGGAACGGCAGCCCTTTGCGCACCAGGTAGTCGGCCACATCGGTCGCCGTAGAGAATCCCAGCCCGGCGGCCCGGTGCATGCTCGTCCTGTTGACACGCATTTCACGGATCATATCGGCGAAGATTTTCAGGCTCCCCTTAACTGTGTCGATGGTGTCGAAGAGTGGCTCCTTGTCCTCCTGCATGTCCTTATTATAGGCCAGCGGCAGGGATTTCATTACGGTCAGTAGCGCCATCAGATTGCCGTATACCCGCCCGGTCTTGCCCCGCACCAGCTCCGGCACATCCGGGTTCTTCTTCTGCGGCATAATCGACGAACCGGTGCAGAAGCCGTCCGAAAGTTCGATGAACTGGAATGAACTGGTGGACCAGAGGATCAACTCCTCAGAAAAACGGGACAGATGCATCATTATTATCGAAGCATCCGCCAGAAATTCCAGGGAAAAATCGCGGTCCGATACCCCATCCAGCGAATTGCGCGTAATTGACGGAAAATCGAGCTGTTCGGCCACGTATTCCCGATCAATGGGGAACGTCGTCCCGGCCAGCGCACCAGATCCCAGTGGCATGACGTTGAGCCGCTTGAGACAATCCTCCAGACGCCCCTTGTCGCGCTTGAACATTTCCACATATGCCATCAGGTGGTGGGCGAACAGGATCGGCTGGGCAGTCTGCAGATGGGTGAAACCCGGCATGAGTGTATCCAGGTTGGCCTCTGCCTGATTCAGCAGGGCATCGATCAGCAGGTCGAGATAGGTTGAGATGTCAACGATCTCATCGCGCAGGTAGAGGCGAATATCCAGGGCAACCTGATCGTTGCGTGATCGGCCGGTATGCAGGCGCTTGCCCGCTTCGCCGATGGCCGCCGACAGGCGCGACTCGATGTTCATGTGGATGTCTTCAAGGCTGATGGAGAAATCGAAGTCGCCAGCCTCGATCTGCTGAAGGATATTTTGAAGGCCATGAACGATCTGCTCCACATCATCCAGAGGTATGATACCCTGCTTCCCCAGCATGCGGGCATGGGCCACGGAACCGCGGATATCCTGATGGTACAGGCGTTTGTCGAAGGTAATGGAGGCCGTAAACTCCTCCACGAATTTGTCGGTGGGCTGGGTAAAACGACCGCCCCAGAGCTTGTCTTTTGACATGGTGTAGTATCCCTTGTATCGGGGAATTGATGCTGATGGTACGCACTATACGCGAAAATCAGATAAAATCAAAGCGGAGAGACGGTGGTTTTGAGAAGTCTTACCGCGACAGGGCGGATTTCAGGGAGAAAATTTAACATTTTTCGCTTCAAGCGAGTCATTTTCTTGTAAGATGCCTCATATTCGTATATGTGTAAAAATTCCTTCAACACGCACTATTTCATGAAAAGCTCCGGAAGCCATGCCGGGCATGGTATTGAACCCTGAGAAATGAGTCAATTCAATTGAAGATCGAAAATACGGAGCTCAATCTGAGAGAAATGCTCCGAAAGCTTTCTCAACCTGTCACGGTAACAGCCGTCGGATCAGACAACCTGCCTCACCATGTTTTCGCTCCCCGGCTGCTGCCGGAGCAGCTTGGTGACCGGGAGTTCTGTCGTGACGTCGGGATACGGTTCCCCTATCTTGGTGGTTCGATGGCCAAGGGGATCAGCTCCGTTCAGATGGTAGAGGAGTTGGGACGAGCAGGAATGGCCGGTTTCTTCGGAGCCGCCGGTCTGCCGTTCTCCGAGGTGGAAGCGGCGGTGGATCGCCTGACGGATGCTGATTTCCCCTGTGGATTCAATCTGATTCACTCACCCCACGAGCCTGATCTTGAGGCCGCTCTGGCCGGTTTGTACATCCGCAAAAACGTGCGTTTGGTAGAGGCCTCCGCTTTTCTGGCTCTGACGCTGCCGCTGGTCCGCTACCGCACCCACGGCATACATCAGGCCGCAGACGGTACGATTGTTCTTCCGAACCGTATTATTGCCAAGGTTTCACGGGAAGAACTGGCCGAAAAATTCTTTTCACCGCCGCCGGAAAAATTCCTGCAGCAGCTCGTGGCCGAGGGTTCACTCAGCGCTGAACAGGCTCTCCTGGCCGCCAGAATACCGATGGCACAGGAGGTTACTGCCGAGGCCGACTCAGGAGGTCATACCGACAACCGCCCGGCCATGGCTCTGTTTCCAACCATTGCCGCCCTGGCAACCAGAATGGAACAGAAGTGCGACTATCCTTTCAGGCTGCGGGTCGGACTGGCCGGCGGCATTGCAACACCTGTCGCCGCTGCCGCCGCCTATGCCATGGGAGCAGCGTACATTGTGACCGGCACCGTCAATCAGGCATGTGTGGAATCGGGAACTTCGGAGGCTGTACGCCGGATGCTTGCGGAAACCCGCCAGGCCGATGTGGCCATGGCGCCGGCGGCTGATATGTTTGAAATGGGCGTCACGGTGCAGGTGCTGAAGCGTGGCACCATGTTCCCGATGCGGGCAGCGAAGCTGTATGAGCTCTACCGCAGATATGACGGACTGGAGAGCATCCCGGACTCCGAACGCGACAAACTTGAGAAGACTTTTTTCAAGGCGCCTGTTGCCGACATCTGGCGGGACACCCGAGCCTTTTTTCTGACGCGTAACCCGAACCAGGTAGAGCGTGCCGAGCGGGATCAGAAACATCGCATGGCGCTTGTCTTCCGCTGGTATCTGGGGCAGGCCGCCCACTGGGCAAAGGATGGCGATCCCACCCGGACGATGGACTATCAGGTATGGTGCGGACCGGCCATGGGAGCGTTCAACGAATGGACAGCCGGCAGCTTTCTGGAGTTGCCGGAGCGCCGCCGCGTCGCCTCTGTTGGCCGCAATATCCTGTTCGGTGCGGCTGTCCTCACCCGCGCCAACATCCTGCGTTACCAGAACATCCGGCTCCCGGCCGATTTTCGTATAGAACCGCTTGAAGACACCCAGATCAAGGAGTACCTCGCGTGACACAGAACAGTGCAAACAGTGCCCCCCCCGCCGGTTGGACGCCGCTGGCCATTATCGGAATCGGATGCCTCTTTCCCCGCGCCGAAGACAGCACCACCTACTGGGCCAACATCCGCGAGGGAATCGACGCCATCAGCGACATCCCGGCAACCCATTGGCGGGTCGAGGATTATCACCGCCTGGACCCGAAATCCCCCGATATGACGTACGGAAAACGCGGCGGCTTTCTCTCCGAAATCCCCTTCAACCCGATGGACTACAATATTCCCCCCGCCACCCTGGAGGCGATCGACAGTTCACAGTTACTGGGGCTCGTGGCTACCGGACAGGCCTTGAAGGATGCCGGCTATGGCGCCGACCGCAACTTTGACCGCGACCGGGTCAGTGTGATCCTGGGCGTTACCGGGACCCTTGAGCTGGTCATCCCCCTGGCTGCACGCCTTGGCCATCCCCATTGGCGGACAGCCCTCAAGGATGCGGGTGTTGATGAGGCGACCGCCGATGATGTTGTGCAGCGCATTTCCGACTCTTACGTTTCCTGGCAGGAAAACTCCTTTCCCGGCCTTCTCGGCAACGTTGTTGCGGGCAGGATAAGCAAACAATATGACCTGGGCGGAACCAACTGTGTTGTTGATGCGGCGTGCGCCAGTTCCCTCGGCGCCCTGCATCTTGCCGCTATGGAACTGTCCACCGGCAAGTCGGATATGGTAGTCACCGGCGGCATCGACACCTTTAATGACATCTTCATGTTTATGTGTTTCAGCAAGACACCGGCGCTTTCGCCCAGCGGCGATGCCAGGCCTTTCGATGCCTCCGGCGACGGCACCATTCTGGGAGAAGGGCTCGGCATCATGGTCATCAAACGCCTGGCCGATGCGGAACGTGACGGAGACCGGATCTATGCCGTGATTAAAGGTGTCGGCTCCTCCAGCGACGGCAAGGGTGAAGCAATCTACACCCCCAGCGCTTCGGGTCAGAGAAAGGCCATCCGGGACGCCTGCCAATGCGCAGGGATAACCCCTGACAGCATCGGCCTGGTTGAAGCCCATGGCACCGGCACCAAGGTCGGCGATGCGGTGGAGGTGTCGGCCCTGCGCGAGATCTACGGGCAATCCGAAAAACCGTGGTGCGCCCTCGGTTCGGTCAAGTCACAGATCGGACATACCAAGGCGGCCGCAGGCGCAGCCGGGATGATCAAAGCCGCTCTGGCACTTCATCACAAGGTGATTCCACCCACCATCAAGGTCCAGCAGCCGCTGCGTGAGGTTTCAGACGGGCAGTCACCATTCTACATCACCAGCCATAAACGTCCCTGGTTCTCCCGTAACGGTCAGCCGCGCCGGGCAGCCGTCAGCGCACTCGGCTTTGGCGGCTCAAATTTCCATGTCGTACTCGAAGAGTATTCACCCGCAGCACCAGCAGCAGACTGGGACGGTTCTGTTCAGATTCTCCCCTTTTCCGCCTCCGATACCCCGGCTTTGGAAAATGCACTTGCCGGTATTGCCGATCTTGAAGGCTGGAACGAAATCCGCGCCCATGCGGGGAATCTTCGCGCTTCCTTTGACCCTGCCGCCCCCTGCCGCCTGGCGCTGGTTATCGAACAGGGCAAAACCTCGCTCAACACGCTCTGCGGCAATGCCCTGACCATGCTGCGCAAACAGCCGACCACATCCTGGAGCACTCCCGACGGTGCCTGGTATGCCAGTGGTGCAACACCCGGCAAGCTTGGCATGCTCTTCCCGGGCCAGGGCGCCCAGTACACCGGCATGCTCCGCGATCTGGCCTGTAGTTTTCCGCAGATGCTGGTGAGCCTTGATGCCGGAAACAAGGGATTTTGCGCCGCCGATGGCAGCAGTCTGTCCGACCTGATCTACCCTCCAACCGCATTCAGTGACGATGCCCGTGATGCACAGGAAGCGGCTTTGCGCGCCACCGACGCAGCCCAGCCCGCCATCGGAGCTGTCAGCCTGGGCGCCCTGCGTCTGCTGGAGTCGTTCGGCCTTGTTGCGGATGCGACTGCGGGTCACAGTTATGGAGAACTGACCGCCCTGTGCGCCGCCGGACGCCTGGACGAAACCTCGTTCCACGCCCTTTCCCGTCTGCGTGGTCACCTGATGGCCGCCGGAGAGGGCGACCGGGGCAGCATGCTGGCTGTATCTGCGCCCTTGGCGGACGTACAGCGTCTGATCGACTCGGAAAAACTGGATCTGGTCATCGCCAATCGTAATGCGCCCAACCAGGCCGTCCTCTCCGGCAGCAGTTCGGAGATCAGTCGTGCCGCCGATGCCTGTGGGTCCCGCAAGCTGCCCTGCAAGCGCCTGCCGGTAGCGGCAGCCTTCCATAGTCCGCTGGTTGCCGACGCCGCAGCACCGCTGCTTGATGCACTTGCAGACATAACCATCGCACCGGGATCGATGCCGGTCTATGCCAACAGCACCGCCGCCTGTTATCCAGGCGATGCCCGGGAGGCAAAAAAACTGCTGGCCGGACAGTTGGCCCTACCGGTCGAGTTCGTTGCCGGGATCGAGGCCATGTACGCTTCCGGCATACGTTCCTTCATCGAGGTTGGCCCCGGCGCACGCCTGAGCGGGCTTGTTTCTGCAATACTTGCCGACCGACCGCATACCGTTATGTCGCTCGATGCATCCGGAGGCAAACGCTCCGGCATCGTTGACCTGGCGCGCTGCCTGGCTCAACTAGCTGCACTCGGTCATAATGTCAGGCTCACTCAGTGGGATGCAGATTATTGCCCCACTCCCCGGATTACCGGAAAAAAACCTGCTCTGACGATCAACCTGAGCGGTGCGAACTACGTAAAGCCAAAAGTGAAAAGTCCTGCTGCTCCCCCCCGGCCGACAGCAGACACTCCGGCATATGCGGCTTCAGCCCAGCCAGCACCGACAGCGGTGTCACGGGACGTCCTGACAGAGTCGCTGCGGGTAACCCGGGAAGGAATGGCGGCGCTGATGCGCATGCAGGACGAGACCGCCCAACTCCACCGCCGCTTTCTGGAGGGACAGGACACCGCAGGGAAGACCATCCAGATCCTTCTGGAGCAACAGCAGCGCATTCTTCAAGGGGGCGGTTTCAACGTTTCACCCCCGCCGCAGGTGACTACGGCTGCCGTTGTACCGCCAACCGCGCCAACCGCGTCATTCACCCCCGCACCTGTCCAGTCCACAGTTCCCCAACCGCTTCCGGTTGCCCAACCTCAGTCAAACCGGATCGCCGAGACCCTGCTGGCGGTAGTCAGCGAGAAGACCGGTTATCCGGTTGAGATGCTGGAGATGGAGATGGGGCTCGATTCCGATCTGGGCATAGACTCCATCAAGCGTGTCGAAATCCTGTCGGCTCTTCAGGAGCGCCTCCCCGGTTCACCGGTCATCGGCCCCGAACATATGGGAAGCCTCCACACCCTGGGAGAAATAGCCAGACATCTGGGTGCCGGTGCCGCACCTGATAATTTTCCGCCTGACCGGTCTGACACGACAGACGTGTCCGGCACGATCGCCGGGACGCTCCTGGCGGTGGTCAGCGAGAAGACCGGTTATCCGGTTGAAATGCTGGAGATGGAGATGGGGCTCGATTCCGACCTGGGCATAGACTCCATCAAGCGTGTCGAAATCCTGTCGGCTCTTCAGGAGCGCCTCCCCGGTTCACCGGTCATCGGCCCCGAACATATGGGAAGCCTCCACACCCTGGGAGAAATAGCCAGACATCTGGGTGCCGGAGCCGCACCTGCCACACAGCCCGAAGCTGCCGTTACCCTATCGCCTGATTCCGGGCATTCAGCTGCTCCGGCAGCACCGGTCAATCGAAGCACCATCATGTCGGTTCCCCTGAACGACGTTTTACAGACTTTGAGGCTGTCTGACAGGGCGCTTGTCTGGGTTACGGATGACGGTTCCCCGTTTTCCGCAGAACTCTGCTCCCTGCTCGGCGATTCCGGATACACCGTACAGATGGTAGACATTGAAGAGGCTATTCTTGATGCGCCGGGAACTGAAATCAGCGGGCTGATCATCTGCGCGCCCTTCGGCGGGACCGACGACTCCTTCCTTGAAGACGCATTCCTGCTCCTGAAAAGCTCTGCGCCATCACTGCGCCGGGCCGGCGAGGACGGCGGAGCACTGTTTGCAACCGTCTCGCGCCTGGACGGCTCCTTCGGGTGCGGAAGCAGAACCACACTGACGGACCCGCTTTCAGGCGGTCTGGCGGGACTTGCAAAAACCGCATCCCGTGAATGGAGCGAAGTGTCCTGCAAGGCACTGGATCTGGGGCTCTTTTCCGATACGAACGCAGAGGCGCGTGCCGTTGCAGATGTGATCTTTCTGTCCACTCCACTGGAGGTCGGCCTGACCCCCTCGGGCAGAACTGCCATAGAAGTGGTTGATCTACCGGCTCTTGCTGCCCCTTCCTCTGAGCCGCTGCAGGCCGGGGATGTGGTTGTGATTACCGGTGGTGGTCGCGGAGTGACGACAACGGCTGCCGTTGCCCTGGCGGAGGCGTACAAGCCGCTGCTGGTCCTTCTGGGACGCAGCCCCGAACTGCAGCCGGAACCGGAGTGGCTGAAATCATTGTCAGAGGAAAGCCAGATCAAGCGCGCCATACTGGAGCACGCAACAGAGAAGCTTCACCCGCGGGAGATTGAGGAGCAGTATCGAACCATCAGTGCCGGACGGGAACTGAGAACAACCCTGTCGAGGGTCACAAAAGCCGGCGGTCAAGCGGTATACCGCTCCGTGGATATCCGTGACGCGGCAGCGGTCTCCGATCTTATGACCGACATACGCCGGGAGTATGGACCGATCCGCGGCATTGTGCATGGCGCCGGAGTCCTGGCTGACCGTTTGATCAGCGACAAGACCAGGGAACAGTTTGCCCTTGTGTATGGGACCAAGGTGGGGGGATTGCGGTCGCTGCTTGATGCGACTGACTCCGACGACCTGCGCATCATCGTCCTGTTTGCTTCCACATCGGGGCGTTACGGTCGCAGCGGGCAGGTTGATTACGCCGTGGCCAATGAAGTTCTCAACAAGCTGGCCCAGACAGAATCGAGGCGACGAAACAGCTGCCGTACCATCAGTATAAACTGGGGCCCCTGGGATGGCGGAATGGTAACCCCGGCTCTGAAAAAGGTTTTTTCCGGTGAAGGAATCGGCCTGATCGGCCTGAATGAAGGCGGGGAGTTTCTGGTTCGCGAGATTGCCGCAGCCGGTGATCCGGTGGAGATTATTGCCCTGGCCGGCAGAACGGCCGGATCCGTTGCATCCGCGTCACCTCTGCCGGACAAGCCTCTAAACGAGGCATTCAGCCTTACCCTGACAGTAGCGGATTATCCCTTCATCCGCTCCCACATAATCGACGGCAAGGCGGTTCTTCCCATGGCCATGATCGTTGAATGGCTGGCCCATGGCGCACTGCACGGCAACCCCGGTTTCCGATTCCACGGTTTCAACAACCTGCGCATCTGCAAAGGGGTCATATTCGATCAGGACAGCGCCTGTACCCTCAGCGTCATGGCTGGCAGGGCAGAAAAACATGACTCCCTCCATATCGTTGCCGTGAAACTGACCGGAAAAAGCTGCGATGGAGTGAGCATCCTGCACGCCACTGCCGAAATCGTGCTGGCGACAAAACTGCCGGAAGGAATCCGATCCATCGTGGATCTGCCGACCGCTCCCTACGCCCCTGGCAACGGCGCAATCTACGGTCAGGGGCACCTCTTCCACGGTCCCGACCTGCAGGGTATCGAACGGGTTGGCGGCTGTTCTCCCAAGGGAATCACCGCGCAGACAAAGGCTGCGCCGGTGCCGGGAAGCTGGATCAAACATCCCTTGCGAAATCTATGGCTTACCGATCCGCTGGTTATGGACTGCGCCTTCCAGTTGATGATACTGTGGAGTTTCGAGCGTTCCGGATCCGGGTCCCTCCCCTCATTTGCCGGGTGCTACCGCCAGTATCAGGACAGCTTCCCGCGGGATGGCGCCCAGATTGTGATCCGGGTCACCTCGGAGCGGAGTCACGGCGCTACCGCCGACATCGAGTTTCTTGACCGGAACAACGGAAAGCTGATTGCGCGGCTTGAGGAGTACGAATGTGTTATTGACCCCTCACTGCAGCGGGCCTTCCAGCGTAACCAAATAACGCAACCGGGGTGTGTAGAACTGGTAGCCGCCTGATGACGCCCTCACGTTCTTCCGTAGCCATTGTCGGTATCGGCGGTATTTTTCCCGATGCGCCTGACCTTGCTGCTTTCTGGGAGAACATCCGCACCTCCCGGAGTGCGTTCCGCGAGATTCCCGACGGGCGCTGGACAGTTCCGACAGACGCCGTATTCGATCCTGAGCCGGGGAAAGCCGATTGTGTCTATTCCCGGCAGGGCTGCTTCATCGACCGGCTCCCGTCGGCCGCCACACTCCCCGGCCTTGCCATAGATCCTGCCATCCTTGACGGGCTCGATCCGCTCTTCCATCTTCTGATCCACGCCGGAAAACGCGCCTTCGACGATGGCGTGACCACTGTGCTGGATCGCTCGCGGGTTGGCGTCATCATTGGAAACCTGGCTCTACCGACCGAAACCTCTGCCCTCCTGACCCGTAACTCCCTGGGGCGAACCTTCGAGGAGCAGCTGCTCGGATCAGCATCCCCACCCACTCCCACATCGCCGCTCAACCGCTTTCCCGCCGGTCTCCCGGCCGGAATCCTGGCCCGTTCCCTCGGCCTGGGAGGGGGCGGATGCACACTCGACGCCGCCTGCGCCTCATCGCTGTATGCCATCAAGCTGGCCGTGGACGAGCTGCTGTCCGGCAGGGCTGATGCCATGTTGTCCGGCGGGGTTTCGCGCCCCGATCCGCTCTTTACCCAGATGGGATTTTCCCAGTTGCGCGCCCTCTCGAAGAGGGGCATCTGTTCCCCCTTTGACGCGGCAGGCGACGGCCTGGTGGTTGGCGAAGGAGCCGGCCTGTTCCTGCTTAAGCGGGTTGAAGACGCTCTGACCCACGGCGACCGGATCTACGGGATAATCAGGGGTGTCGGCCTCTCCAACGATGTGGGGGGCAGCCTGCTGGCTCCCACATCGGAAGGTCAGCTGCGCGCCATGCGTGCCGCATATAATCTGGCTGGCTGGAGTCCGCATGACGTCGATCTGATCGAATGTCACGCCACCGGCACCCCGGTCGGTGACGCAGTGGAAGTCGCGAGCCTCAGACAGTTGTGGGGAGAAACCGGGCATGATGGGGCGCGCTGCGTCATCGGATCCGTCAAATCAAACATCGGCCATCTTCTCACCGCAGCGGGGGGAGCGGCCCTGACCAAGGTTCTGCTGGCCATGCAGCAGAAAACGCTCCCCCCGACGGCCAATTTCACCACCCCCCAACCGGGCATGGAGCTTGACAGCAGTCCCTTCCGGATTCTGCAATCACCACATCCCTGGCAGCGTCGAGGCGACGGTATCCCCCTGCGTGCCGCCGTCAGTGCTTTCGGGTTCGGCGGCATAAACGCCCACCTGCTTATTGAAGAGTGGCTGCCGTCCTCTATTTCCTCTGTTTTTCTCCCTCCCCTTCAAGGGGAGGGCCGGGGAGGGGATGGGGTAGATTCGGGCATTTCGGCAACCAGTCAACATCAAACCCATCCCCATCCTAACCTTCCCCTTGAAGGGGAAGGGACTAAAAGCTTAGAGACAGCTTCTCTACGCCACAAGGGTGGAGAAAAAATAGCAGTCGTAGGCATGTCTGCCCGCTTCGGTCCCTGGCAGTCACTGCAGGCATTTCAGGAACGGGTGCTGGGGGGCGATGGTGCTGTACTCCCCCACCCTCCGGAGGCCTGGCATGGTGCAGCGGAGAGCAACTGGTTCCGCACGGAAGAACGGGACAGGACCCCCTTCAACGGTTTCTATTTGAACGAAGTTGCGCTTCCAGCCAGCCGTTTCCGAATTCCACCGCGCGAGATGGAGGAAATGCTCCCCCAGCAGTTGCTCATGCTGCAGACTGCGGCAGAGGCGCTGCACGATGCCGGACCGGGGCAGGACGATAACCCCGCCACCGGTGTGTTTATCGGCATCGCCCTCGACCTGAACAGCACCAACTTCAGCCTGCGCTGGTCATTACCCGAACAGGCCGTTCGCTGGGCACAAAAACTGGGACGGGATCTGACGCCGGAAGAACTGACAGAGTGGACGTCCCGGCTTCGTACCGCTGTCGGCCCGCCTCTGAGTGCCAACCGTACCATGGGCGCACTGGGAAGTGTCGTGGCCAGCAGGATAGCCCGCGAATTCCGCATCGGCGGTCCGGGTTTTACCATCTCCAGCGAGGAAAGCTCCGGCATCAGAGCTCTGGAAGTGGCGCTTCGCCAGTTACAGAACCGTGAACTGGATCAGGCGCTGGTCGGTGCAGTTGACCTGGCCGGAGACCTGCGTGCCGCCCTTGGCCGGCATGCTGTGCATCCCTTTTCGCCTTCAGGGATCAGCGCTCCTTTTGACTCTTCGGCAGACGGAGCCATCATCGGAGAAGGCGCCTGTGCCGTTGTTCTCAAACGCCTTGAAGATGCCGAGCGGGATGGTGACCGGGTCTACGCTGTTATCAGGGGCATCGGTACCGCAGGCGGCGATATTGCCACATTCGGGGACGATGCCTATCTGCAGGCCCTTGAAAAGGCGTACGCTGATGCCGGGGTTGATCCGGCTTCGATCGGTTTTGTTGAGGCCAGCGCCGACGGAACTCCGGAAAGCGACCGTCGAGAAGCCGCCGCGCTGACCTCATTCTTCCATTCCGGCAGTTCCTCCGCCCGGTCATGCGCTGTCAGCAGTGTCAAAGGGGACATCGGTCACAGCGGAGCAGCCTCGGGCCTGGCCTCGCTGGTGCGTGGCTGCCTGGCCCTGTTCCATGAAATCATCCCCGGGTGCCGGGGAGTGGAAACTCCTGTCCCGGCTCCTGTGGAATGTTCGACACTCCACTTTCCCGGCTCGCCGCGATACTGGCTGCGCAACCGGTCGGAGGGCCCGCGTCGCGCCGGGATCAGTGTTTGCGGCATCGATGGTTCCTGCAGCCATGTCGTGCTGGAGGGATGGGACAAAAACGATTCGCAGGGCTCCGCGCCACTGGGTGCCGGAACCGAATGTCTGTTTGCCTTTACCGGCGAAACCACGGATGACCTTCAGGCAGAGCTTGATGAGTTCGAAGCGAAGCTCCGTTCCCTGCCGGATAGCGACTGGAACAAACTGGCACCCGACCGGTATGCACACTATGCGGCCACTGCTGGAAAAGCGCACGCCATGGCGATGGTTGCCAGAGGCCGCGACGAACTGGCGGCGCTGATCGCACTGGGGAGAGCAACCCTGTGCAACGGGGGGGATATCAGCGATCCGGTTCCGGCCCTGCGCGACCGGCTGTTCTATTCGTCACAGCCGCTTGGTCTGACGGGCAAAATCGCCTTTGTCTTCCCCGGTTCCGGAAATCACTATGCCGGCATGGGACTGGAGCTGTTCTCTCGCTGGCCGGAAATACTACGCCGCCAGGATCGGGAGAATCTCTGCCTCCGTTCCCAGTTTCAGCCTGAGCTGTTCTGGAACGGCGCACCATCTGCGCTGATCAACGATGATCATCGGGCGGTTATTTTCGGGCAGGTAGCCACCGGATGCGCAGTCAGCGATCTGGTGCAGCGCTTCGAGGTCAACCCTGCCGCCGTCATCGGCTACAGCCTGGGCGAATCCGCGGGTCTGTTTGCCCTGCGGGCCTGGCGGGACCGGGACGGCATGCATACCCGCATGCAGGAGTCGACCCTCTTCACCGACGATCTGGCCGGCGAATGTCGGGCGGCGCGACGCGCCTGGGGATTGGGTGATAATGAAACCGTACAGTGGAACCTGGGAGTAATCGCAGCACCGGAACATGAGGTGCGACGTACCCTTGCGGAATTTCCCCGTACCTACCTTCTGATCGTCAACACCCCGGACGAATGTGTCATAGGCGGTGATGCCGAACAGCTTTCCCGCCTGGTGACGTCATGCAACGGCCGGTTTTTCCCGTTGCAAGGGGTCACCACGGTGCATTGCGACGTTGCACAACAGGTTGCAGCTCCCTATCATGACCTGCATCTGTACCCGACCGAAGCGCCTGCTGGAGTTGTGTACTACAGTGGTGTCAAGGGCGGTTCCTACAAGGTGGACCGGGAAAGCGCCGCAGCTTCGATCCTGGGTCAGGCGCTGCACGGCATCAATTATCCGAACGTTATCGAAGCGGCATATCAGGACGGCGTGCGGCTGTTCCTGGAGATGGGGCCCGGCGCCTCATGCAGCCGCATGATCGGTCGCATCCTCGGTGATCGTCCCCACCTGGCACGTTCTGCCTGTTACGCCGGGCAGGATCCGGTTTCTCTTGTACTCAGAATGATAGCCAGCCTTATCGCCGAAGGGGTGCCGGTCGATCTGTCGCCGCTTTTTGATCTTCCGCGGATCGAGGATGAATCCCTGAAAACGTCCGGGATGCTGCGGGTCGTTCCCGGAGGAGTATCATTTAATCCGCCGCAGCCACCGGCAGGAAGGCAAAAGAAGGCGGCAGTTGAGGGGGGTCAAGCTCCTGCGGATAAACCAGCCGCCACTTCTCCGCTCTCAGGCGACTCCTTAATCCAGGAGCTTGCCCGTGCCCGGCAGACCCATGCGGAGGCTCATGCGGCATTCCTGACCGTCAGCGAGACGATAACCCGTTCCATGGCACAGGCTCTCGCCCTGGAAATGTCCCTGCGGGAGGCGCTGGGTGATGATGCTCCTGTTCCCCCTCCCTTTCACGGGGAGGGTCGGGGCGGGGATGAGGTAGATGGTGCCGTTGCCTTTAACCGCAGTATGTGCCTGGAGTTCGCCCGCGGCTCTGTCGGACGGATGCTTGGCCGGGAATTTGCCGAGGTGGACGACTTCCCGACCCGCGTCAGACTGCCGGACGAACCGCTGATGCTGGTTGACCGCATCCTGACTGTCAAGGGAGAGCCGCGCTCCATGACCCATGGCAGTGTTGTCACCGAACATGACATCCACCCGACCGCCTGGTATCTGGATGGCGGATGCATACCCACCTGCATCGCCGTGGAGGCGGGGCAGGCCGATCTGTTCCTTTCCGGCTATCTCGGCATCGACTTCATTACCCGTGGTCTGGCGGTCTACCGACTGCTCGATGCCGAGGTGACCTTTCATCGCGGGTTGCCGGGACCGGGCGAAACCATCCATTATGATATCCATATCGAGCGTTTCTTCCGTCAGGGTGATACCTGGCTGTTCCGATTCTTCTTCGAGGCCACGGTTGATGGCCGGCCGCTGTTGTCCATGCGCGACGGCTGCGCCGGTTTCTTCAGTCAGCAGGAACTGGATGCCGGCAAGGGTATCGTGCGTCCGGTGCTGGACCTGCGTCCCACGGTCGGTATACGCCCGCCAGACTGGCGGGAACTGATACCGATAGCGAGAGAGATGTACGCTTCAGACAGGTTGGACCGCCTGCGGGACGGCGACCTGGCCGGTTGTTTCGGACCGGCATTCGCTGGACTGCCGTTATCCTGTCCGCTGACGATTCCGGGCGGCAGGATGCGCCTGGTTCACCGCGTCAACGAGATTGATCCCAACGGCGGTCGCTGCGGCATCGGCATCATCAGGGCCGAGGCCGACATACACCCGGATGATTGGTTTATCACCTGCCATTTCGTCGATGACCGGGTCATGCCCGGCACCCTGATGTACGAGTGCTGCATGCACACACTGCGCATCTACCTGCTACGCTTGGGCTGGGTAGCCGAAACGGAGGACGCAGTATGGGAGCCGGTTCCCGGCGTTTCCAGCAAACTCTGCTGCCGGGGACAGGTGCTGGAAACCACGAGAATCGTCACCTACGAGGTTACGATCCGCGAGATCGGCTACCGACCGGAACCGTATGCGATCGTGGATGCCCTTATGTACGCCGACGGCAAACCGATCGTCGAGATCACCAGCATGTCGGCCCGCCTGACCGGAACAAGCTGGGAGATGCTGGAAGCGCTGTGGAATCGACAAGTTCTACCCCATCCCCGCCCTACCCCTCCCCTTGAAGGGGAGGGAACACGTGAGTTCCTCCCCTTTCAAGGGGGAGGTCAGGAGGGGGATGGGGCAGACGTGCGTAAGCCCGCCATCTATACCAAGCAGCAGATCCTGGCCTACAGCAACGGAAAACCATCCGAGGGCTTTGGCGAGCCTTATCGTATCTTCGACGCCGAGCGCAAGATCGCCCGTCTGCCGGGTCCGCCGTTCCAGTTTATGGATCGCGTTACCGCTGTGAGCGGGGAGCCGTGTAAGATGACCGCCGGAGCGAGGGTTGAGGCCCAATATGACCTGTCGGCCGACGCCTGGTTTTTTTCCGCGGAACGTATGGCGCGCATGCCGTTCTCCGTCCTGCTGGAAGCAGCATTGCAGCCCTGCGGGTGGCTGGCCGCCTACGTCGGTTCGGCACTGACCAGTCCCAACGATATATCCTTCCGCAATCTGGGCGGCACTGCCGTTCAGCACCGCCTGGTGACTCCCGACAGCGGCACCCTGACTGCAACAGCAACGATGAAAAAGGTTGCCACCAGTGGCGGCATGATCATCCAGGAGTACGACTTCACTGTTGCCGACCGGCTTGGAATCATCTATGAAGGCGATACCATGTTCGGGTTCTTTGCCAAGGAGGCCCTGGCGAACCAGGTCGGCATCCGCGATGCAAAGCCGTATCAGCCAGCGGCGGACGAGGCCGGGCGGGGCAGAAACATCCCGTACCCGGATACAGCCCCGTTTCCGGAGAAGAAGCTGCGCATGATCGACCGGATCGAGTTGTTCGTGGCGGATGGGGGCCCGTGCGGGCTGGGCTACATTCGCGGCATCAAGGACGTCGAGCCCGATGAATGGTTTTTCAAGGCGCACTTCTACGAAGACCCGGTCACCCCCGGTTCACTGGGGCTGGAGTCGTTTATCCAGCTGCTGAAGTTCGCGGCTGTAGAGCGCTGGGGCTGCCAGCATGGCGATGTCATCTCGGCCGTGGCCCTGGAGCGGAAACACCGCTGGCTGTACCGCGGACAGGTTGTGCCGTCCAACAGCCGGGTGACGGTGAGCGCCTGGGTCACGGCCGTGGATGAACAGGAACGCATTTTGATGGCAGATGGTTTCCTCGCCGTTGATGGCAAGCTTATCTACCAGATGAATGATTTTACCGTAAGGATGGAGTCAAAACTATGAAGTACCGTAAAGTTACCATTGAGGCACTCGGCTATGAACTGGCACCGGTTGTTGTTACCTCGGCCGAACTGGAGTCGCGCCTGGAGTCGTTATACCGTTACCTGCGCATTGCGCCCGGCCAGTTGCAGGCTCTGACCGGGATTCGGGAGCGGCGCTGGTGGGAGCCGGGCTATCCGCTTTCCAATGGCGCCATTGCAGCAGCACGAAAAGTATTGTCAACCACCGGTGTCTCACCGGATGAGATCGGAGCCCTGATCTACACCGGTGTCTGTCGGGAACAGTTCGAACCAGCCACCGCCTGTCGTGTTGCCGCAAAACTCGGTATCGGCGGCAAGGCCGCCGTATATGACCTCTCCAATGCCTGTCTTGGCGTTCTCAACGGAATCCTGGATGTGGCAAACCGGATAGAGCTCGGACAGATCAAGGCCGGCCTGGTGGTTTCCTGCGAGAGCGCACGCGAAATCAATGAAATCATGATCGCCCGGATGCTTGAAGAACGGACCATGCAGCACTTTGCCGCGTCGCTGGCAACCCTGACCGGCGGTTCCGGCGCCGTTGCAATTCTGCTGACCGACGGCTCCTTCTCCGGCGCCTCACGGCGTCGTCTGCTGGGCGGTATCACCCTGGCGGCACCGGAACACCACCGTCTCTGTCTCTGGGGCATCATCCCGGACGGCAAGGGGGGCTATGTTCAGTCCATGTCAACGGATGGGGTCAATGTCATGAACTACGGTGTCGAACTGGGGCGACGCACCTGGGAGGTCTTTCTTCCGCAGGTCGGCTGGCGCACGGAGGATGTTGACCAGGTGGTCTGCCATCAGGTCGGTTCCGCCCACCAGAGCGCGATCCTAAAGACCCTTGACATCCCTCCTGAAAAAGATTTCACCACCTACGAATACCTGGGCAACATGGGCACCGTCTCCCTGCCCCTGACGGCAGCCATTGCCGATGAGCGGGACATCCTGGAAGCGGGCGACCGGGTGGCTTTTCTCGGGATCGGCAGCGGGCTGAACTGCCTCATGCTGGGGATGGAATGGTAGAACATCTTTCAAAGGGTTGGATGAAGGAGGCATAAACATGAATAACCGTTTCTTCGAACAGCCAATCCTCAATTCCCCATATGAATACCCCGCTCGCCACTGGGAACTGGATCCATCAGGCCAACCGACTCAGCAGATTCTTGATAAACGTCGCCGTGCCGAATTCATCACGCCGATACCCAAACCAAAAAAACGCAGGGCAGCACCTGCTGACCAGCAAGGATTTGTGTTTGACGAAGGTAAAGGCCTTTCAACAAAGGATCAGCAGTACGACCCCACCTCGATAATCAATGAACTCCGCCGCCATGTTGATCAGTGGCGCACAATTCCCAACCCCAATCACTGGCAGGTCACTCCTGAAACAGTTCGTCTGTTGCAGCACTGGCGTCACTATAAATTCAATGGCGTAAAACCGTTTTTCTGTCAGGTGGAAGCTATCGAGACTGCTATCTGGTTGACTGAGGTTGCCCCCAATGTGAAGGACGGCAAGAAGTTCATCGAACACCTGGCTAATGCCAACAATGACGCCAACCCAGAGTTAATGCGCCTGGCCCTGAAATTGGCTACCGGTGCAGGTAAGACTACCGTCATGGCCATGCTGATTGCCTGGCAGACGATCAACTCGGTTCGACGTCCTACCAGCAAGCGCTTCACCCGTGGGTTTCTGATAGTTGCCCCTGGCCTGACAATCCGTGATCGTTTGCGGGTACTGCAACCCAACGATCCTGACAGCTATTATCAAAGCCGTGAGATTGTTCCCAGTGACATGCTGGACGACCTTGATCGGGCGAAGATCGTTATCACCAATTACCATGCGTTCAAGCTGCGCGAGCGGATGGAGTTATCCAAGGGTGGCCGCCTGCTGCTCCAAGGGCGTGGCGGCGAAGAGCTGAACACGCTGGAAACTGAAGGTCAGATGCTCCAGCGGGTAATGCCGGATCTGATGGGACTGAAGAACGTCATGGTCCTGAATGATGAAGCACACCATTGCTATCGCGAAAAGCCCGCCCTTGACGATGAAGATGATGACCTGACCGGTGATGACAGGAAGGAAGCCGAAAAGAACAACGAGGCTGCACGTCTCTGGATTTCCGGTCTGGAGATTGTTAAGCGTAAGCTGGGAATTCCCCGAGTTATAGACCTGTCAGCAACACCGTTCTTCCTGCGCGGTTCTGGTTATGCCGAAGGTACGCTCTTTCCGTGGACAATGAGCGACTTCTCGCTGATGGATGCCATTGAATGCGGAATTGTTAAACTGCCCCGTGTCCCGGTGGCTGACAACATACCCGGTGGCGATATGCCCAAGTTCCGTAATCTGTGGGAACATATTCGTAAACGGATGCCCAAGAAAGGGCGAGGCAAGGGTAATGCTCTTGATCCATTAAGCATCCCCGTCGAACTCCAGACTGCACTGGAGGCTCTCTACGGCCATTATGAAAAGACCTACAACCTCTGGGAGCAGAGCGGTATCAAGGTGCCCCCCTGCTTTATTGTCGTCTGTAATAACACCTCAACATCCAAACTGGTCTATGACTACATCTCCGGTTTTCAGCGTGAGAATGAAGATGGCTCCACCACCCTGGAGAATGGCCGATTGGCACTGTTCCGTAACTTTGACGATCATGGTAACCCGATCCCCCGTCCTCGCACGTTGTTGATCGACAGCGAACAGTTGGAATCTGGCGATGCCCTTGATGAGAACTTCCGTAAGATGGCTGATGATGAGATCGAACGTTTCCGTCGAGAAATCATTGAGAGAACCGGTGATCGGCGTCAGGCAGAGAACCTTACCGATCAGGAACTGTTGCGCGAAGTAATGAACACTGTCGGCAAGAGAGACCGTCTGGGCGAATCAATACGCTGTGTCGTCTCCGTTTCCATGCTTACAGAAGGTTGGGATACCAACACTGTTACCCATGTGCTCGGTGTGCGTGCTTTTGGCACTCAGCTCTTGTGCGAGCAGGTTATTGGTCGTGCGTTGCGTCGCCAGTCATACGATTTGAATGAGGATGGACTGTTCAATGTGGAATATGCCGATGTCCTCGGTATTCCGTTCGACTTCACCGCAAAGCCGGTCATTGCACCGCCACAGCCACCGCGCGAAACCATTCATGTTAAAGCTGTCCGTCCGGATCGCGACCCGCTCGAAATCCAGTTCCCTCGTGTTGCCGGGTATCGGGTCGAATTGCCAGAGGAACGACTGACAGCAGAGTTCAATGCGGATTCTGTCTTGGAGCTTAATCCGGACGTTGTGGGACCATCAAAAACTCAAAACTCAGGTATTATCGGCGAGTCAGTGGATCTCAATCTTGCACATCTGGGCGATATGCGCCGCTCGACGTTACTATTCCATGTCACTCAGCGGTTACTGTACACCAAATGGCGTGATCCTGGTGAGGATGCCAAGCTGCACCTGTTCGGCCAGCTCAAGCGTATTACCAAAGCGTGGCTTGATACCTGCCTGGTCTGTACTGGGGGAACCTATCCGGCGCAGCTCATGTATCAGGAGTTAGCGGATATGGCTTGTGAGAGGATTACTGCTGGCATTACCCGTGCTCTTGTGGGCGAGAGGCCGATCAAAGCGATGCTTGATGCTTACAATCCTTCCGGTTCCAGTATGTATGTCAATTTCAATACATCAAAAAAAGATCGTTGGGAAACTGATGCTCGCCGCTGCCATGTCAATTGGGTTATTCTGGATAGCGACTGGGAAGCAGAATTCTGCCGTGTAGCTGAAGCACATCCAAAGGTTGTGGCATACGTCAAGAATCATAATTTGGGGCTGGAAGTGCCCTACCGTTACGGTTCCGAGACACGCAAATATCTTCCCGATTTCATTGTTAAGGTGGATGACGGTAAAGGTGAAGATGACCTGCTCAACTTGATAGTCGAGATTAAAGGCTATCGTCTTGAGGACGCCAAAGAGAAGAAAAGCACTATGGATGTGTACTGGGTGCCGGGAGTGAACAATCTGAAGAGCTATGGCCGCTGGGCCTTTGCCGAATTTACCGAAGTCTATCAGATCGAATCTGACTTTGAATCCAAGGTAGAGGAAGAATTCAATAAGATGATAGAAAAGATAGTGACATGAAAATCTTCATCAGCAGCGTACAGAATGAACTAGCGGAAGAACGGCGGGCTGTAAAAACGTTCATTGAGAGCGACCCGCTTCTGCGGCGTTTCTTCACGGCATTTCTTTTCGAAGATATTCCTGCCAGTGATCGCCGGACAGATGCCGTCTATATCGCCGAGGTTGGTCGGAGTGCCGTTTATATTGGCATTTTCGCCTACGAATATGGATTTGAAGATGCTGAGGGTATTTCTCCAACAGAGCGAGAGTTCGATCAGGCCACCGAAACCGGTATACCCCGGCTGATTTTTGTGAAGGGTGCGGATGACCAAAACCGGAAGCCGAAGATGCTGTCTCTCATCCGTAAGGCAGGCCAACAGCTTATACGGCGGCGGTTTGCTGATATCCCGGAATTGACTGCCGCTCTCTATTCCAGTCTTGTGGATCATCTTGAAGGGTGTGGCGCTATTCAGTCCCGCCCTTTTGAAGAGCGGCCTTGCCCTGACGCCGCACTTGAAGACATCGATCTTCATTCTGTTACGAATTTTCTCCGTCTGGCCCGTATGGAACGCCAGTTTCCACTGCCAGACAATACTCCTGTAACCGATCTGCTTGCGCATCTGCATCTGCTCTCTGGTGACCAGCCAACTAATGCCGCCTTACTCCTCTTCGGTCGTGACCCTCAGCGGTTTCTTCCTGCTGCCGAGATACGCTGCATGCATTTTCATGGTACCGAAATCCAGCGTCCGGTACCGTTCTACCGCATTTTCAAGGGGACCATTTTCGAGCAGGTGGATATGGCTGTGGATTTTGTTCTTTCCAAGCTTAACCGCAGTGTCGGCACCCGCGCCGAAAGCAGTCAGGCACCTGTCCGCTACGAGATTCCACCGGATGTGATACGGGAAGCCATTGTCAACGCCATTGCTCATCGGGACTATACCTCCGCCGGAGCTGTTCAGGTTTCCGTCTTTGCCGACCGGGTGGAAGTCTGGAACCCCGGCATACTGACTCCACCTCTCACCCCGGAAAGCCTGCGCCATCCGCACGGCTCCATAGCTCGCAACCCCCGCACCTGTGAGGCTCTTTTTCTTGCCGGTTATATCGAAAAATATGGCACAGGCACTCTCATGATGATCCGCAAGAGCCTGGAGCATGACCTGCCGGAACCGGATTTTATAATGCGTGGCGGAGAGTTTACCACCACGGTCTGGCGTGACTGGCTGACACCGGAGGTGCTCGCCGGGTATAATTTGAATGAGCGGCAGTTGAAAGGACTGGATTACCTAAGATCTGAAGGACGACTTACAAGTGGAAAGTATCAAGAATTGACAGGAGTTAGCCGACAGACAGCTACCAGAGACCTTGAAGATTTGGTTAAGAAGGAAATCCTTCTACAGCGAGGAGAGCGACGTGGAGCATTCTATGTTAAAGCAAACGGAATGCCTCATTTATGACCCATATGCCTCATTACGAGAACGAGTAAATGCCCCATTAATGCCCCAAATGCCTCAATGGTTAAGTCCTATACGAATCAGTAATGGGGCATAACGGAGCAATAGAGACATAATAAGGACATTGGGGACATTTCTTAATTGCGCCAATCGGCTCAAAAAGGGCTCATTGGCAAACAACACATTCCCGTGCACCGCCCCGTTGGGGCTGTACACGGCTGATTTCCAATCGGCCTTTCAGGCCGAAGATTAGGCGAATTGGTTGGTTTTGCCCCGCAGGGGCAATGGAAATCAGCCGGGGGGATTTCCCCCCGGTAATAGAACAGCAATAAAATGTGATCGCCCTGAAGGGGCGAAGGAATATTCCGGAGAAACATAAATGGCCAAAGCACCAACCAAGATAACTGTCGAAACCCTCAATCACGAAGAAGCGACTCGAAAGAATATCCCCACCGCCGAACATCAGTCGCTTATGTATGATGCGGATAAAAATTCAGTACGCATTGCGTATGAGCGCCGCAATCGCGATCTTGATCCGCAACTTGTCTGGCGTGGCAAGGATGAACAGGATTGGTCTGATCTGGTAGTGCAGGCACCTCCTCTCTATATTCAGGAGAAAGTACACCCAAAGGTTCTGATTGATGATCTGCTGCGCCGTAGCAAAGCCGATGCTAAAGTCACCGAGCCTCAGTTTGACCTTTTTTCAGATTTCAACGGTTTACCCAACGAAAGTGCTAAGACTGAATTTTACCAGCACGACTCCCACTGGGCAAACCGAATGATTCTTGGAGATAGCTTGCAAGTAATGGCATCCCTTGCAGAACGTGAAGGATTACGGGGTAAGGTGCAGTGCATCTATTTTGATCCACCCTATGGCATCAAGTTCAATTCGAATTTCCAGTGGTCAACTACCAGTCGCGACGTGAAGGACGGCAAAGCTGATCACATCACTCGTGAGCCGGAGCAGGTTAAGGCATTTCGTGATACTTGGCGAGATGGCATTCACTCATACCTGACCTATTTGCGGGATCGACTGACCGTTGCGCGGGATTTATTGAATGAAAGAGGATCGATTTTTGTTCAGATTGGAGATGAGAATGTTCATCGCGTAAGAGCTCTACTTGACGAAGTCTTTGGAGAAGAGAACTACGTCACTGAGATCAAGATTCAAAAAACTGGCAGTACGACGGGTAAGCATATTCAGAACGTTTTCGATACAGTATTGTGGTTTTTTAAAAACTGTGCAAGTGGCAAGTCTAGAGTTCTCAAACAGAAACTTGGAATGGGTGATTTATCAAGCGATATTACGCCTTGGCTTTGTGTTGACGGTACAAGTTACAGGAAGCTAACAAAATCAGAATTGTCCTCATCATATAATCGTGATGGACTCAATGTATTTCAACCTGGTCCCATTAATTCTCAACATCCGTCCGAAACAAGATCGGGACCTCTAATGTTTGAAGGTGAAAAGTTTACTCCTCCAAATGGTCGGCAGTGGACTTACGATCCGCTTGTTGAAATGAAACGTCTTGGTAAAGCTAATTACTTGATCAAATACGGCAAGACACTCCGTGTACGGATGTATCGTAGTGATGATGATTATATTAATATGTCGAATTTGTGGACAGATACTCAACTGGGTGGCCTAAGTGCGGAAAGAATTTACGTTGTTCAGACTTCAGAGAAGGTAATTCAACGTTGCATACTCATGGCATCTGATCCGGGAGATCTTGTGCTCGACCCAACCTGTGGTTCCGGAACCACAGCTTATGTTGCCGAACAGTGGGGCCGCCGTTGGATTACTATTGATACATCTCGTGTAGCACTGGCTCTGGCACGTGCCCGAATTATGGGTTCGCGCTATCCGTACTATTTGCTAACCGACTCAAAAGACGGCCAGCAAAAAGAAGCAGAAATCACTCAAACTGCTCCATCTAGTCACCCTACTCGTGGCGATATTCGACAAGGTTTTGTCTATGAGAGGGTACCAAATGTTACCCTCAAATCTGTTGCCAATAATGCCGAGATTGACGTCATCTGGGAAAAGTTCCAGGAAAAGCTTGAGCAACTGCGTCACCAGCTTAATCAATTACTGATCAAGAACTGGGAAGAATGGGAAATTCCCTGTGATGTCGATAGCAAGTGGACCGATGCAGCCAAGAAGCTCCATTTAGAGTGGTGGGAGCAGAAAATTGGCCGTCAGAAGGCTATTGACGACTCTATTGTTGCTAAAGCTAAGATTGATTGTGATTATCTTTACGATAAGCCCTATCCAGACCCAAAGAAAGTCCGTGTTGCTGGACCGTTCACAGTTGAGAGTTTATCCCCACACCGCACGTTGACTGTAGGCGCAGATGACGAGCTGATCGACACCGCCGCTGAATCCAAAGAAGGCTATGGTGGGGAAAGAGATTTTGTCCAGATGATATTGGAAAACCTCAAGACCGCCGGGGTACAGCAGGCCCACAAGGAAGACAAAGTCGCTTTTACTGCGCTTACTCCATGGCCGGGATATCTGATCTGTGCTGAAGGCCGCTATGAGGAATCAGGCACTGAAAAGCGTGCAGCTATCTTCATTGGCCCAGAATTCGGTACGGTTTCCCGTCCCGACCTGGTGTCTGCCGCCCGTGAAGCTGGTGATGCAGGTTTTGATGTACTGATTGCCTGCGCCTTCAACTACGATGCACACTCATCGGAATTCGACAAACTTGGACGTATCCCGGTGCTCAAGGCACGCATGAACGCAGATCTGCACATGGCCGACGACCTCAAGAACACCGGCAAAGGCAACCTGTTTGTCATTTTCGGTGAGCCAGATATCGACATCATCGATGCTGCTGATGGCCAGGTTAAAGTCAAAGTCAATGGCGTGGATGTATTCCACCCCAACACAGGAGAAGTCCGCAGCGACGGCGCTGAAGGCATCGCCTGCTGGTTCATCGACACCGACTACAACGAAGAAAGCTTCTTCGTCCGCCACGCTTATTTCCTGGGCGCAAACGATCCGTACAAATCCCTGAAGACCACCCTCAAGGCTGAAATCAACGAAGATGCCTGGGCTTCACTGAACAGTGACACCTCCCGGCCATTCGACAAACCAAAAACCGGACGGATTGCTGTGAAGGTGATCAATCACCTAGGGGATGAGGTTATGAAGGTTTTTCGGGTGTAGGTACCTGCGCCCCTTCAGGGCGCGATAATATAATACCGATCTTTTCCGTGCGCCGCCCTTTCAGGGCTGCACACGGCTTATATCCAACCGGCCTTTCAGGCCGAAGATCAAAAACATGCCCCGAAGGGGCAATGGAAATCAGCCGGGGGGATTTCCCCCCGGATTCGGGGGATTTCCCCCCGAAAATGGAACATCAATAAATTGATTTTCGCCCTGAAAGGGCGAAGGATATCAGCCGTGTACAGCCCCAGCGGGACGGTGCACGGAAACCGGGGACGATTGCGGTCGAAATAAATATCAAACATGGTGATCAAATGCCATCAACACATCTAAGTCTTCATTATCACATAGTTTTCAGCACCAAAAACCGCGAACCATTTATCACAACGGAATCCCGTGAACGCCTTCACGCCTATATCGGTGGCATTATCCGTGATATGAATGGAATCCCAGAATCTGTTGGCGGTACATCCGACCACGTCCACCTGCTGATCGGACTAAAAGCGACCCACCGTCTTTGTGACGTTATGAGGGATATCAAGCATTCATCTTCCCGCTGGATGCATGAATCAATTGGAATGCCTGAATTTGGTTGGCAAGACGGTTACGGAGCATTTACCGTTAGCGAAAATCGCCGCGATGCGGTTTCGCATTATGTCATGAATCAGGAAACGCACCACGGAACCAGAACGTTTCAAGAAGAATACCTTGAATTTCTGAGACAAGCAGGAGTTGAGTATGATGAACGGTATGTGTGGTAGGAGAAAACGTCAGTATTCAGTTGTTCGGTTTTACCGAACAACTGCAGAGTAGGTCTTTTTCTGATTAGATTAATTACTATCATTATCCTGAAAGGACATTGGATATTAGCCGTGTATAGCCCTGGCGGGGCGATGCACGGGATGGGAAAAAAATGGAATTCCGCATCGCCGATACATTCACAGATAGCCTCGCCAAACTGACCGGCGATGAGCAAAAGAATGTCAAAACCGCTGCTTTTGATTTGCAACTGAACCCGGCCAATCCAAGCATGAGTTTCCACAAACTCGAAAAGGCCAGGGATAAGAACTTCTGGTCAGTACGGGCTGGTAGTGATTTGCGGATAATCGTCCATAAGTCAGCCGATAGCCTGCTTCTCTGTTATGTAGACCATCACGACCCAGCTTACCAATGGGGTGAGCGGCGCAAGCTGGAGATCCACCCCAAAACTGGTGCAGCACAGTTGGTGGAAATTCGGGAGACAGTTCAGGAAATCACCATCCCCAGGTATGTGGAAGCCCCACAACTGGTTCAACCAAAACTGCCATTGTTTGAGCATATTGCAGAAGATGCCCTGCTTGGCTACGGCGTACCAAAAGAATGGCTGGATGATGTCCGCAGCGCGAATGAAGACACCATCCTTGAGCTTGCCGATCATCTCCCTGCCGAGGCAGCCGAAGCTTTACTGGAACTGGCGACTGGCGGAAAGCCGCAACAGCCTCAAGCAGCCGCAGTAGGTACAAATCCTTTTGATCATCCTGATGCTCAACGCCGTTTCCGAGTGATGAATAATGTGGAAGAGCTGGAAAATGCTCTCAATTACCCTTGGGAAAAATGGACAGTGTTTCTCCACCCGGCACAGCGTCAACTGGTGGAAAAAGATTATAGCGGGCCAGCACGAGTGTCAGGTTCAGCAGGAACGGGTAAAACCATTGTTGCCCTGCACCGTGCTGTTTACTTGACTCGTAGCAACCCTGATGCACGGGTGCTGCTGACAACTTTCTCCGATACCCTGGCAAGCGCATTGAGAACAAAACTGAAGCGGTTGATCGGCAGTGAACCTCGTCTCGGTGAGCGCATTGATGTTCACTCCATGAATACAATCGGATTACGTCTCTACGAGATGAACTTTGGTCGAGCACAGGTAGCGACTCGTGAGATTGTTAGTCAGCTTATTTCAAGGGCGGCTGCAACCGTCGAAGGGAACAAGTTCAGTCAGCACTTTCTGTGGACAGAATGGGAGCAAGTAGTTGATGCCTGGCAACTGGACAGCTGGGAGTTGTATCGCGATGTAACCAGGCTTGGACGAAAAACCCGACTTACCGAGCAACAGCGCAAACTGTTCTGGTCGATCTTCGAGCAAGTTCAAACCAATCTTCAATCTCAGAGAATGATTACGAGCGCCGGTATGTTCAACAGACTGGCAAATCACCTGACTGAAAGTAAGCAGCAACCATTCGATTTCTGTATTGTCGATGAGGCCCAGGACATCAACGTTGCCCAGTTACGTTTTCTGGCTGCACTTGGCAAAGGTCGGCCAAACAGCCTGTTCTTCGCTGGAGATCTTGGTCAAAGAATTTTTCAGCAGCCATTTTCATGGAAATCTCTCGGTGTTGAATTGCGCGGACGATCAAAAACGCTAAAGATCAATTACCGCACTTCCCATCAGATCAGAATGCAAGCAGACCGACTGTTAGGCCCAGAGGTTTCAGACGTTGATGGCAATTCTGAAATCAGGCTTGGAACCACTTCGGTATTTAACGGGCCAATTCCAACCATTGCGGCAATGAACACTCCGGAAGATGAAATGATAGCTGTTGGTAAATGGCTTTCTGATCGATCCGCTGAAGGCATCAAGCCTCATGAAATCGGTATATTTGTTAGATCGGCGGCAGAACTGAACCGAGCATGTACCGCCGTTGAAAATGCTGGCATTGCATTCAAAGTACTTGACGAGAATGTTGAAACTACAGTTGGTCAGGTATCAATCAGCACCATGCATCTCGCCAAGGGACTGGAGTTCCGGGCAGTAGCAGTGATGGCGTGCGATGATGAGGTCATTCCGCTTCAAGAGCGGATTGAGACGGTAACTGATGATGCGGACTTACAGGAAGTGTACGATACCGAACGGCATCTACTGTATGTGGCATGTACTCGCGCACGTGATCATTTGCTGGTGACGAGTGGTGATGTGCCGTCTGAGTTTCTGGATGATTTGAAAATCAACTCTACAGTCAATTTTATCTGATCCAAGAGACTCTTCTTTCCCATACACAGAGCTGAAAGGTATTCTCCTCAACATGAATCCTGATTTATCAAAACTGTATCCCTTCACCGGCAAGCGTCTCGATCTTGACGGACTCTCGTATCACTACCTGGATGAAGGCAGCGGTTCGCCGGTGGTGATGCTGCACGGCAACCCTTCCTGGTCGTTCTATTACCGAAATCTCGTGCTGGCACTGCAGGATCGCTATCGCTGCATCGTTCCGGATCACATCGGCTGCGGCCTGTCCGATAAACCGGGTGATGATCAATACGAATACACCCTTGCGCGCCGGGTGGATGATCTGGAAAAGCTGCTTGATCACCTTGGTCTCATGGAGAACATCACCCTGGTGGTTCACGACTGGGGCGGCATGATCGGCATGGCATACGCAGTGCGCCACCCCGAAAGGATCAAGCGGCTGGTGATCCTCAATACCGGTGCCTTCCACCTGCCGAAAAACAAGCCCTTTCCGCTGGGCTTGCGCATCTGTCGCGATACGCCGCTTGGCACGCTGCTGGTGCGTGGTTTGAATGCCTTCAGTCGGGCGGCCTCTCATGTGGGCTGCAAGCGCAACCCCATGAATGCCACACTGCGGAGCCTCTACCAGCTCCCCTACGATTCGTGGCAAAACCGCATCGCGACCCTGCGATTCGTTCAGGATATCCCCCTGATGCCAGGCGATCGGGGATATGATCTGGTCAGCTCGGTAGACGACGGCATCAATCAGTTTCGCACCCTCCCAATGCTGATCTGCTGGGGAGAGCAGGATTTTGTCTTCGACCGGCATTTTCTGGCCGAATGGCAGCACCGCTTTCCGGATGCGGAAATGCACCGTTATGCCGATTGTGGACATTACATCCTTGAGGACGCCGGGAAAGAGGTCATGCCGTTGATCAGATCATTCCTCGAACGGACGGATCCTGCTACATGACCGGCACCGACACCGTCAACATCTCCCGCTCTCTGACCGAGATGGCCCGCCTCCAGCCGGAGACACCCGCCATCATATTCCCGCAGGAAAATCGCAGCCTCACCTTCCGCGAACTCGATCAGGAAAGCGACCGCCTGGCTCGGGGGATGGCGCGTATCGGCATTTCCCGTGGTATCCGGGTGGCGCTGCTGGTTCCACCATCTCCGGAGCTGTTCTCCGTGACCTTTGCCCTCTTCAAACTCGGAGCCGTGCCGGTATTCATCGATCCGGGCATAGGTGCGCGCAATATGAAGGGATGCCTGGCCGAAGCGGAACCGGAGGCCTTCATCGGTATCCCCAAGGCCCACGTGGCGCGGCGACTGCTGAGATGGGGCCGCACAAGCATCCGCATCACTGTTGTCGTCGGTGGAGGGGCAATCTGGGGCGGTGTGCCTCTGGATACTCTGCGCCGTTTCGCCCACGAGATACCGTTTACTGCGGCAGAAACCGGACTCAACGATATGGCTGCCATACTGTTCACCAGCGGCAGCACCGGCCCGCCCAAGGGAGCGATCTATACCCATGGTACCTTTGCGGCCCAGATTGACGCCTTGAGGGAGATGTACGATATCCGTTCCGGCGAGATCGATCTGCCGACATTTCCTCTGTTTGCTCTGTTTGCGCCCGCCCTTGGCATGACCGCCCTGATACCGCAGATGGATTTCACCCGACCGGGATCGGTCGATCCCCTCAGGATACTCGGTCCTGCCGCAGAATTTTCCGCCACGACCATGTTCGGCTCACCGGCACTGCTTGACCGGGTCGGGCGGTACGCTGAGACGCACGGCATCAAACTCCCGAACCTCAAACGGGTCATCTCGGCCGGCGCGCCGGTTCCGGCTGCGGTGCTGAAACGCTTTTCCACCCTGCTGTCGGCGGATGCCGAGATATTCACCCCCTACGGAGCAACCGAGGCGCTGCCGGTAAGTTCCATCGGCAGCCGTGAAATACTGGGCGAAACCGGAATCTTGACCGGCAGAGGCCTCGGCATCTGCATCGGCAGACCGGTGGAAAGCATCTCGCTTGCCATCATCCGCATCAGCGACGTTCCGATTGATGTCTGGCAGGATGAACTGGTACTGCCAACCCTGGAAGTGGGCGAGATCACGGTACGCGGTCCGCAGGTCAGCAGTGCCTATCTGAACCGTCCCGAGGCGACCAGGATGGCAAAAATAGCCGACCCCGACGGTGGAGTCTGGCATCGCATGGGAGATACGGGGTATCTGGACACAAGCGGCCGGATCTGGTTCTGCGGTCGCAAGTCCCATCGGGTGGTCACCGCAGATGAAACCCTGTATACCATACCGGTGGAAGGGGTTTTCAATACGCACCCGGCGGTTTTTCGCAGCGCTTTGGTCGGCATCGGCAGAAAAGCGTCGCAGCAACCTGTGCTGTGTGTCGAACTGGAAGCGAAGTGCACCACGGGAGCGCAGGAGCGGATCAGGCGGGAGCTTCTGGAATTGGGCAGCCGCTACCCCCACACCAAGGGCATCAGGGAGATCCTTTTCCATCCCGCTTTTCCGGTGGATATCCGTCACAACGCCAAGATCTTCCGAGAAAAGCTGGCCTCATGGGCGGACGGGAAGCTGCGATGAAGGTACTTGTCACAGGAGGAGGCGGTTTTCTCGGTGGCGCCATTGTGCGCATGCTGTGCGAACGGGGCGATGAGGTGCGCAGTTTCTCGCGTGCCGAATACCCGGCCCTGGCAGCACTGGGCGTGAAGCAGTTCAGGGGACGGCTCGAAGATCGGGGATCTGTTTCAGGAGCTGCCGAAGGGTGCGAACTGTTGTTCCATGTGGCCGCCAGGGCAGGCATCTGGGGCAGCTACCATGATTTTTATCAGGCCAACGTGGTCGGCACGGAGAATGTCGTGGCCGCCTGCCGGGTCAACGGCATCAGGCGACTGGTGTACACCAGTTCCCCCAGTGTGGTTTTCGATGGCAGCGATGTGGAGGGGGGCGATGAATCTCTGCCCTATCCGGATCGCTATGAAGCCCACTACCCGGCAACCAAGGCTCTTGCCGAGAGACTGGTGCTGGCGGCAAATTCGCCGGAATTGGGGACAACGGCTCTCCGCCCCCATCTGATCTGGGGCCCGGGAGACAATCATCTGGTTCCGCGCATCGTTGCTAAAGGGCGTGCTGGAAAACTGCGCCGGATCGGCACTCGTCCCAACCTGGTGGATACCGTGTATGTGGACAACGCTGCCAACGCCCATCTGCTGGCTGCCGACAGGCTCTCTCCCGGCAGCGTCGTGGCAGGTAACGCCTATTTCATCAGCAACAACGAACCGCTCCCGGTGTGGGAAATGGTAAACCGCATCCTTTCAGCCGCCGGCATCCCCCCGGTTACCCGCAGCATCTCACCGCACCTGGCATTTACCGCGGGCTGCATCTGCGAAGCTCTCTGGGGGCTGTTCCGTCTGGAAAGCGAGCCTCCCATGACCCGCTTTGTAGCCCACGAGCTTGCCACTGCCCACTGGTTTGATATCGGCGCCGCACAACGGGACTTCGGCTATCACCCCGAGATTTCAATTGATGAAGGGATGATCCGGCTGCGGCGCTGGATGCAACATCCCGATCCGTGCGCGTAACGGTTTATTGCTGAGACGCTGCTTGACCGTTCAGCGGTATTAACCTACAATGCGCGCATTCATTCCATACAACGATAATCCGGATACCCCATGCACAAACAGTCTGATCGCCTCTCCGTTCTTTTTTCCGCCTCTGAAGCCGCACCTTTTGCCAAGGAGGGGGGGCTCGGCGATGTGGTCGGCGCCCTCCCCAAATACCTGCACCGCATGGGGTATGATGTCCGGGTGGTGCTTCCACGCTACTGGTCCGTGGATCGCGAAACATACGGCCTGCGCCTGCTGCCCGGGAGTCTGGTTGTTCCCATGGGCATTATTGGCGAAATGTACTGCGGTGTCTACGAAGGGCACCTGCCGGGAAGCGACGTGCCGGTCTACTTCCTGGAGCACGAGGCGCTGTATGGCCGCTCAGGGCTCTATCAACAGGACGGCCAGGGCTACATGGACAACGACAATCGTTTCGTCTTTCTCTCGAAAGCCTCGCTGGAACTCTGCAAGCTGCTGGACTGGAAGCCGGATGTGGTGCATGCCCACGACTGGCACACCGGCATCATCCCGACCCTGCTCAACACCTCGTACCTCCACGACCGGTTTGTGGGAAATGCCGCTTCGATTCTGACCATCCACAACATGCAGTACCAGGGCAGTTTTTATCCCGGCCTGATGGAGGTTCTGGGAATCGGCTGGAAACACTTCAACTACCTGGAAGTGGAAAAAGACGATCAGGTCAACCTGCTGAAAGCAGGCATCTGTCATGCGACCCTGATCAATACGGTCAGTCGGGGGTATGCCCACGAGATACAGACTTCCGAATACGGGTGGGGGCTGGAAGGCGCGGTGCGGGAGCGCGCCGCCGATCTGTACGGCATCCTCAACGGCGTCGATTACGATGAGTGGAATCCGGCAACCGACCGGTTTATCGCCACCACATATTCGGCCAGAACGGTCAAAAAGGGCAAGGCCGCCTGCAAACGCGACCTGCAGCAGCAGCTCGGCCTTCCGTTGCGGGACGACGTGCCGGTTTTCGGTGTCGTTTCCCGGATGGTCGGCCAGAAGGGCACCGACATCATCGCCGAGGCCATCCACCGTATTCTGGAAATGGATGTGCAGTTCGTGATGGTTGGCAACGGCGAACCGTGGGCTCACTTCTACTTTGGCGACATCGCTGCCGCCCATCCGGATAAATTTGCCTGTTTCATCGGCTATAACGAATCCCTGGCTCACAAGGTCGAGGCGGGCGCCGATTTCTTTGTTATGCCGTCGGCCTTCGAGCCGTGCGGCCTGAACCAGATGTATTCGCTGGCCTACGGCACGCCGCCCATCGTTCGTGCTACCGGCGGACTGGATGACAGTGTGGAGAACTTCAACGAGGCCACGCTGACCGGCACGGGATTCAAGTTCTGGAACCACAACGCCACTTCGTTGTTCGATACGATCGGCTGGGCCGCCTGGACCTTCTACAACAACCCCAAGGGGCTGGCAGCCCTGCGAAAAAACGGCATGAAGCAGCGTTTCACCTGGGAGGACGCCGCAGCGCGATATGACGAGCTCTACCACCTGGCCATCCGCCGCAGACGGGGAGCGGAATACTACCGGAACCGTTTCGGGATATAATTCCAATTCCATATCAAGGATGATATCAAGGCGGCGAGGATTGAGGCAACGAGGCGTACTTTCTCGTACGTTGAGCTGCCGAAGACGAGCCAACGAAGATAGGGCCTTGATATGGAATTGGAATAACGAAATAGCCGGGTACACATGAAAAAGCCGCTCCATTCAGCATCTGACTGAAGAAGCAGCTTTTTTGATGTGAATCCGGTCGGAGTCTGTCTATTTACCCTTCTCGGCAGAGACAAAGATGCTGATCTGGGTGGCGTTCGGCTGAGATGCGATGTTGAATGATACGGTGCGCTCCCCTTTTTTATAGGTGACCATGGCATTCTTATCCTGTTTCATTTCCATTTCCTGTTTCCATCCGGAACCTGTCATTTTCTCTTTTACCGTTGTGAAAACCTTGTCGGCCCCGTCCTTGGTTTCAATTGACAGATTGAAACCGTCCGGCACTGAAATGGATGCGACCACATTTCCGCCGTCGTACACATACACATCTTTCGGGAAATTGTCCGGCAGCTTGGCATCCTTGCCGCCCGAATAAACAGCCGTGCCATCCTTCGTTTCAATGGAGACCTTACCACCGGAAATATCCACTTTGGCCTTGTTCCCATCCTTGGCCATGCCAGACTCAATAGCCTTTTCGGCTGCCTTTTCAGCAGCTTTTTTACATCCTGAAACCAACAGTGATGCCATCATCACGCCAATGACCAGTACGTTTAATCTTCCCATAACCATCTCCTCCTCTCGGACATGAATGAAACCGTGCGCCGAGAAATACCACCACCCCTGCCGGAGAGTCAATCACCATTTTTCCCTCCGGGAAAAAACGGTCAATACTTGGTTGCAGGGAAAAAAGCTGATATAGTTCCCACATGGTATTATCTGATCTGCGCCAATACGTGACTCTCCTGGAATCCTGCAACGAACTCACCCGCCTCACTGTTGTGACCGATCCCATTCTGGAAATTGCCGCCATCACTGATCGGATCTGCAAACAGCCTGGCGGCGGGCAGGCGCTCTTCTTTGAACAAACGAAGGGGAGTGCATTTCCGATTGCCACCAATCTGTTCGGGTCATTGCACAGGTCCGCCCTGGCACTGGGACTCGAAAACCTTGACCAACTGACGGCAAAGATGGCTGCGCTGCTTGAGCAGCTTTCTGATAGGGATATTCACCGGATGGATCTACATATTGCAGTCCTGGAGGATTTTTCGCGGTTCGCGCCGGTCACCACTCCTCCTGCCTGGAATGTAATTATGGAACCGCCGGACCTGACACTCTTTCCCTTCCTGCAGAGCTGGCCGGGTGACGGCGCTGGCAGCGGTAATCCGCGCTACATAACCCTGCCGCAGGTTTTCACTGCCAATCCTGACGGCGGCATTCCCAACTGCGGCATGTACCGGGCTCAGGTGACAGGTCCACGGGAACTGGCAATTCGCTGGAAGGCCGGAAGCGGTGCGACACGCCACCTTGACGAATTCCGTCGCCGGGGTAAATCGATGCCGGTGGCGATTGCCCTGGGTGGGGCACCTGCGGCGCTATTCAGCGCCATGCTGCCTCTGCCGGGTGATCTTGACGAGATGTTCTTTGCCGGATTTCTGCGCGGCGAGCCAATGGAAATGGCAGCCTGCCGGAGCATCCCGCTGCGGGTTCCCGCTTCTGCCGAGGTGGTAATCGAAGGCTATGTAAATCCGTCGGAAACCTGTCTGGAGGGTCCCTTCGGCAACCATACCGGCTCTTATTCCCCAACCGGCGATGCGGCTCTGATGCGGGTTACCTCACTCTCCCATCGCCCGGATGCAGTAATTCCTGCCACGGTGGTCGGGCCGCCACCCATGGAGGATTGCTGGATGGCCAAGAGTTGGGAGCGAATTCTGCTGGCTTTTCTGAGGAGGTTGATCCCCGATGTGACAGATATCCATTTCCCGCTGGAGTGGATCTTCCACCAGAGCGCCATCATTTCCCTTGAAAAGCCGAACCCCGGCATGGTAAGGGAGATTGCGGTCAGGCTCTGGGATTTTCCCTGGTTCGCCGAGGCCCGGTTGCTGATTTTTGTCGATGCGGACGATGGCATCGATCAGTCACAGATTGCCTGGCACTGCATCAATCGTGCGGAATTCAGTCATGATACTATCCAGGATTCCAGCGGGAAACGTCTGGCTCTGGATGCAACCGGTCATCGGTTGTCACGCCGACCGCTCCACCCTGATCCGGCGATCAGCCTGCTGGTGCTGCAGCGCTGGCAGGAGTACGGGGTCTCATTGAAATGACGACAATCACGGCAAACGACGGCTGTATCAAAAAGATCACCGTATTTCTGGAGATGATCAAGTTCTCCCACACGGTCTTTGCACTCCCCTTTGCATTGACCGGCGCACTGCTGGCCGCCAACGGCATGCCCGGCATCTGGCAATTGCTCTGGATCGTGCTTGCCATGGTCGGGGCCCGCACCGCAGCCATGGGTCTCAACCGCCTGATCGATGCCGAAATCGACGCTCAAAACCCCCGCACAGCCAACCGGGCCATACCGGCAGGAATGATCGGAAAAGGAGCCACACTGGTTTTCATTGTGGCCTCACTGGCGTTACTCCTGGTGGCGGCAGCCCGGCTCAATCCGCTCTGTCTGAAACTGGCTCCGCTGGCTGTTTTCTTTCTGGTCTTATACTCCTACTGCAAACGCTTCACCGCCTTGGCCCACGTGGTTCTGGGCATCTGCCTGGCCGCAGCGCCTATGGGTGCCTGGATCGCCATTCGCGGGACGGTCGAAGCTCCGGCGCTGATTCTGGGTGGCATCGTGCTGTTCTGGGTGGCCGGTTTCGATATACTCTACGCCTTGCAGGATCTGGAGTTCGACCGCAGCGCCGGATTGCATTCCATCCCCGTCGCGCTGGGTGTGAACGGCTCGCTCCGGGCGGCGCGGCTGTTCCATCTGGCAATGCTGGCCTTGCTGGTGGGCCTTCTGCTTCTCCTGCATCTGGGCGGTTTTTTTATTGCGGGGATCGTGGCTGCTGCAGCCATGCTGGGCTATGAACACTGGCTGTTGAGGGATGGAGATCTGACAAAAATGGATGCGGCATTTTTCAATATGAATGGCTACATCAGCGTTGCCATCCTGATTTTTACAGCCGCTGATGTTTTGACGAGGTGAATATGGCAGTACAAAGAGTTTTTGTCGCCCTGACCGGTGCTTCCGGCTCGGTGTACGGATTGAGGCTGGTGGAGCAGCTCTGTCTGAGCGAGATAGATGTGACCTTCACGGCCAGTTGCAGCGGCACGCTGGTATGCCGTGAAGAAACCGGTCTGGATCTGTCCGGTGATCTCGATAAGGCCACACAGCGCCTGTACCAGCATCTTGAAGTGGAAAGCGGCGTCGAGATGGTGCACCCTGACGACCTGTTCTGCGAAGCGGCCAGCGGTTCAGCCGCGCCGGACGCCATGGTGGTTGCGCCCTGCAGCATGGGAACGCTGGCGCGAATCGCCAGCGGTATTTCCGGCAATCTGATCGAACGCAGCGCCGATGTGATGCTCAAGGAGCGCAGGCCTCTGCTGCTTCTGCCCCGCGAAACCCCGTTGTCGGAAATCCACCTCGGAAACATGCTCAAACTGTCCCGGGCCGGGGCCCGCATCATTCCTGCCATGCCGGCTTTCTATCACAAACCCCAATCGGTCATTGAGCTGGTTGATTTCGTAGTGGGCAAGCTGCTTGACCAGATAGGCCTGGAGCATGACCTGTATCGTCGCTGGGGGAAATAGAATAGGCGGCTGACCAGCATCTGCTCGCCATTCCCTGCAATTCCTGATTACGAAAACACTTGAAGTATTCTCTATCAAATGCATCATTCCTGCCATGCCAGCTTTCTATCACAAACCCCAATCGGTCATTGAGCTGGTTGATTTTGTGGTGGGCAAGCTGATGGATCAGGTGGGCCAGGAGCATAAATTGCGAGTAAAGCTTGGTGTTTGTGACACCGAATGAGATGAATGGCAATATGATCGAGAAATAGCGGATTTTCCATCCGGATTAGATTTATTGGGCAATTCTATTAACTCACACCCGATAGCGAAGCTTCTCTTGACATGAGAAGTTATAGTTGTTACCAATCTGATCCCTCCATAGTGAGACATTTTATTGCGAAATTGTTTTCAAGGAGATAATCATTATGTTTTCTGATCTTCCCCAGCGACAACAGAAATTCATCAAGATATGGATAACTGTAGTTGCCATTATTTTCGTGGCACTTGGATTTCTGTCCCTTAATATCATAGCTGGAGAAAAACAGACTGCTAACCGCAATCATCTATTGCGCATGGCCCCTGGTACTGTTGAACCAGGGAAGACACCACCCGATCCGCTTCCGACTAACACCAATTTCACGGCAGTAAATATTGGTACCTACCTGGATGGAATCGAAATAGTCTCTATCAAGGATTCGTACTGGACTGCGACGTTCTATATATGGTTCCGCTGGAAGGGTGACAAGTCACTCGACCCGGGCAAGTCATTTCGGCTCGTTGATGCAAAGATAGAAAAGAAGGATTTGCAAGACAGCTACGCAAGTCCCGATGGCATCAATTATCAGTGTTATAAAGTCGTTGCGAAGATGACAAAGTTCTTTAATACTACTCGTGTGCCGCTCGATGATCACATGCTGAATATATACATTGAAGACACGTCGCGCGATGTTTCCCAACTCCGTTATGTCACCGATTCGGGCACTAACATCAGTTCTCGCGTCAAGGTTCCTGGCTATACAGTAACTGGTTTCAGCAATGTAGTTAAACCGCACACCTACAAGACAACATACGGCGATCCCCGTATGCAGGAAGGCAAGCATACCACCTACAGCGAATATAACTTTGCAGTTACCATTAAGCGCGCAGGGCTTGGAGTTTACATTAAATTGTTCATCGGTCTGTTTGCAGGTGTTATACTTACCCTCGGCAGCTTTTTTATACGCCCCTCTGATACTGGACCGCGCTTTGGTCTCCCATCAGCTGCCTATTTCGGTGCTGTAGCTAACACCTACATGGTAAATTCGATGATGCCTTCGTCAGGGCAGTTTGGCCTAGCGGACCTTGTGACCGGTATCGGTCTTTTCACCATATCGCTTTGCGTGGGTGCCACATTGATGTCGGGCTACTACTTCCTAAGGAGGGATGAAAAAGAGTTTTCAAAACACCTTGATAGCGTTTCCTGGGTTGTCATCGGTATAGGCTACACTGCTGTAAATATTGTTTTGCCTATTGCGGCTTTTTACTAACAACGACGACTACATCAATATTTTGGTAACTCTTTGTCGTTTGACATTTATTGCCAAATCCTTTAGGTTGCCGGTCATGAATCTTTTGAGCAATTTATTATGAACATATTTCGTGCATACAGCTATAGCGTAGCAGTATTAATAATTATCGTCTACCTGGTACTTCCTGCAACACTGTTTGCCCATTCGGTCGACCTGGATACTCCTTCATCATCTAGGGAAGCATCCCTCCTCACGACAACTGCTACACCATGCAGTGACTGTCCATGCTCTGATGGGCAAAGTTCAGAATGCTGCGATTTTATTTTTTGTGATTGTGGATGCCATGCCCCACTTAGTCGCAGTATGCGGCTCACCTATGTTGCGATAGAAGCGGACTTAAGCATATCAGAGCCATTCTGGTCAATCCCCCTGATTTACTCCACCATCTTTGTACCCCCGCAAAATCTCATCTGATACGCCCAAAGCAATAACATTCAACAATTTATACACCATCAGACCGCCTTGCTGGTAATCCAGGGGATACCTCTGTGAACTCTTGTGTGCAGAGCAATGGTGGTACTTATTTCAAGGAGAATTGACTCGTGACAACCCAACAACGCAATTTTTTGCAGTCCCTCCGGGATTTTTTCTGTTCTCTGAAACTTACTTTGTTTCTGCTGATATCCCTGGCTGTTCTCTCCATCATAGGAACGATCATCCCCCAAGGCAGACTTCCTGAAGAATATATTGCCCAGATCGGCCCCGCCAGGATGAAGATCTACACGTCAATCGGTTTTTTCGACATGTACCACTCCTGGTGGTTCATCCTGCTGCTCTGCCTGCTTACTATCAACCTGATCTCCTGTTCCATCAAGCGGCTGCCTCATATCTGGAAAATCATTTCTCAACCGGTGACGGTTCTGGGTAGCAGCCTGGAAAAATCCCTGGCCAATATCGCTACAATACAGATTTCGGGTGATCAAAAAGTCCTCAAAGAAGAGATCTCTTTGTTTCTGAAGAACGAATTTGCCGAACCGATTATGTCCGAGACAGATGGCGATGTACACCTGTTTGCCCAAAAAATGCCCTGGTGCCGGCTTTCCGTCTATGTCGTCCACCTGAGCGTCATTGTCATCTTCATTGGTGCCATAATCGGATCGATCTTCGGCTACAAGGGCTACGTAAACATCCCTGAAGGAGAGAGCGTATCCAGGATTATGCTTCGCTCGGAAAAAGAACTCGACCTTGGCTTTTCCTTACGTCTTGAACAGTTCACGGTTGCCAAGTATGCAACCGGTGCGCCGAAGGAATTCAAGAGTATTCTTACGGTACTGGAGAATGGCAGGCCGGTGCCTGACTACACTAACGCCCGTGTTATAGTCAACGATCCACTGACCTACAAAGGTATCACATTTTATCAGTCCAGCTACGGTAATGCCGGAAGCTATTTTTTCACCGTCAGCAGCATGGACGGAAAGACCACCACTCCTCTGACACTGGACAGCAACTCGTCAGCAACCCTGCCAGACGGTAGCAGCATGCATGTGCTTGAAGCAACTGATGATGTTTCGCAGTTCATTCCACAGTATTCCGGGCCGGCTGCGCAAGTTGAAATCCACACACCAGAGGGAGCGAGTGAAAAAGTCGTCGTTTTTGCCAACTTCCCCGAACTGAATATACAACATGCAAAAGAGCATAAGAATGGTCTGGTTCTTCAGTACAAGGGCACCCAGAAAAAAATGTATACCGGACTGCAGGTGGCTAAAGACCCCGGTGTATGGATTGTATGGATAGGCTGTTTCCTGATGGTATGCGGTGTCTATTCGGCCTTTTTTCTTTCTCATCGCCGTATCTGGGTACGTATTCAAGAGGGAGCCGCAACCATGGGAGGCAATGTCAGCAAAAATCAGGGCGCTTTCCAGAATACCTTTGATGATCTCGTCGCTAAACTCAACAACCATCTTGCCAAGGAGAAACAGCAATGAACAGTTCCATGCTTTTCAATATAACTACCTTTACATATCTCGTCTCCATGTTGGCGTTTTTCGCATTCCTTGCCAGCAGATCGAAAATATCCGGTACCGTTGCCATTTCATGTGCCTATGGCGGCCTACTTGCCCAGACAGTGGCAATAGGCCTGCGTTGGAAAGAATCATATGACATGGGCGTGGGGCATGCACCGCTGTCAAATCTCTACGAGTCGGTAGTGTTCTTTTCCTGGACGATTGTGCTGATCTATCTTCTTCTTGACATCAAATACACATACCGGGTAATCGGAGCATTCGTCATGCCGTTTGCCCTGCTTGGCATGGCCTGGGCTCAGATTGGCCTGAATACCGGTATCGAACCGCTCGTTCCGGCCCTCCAGAGTAACTGGTTATTGTATCATGTCATCACCTGTTTCCTCGGATACGCCGCCTTTGCGGTAGCTTGCGGGATCTCCATCATGTATCTTATCAGGGCCAACCATGATGAGAACGGACAAGAGGCTGGTGATGGGAGCATGATGGGCATGTTTCCGCCCATCAAGGTGCTTGACGATCTCAATTACCGGTCGATTATGATTGGCTTCCCCCTGCTCACACTGGGCATTATCACAGGAGCTGCCTGGGCCAACTATGCTTGGGGCACCTACTGGAGTTGGGACCCGAAAGAAACCTGGTCGCTGATCGTCTGGTTCGTGTATGCCGCTTTTCTGCATGCACGCATAACCAAGGGATGGGTAGGCAGACGTGCTGCTTGGCTCTCCATCATAGGTTTTGCCGCAACCATCTTCTGCTACCTGGGCGTCAATCTATTTTTGTCAGGCCTTCACAGTTATGGTGGCGGTAAATAGATGTAAACTTTGATTTGTGCACATCTCTGTCCGGTTTAGAATTTGCGTTTCCTGAATCAGCAAAATCCATTACCGGAACGGCGTCGAAGGCTCTCTAACCGGACAGAGATGTGGCAATATGACAATTATTGGATTATATTGCTGTTCCGGTTCCGGATTGATGGCAGTGCCTCTATTCATGTTCAGCATATCGCCGAGACGATTCAGTACCGGAGTCTGGTCAGGAAGAAGGCGTAGCGCATGACAAACACCTCCACACAATGAGCGCAACCGACCACACAGCCATACGGCAACTGTTTGACGACTATCTGCGCATGTATGCAAACCGCGATGATCGTCTCACCTCCTGTTTCAGCGAGAATTTTTCCGGTTTTACCGGCGGTGGGGATGTTCTCGTCAAAGAGCGGGATCAGTGGATCGTCATTACGCGCCAGGACTTTGCCCAGGTCAAGGATCCGCTCCGCATCGAACTTAAAGACCTGGCGATTCAGTCAATAACGGATACGGTGGCCGTTGCCACAGGATTTTTCACCATTCATCTGCCGCTTGAAGACCACATTCTCTCACAGGAAACCGCCCGCCTGGTGCTGATTTTCCATCAGGAATCAGAGGGATGGAAAATATCACACAGCAGTATATCCATTCCCTATCACCTGGTTCGTGATGGTGAGGTCTATCCGCTGCAAGAGCTGGCAGCGCGTAATCAGTTTCTGGAAAATATGGTTACCGAACGGACTGGTCAGCTTTCCCGAACAAATGACCAACTGCAGCAGATAAATGAAGATCTTGCGCGAGAGGTGGCAGAACACAAAAAAACCGAGGAAGCACTGCGGGAGAGTGAGGCACACTATCGCCTGCTCACTGAAAATGCATCTGATGTGGTCTGGAGACTGGACAGCGAGTACCGTTTCACCTATATCAGCCCTGCCGATGAACGCCAGCGCGGCTACCGGGCGGACGAGGTGATCGGCCACCATGTTTTTGAATTGTTTGGTGAAGATGGAATTGCAACGGTCAAACGAATGGCCTACCTGCGGAATGAAGCTGAAAGAAACGGCACACAGACAGGTACTGTGACGTTTGAAGCACAACATCGTTGCAAGGACGGTCGATGGGTATGGGCGGAAGTAAGCTATACACCGGAGCGTGATACGGATGGCGTAACGGTTGGGTTCCACGGTATTTCCCGGGAAATAACCGACCGCAAACTGGCTGAAGAGGAATCACGCCGTGCCAAAATCGCAGCCGAAGAGGCCAATAAAGCCAAATCCGAGTTCCTTGCCCTGGTAAGCCATGAAATTCGCACCCCGCTCAACGCATTGGTCGGATTCAGCAGTCTGGCATGCACCGCAACGGATCCCGCCAAACTTGACACATACCATGCAATTCTTGAAAAATCGTCGCAGTCATTGATGGCGCTGGTTAACGATATACTGGATATGAGCAAGATTGAAGCCGGACGGATTGAGCTCGAGTACGTACCGCTGAACCTGCATCATCTCCTCGACAGCCTGAAAGAGCAGTATGCCGCTTTGGCTGACCAGAAAGATGTGACATTCACGATTTCGGTAGCCGACATGGTACCCGCGTGGGTTCTTGGAGATCCGCTCCGCCTGCGCCAAATACTCGCCAATCTGCTTTCCAACGCCATCAAGTTCACCGAGTGCGGTTCGGTGTCCTGTTCGATCAGCATTCAGAGTCAAACAGAAGGGGAAGGCTCTCCTGTCGTATATTTTGAGGTTCGCGACACCGGGATCGGCATTCCGGACGATAAACGTGCATTGCTCTTCCAACCATTTCGTCAGCTTGATCCCGCGATCACTCGCAGATATGGCGGTACCGGTCTCGGTCTGGCCATTGTTCACAGCCTGACAGTAATGATGAATGGCCGCATCACCCTGGAAAGCCGGGAGGGTGCGGGAAGCTGCTTTATCGTCGAACTGCCGCTTCAGGAAACCGAAGCGGTGACGGTTAACCCTGCACCGCCAGTAACCCTGTCATCAGGAACCATTCTGGTAGTCGAAGACAATGAATACAACCGTCATCTCCTGGGAGATATCCTTGCCTCCTGGGGGCAACAGATAATTCTTGCGGAAGATGGTTGGCAGGCGTTGCGGCTTTTGGAGCAGCAACCCTTTGATCTGGTTCTGCTGGATATCCATATGCCGCGTATTGACGGCATTGAAGTCGCGTGTCGGATAAGATGCCGGGAGAAGGAGCACTCTGAAACGCCTGTGCCCATCATCGCCATAACCGCCGATACCGATACAGCCACGCGCGAAGCCTGCGTCGCCGCCGGTATCAATAGGGTACTTGCAAAGCCGGTCATCCCCGAACAGTTGGCCAAAACCATTACTGATCTGTACGGGAAATCCGCAGAGGGTTCATGCGGGGAATATCTCCCCTTGAACGGGGAAACGCGCAAGGGGTTGCGCAATGATCCTGAACGCTCCCGTCAGTTTGGGAAGTTGCTGCGAAAAGATATTAACGACGAGCTGAAGCGCCTGAACGAAGCACTTGAGCGTGATGGACGTGACGATCTCGTTCGTTCCGCTCACACCCTGAAAGGCCTTCTCTTGAACCTGGCAAACAGCGGCCCCGCCAGACAGGCAGCATGGCTGCAGGAGAACGCGGCATCCGCCACTCCTGAGCAGGTGCGACAGGTGATAGAGCAGCTTATGAAAAACAAGCATACCGTCGAAGGATAAACATGGGATCATACGGACGAATACTGGTAGTTGACGACACACAAAGCTTTCGCTTCATGATCAAGGGGTACCTTGATGATGCGGGTTACCAGACGACCTGTGTCGCATCGGGAGAGGACGCGTTGGCGGAACTGGAACTGGGGAGCTTCGACCTGATACTGTCCGATATGGTCATGCCGGAGATGGATGGTGTGGCTTTATTGCACCGGGTGCGTGAACATCACACACAGCTTCCCTTTGTTCTGGTCACCGGGCACGGCAGCGTTGACAGCGCCGTGGAGGCAATGAAAAAAGGCGCCGACGACTACCTGCTGAAACCGCTCAACTGGGAGGAACTGCTGCTGGTGGTTGAGCGGCTGCTGGAAAACGCCCGTCTACGGGTCAGCCTGGATCGGATACAGAATTCCGAACGGGAAAAGTTCAGCTTTCAGAGCATGTCCAGCAGTTCCCCCGTCATGGGGGCTACCCTGGCTACGGCGAAACAGGTATCGGCCTCACCACGAACAACCGTCTCCATCTTCGGCGAAAGCGGGGTTGGGAAGGAGGTGCTGGCACGGGCTATTCATGTGGCTTCCGGGCAGAATATGACAAGCTTTGTGGCGATTAACTGTGCCGCAGTCCCGGAAACCCTCTTGGAAAGCGAGCTGTTCGGCCATGTGAAAGGTGCTTTTACCGGCGCTGATCGCGACCGGGAGGGAAAATGCGGCCGGGCAGATCGCGGCACCCTTTTTCTGGATGAGATTGGAGACATGCCTCTGTCACTTCAGCCTAAACTGCTGCGCCTGCTGGAAGAGCGTGTGTATGAAAAGGTCGGCTCCGACCGCACTGTCACCGCAGGCTGCCGCATCATCGTCGCCACACACCGCAACCTGGACGAATGCTGCAATCTCGGGGTCTTCAGGCGCGATCTCTACCATCGCCTGAATATCTTTCCCATCACAATCCCCCCCCTGCGTGAGCGCCGCGAGGATATACCGCAGCTTGCCGAGCTGTTCCTCAACGTTTTCCGGCAGCATCAGGGCAAGGCATTGCCCGGTCTGTCAAAGGCGGCTCTCGACCTGATGATGACCCATGACTGGCCTGGCAACGTACGGGAACTTCGCAACCTGATAGAGTACGCCTCAATTGTTACCAACGGCGATCTGATCCAGCCGGAACATCTGCGCTTGAAACGCCAGTATACCCCCTTTCCTGAAGCAGGGACGACAGACCGTATCTCCCTCTGTTTCAACTTTTCACTCGAAGAGTTCTCCCTTGATGCAGTCAATAGACAGGTGGTGGAGTGGGCCATGGAGAGGTGTGGCAACAACAAGTCCTCCGCAGCACGCCTCTTGAAGGCCTCCCGCAAGCTGTTTTACTGAAACGTCGGCCCCTCCATCCCGCATTGTGTCCCGTTCTGGACACAATGTCCGACATCGGACAACATTATGTGGTCCTTTACTCATAAACACCTTAAATTACACAAAATAAAAGTTCGGCACAGTTTTAGCTTTCTATCCCTTTGTGTTGCATTCACATTTGCAGATCTGTCCTGTTTAGGACAGACTGCTGATTCAGGAGCCATCATGTCACAAGACGCTGTTGAGAGATTACTGGGTCGGTTGATCACCGACGGCCGTTTTCGCCGTTCAGCCTCTGATTCGCTGGAGTCTGCCTGCCTGCTGGCGGGGTATACGCTTTCCCCGGCAGAGTTGCGAATGCTGACCGGCCTGAAGCTGGAGATGATCACGGAGATTGCCGATCAACTGAACCCCGGCCTGTGCCGGTCTGATGCGTGAACCTGTCAAAATCTATTGTAGCGGGCAATAAATATAAATCACGAAAGGGGATTAGAGTATGAGCATGGAAACCGACGACCAAAAACAGGATATCGAAGCAACAATGAACAGTAATGTAACACGGCGCGAGTTTATGAAATATACGGCCGGCACCGTCGCGTGTATTTCCCTGGGCTCGCTGACCTACGGCTGCAGCAGCAACAGCGCAACGCCAGGCATCTTAGCCTACCCGATTGACTCCACGGTCAAGACTACGGCAGAGAGGATGATCACATTTCCCTACACTCCGGCCAGCCCTCCTCCAAACCTGCTGCCTCCCTCTTCTCCTGTTCCTCCCAGCCCTAACGGCGGCGCCGGTCTTCGCATAACTGAAATGTGCAAGGTTTCAGAATATGACAGCAGAGGCTATGGCGCGTGGAAATATACAGACACTCCTCTCCTGGTTGTACCGCGGACCGATATCATGGCGGACCCGAAGGGTTATCTAGCCAAAGTAAATGCCAAAGAGGTCACACCCAAAACCAGGCTGCTGAATTTCTTTGCCATGACCGATATCCATATCACCGACAAGGAAGCGCCAAACTCGTTCATTTACCTCCAGCAGCTGGATCAAACCTACTCGGGTGGCAATACATCCATCTATTCGCCGATCATGATGTGCACAACCCATGTCTTCGATGCCGCCATTCAGACGGCAAACACACTGCACAAGAAAAATCCCTTTGATTTCTTCATCTCTCTGGGCGACACCTGCAACTGCACGATGTACAACGAGCTCAGATGGTATCTTGACGTCATTGACGGCAAGGTCATTACACCAAGCTCCGGCTCCCATCTCGGCGCCGAAACCATCGACTATCAGAAGCCATACCAGGCAGCCGGACTGGATAAATCGATCCCGTTCTATCAGGCGATTGGCAACCATGACCATTTTCTGCTCGGTTCGCTCCCTCCCTATGAAACCGGCCTTGCCTCATCATTTATCAGTGATACGGTCTGGACAGTATCGGATTTTCTCATCCCTGACACCACCTCGGTTCCCCCCGTCTACCCGGCCATGTTCAGCGTGAACACTTTGAAGAACGCGACGCCCCGGTATTATTCCGGTGTGATCGATGGTTCAACCCCGTTTGGCGACATTATCAAGGCCGGGCCTGTCGCAAATTTCAGCACTCCTCCAAAGATAGCCGCCGACCCCAATCGCCGCTCGCTGTTGCGGACGGAATGGATTCAGGAATTTTTCTACACCACCACCGGCCCGGTCGGGCATGGTTTCAACCTGGTTGCATCCAACCCCAATTTCAACCTGGTTCCGGCCAGCGAAAGGGCAGGTTTTGCCTGTTACAGCTTTGTGCCCAAGTCAAATGTGCCGCTCAAGATCATTGTGCTGGACGATACCCAACGGGAAGACGACGGATCCGTTGATATTCACGGACACGGTTTTCTTGACGCGACTCGCTGGGCGTGGCTTCAGAAGGAACTTGCAGACGGTCAGGCTGCCGATCAGTTGATGATCATCGCGGCGCATATCCCGATCGCTGTCGTCAATCTCGCTGCCGAAACCGAGTGGTGGCAGGGAGGCAGAACCGCTACGAATCCGATCGGTGATCCGTCCACAACTGTTCAGAATGCCGTAACCCTGAAGGGGCTTGTCGACACGCTCTGGAACTCGCCGAACCTTCTGATGTGGATGGCCGGTCATCGACATCTCAATACGGTTAAGGCTTTCATGCCACCTGCCGGTGGCACTCCGGATCAAGGTTTCTGGCAGGTTGAAACCTCATCGCTTCACGATTTTCCTCAGCAGTTCCGTACCTTCGAGATCTATCTCAACAGTGACTATACGGTTTCAATCGTCACGGTCAACGTTGATCCGGCGGTCGCTGAGGGCACTCCGGCTGCCAAATCACGTAAATACTCGATCGCAGCGCAGCAGATAGTCCAGAATAATTTACTGGTGAACTGTACAAATGACGCCTCGATTGGTACTGCGCCCAATCTTATACCGATTCCAAGCATGGACCCGACCCGACCGCAGGGAGCTCTGGGAACGTCTGGCCCTCTGGATCCGACTATTGTTTACGGAACGCCTGCCGGTGTTCCCTACTGTGCATCGTATAATGCGCAACTTTTCAAACAGTTGAGCACGAAGATGGTCAACGTATTGAAAGCCAAGTTCCCCTAACCTCACGTATTCGCATTTTCACTCAGAATGACACTCACTTCAGGCAAGACCTCCGAGGTTTTGAAAACCTCGGAGGTCTGCGTAAGAGGTTTCAACCAAGCACACAAAAGAGTTTTCAACCCAATGAAACTATTACAGACAATCAAGCACGACTATTGTGAACTGCTCCCCCCGGCGATCTTTTTCTTCATTGCCTTCAGTCTTATCCTGGTCACCAAACGCCTGATTCTAAGTGAATACGGCATCTCCTGGTCCGGTTTTGGCGCTGCAGTTGTTGGAGCCTTGGTGGTCGCTAAAGTGTTGCTTATGGTAGATAAACTTCCCTTTGCAAACAAATTTCCCGACCGGCAGCTGATCTGTAACACCTTATGGAAATGTCTGATATATTTTCTTACAGCAAATCTCCTCCAGTATCTGGAGCGTACCGTTCCATTTTTTATGAGACATGAAAGCATCATGGAGGCGCACCGCCATTTTATGGCTGAGACGGTCTGGCCCCATTTCTGGCTGATTCAGATCTGGCTGCTTGTACTTTTCTTCGTCTATTGCTCTTTGCGAGAACTTGTCAGAGCCATCGGCAGGGACAAGGTCATCAAAATGTTTTTTGGTGGTCAGAACATTGCCAGAGGCTGACATATATAAGCAGGGCGGTATCACCGACAGATCTGTTCATACAAATTAAAACAACCTGGAGGTTCTATGAATGACAAAGATTCAAAAAAGAGCGGTGAAGTAACGCGGCGCGATTTTATTAAATATACCGCCGGAACCGTTGCCTGTATCTCCCTGGGCTCATTGACCTACGGCTGCGGTAGCAGCAACACGTCTACGGCTTCTCAAACCGTAACGTGGCCGATCTCGAGCGATGTCTACACAACCGCAGAACGCCAGCTTCTCCCGGTTCCCGTATCTGCAAGCGCGCCTCAGATCAATCCAAAAGACCTGGCACTCTATACCCAGTATAATTACAGTTCGTATACCGTAGGGAAGGGTTTGGCCTGTACGGTATGGGACACCATCGCGCCCGGCTATAATAAATCACCGAATGCCGCGCTCCTGCTGTCATTTTTTACCATAACCGACGTCCATATTGCTGATAAGGAATCCCCGTCTCAACCCCTCTATATCGAATGGAGCCAGACATATGGCCCTGCGTGCAATTCGTCGGCCTATTCGCCGGTCGTACTCGCAACGACCCACGTGCTTGATGCTGCAGTTCAGACGATCAATGCGGTGCACAAAAAATCGCCGTTCGACTTCGGCATTGCCCTTGGTGATGCCTGCAACAACACGCAGTATAACGAGCTGAGATGGTATATTGACGTCATTGACGGCAAACTCATCACCCCCAGCTCCGGCGCCAATATCGGGGCCGGCACCATTGATTATCAGAAGCCGTATCAAGCCGCCGGGCTCGACAAGACAATTCCCTGGTACCAGGTTATCGGTAACCATGATCAGTTCTGGATGGGATCCTTTTATGAGGATGCCAAAACTCTGGCGTCCCATATTTCCAACACGGTTCTCAATATGGGTATTGGTAATGCTGCGTCGGATGCCGTGGACGCATCGGGCTACTATATGGGGGTTATTGATGGTTCTGATCCATTGGGAGCGGTCATTATGTCAGGACCTGAGCGACAATACCCCACGCCCCCGATAGTTGTTGCCGACCCGAATCGTCATTCACTCTCAACACTTACATCAACAGGCCCAAACTGGGTAAAAGAATTTTTCACGACAACATCAACCCCTGTCGGTCACGGTTTTCATTTGGTAGATCCGGCCATGAAAAGCGGAAGCGGCTTTGCCTGCTACAGCTTTCTACCCAAGGCAAACATCCCGATCAAGATAATTGTGCTTGATGATACCGTAAAAGGCCCCGGTCTGCCAAACTATGCCGCGGGGTGTCTTGACCAAATCCGACTCGACTGGCTCCAAAAAGAGCTCAAGGCTGGACAGGATAGCAACCAGTTGATGGTCATCGCCGCGCATATTCCTTTTAATGTGTATAAGAGTCTTGTGACTGATCCAACCCAGGTGGCCTTAAATCCTCAACGTATGGACCTGTTTCTCCCTGCACCCTATTCCACTGTCAGTGATGCAACAACCTCAGCTACGATTCAATCGCTGCTTGGCATACTCCAAAACTATCCGAACCTTATCATGTGGATCTCCGGACATCGCCATATGAACACCGTTACGCCTCAAATTCATCCCACTGATCCGACACTCAGTTTCTGGGAGGTTGAGACTTCGTCACTTCGGGATTTCCCGCAGCAGTTCCGTACGTTCAGAATTTGCCGTAACAGCAACAACACCATCTCAATTATCATAACCAATGTTGACCCGGCAGTTGCGGCAGCTTCACCTGCAACAACATCACGGGGCAATGCAATCGCCACGTCACGGATAACCGCTGCCGCTCCCATTGATGATTCCACCTCCCACGCCATAAATGCAGAACTTGTGGTACAATTGACACCAGCGATGCAGGCGGTTATCGCCAAGGCAGGAACACCGATATAAGTGGGCGTTGCATCTGCGTGCTGTCAGCGCCAAACAATCGCTGGTAATCACCACGGAAGAAATTTCAGACGCCGACATGGTCTGCCAGATCAAGACCGTGGCTCAATCATCAACCAAACCGACCGTCCGCATCCTGCTGTCCGGCGACACCGGCAGCAACGCATCGGCGGTGACGACACTGCTGGGTCTTGGTCTGTCGAATCTTTCGATCCGGGTTATGCCAGGGCAACCGACACCGCCCGCCACCTCGGCGCCTCAAATAACACCGTTCTACATGCACGGCAAGCAGGTTATCGTGGATGGCGTCCAGGCCTTTGTCGGATCGGAAAACCTGACAAACACCTCGCTGATCCAGAACCGCGAACTGGGCACACTCTTCACCGACCCGGCCATGATCGCACGGCTCCAGTCGGTCTTTACGAGCGACTTCACGACGTCGGGCAATTCCCTTGCAGCCCAGACATACGCGGGCACTGCACCTGTTCCTTGGCCTGCTGTGCCCTGAAAACCTTAACCTGGAGCCTCACTGATACCAGGCCCCTCAACCTCGAACCTAGTCAAGGAGGTAACAGTATGGATCGTCGAAACTTCATCAAGCTTACGGGAGCTATGGCAGTTGCATTGGCAGGCGGTGACACATTGAAAGAGCTGATGGCCAAAGGACCGGCGGGGGTAATGGTTGGCGATGCCTTTGCAGGGCCGCTCCCCATGAACCGCTTAAACGCCTTTGCCAAAGACGCGATTGAACGAAAGCAACATGCCATTGGTTACCCGGTAAATGAAGATCTCAATATGAAAGACTTTTACGCGTGGTTTGTTGACTCCGGGCTGTGCAATGTGTCCATGAACAACGTGGGCAACCCTCGGAAAGAGAGCGCCATGATGAATACCCACGAATTCGAGAATGAAGTTATCGAATATTTCGCGCCATTATACGGGTTCAAACCGGGCGAAAGCTGGGGAATTGTGACCCACAGCGGGACTGACGGCAATATGCACGGCATGTATTTCGGGGTCAAATATCTTCAGGCCATGACAAAGCAATTGCCCATTGCCTACGTTTCCCAACAGGCTCATTACTCCATCAAAAAACTGGCTGATATACAGAACCTCGAATTGAGGATCATACCGACCTCTCCCATGGGCCAGATGGACGTAGCCGCCTTTGAAAAGGTGATTGATCCCAAAAAACCGGCACTGGTGGTAGTTGCCATCGGAACTACGTTTAAAGGGGCTGTTGACGATCATCCTGCCATAGCAGCCGCTCTACGCAGGGCTAATCCTCCGGCTGTGTACACCATGCTGGACGCGGCGCTCTTCGGCGGTTATCTGCCATTTTCTCCGTTCAAGGATCTCATCAACAGACAGAAGCTTCCTTTTGACGCAATTGCCGTCAGCGGGCATAAATTCTTCGGATTCGATGAGCCGCTGGGGCTTTTCATAACAACCAAGACGGTTTTCAACAGCCAGAATCCGTTTCAGGTTCCGTATCTGAACGATGCCGTCCCCACCATTACCTGTTCCCGTTCGGCGTTGGGGGCGCTAAAGTTCTGGTGGCAGATGACCCGCAACGGCGAAAAAGAGTATACGAGACAGGCGGCCTACATTCTTGAATTGGCAAAGTATCAGAAGGAAAAACTTGACGAAATGAAGTACCCCGCCTGGCTAAATCCCATGTCCAACACCGTATTTTACAAGCGTCCAGGTGAATGGATCATGAAAAAGTGGGATCTTGCCCCCGACCACGACACGAGACTCGGCGGCGACCTGGCCCATGACATCCTGATGCAGCATGAAAGCAGAATGACAGTTGATGAGTTCATCGCAGACCTCAAGAAAGATGTTGCCAGGAAGGGTATTACCGGATAACTGCGGATTTTTGGCTTTTGTCCCTTCCCTTTCATGAGGACGGTCAGGCGGGGATGGGGTTAAAGTGTGGAACGTGCGGAATTGTGGATAAAAAGGAGATATTTACATGATAAAAAGTTGCCGCTGGATATTTTTACTGGTTTTGATGAACATCTGCCTGATCAGCGGCGGCTGCAGCGACAATCCCCCCACGACAGCCACCAGCAACTTTCCGGTGGTTGTATTCTCGGATGTTCACTTTAACCCTTACTATGACACATCTCTTTTTCAGCAGCTTGTTCTTGCAGATGCCAGTCAGTGGGGGGCTATTTTCCAGACATCAAAGCTCACAGCACCTTCCGTGTGGGGCAAAGACACTAATTATCCTTCACTTGTGCTTGCACTCTCCGGAATAAAGCAGAACCTGGGAGCGAGTCCGTTTCTTATCTACACCGGCGACATTCTAGGCCACAACTTTCCGAAAACATTTTTCACGCTGTATGGGAGCGAGGACGTTGCTGCCATGGAGGCGTTCGCCGATAAAACGGTTGCCTTTGTTGCCGGTCAGATAAGAGCGGCAGCCGGAAATATTCCGGTCATGTTCGCTCTTGGAAATAGCGATTCATACGTAGGGGTTCTGCCGGAAAACAGTTTTCTTTCAAAAAATGCCGAAATTTTCTATACAAAATTTTTGAATGCTACCGTAGATCATCAGGAATTTATTACCACGTTCAAGAGTGGAGGATATTATTCCGCAGAGCCGACAGGAACAAATCTGATGGTTATTGGACTTAATACCGTCCCGTTTGCATACCCGGGCAATGAGACTGCAGTCAACGCGGAACTTGCCTGGTTTGACTCAAAACTTGCAGCAGCCAAGGCAGGAGGCAAAAAAGTGTGGCTCCTGATGCATATTCCCCCCGGCGCAGATATAAATGCGGCCGCCGTCAGTGCCGATAGCAACGGTCACATTACCACGATAAGCCCGATGCTGATGATGTGGCAATCGGCGCATCAGACCAGTTTCATACAGATACTTTCAAAATATCAAGGGGTTATAGCGATGACACTTGCTGCACACACCCATATGGATGAATACCGTATAATGTCACCTGACAATCTGCTGGAGATAACCCCTTCCATAACACCTGTATTTGGCAATAATCCTGCCTATAAACTCTACGCACTTTCAAGCCTTACACTTGAGCCGGTTGATTATAGTGTGATTAACTATGATCTGGCTGCAACTCCGGCACAGTTCAACAGCTACTACATTTTTTCGGCGACTTACTCCATGCAGGGTTCATTGAAGAGTTCTCTGGCACAACTTACTCCACTGCTCGTTACCGATAGCCAGAAACAGGTTCTTTACCGGGATCACTATTTTTCCGGACATAATTACACAAATGCCACAGGCAGTTTGAACCTGCCGATTACCAACACAAACTGGCCGATTTTCTGGTGCGGTGTTGCGAAAATGGAGCAACAGGATTTTATCAATTGTGTGAACAGCTATTGAGGCTCGTACGGCAACCACCATCAATCCAAGGAGAAACATGAAAATGAAAAAAATCTCCGTAGTATTTTCGCTGTTCCTGGTTCTTGCCGTGACACTTCTGGCAGGATGTAGCGGGAATTCCAGTGCCAATTCAACCTTTCCTTTTCCGCTGAGCGCCAGTAATGTCAATCTGATCTTTGTGGTAAGCCCGGATCTGGATAACCACGCGCCCGGTGATGTGGATTTAAAAACGGCAAACCTCACCAGTCAGGGATTGCAGCGCTCACTCCAGATGGCCACGTTTCTGAAGCAGCAGGTGCTGGGTGGAAATAACGTAACCGGAATTTACGCTCTGTCGCCGATGACCCATCTGCAGACCGCAAACAACTATCCGGACATGGCCTCAATCGGCTCCATTCAGCAGTTCGCCCTTCTTAACCAGATCACTCTACCCGTTGATCCTACGGGAGCTACCTATACGGCCAACAGCTACCCGATCAACGCTGCGTATGCCTCAGGGGGCGTGCCTGACGGTGTTGCTGTACCGACTTCATACTGTCCAAATTGCACCGGGCTGGATTACAACAACACAGGCGGCAACAACGATGCCTTGCTGTCCGGTATCATCTCCAGGAAAAACTCCGGTTATTATGTCTTTTCGGCGCCCTGGAAGACAATCAACTCGCTGATGACATTTATAAATAGGCAACAGGGATATAACCTGAATCTTCCGGTTGCCTACAGCGGGCCAAACCTAGTCTATGCGGTTTCAATTCCGTCATCCGGAAGCGCCAGCCTGGTAACCTACAACAGCAATCTGAATCCCCCTGCCACCTACCCCGTACTCCCCTCACCGGTTGCGAGCGCTGCATGCACGAACACATCGCAGCCCTATTTCAGCACCGTACGGACCGGCGGTGTAGATGGCGTCGTAGTTCCTGCAAACGCCAACACCAGACTAACGGTTTATATCATACGGCACACTGATGCGCATCCGGATCCGGGGTCCAAATTTGAAGATGGCAACTACGTGGGGGCGGGGCAATGGCGTGCACTGGCACTTTCCAAGGCTTTGCGCGGCAAGATACAACCTGACATGGTTTATTCCATCGATCCCGCACAGTGGTTCAATCTTTTTGGCACTTTCAATGTTTCGTACGTCAGACCCTCATTAACGATACTGCCATTTGCTATCGACAATAATCTGCCCTATTCACTGGTATCAAGTTTCTCACTGGGGGCTAATCCGACCGATCCGGTCGCAGCCCAGACCACGAGTAATTTTTTCTTTACCGGCGGCAAGCTTTCCAATCATACCGTTTTGCTGGCGTGGGAGTCCGGACATATCAGGCCGATTATAAATGCCCTCCTTACCAGCTATGGCGGCAACAACATCCCGCAACTCCCGACTGACGGGCCACCTCTGGGCGGTTGGCCGAGCACTGACTACGACACCATCTGGACGGTAAAACTTGACGCCCTGGGTAATTTAACCGTAGACAACGCACTCTGCGAAGGCATAAATTCTGCCAGTCTGCCGGCCACGGCGCCTCTGTTCTGACAGTTTCCGGGGGAGAAGAAAGAACTATGGTCGATTTCTTTTCACATTTTTCTACCTATACCGTTGCAGCGATAATGGTTGTGTCATTTGTCGTCCTGTCGCTCATCTCACTCCGGGCGGTGCGGTACTTTTTCAAACCGTTTCTGTTTACCGATCATACGGAATTCGGCAATATTTTCTCAAACTCGCTCGGCCTGGTGTTCGCCCTGATCCTGACTTTTGTGACGGTTGCAATCTGGCAAAACTACGATAAGGTAAACGATGACGTTTCCCGGGAGGCAAATTCCCTGCACAGCATCTATCGCAACCTGGAAGCGTACCCGGAACCGGTCAGCGGCCAGGCAAAGCAGCTCATACGCCAGTATGTGCAGGTTGTCATCAATGATGAATGGCCGAAACTGGCGCAAGCCCAACAGGATCAAAATGCCCACCGTTTGATGAACCGCATCAACGCCTTGATTCTGAAATTTGATCCCCATACCAACAGTGAGCTGGTGCTTCATCAGGAAACTATGAGACAACTGAGTGAATACCGGGGGCATCGCCATAACCGGATAATCGGCGGCAAACCCAACCTTACCCCTCCGATATGGTTGACTCTGATCGGCGGCACCTTGCTGTACCTGCTTTTCCTCTGCTTTCTGGATGTTCCGGATGAAAGGCATCATGCCATGATGATAGGATCTTTAGCGGCTTTCCTCGCCTTGGTCTACTATCTGCTGATCATGTATAATTTCCCGTTCACGCCGCCGGTTGCTGTTTCACCAACTCCTTTTACAGATCTTCTGCAATACTGGAAGCTTGACGGGATAGCCGCACCAAGCTAAAGACATTCGTGCTTATTCGGCTTTTTGGATTCAAGATGACCCTAACCTTGCTTCAGCCAACGCCAAAACCGGCCATGACCAGCCCCTCATCCAGCGTCAGATTGATGCCGTTGACCGCCAGATAGATAAGCTGGTAAATGAACTGTACGGGCTGACGGATGAGGAGATTGCTGTAGTCAGTGGGGAAAATCCATGTAATGCCAGCGACAACGATTTCAAACACAGGGGGATTTTATGAAAAGAATTATCGTGGCAGCAGTGTTTGTCCTTGGATGCGCAGCATCATTTTCAACCTCAACCGCTTTTGCTGAACCCGCAAAATTCGACAAAACCGCCATAGGCCCGTTTGATGACTACTGTGACGGATATGGCATGCCGGGTGCTAAAGGGCAGGGGTATGTCTCGGTGCTCAAGCTTTCCACCGGCGTCGCGCCAAAAACCAATGATATGCTGCTTGACGGTATCGTTACCTACGACAAGGCCGAAGCCACCGACGCCTACATCGGGCAGATTAACATGATTACCGCCTCTTCTTTCAACGGACTGATAGGGAGTATCTGGGGCTATGATCTGGCGACTGCCGAAGAGATCAGAAACAACACCCAGAAACCGATGTTTACGCTGAAACAGTATGACGGTTCCCCACTGCCGGTATACGATGTAGCGCCACTGCTCAAGGCGGGACAAGCCCTGTTCGGGACAGAAAAAGCCCGCCGTTTTCCACCGGCACCGGGTGGACAGATTATATGCGCCAATAAAAGCGCCGTGTCCTACCGACCCGCAACGGGGAGGCCAAATCCGGACAAGGGGGAAGCGTACGGCGTATGGGCCTATCTGAGTATCTCCCTGGCCAAAGATCGCACCAAAGCGGCCAGTCTGTTCATCGAAGACGCGGGTACTTGGACGAAAAACGACAATGAAGCTGATATGGTCAAATTTCTCAAGGAACATCAAAAAAACGTAGCCAAAACGACCATTGACTGCGGCAAAAACCAGAGCGTGTTGTACGATCGCACCTATCTGGGGTATGCATTTGTAATGATGAAACCGGGAGAGGCCGGAACTGCATTGACGGTCGCCCCCTACGTGACGCTGGCCAGGAAGGCACTGCCCGGCGGCGATTTTGCCGTGCTGGAAAAAATGAGTTTGAAAGAGTGGGAAAAGTCGATGGGCTTTTAGAAAGCGAGCAGAGATAATGCCTTCTGATCTGAGTACGACATATCTTGGCGTCGCATTTACAAACCCGTTCATACTGGCGTCTGCCCCACCCACAGCCACGGGTGACATGGTGCGGCGGGCATTTGAGGCGGGTTGGGGCGGAGCGGTAATTAAAACCCTGACCCATGAACCGGTGAGAAACCTGCCCAACCGCTTTGCCGTAATCCGAAACGGTAACCGGATTACCGGGTTTGAAAACCTGGAACTGCTGAGCGAGCAGACGCCCGATCAGTGGTATCGCGCCATTGAAGTCATCAAGACCGACTTTCCTCACCGTCCGATCATCGGCAGCATCATGGGAACTGCCGACGCTCCTGATAAATGGCTTTCCCTGGCACGGGGATGTCAGGATGCCGGGGCGGATCTGCTGGAGTTGAATTTTTCCTGCCCGCACGGTTACCCGGAGCAGGGACGCGGAGCGGCCATCGGCCAGAACCCGGACTATGCGGCACGGATAACCGCCTGGCTGGCAACCTGCGCGGACATAACCATACCGATAATCCCCAAGCTGACCGCTGCAGTGGCAGATATCCGGCATATTGCTGAAGAGCTGGCCAAAGCGGGCGCCCACGGATTTTGCGCCATCAACACCGTGCCCTCGTTCTTTGGCTTTGACCTGAAGACACTGCGCCCTAAGCCCGACATCAACGGAATGACCAGTTACGGCGGCTATTCCGGCCCCGGTATCAAGCCGATCGCCCTGCGTGCGGTCAGTGAACTGTGTCAGTTGCCCGGATTACCGGTCATGGCCAGCGGCGGGATAGTCAACGGCTTTGATGCGGCGGAATTCATGCTCCTGGGAGCGCCGCTGGTACAAGTGGGTACCGAAGTCATGCTGCGGGGGTTCGGGCTGGTTGACGGGATGCAGCAGGAACTGCGGGAGTTCATGGGGTGGCATGGTTTCACCAAAACGGCTGATTTTATCGGCCTCCGCCGGAACAGTACCACCAGCTTCGGAGAACTTTCGACCGGACATGGTTATCGCCCCCGCCTGCTGGCAAAGCGCTGCACAGGCTGCGGCGTCTGCCGTGCAGCCTGCCGTGACGGAGGCTACCAAGCCATCGGTTGGAACGACCTGCTGCCGGTTTTCGACCAGACGTCTTGTAGCGGATGTTCACTCTGTAGCCATGTATGCCCAGCCGAGGCAATCAAGATGGAGATATCCACTGAATAGTTTTAAAAACTTTAACAAGGTGATACACCACTACAAAAGGAGAAAATTCCATGAAGCGCTTTATCAACGTTGTGGTTTGTCTGCTGTCAGCGCTGCTTTTTGCGGGCTGTTCCGATTCAGGAAATGCCACCGTATCCAACCGCACCACCTACCTTCTGGACGCCAATGCCTCCGGGGTGATTGAGACCCTCAACAACATCGTCAATCTGACCGTGGTCTCCAAGGATGCCAATGATCTCAAGGCCGAATACAGGGCGGGATTCATTCAGGGCAAGCTTCAGGGCAAAACCATCGCGTCGGCCCGTGACAACTCCTGGGATAACGCCTACCTGACGGATCCCGACCATGGCTTTCCCAAACAGCTCGGCCCCACTAAAGCAGAGCTGGATACAATGGCCAGCACGCTGAATTCAAACTATACCTACCTGCTGAAATATATCGCCAACCCCGCCACAAACAGTGTAACGGCATTCCGCCTGAAGCGACTCCTGTTCCGCATGCTCGGCATCTATCACGGTGCCTCCCTCACCCAGCCGTCCGACCTTGATTTTTCCGGTGCCTGGCTGCCTGACAGCGCCTATCTGAAAGCCGCGGAACTTTCACTGGGTTATGAGACGGCCGGCGTTACGTTCATGGATGTCTATTACATAAACGCCTTCAATGACGCTATGGATGTTATCTCACATCCCGCAGAAGGAACTGCCGCCAAGAGGCCGGAAAAATGCTCCGCCTTCCTGAAGCGAAGCGGCAGCGAAATATTCCTGACCCACAATTCCTGGATGGGATTTCTTTCCCAGACCATGAACCAGACACTATCCGTGAATACAGATATGTTGACCGAGAATGTAGCAACACCCGGACTTATCGGTTCGGGCACAGATTTCGGCTACAACAACAAGGGGATCATGTTTAACGAGACCACCCACCGACAGTCCAAGTCCCAGGTCAGGACTGACGGGCTCTGGCTCTTCTGGCGGGCAGCCCTGGCGGAGCAGTTTTCAAGCTCTATCACCGATTTCTTTGACGCGGTTTCGCTGGATAATACCGGTACCTATCTGAACGGCTACATGCTGGTGGATGCCAAAAACAATGAAACGGGCCTGGTGGAGATGTCATATCGTTGTTTTGTCTACTACCGTTCGAGCGGCGGCCCCTACACGGTAACCAGCAAAGCATCGGACGGCGGTGTCTGCACAACCGATTACGACCCGGAAATGGTTACCTCTGACTACCTGATGGGAATCAACTATCCGGCATCGTATCAGGTGGCAAAAGATCTCCAGTCTACTGATAATCGTCCGGCCCGACGGGTACAATTCAAGAAGCTGCTGCCCGGTGTGAATGATCTTGAGACTGCCAAAGCCCTCATAACCTATACTGATCCGACCAACCCCCTCTCAATTTTCGGCCGCTGGGATCTGGGGTATGGGCTGACGGACTATCCCAAGACGATACCGGATGGTTCCGTTGACTCCAAGGCAGCTTCTGCCGGCATGGCCCGCTCTTTCATGGGGCTGTCCGGAACGATGGATATCTCAGCTTCGAATACCGGTTTCTGGATGCTGTATGGAACTGCCAAGGTGAACCAGGCCCCCTTCGTCTGGAGCCAGTCAATATGGAAGGGGCAGAAACTGCGCAATGTGCCCGATCGGCTGGACGGCAGCTTCACACTGATGCCGCTGTATCTGAAGTAGGTCGACTGCGAAGATAAAAGGGAGGCCTGATGCGATTCCTGAGACACCTAATTACTACACTGTCATGCGGCTCACTCGTCTGGCTTCTTGCCGCCTGCGGCAGCGACTCTGCAGCGCTTCCCGCGTCTGCCCCGGTCAGCCTGCAGGCCCAGTATTCCAGCGCTGTTGCCGATGCACGCACGGTCACACCTTCAAAAATTTCACGCTACCTGACACCGATTTCCAACGACAATCCCAACATTATCTGGGAAAACGGCGTGAAGGGATCGCGTCTGTTGGTGGTTTCCTGGCTGGGCGATGCGGGGAAATACTACAAATGCGCCGACCCAGGGGGGTGCAGCGGCAACACCTCCTGCGTTGAAGGCGGGGAATGTCCGACGTACACATATGACTCGTGGGTGACGGTGGTACCGGAGATCAAAACTTTTTTTGGTGTTACCGTACCCCAACCGCTCCGCATCGCCCAGCTTCTGGGACTCCCGTCGGAATATGCCGTGCAGGGGAGCCCCAGCGAAGCAAAATACATGCTGGAAATGTGGGTCTCCCCGCAGGATCTTTTCCGTCCCTGTCCAGACACCGAGATATCGGATACGGTCTGCGAAACCAGTTTTCCAACAGATGCATTCCGGATGCTTGATCTGAACAACAAGGTCAGGGCGACCGAAGGAAAGGATTATGGCATTTTCAAAACCTATACCTCATGGTTCAATAACCGCACCCGAAACATCTACACCATGGGCTCATCCCCCTATCCCTGGACGCGCCTCGGGTACACCTACGACTGGGGCAGCAGCAATCATGTCGGCCTGAGTGAATTTGTCCTGCATGGCAGAAAAGCCGATGGCACAAAGATTTCAGTCGGCATCAGGTCGGTCAAGACCACTGCGGAATATTTCATGAGATGAGGGTAAAGCGACCGTAATCGTTTACAGGAGAGTTTTTTCAGACAGATGCCGAAACATCAAGATCGCAGGTAAGGGAAAAACTGAACGTACTGCCGTTGGCGTTACTTTCAACTTTCAGGGCGCTCCCCATCATCTGCACCATGCGGCTGGCAATTGACAGGCCGATGCCAAGCCCGCCGAATTTTCGGGAAAATGACCCATCCGCCTGGGTAAATGGCTCAAAGACGGACTTTTGCATATCCGGTGGAATGCCGACCCCGCTATCGGCTACCGAACAGCGCAGCTGAACGGTGCCCGCTTCCTGTGTGCCCGGCTCAATGCACAGACGAACCTTTCCGGCAGGCGAAAACTTGATGGCATTGCCCATCAGATGGCGAAATATCATCTGGATTTTATCCGGCAGTCCGGACAGAGTATCGGGAAGATCGGGATGAATATCGACTGAAAGCGAAACGCCGCTCTTTGCCGCATCGGAAGCCAGGGTGTCAATCAGTTCCTGAATGATTGCCCGTAAGGAAAAAGGTGTTTTGGGAAGATGATGGAAGGGGTTCTCGCTCTCAAGAAAAGCGAAAACATCATCGACCAGGGTCATCATTTTTATTGCGGATTGTTCCAGATACTTGACGTATCCTGATTGTTCGCCGGTCAGTTCGGTTGTCCGAAGCAGTTGTGTCATGCCGATCACGCCACTCATCGGCGTGCGTAATTCATGGCTGATGGCGGCGAGAAACTGTACTTTGGCTCGCTCGCTTGTTTCAACCTGACGTTTATTCTGGATGAGGTTCAGTATCCTCAGCCTGTTTTCGGCGTGGTTGCCCGGCTTGATAATAAAGTCACGGGCACCCAGATTAAGTGCTTTGGTTGACTCATCCCTGCTGCCGCTCAAAACACAGATCGGGATCGACCGGAACCGCGCCTCGTTCTTGACATGCACAAGAAACTCGAATCCGTCCATCACCGGCATCATCAGATCCAGCACGATGACATCAATATCCGGATTTCCCGCCAGTACATCCAGCGCTGCCTGTCCATTATCGGCATGGAAGAGCAAAGGGGCTGCTGTGCCCGTGTCTCCCGGCGATTCAAAGGTACGCCTCATTATTTCATGTACATCAGGGTTATCGTCAGTGATCAGAATCTTGGCGGCATCGAACATGGAAACCTCCGGGCATCGTAAGACTTCTTATTGGGGGACGCTTTCCCAGTCTTTCAGGAATTTTTCGATACCGGCATCGGTCAGCGGATGTTTGGCGAGCTGGATCATGACCGAATAGGGAATCGTGGCAATGTCGGCGCCCATCAGGGCGGAGTTGAGGACATGAATCGGATTGCGGACGCTGGCAACGATGATCTCCGCCATATAGCCGTAATTATCGAAGATGGTGCGGATCTCTTCGATGATCTGCATGCCGTCCTGGGAGATGTCATCCAATCGCCCGACAAAGGGTGAAACGTAGGTCGCGCCCGCCTTGGCAGCCAACAGCGCCTGCATCGGGGTAAAGATCAGGGTAACGTTGGTCTTGATCCCTTTACCGGTGAGAGACTTGCAGGCCTTGAGCCCTTCCGGCGTCATGGGAAGCTTGATGACAATGTTCTTGTGAATCTTGACCAGCTCTTTGGCCTCTTTGATCATTCCCGGCGCGTCCAGTGAGATGACTTCGGCCGAGATCGGTCCGTCCACGATCGACACAATCTCCTTGATGACATCCTTGAATTTACGCCCCGATTTGGCAATCAGGGATGGGTTTGTGGTAACGCCGTCAACCAGTCCCAGTTCGTGTGCTGCGCGGATTTCCTTCACATCTGCAGTGTCGATGAAAAACTTCATGTTGCCTCCCGTTTATGAATGTGGTTCGTGCCCAAGCTGTTCGCTGAACTTCTCCAGACAGGTCATGGAGCAGAAGTAGTGCCTCTGACCGTCAAGCTTACCGACGACTGCGTCGGATTCGGAAACATACATGCCGCATACCGGATCACGGTAGGTAACAGCGGAGTCAGGGCTGGCGTCACGCTTGACGGTTTCCTGAGTTTTACCCCGTGTCAGAGATTTGATGAGCCTATAGCCGACATAGATGAGCAGCACGTAGATGAGCATTCGGATCATGGCGGCCTCCCTCAGATTTTGGTTACGGTTTCGGTTGTGCGCAGCGCCGAAAGAAGTTCCGCACAGGTTGTACCCGCCAGCGGATGCAGCAGATCCGGAGCGATGTCGCATAATGGTTGCAGCACAAAACGCCGCTCGGTCATGCGGGGATGCGGCACACACAAGCCGTCTTCCTCAATCACCGACTGACCATAGAGCAGCAGATCCAGATCCATACTGCGCGGTCCCCAATGGGTGGCGCGGGTGCGCCGGAAGCTGGACGTTTCGATGCTGAGCAGATGCTCCAGCAGATCGCGGGGAGAACAGGTCGTAGCAAGACGCACGACAGCATTGTAAAAGTGCGGCTGATCGATCACGCCAACCGGTGATGTTTCATAAAAAGACGACAGTCCGGTGACTTTGCATCCAGGTAACCGGCCGATCTCCGCTACGGCACGGAGCAGATTCAACTCACGATCACCCTGGTTCGAGCCGAGCGCTATGTAGGCATCCCTTTGCACAACGGGATTAAAACATAGATGCCGGGAGGCGTCAACCGCGCAGAATAAAAAGTGTCGTCAGACAGGCGATGATGAGGGACAGTCGGAGAAGAGCGGGCAGCCCCGGCAGACAGGTTTTTTGCGACAGAACAGCTTGCATTGTTCAACAATCAGGGCGTGATACTCGTTAAACAGGTGCCGGTCGGCCGGGAGATACGACTGAAACTGGCTGCGGATCTCGTCATAGCCGATACGTTCGGGGAGGAGCCCCAGCCGGTGAAACAGGCGGCGGGTATAGGCGTCCACCACAAACGACGGCTTGCCGCCGGCATAGAGCAGGATCGAATCACAGGTCTCGGGACCGATACCACGAACCTCCAGCAGCTCACGGCGTAATTCCTGCCAGTCTCCACTGAACATCAGCTCAAGCGAACCGCCGTAACGCTCAAAAAGCCAGGTGACAAAATCCTTCAGGCGACTGCTCTTCAGGTTGAAATATCCGGCGGGCCGGATCAGCCCCGCCAGCCGTTCCACTCTGACCTGGCGAATCCCGTCCGGCGTGAGCAGATTGGCCTGTTTCAAGGTGAAGATCGCTTTTTCCACATTGCTCCAGGCCGTGTTCTGCGTGAGAATCGCTCCGACGCAGACCTCGAAGGGGGTTTCGGCCGGCCACCATGCGAGGGGACCATAATACTGGAACAACAGGTCAAAAACTTCCGGGATAGTGTACGTCCGCTTCACCGGCACGCCTGCAACCCCTCTGCCATGGCAGGATACGTGAGCCTGATCCCCAGGTCATTCAGCATCCGTGTGTTGTCCACAATCCGTGATTCGGTTACGTAGGAGAGCATCAGCGGTGACATGACCAGGCGCGCTTCCTCCCGTGTGACCTGCGGCTGTCGGGGATGGCCCAGCAGGTCGGCGCAGGCGTTGAAATAGCTGGTCATGCTGCCGGGGTGGCCGTCACTGACGTTGTAGATGCCGCCCGCCTCGCTTTTTTCGGCAGCAGCAACGCAGACGGCGGCCAGGTCATCGGCATGAATACGGTTGGACGGCCCCGACTCATCCTCACGCAGAAGGGGCTGCCCCTGGCTGATCTGCATCACCGGCAGCCGACCCGGTCCGTAGATACCGCTTACCCGCAGAATCGTTACAGGGACGCCATTGGCAACGCCGTATTCAAGAAAGGCGGCCTCAGCATCCAGTCGGCGTTTGCCCATGGCAGATGCGGGCTCCGTCGGAGACTCCTCTGTCACAACACCTCCGGCTGTCTCGCTGTAAACCGAGGTGGCACTCATGTAGATAATCTGTGCCGGTGTTCCAGAACCCTTCATGGCATTGACAAAATTACGGGCCCGGGTGTCGGCATTGCCGCCGCCCGGTGGCGGAACCAGATAGCAGATAATGCTGGCGGACAGATCGGGCACGGGAATTTCCTGCTCATCAAACGAAACGGCCACCGATTGGAAACCCTGCTCACGGAGTTTTTGAGACTTTTCCGGCGAACGAACCAGACACGACACCTCTCTACCAGCCTCACGCCAGAGCCTGGCAATCCGGATGCCGATATAGCCGCAACCGGCGATGAATGCGCAGCGCATAACAACCTCCCGGGAAGCGCACCGGTTTAAAGCAAAAGGCCACAGATGAGTGTGGCCTTTTGAGTGAATTCAAAAGCCGGAATCAGCCTTTGAGAGCCTGAAGAATCCTGTTGGCGACATCTTTGCCACTGATGCTGTAGGTGCCGGCAGCAAGCTGATCTCTGATGGAGGTCACCTTGTCATGACTGATTGTGTCGGTTCTGACAGGTTCGTTCATCTGCTTCGCCCTTTCCGTAAGCTGAACGTTAAATGCCGCATTGCCGGGCCTGGCTGCCAACGGCTCTTCGTGAGCAACCGGCCTTGTTTTCTGGGAATCCCTCGGTATGATCGTGAGCTGGGCAGTATTAGTGATTTCCATTGGTTACTCCCGTATCACCTGATGTCCTTATGACTCACCCTTCGGCATATAAGCGGTAAAACTTTAATCAGCCCCCCGGTGTGCCATTGATAAACGCAACATAGACCTGATCGGTTCCCCTGATGTGGTGTACGAGCCAGCCCTTGAGAAAATCGAGGATGTTGCTGCTCAAGGCGTCCCCGTCAAGGAAGTTCGCATGGATATCTTTCAGTCTGGTGACAAAGAGGTCGTGCTCCCTGCGATGTGCGGGTAAGTCTGGAAAGGCGTGGCGGAGCATAAACTGTTCCTCATCTTCAAAGTGATCCTTAACGTAGCGCATCAGTTCCTGAAGGACGTTGCTGACGAGAAGTCCGGCCGTTCCTTCCTGCAGCGACTGATCAAGGTCATTGATCAGCTTGACCAGCCCCCGGTGTTGCTCATCAATGTGGGGAATCCTTGTTTCGAGACTTTCATCCCATGCCAAAAGTGCCATACAATCTCCTTATCGGGCAGTATCCATCTTCTGCCTTAAATCAAGCTCGCGCACCGCACCGAACGTCTCCAGCGATGTGCCGAATTTTGCAGCGTCACCTACCACCACCAGTTTGAACGCATCCGGCCTGAGATGTCTTCTGGCGGCATCCAGCACCTCCTGCTTCGTCACCCGAGAGATCCTCTCACGATAGCTCTGAAGGTAGTCCGGGGCATATCCGTAGTATTCAAGCCGTGCCTGCTGGCTCACAATCGAAGCGGGGTTGGTAAAGCCGAACATGAAGGAGTTTATAATGTGCTCCTGCGCTGTTTTCAGCTCCTGATCAGTAACTGCCTCCTTCATCATGCCTTCAATGATCTGCTTCATCAGGGTAATCGCTTTGGCGGTGGATTCGGTTTTGGTCTCGGTCTCGGCAATGAAGGTGCCGGTAAAGCGGCGCCCGATATCGAAATGACTGTCAACACTGTACGCCAAGCCCTGATTGGTACGGATCTCCATGGTCAAACGCGAGGTAAAACTGCCGCCCAGGATGTAGTCGAGGATACGGATGGCGTAGATATCGGGGCTGTCCTTGGTGATGCCCAGATGCCCCATGCGGATCACGGACTGGTTTACTTCCTTTTTCCCGTACAGGACTTCGGCGGCAAACAAGCGGGGCGGCTGGGGAACGACAGGCAGGACGAGCGGAGCGGCATCAACCGGTTTCCCGAAAACGGCGTTAAGCTCCCTGATCATCGCTGTCCGGTCAAAATCACCCGAAACGGCCAGAATCATATTGTCGGTTCGGAAGAAGCGCCGGTGAAAATCCACCAGGCCCTGACGGGTAATCGTCCCCGCCGATTCAAAAGTCGGTACAGCTCCCAGCGGATGGCCGGCAAAGATGGCTTTGCCTATTTCACGTCCGGCAATATCCTTGGGATCGTCGTTTTGGCGCAACAAGCCATCGATCAGCTTTTTACGGGCCAGATCCACCCGCTTTTCACTGAAATCGGGGCGCAGCAAAACATCCGCAAAAATGCGCACGGTACGGCTGAAATTTCTGGTGAGGCTGGTCAGGGAAACGGTCCCCATGTCGGCACCTATGCTGCTCTCCACAGCCGATGCCATGAACTCCAGTTCGTCGTCCATCGCTTCGGGAGAAAGAGCACCGGCACCGCCGCTACGCATGACACTGCCGGTCAGGGCAGCCAGACCGGATGACGCCGCCGGATCATACACCGAGCCGGTACGCACCATGGCGGTGACATTGATGATGGGTAACTCCGGGTCACGCAGGAGAAAAACCGGCATGCCGCACTCCAGCACAATCCGCTCTGATGCTGGAATCTCGAACCGCAGGGGTGGAAAGCTCATGGTTCGCGGGTTTGCCTTGGCACTGTCTGCCGCAAAAGTCGGGGTCACACAGATTACGGCGAGGAACAGGGAGATGATCAGGCGCTTCATTGTCCCTCACCTCCTTTTTTGGTGATAAATCCGACCAGTCGATTTTCTCGGGTAAAATACTGGCGAGCCACCCGTTGGATATCCGCCGGAGTGACTAATGCCACCTTGCGACGGTATTCGGTCATGTAGCGCCAGTTGCCGGTAACCGCCTCATATTCGGTAAGGTTGCGCGCCAGTCCGCCATTGGTGCCCATGCGTCGCGCTTCGTCGTATTCCAGCTTGTTGAGAATCCGCTGAAGGTCCCGCCCGGAGACCGGCTCGTTTTTCAGCAGCGCCAGTTCTGCCAGGATGGCGTCCTCGACTTCTTTGACCGTGTGCGGAGCCCTCGGATTGGCGTTCACGACAAGCATGTTGGGATACCGGCTGCCGGGTGCATCAAACACACTCACCTCAGCGGCGATCTGCTTTTCGATCACCAGTTTTTTATAGAGCCGCGAGGTGCGGCCATTGCCCAGAATCATTTTAATCACGTCAAACACGTAGTCGTCGGGTGCCGTTATGGCCGGCTTGTGGAACCCGATCACTACCGTCGGCTCCGCATCCGCCACCTGCTCGATCCGCCGTTCACCCCCCTGCCGGGGTTCCTCTGCCGTGACTGGTGCTGGCCTGCCTCCGGCCGGCATCTGGCCGAAATAACGCTCCACCAGCGCAACGGTGGCCCTGGGTTCAATATCACCCACGATGGCAACGATGGCGGTTTGCGGGCCGTAGTAGGCGCGGAAGAATCGTTCAGCCTTGGTGCGGGTCAGGTTTTCAATCTCCCGCATCCAGCCGATAGTCGGCTGGCCGTAAGGGTGAGCCAGATAGGCAGCGGCAACGAAGGTTTCCCAGAGTTTGTTCTCCGGATCTGAATCATATGTCCGGCGCCGTTCCTCCATCACAACGGCCCGCTCGGAATAGAACTCCCGCAGCACCGGATTCTGCATGCGATCCGATTCTATGGCCGCCCACAACTCCAGTTTGTTGGAGGGGAGGCTGATCAGATAGGTGGTGCCGTCGCGGCTGGTGAAGGCGTTGTAGCCCACACCACCGTTACGGGCGTACAGCTCGAAGAACTCATCCTTGACCACAAACCTGGAGGCGTCACTTTCCAGTGCTGTCAGTTTTTTCTGCAGATCGGCAACCCGGTTTGCGTCTCCCTGCTCGCGCCGGGCTTTTTCGGCCATCAACTCCTGGGCGGTCTGCTCGATGGTCTCAAGGATCGGCTTCTCGGAGGCGTAGTCCCTGGTTCCCAGGGTCGTAGTACCTTTGAAGAGCATATGTTCCAGCAGATGCGCCAACCCGCGTTCGTCACTGCGCTCATCAACGCTGCCGACCCGGAAGCGGATCCAGGCCGAAACCGTTGGCGAGCTGTGCCTCTCGACCATCAGCAGCTTCATGCCGTTTTTCAGGGTGTGTTCGATTACCTTCTCCTCAAGGGCAGCCCTGGGTTCCGGCGCAGCGGGAGCCGCATCAAGCGCTGTGGTGTACAGGCATGCAATCAGGAGTATCAGCCAGCTTTTTTTCATATCGTGAATAACCTCTCTTTTGAATTCGGCACATCATACACGCGTCGGCGGCACCGAATCAATCCATGAATCGGCCGACGGCAAAAAACTTGACAAGAATCGCGCAGGGGTGCTATCAGAAATGTTCTTATTTTAACACTATCGGAGGAACACATGGAACGTACATTCGCCATCATCAAGCCGGACGCCGTTGAGCGCAAACTGGCCGGTAAAATCCTGGATCGTATCGAGAGTGCCGGATTCAGCATCGTCGGCATGAAAAAGATCAAACTGACGAAATGTCAGGCCGAAGGTTTTTACTATGTTCACAAGGAACGCCCCTTCTTCAACGACCTGTGCGCATTCATGTCCCGCAGCCCGGTGATCGTGCTCTGCCTGGAGAAGGAAAATGCCATCGCCGACTGGCGCACCCTGATGGGCGCCACCAATCCGGCAAACGCCGAGCCGGGAACCATCCGCAAGGATTTCGCCGTCAATATCGAGGAAAATTCCTCGCACGGTTCCGATGCACCTGAAACCGCAGCGTTTGAAATCCCCTACTTCTTCAGCGCGCTGGAACTGGTCTGACCCGGCCAGATTGAAACCTCCGGGGCTTTCAAACCCCGGAGGTTTTTTACGTACAGTTCGCCACTATCTCCCGAGCCTCGGCAAGCGGATCACCCGAACCCTCCACCCAGTTGATAACCACGCCTTTTTTCTCCATGTTGCGAAACCAGTTTTCCTGACGCTTGGCAAAGTCGTGGATGGCGCTGTTCAGCTTCTGGGACAGATCATTTCGATTCAGCCTGCCCTGCAGAAATGCTCCGATGTAGCGGTACTCCAGGCCGTAGTAGTCAAGCCGCTCCCAGGCGACGCCGGCGTCGTGCAGATGCTGCACCTCTTCGATCATCCCGTTGTGCAATCGCAGCTGGAGGCGTTCCGTGATTCTTTTACGCAGTTCAGCACGTTCCCAGCGGATGCCGATCACCAGAGGGGATATCTCCGGGGGAGGAGGCTGGCTGCCAGTGTGTCCGTTCTGGTAACGTGCAATCTCGATGGCCCGGATGGTACGGTCGCGATCCAGCAGATCACTGGTATTGTGCTGATCCGGCCTCAGATGCCGGAGCGCGGAAGTCAGTTCGTCGGTGTCCAGTGTATCCAGTTGACTGCGGAGTTGAGCGTCCTCGGGCACCTCCGTCATCCTGTAGCCGCGCAGTACGGCATCCAGATACAGACCGGTGCCGCCGCAGAGAATCGGCAGGCGCTGCCGTGCCGCTATGTTCCCGAAGGCCGCATAGAAAAGGCGCTGGAAGGCAAAGACGTTGAACTCTTCCCCCGATTCCAGTATGTCGATCAGGTGATACGGTACCCCGCCATACTCATCCAGATCCTTGCCGCTGCCGATATCCATGCCGCGAAAGACCTGACGCGAATCGGCTGAAATGATCTCGCCCTCAAGCTCCCGCGCCAGTGCGACGGCCAGGCGGGTCTTGCCCGAGGCGGTGGGACCGAGGATCGTGAGCAGATTGAATTGGGGTCGGAGTTTCATGGCCGGGGGATAGTAGCAGACTTTGTTTATTCGGCAAAGTCCTTCAACGGTATAGAGGCTGACCTGACGGTTTTTTTAGGAAGCATACATGAGAACGTCCGCTGCCCATTGGTTCAGACTCTTTCCATGAGCTTCGGCCATCATTGCCGCGTGGGCATGAACTTCAGGCGGAACTCTTAACATCAGTTTGCCTGAATAGGGTTTTTGTGGTGCCCTTCCAAGTTTTTCACACGTTGCCAGATAGTCGTCAACAGCCTCAACGAAGGCAGCGCGCAGCTCTTTGACGGAATCGGCGTGAAAACCAATAACGTCTTTAATCCCTGCAATGTGACCAATGAAGCATCCATCTTCGTCACTGTATTCAATTCTGGCAGCATACCCCTTGCAAATCATCGTGTTCATGGCTTTACTCCCGCGTTCTCCAGAAAAGTTTTCGCGTCTCTAACTCTGATATGGCTTTGCCTCTTTTGCCGGATGTGGTGGGTGAAATGTGGCTATTACACCTTTTAAATCAAAGCGAACTCGAGAGCCAGCGCCCTCAATAGTCTGCGCACCTAACGAGACAAAAAGAGACTCGATGCGCCGCCACTCTAACGTCGCAGGAACCGGCTGCGAGAAAATATCAGTCAAGGTTTTTCGATGCGATTTGTTCATTGAGAGATAATGAGCATGAAATGCCATAACTTGCAATCAAATTATGATAGCATAACGCATTACAAAAAATAATTATAAAAAATGCATTCTCTCGCTTGACATACTTTCAATCGATGTTATAAGCATCACAACATTATGTCTAATGACCTTCTATTTTACACAAAAGGTGGCTGTCCAGATGGTTTTTCTCCTTGAAAAAAGATGGGGCGCCCCGCAGATAATGCTTGACAGAAGCTTGGCGGTCGGGCACGTTTCACACGTCACACGTCACACGTCACACGTCACACGTCACACGTCACACAGTCACACACGTGGCTCTACTCACCGATAATCCAGACCGGCTTTCCGCCGAACAGTCAATTTCATCCGTAGGGGCTCATGGTATGAGCCCGCAGTTCAGCCTGACAGAACTCCTGAATGTTTCTCCCGCCACTTCGACGGGGGGTGTCGTGGGTGGGAAATTACTGTTTATAAACGCTGTTTTTCCGTATTAATGCCGGAGAAACGGCGTTTTTGCGTTTGGAATCCGGAAGGCATGACAAACTGAAGACGTGTTATCAACAAAGCTTGAGAGGAGGCAGTTATGGCTGAGGAGTTACAGACAACCCAGTATCTGACCTTTACGCTGGCCGATGAGGTGTTTGCCGTCGATGTTGCCAGGGTGAGAGAAATACTGGAGATGCCCAGCATCACCAAGGTGCCGCAGGTGCCGGATTTCATGCTTGGCGTTATCAACCTGCGCGGCTGCGTTGTGCCGGTTATCGACCTGCGCCAGAAATTCGGAATGCAGGAAACGGCTCAAACCGTCAACACCTGTATCATCGTTGTCGAAGTTGCGATGGACGGCGAGAACATCGTCCTCGGTTCACTGGCTGACAGCGTACAGGAGGTAATCGAAATGGAGCCGGCACAGATCGAGGCTGCGCCTCACATCGGAACCAATCTCAAAACCGATTTCATCAAAGGGATGGGGAAACATGACGGGCGTTTCGTCATGATCCTTGATATTGACAAGGTCTTTTCTTCGGACGAACTGTCTGCGGTTCAGGACACTGAGTAAATCTGAGCGATAACCACCATACTATCACAATACGAAAGAGGAGGCATTATGAGCTGGTATCAAAATCTTAAAATCAGTGTGAAACTTTTGTCCGCATTTATCATTGTAGCTTTGATAGCTGGAGTCATCGGCTACGAGGGAGTGACAAAGATTAAAGAAATCGATGATGCAGACACCAGGCTGTATGAAAAGATGACCGTGCCGCTGGGAGAGCTTGGTGACATTGGTGTAGCATTCCAGAGAATTCGCTGCAATATGCTGGAAATGCAGTTTACTGAAACAGGCGAGGAGATGAAAAAGCTTGAAACACGGACAGCTGAACACGAAAAAGAGGTTGCCGAGTTGTTTCCAAAGTTTGAAAAAACAATCCTGACCGATGAAGGTCGCAAGCTATTCAAGGAGTTGCAGGATAATTATAAAAAATTTGAGGAGTTAGGCAAGAAATATGATGCATTGGTAATAGGTGGCAAAAAGGCAGAGGCCATACTTCTCTGGAAGGGAGAGCTGAACACTTTTCGTAAAGCGGTTCAGGATCCACTTGATAAGATGGGAGACCTCAAGATCAAAGCTGCCAAGCAAACATCGGACGATAATACCAAGCTTGCAAACGCAGCCTCACGCCTGATGATCGGCCTGGCAATCGCCGGTGCCCTTATTTCTATAATTTTCGGTTTCTTCATCTCCAACATCATCAGCAATCCGCTGCGCAAGGGAGTCACCTTTGCCCAGGCCGTTGCCGCTGGAGACCTGACCCAGAAGATCGATCTGAATCAGAAGGATGAAATCGGCCAGTTGGCACTGGCTCTGAACCAGATGGTGGAAAAGCTGAGCAGTATCGTCGGTGAAGTCATGACCGCCTCCGATAACGTTGCCTCGGGCAGTCAGGAACTCTCCGCCACCGCCCAGCAGATGAGCCAGGGCGCCACCGAGCAGGCAGCTTCGGCAGAAGAAGTCTCCTCCAGCATGGAAGAGATGGCCTCCAGCATCCGCCAGAATACCGACAACGCCATGCAGACCGAGAAGATTTCCATCAAGAGCTCGGTTGATGCCAAAGAGGGGGGCAAGGCTGTTACCGAGACCGTGGCCGCCATGAAAGAGATCGCCACCAAGATCAGCATTATCGAAGAGATCGCCCGCCAAACCAACCTGCTGGCACTTAACGCCGCCATCGAGGCCGCCCGCGCCGGTGAGCACGGCAAAGGTTTCGCAGTTGTGGCCTCCGAAGTCCGCAAGCTGGCCGAGCGCAGCCAGTCAGCCGCCGGTGAGATTTCCGGACTTTCGACCCGCAGCGTTGCAATTGCCGAACAGGCCGGTGAAATGCTGACCCGCATGGTACCGGACATTCAGCGCACCGCCGAACTTGTTCAGGAGATCACCGCCTCCAGCAAAGAGCAGGACACCGGAGCCGAGCAGATTAACAAGGCCATCCAGCAGCTTGATCAGGTCATCCAGCAGAACGCCTCCGCCTCCGAAGAGATGGCCTCCACATCCGAAGAACTCTCCAGCCAGGCAGAACAGCTTCAGCACAGCATCAGTTTCTTCGACATCGGCAATTCAGGCCGGCGCACCACATCGGCACCAGCCCCTCGCAAACCGGCTCACAGGGTTCAGATTGCCCATGCCGCAGCAAAAGGAAAATCGGCTCCGGCCAAGCGTACATCCGGCGGCGGAATCAATCTTGAACTGGGGCATTCCGGCCCGGACCATCTGGATGACGAGTTTGAGAAATATTGAAAAAGATGGGGGAAACTCTCCCACCCTTGACGGATATATGGCTAACTTAGAGTTTTTAGCCCCTTCCCCTTCAAGTGGAAGGTTAGGATGGGGATGGGGATGGGGCTGTTTTTGATAACCTGCTGAAATCATGCAATCTACCCCATCCCCACCCCGACCCTCCCCTTGAAAGGGAGGGAGAAAAGCAAGGCATTTCTGCTTAAGTTATCGTATATGCCGCTTTACGGAAGGGGGATTAAATTCCGGAGGAAACTATGCAAATCAAAACTCTACTTGCAACCATAGGCGCAACCCTGCTCCTTACTACCGCCGCTCTGGCAGGTCCATCCGCGCAAATCATGATTCCCTCGACCGACGTCAAGGCACTTAAAGAAGTTGCGGTCGGATTTACCTATATCGGCCGGTTTTCATCCAAGGCTGATGCCGGGGCAAATTCTTACGATATCGGGGTTACAACCGGACTGCTGCCGTTTGAAAATCTGAAACTGGAGGTCGGTTTTGACTATATTACCAGCAATCTGCAGAATGATAATTTCGCAGACAGCCATCCCTTCTATTTCAACGCAAAGCTCGGAACACCCGAAGGCGCCTTTGGAATCAAGCTGCTGCCTGCTTTTGCGGTCGGTGTCTACGGCCTTGGGACATACGACAAGCCTGAGTTGGGCCAGTCTACCCGCCAGAATATAGTCTACGGGCTGGTGGCCAAAACATTCCCGGTAATCGGTCGGCTTTCGGCCGGTGGCTATTATGGTGCACACCGCGCCCTTGCGACGGCGTATAACCCGGTCAACACAGACATGAACAGCGGCATGATGGCATCCTGGGATCGCACCATCACTGAAGTCTCAGACAAGCTCTGGCTGGGGGTTGACTACATGAGCGGCAACAATGCCAACGGCGAGTTGAGTCTGGGCGCATCCTGGGCCTTCTCAAAACAGGTGACTGTTCTGGCGGGGGCTGTTTTCTTCAATCCCTTCTACAAACCGTCCGGAGCCGGCGACCTGCCTGGCGGAAAACCGGCATTCACAACACAGTTGACTCTCAATCTGCCGTAGTAGAGGGGAAAACCCTTATGAAGTGCCTGATTGTCGAAGACAATCTGATATCCCGCCGGATTCTGCAGGAGTTGCTTTCCTCTGCGGGTGACTGCGACATTGCAGTCAACGGTCAGGAGGCTATCGACTCCTTTGCATATGGACACGAATCAAAGCGACCATATGATGTCGTCTTCATGGATATCATGATGCCGGTATTAGATGGAATGGAGGCTTTGCGTTCCATCCGTGCTCTTGAAAAAATTATGGATATTCCCCCACAATTGGCTGTCAAGGTTATTATGACGACCGCACTGGATGAACCGCGCACGGTAATCAAATCCTTCTACGAGTGTGGAGCCGATGCGTATATCGTGAAACCGCTCAACAGGCAAAAGCTTCTCAAAGAACTGCAGGCGCTCAATCTGGTTCAAGGAACGTAATTTCCATGTCATTTCAAACACCCAGCACACTTTTTTCCAACGACCCCGGTACCGGGGTGGAAGCCCTGTGCATCTGGCGGGGGGTACTCTCCCCTGCAATTGAAACCCTGCGGCGGATGGCAGGCACCACCGAAGACGAATTTTTGCAGATCGGTTCAGAGGTGCAGGGCTTTTATCAAAGATCTGCAGATATAACCTGGATATCGAACCAGTTGCTGGAGTTAGTTTCCGGCGAAGGGACTCAGTCTCTTACCGGACGTCTGCAGCAGATGATGGCCGACATGGAAGCCTACCTGACGGAGGCGCGCTCCCGCAGCAGTGAGAGCTGTAGAACTCTGGAACAGGTACAGGTTCTCCTTGAAAAGCTTTCAGAACCCCTGGAAGGGTTTCAGAAGATGAACAAGGTTCTTCGGATGCTGAGCATCTCAACAAAGATCGAAAGCGCCCGCCTGGGTGAGATGGGGAGCGGCTTCGTCAATCTGGCTATGGACGTGGAAAAGCTTTCCCACCAGGTCAACGAGAAATCTGCAACCATACTGACTCATCGAAATATGATGGCAAGCATGATTGAATCCAACCTTGCCGGCGTTCGATCATCGGAGGCCGTTCAGGATGCCGAGGTCGCCTCATCCCTCAAAAGCACCGCATCCAGTCTTCAGGAACTGGTATCGGTCAACGAACGCTGCACACAGTTCGGCGCCACGGTTTCGAGCATATCTGCCGCGGTTACCGGCAGCATCAGCGAGGTCGTCTCCTCGCTTCAGATGCATGACATGACCCGTCAGCAGTTTGAGCATGTCTTCGAAGCTCTGGAAGGCCTTCTGGCTGATTTGCCCGATTCTGATGCTGCTGCCACAGATGAAAACCGATGTCAGGCATTGATTGTCGAATCGGGTGACGTCTGCGAACTGCAGGAAGCCCAGCTCCGTTTTTCTTCAACGGAACTGTACAACGCCGTCTGCACCGTAGTAGACAACATGCGTGATGTTGCCTGCAAACAATCACTGATAGCATACGAAACCAGAAATGTCGCGGGCGTAGCGGACTCCTCAGGCGCCTCGTTCGTGGATGTCATGAGCCACGGCATGAACGCCATAACCGCCATGCTGACTTCATGCGCCTCGGCCGACCGCGATATGTCTGACACCATGAAAAAAGTCGCTCAAACGATTGGTGAGATTGCCACCTTTGTCACAGACATCGAAATGATCGGCTCCGAAATTGATCTGATCGCCATGAATGCCCAGATCAAGGCCGCCCATACCGGGCCCGAAGGCGCCGCACTCGGAGTTCTGGCTGTGGCGATCAAACGTCTCTCCGACGAAGCGGTTTGTCAGACCGACTCTGTGGCAGCCACCCTGAACATGATACATACGGCCACTGAACATTTATCTGTGGGCACTGATGAGGAACAGCCCGGTAGCCGGATTACGTCCATGCAGGAAGAGGTGGCCGAAATATTGGGCTCATTGTCCCGTATGAATGCGCAACTTTTCTCAATAATTTCCGACCTGAGCGATCGTGTCTCCTCCCTTAGCTATGATGTGGAATATTCGGTATGCGCCATAGATGTGCATGAACGGACCAAAGCCCTGTCTGACGGTGTGCTGGCAAGCCTTGAGCAGATTGTAATGCAGTCACGCCAGATTGTGCCGGCCAGCACAGAGTTCAAACAGAATCTGCGTCACATGGAAGAACGCTACACCATGGAGAGTGAACGGCACATTCATGAGGCACTTGCCCGAAAGCGGAGCGGTCAGTCGGCTGTCGTGGATGAGCATGTTGCACAGAACAGTTCCGGCGATGATTCGGAATTCGGGGATAATGTAGATTTGTTTTAAACCGATTGACAACAGCTCAATAACACTGAGAAACGGAGTACGTCAAACAAGAGAATGGTTTAACCAAGGACTATAGATCGTAATTCAGTTTTTCTCCGTGTTCTCCGAATCTCCGTGTTATTCCGACTTTTGTTTCAAGGAGTTCACCATGCCACTCAACAGTTCCGTCCGCGAAAATGGCAATGTCGTCATCACCAGCGGAAATAGCCTGACAATTGAAAACGCAGCCGAATTTTCACGGATCCTGCGCGAGGCTCTTGATGCCGCACATGTTGTAGCCATTGAGTTTGAAGCTGATGTCGCTATCGACATTATCGGTGTCCAGATTCTCTGTTCGGCCTGCAAAAGTGCCTCCGGCAGCGGCAGAAAATTCACCTATAGCGGCCCGCAGCCGCAGGGTCTGACTGACATTATCTTCAGCAGCGGTGCCGAACGCTACGCCGCCTGCAAACATAACAACGATTCAACCTGTATCTGGTTCGGAGGAGCACAGTAATGGCAAAACTGATCATGTCGGCTGATGATTCGGGCAGCATCCGTCAGATGGTGACGTTCACTCTCAAACAGAATGGCTATGACGTAATCGAAGCGGTTGACGGAAGGGATGCCCTGAACAAGTTGAGCACCCAGAAGGTCGATATGCTGCTGACCGACCTCAACATGCCCAACATGGACGGCATCGGTCTCATCAAAGGGGTTCGCGCCGGGACACTCAACAAGTTCATTCCGATTGTCATGCTGACAACAGAATCAAACGACACCAGGAAGGCCGAAGGCAAAGCGGCCGGTGCCACCGGCTGGATTGTCAAACCTTTCAAGCCGGAACAACTGATTGCCGTTATCAAAAAGGTACTGGGGTGACGCCATGATGGAACAAGCCATTGCAACCTATCGAGAAGAAGCCGGTGAACTTCTGGCCGAACTTGAGACTTCCCTGCTTGATCTGGAAGAAACTCCTGATGACAACGACCTGATCAACCGCGTCTTCCGTGCCATGCACACCATCAAGGGGTCGGGCGCAATGTTCGGTTTTGAAGAGATCGCCACCTTTACCCACGAAGTCGAAACCGTCTTCGATATGGTGCGCAACGGCAAGATGACCGTCACCAAACGTTTGCTGGATCTGACGCTCCAGTCGCGCGACCACATCACCTATCTGCTCGGCTGTGCCATCGGCGAAGGGGTCGATCGCAGCGCCGGGGATGAAATTATCGCCGGCTTACGCCAGCTTGTACCGCGACCGGAAATGCCGCAAAAAGGCTCAACTGAAGTTCCCGCCATCACTCTTCCGGCAGTGTCAGAGGAAGAACTGGCCAATGAAAGCACCTGGCGCATCCGTTTCCGGCCCGCCCCCAACATTCTCCTGTGCGGAACCAACCCGATATCTCTGATCAATGAACTGCGCGGTCTCGGCACGGCCCATGTTGTCGCCCAGTTTGACGAAATCCCGCAACTTGCCGACTTGGTGCCTGAAAACCTCTACATCTACTGGGATATCATCCTGACCACCTCCAGTGGCGAAGATGCCATCAAGGATGTCTTCATCTTTGTCGAGGATGACTGCGACATCAAGATAGAACTGATTGACAGCAGTGGACTGATCGACAGGGAAGAGGGGTACAAGAAATTAGGCGACATTCTTGTTGAACGTGGCGACCTCTCTCCGGTTGAAATGAAGAAGGTCCTGATGCTGCAAAAGAGGTTCGGTGAACTGCTGGTTGAGCAGGGCATCGTCACTCCGGAAAAAGTTCAGTCGGCTCTGGTAGAGCAGCAACATGTAAAGAGTGTCCGCAAGGAACGAAGCGAAGCACCTCCGGCAGAGGCTGCCGCCAGCATACGGGTTCCGGCTGAACGCCTTGATCAACTGATCAATCTGGTTGGTGAAATGGTGACGGTACAGGCGCACCTGTCGCAGGTCTCGCTGGCGGGCGGTTATTCCACCTTCATCGCCATATCTGAAGAGGTGGAACGCCTGACGAACGAGCTGCGGGATACCGCTCTCAATATCCGCATGCTTCCGATCGGCAGCACCTTCAGCAAATTCAAGCGGTTGGTGCGTGATCTCTCAAATGAACTCGGCAAAGAGATTGAAATGGAAACTTTCGGCGCCGAGACCGAACTGGACAAGACCGTTATCGAAAAGCTGAATGATCCGCTGGTCCATATTATCCGTAACAGCATTGATCATGGTATTGAAATGCCGGAAGCGCGCAGAGCAGCCGGTAAATCTCCCGTCGGTAAAGTCTACCTGGGTGCAGAGCACTCGGGAGACTCGGTTCTGGTGACCATCCGGGACGACGGCGCCGGTCTCGATCGCGACACCATCCGTGCCAAGGCTGTTGAGCGTGGACTGCTTTCAGCGACTGCCGACGTATCCGACCGCGAAATTTACGCACAGATCTTCGCTCCCGGATTTTCGACTGCCGCCAAAGTTACCAGTGTCTCCGGACGCGGCGTGGGGATGGATGTCGTCAAGCGCGGCATTGAGGGGCTGCGGGGATCAATCGCCGTTGATAGCGTCCGTGGCACCGGTACCACCATCACCCTGAAGATTCCGTTGACTCTGGCGATCATCGACAGCCTGCTGGTCAAGATCGGCAAGGATCACTTTGTGTTGCCGCTGGCGGCTGTTGAGGAGTGTATTGAACTGACCAGTGATGATGTAAAGAACTCGCACGGACGCAATCTTGCCAATGTGAGAGGTGCTATTGTCCCCTACATACCGCTGCGTCAGCATTTTCAGATCACCGATCAGCGCCCGGAGATTGAACAGATCGTAATTGCAGATATACACGGAACCAAGGTCGGATTTGTAGTAGACAGCGTGGTCGGAGAGCACCAGACCGTAATCAAATCCCTCGGCAAGGTGTACCGTGATGTGAAGGGTATTTCCGGTGCAACAATTCTGGGTGACGGAACAGTAGCGCTTATTCTGGATATGAACGTCCTGTTGCAGAATATAGAACAGATGGAGAACAGCTAAACCATGTCCGCCCATCGCGATATCACGAAAGCCCACCTCCCGGCCACGCTCTGTGAGCGTGAGTTTATGCGCTTTAGTGCTCTGATTTATGAGAACGTCGGCATCAAGATGCCGCCTGCAAAAAAAACCATGCTGGAGGCACGTCTGCAGAAACGTCTCAAGATCGTAGGTATGCATTCGTTCGAGGAATATGCTGATTTTGTTTTCAGCCCGGAAGGACAATTCAGCGAACTTGTGCATCTGATCGATGTCGTGACCACCAACAAGACCGATTTTTTCCGTGAACCGGGTCACTTCGACTACATGGTAAAAACGGCTCTGCCGAATATTCTTGATGCCCGTGGCGGGACGTCGCGCGACCCGGTCAGAATCTGGAGCGCCGGATGTTCGACCGGCGAAGAGCCCTATACGCTTGCGATAGTGCTTTCCGAGTATGCGTGCGGCAGTCCCGATTTCAAGGCAGTAAT
>CAIPTY010000014.1 GCA_903868145.1 uncultured Desulfuromonadales bacterium | reverse complement strand
GCATCTGCGTCGGCATGCAGATGCTGTTCACCGACAGTGTCGAATTCGGTATGCATCAGGGGCTGAATGTCATCCCCGGCCACGTACTGCGCTTCCCCGACGATATGCGGGAGGGTGCAGAAAAGCTGAAAGTTCCTCAAATGGGCTGGAACCAGCTCTCTTTCAATAGGCGCCCGGCAGCTTTTGATGGCGTTGCCGACGGCTCGAACGTGTACTTTGTCCATTCCTACTATGCAAAGCCTGACGATGAAAATCTCATTGCCACCACCACTGACTACGGTTTCGAGTTCTGCTCATCCATCTGGAAAGACAATATCGTCGCCACTCAGTTCCACCCGGAGAAGTCCCAGGATGTTGGGCTGCGGATATTGAAGAACTTCGCTGAAATCAAAGGCTAATCCACCACAGAGACACGGAGAAAAGGAAGAGAACATCAAGTCTGATTTTTTTTGCGTAAAACCATAGAGATGTTCAAGCGTTAACACTTCCTGTTATTTTGCTTTTCCCCTCGAATTTTGTTTTTGGCGTTCTCTGTGTCTCTGTGCCTCCGTGGTAAAATGATTTTGAAAGGTTTGTTTCCGATGATAGTCATCCCCGCCATAGATCTGAAAGAAGGGAAGTGCGTCCGCCTCGAACAGGGGCTGATGGACAAAGATACCGTCTTTAACGACAATCCGGCGGCCCAGGCCCGCGCCTGGCAGGATCAGGGCGCCGAGCTGCTGCACATCGTTGATCTGGATGGTGCTTTTGCCGGCGAACCGAAAAACCGGGGTGCTATTGAAGCGATTGTCCATGCAATCTCAATCCCTTCACAGCTTGGGGGTGGGATTCGGGACATCGAAACTATCGAGGCCTACCTATCACTGGGTCTGTCCCGCGTCATCATCGGAACTGCCGCCCAGCGCAACCCGGAGCTGGTGCGGGAGGCCTGCGTCAAATTTCCGGGGCGGATTGTGGTCGGCATCGACGCCAAGAACGGCATGGTCGCGGTGCAGGGCTGGGCCGAAGTTACCGATGTCACAGCGGTAGAGCTGGCAAAGAAGTTTGAGGGTTTTGGTGTCTCAGCAATCGTATATACCGATATTTCCCGCGACGGCATGTTGCAGGGCCCCAACCTGGAAGCAACCAAAGCACTGGCGGAAGCTGTGAGCATCCCGATCATCGCCTCGGGTGGCGTCTCGTCGCTCAAGGATATTGAGAACCGATGGCGATCGAGTCAAGCGGTATTTCCGGTGTTATAACCGGCAAAGCGGTTTATACGGGGGCGATCCGCCTGGCCGAGGCGGTGGCTTTGACGAAAGGCATCAATTGACATGCTGACCAAACGCATCATACCCTGTCTGGACGTAAAGGGCGGCCGCGTCGTCAAAGGTGTCCAGTTCCTGGAACTGCGTGACGCCGGTGACCCGGTGGAAATTGCCGAGCGCTATGACCTGGAAGGGGCTGACGAGCTTACCTTTCTGGACATCACCGCCTCTTCGGATGAGCGAGATACCATTGTGGATGTAGTCCGGCGCACTGCCGAGCGCGTTTTCATGCCGTTGACCGTGGGAGGTGGTATTCGCACCGTCGATGACATCCGTCGCATGCTCAACGCAGGAGCCGACAAGACCTCTATCAACACCGCTGCCGTCCATCGTCCCGAGTTTGTCAAGGAGGCCGCCGAACGTTTCGGCTCGCAATGCACCGTGGTGGCCATCGATGCCCGTCGCGTCGCGGGAGAAAAACGCTGGGAAGTCTACACACATGGCGGGCGCAATCCGACCGGCATCGACGTGGTGGAGTGGGCTATCAGGATGGAGGAATATGGCTCCGGCGAGATACTGCTGACAAGCATGGATTGCGACGGTACAAAAGACGGCTACGATCTGGAATTGACCCGCGCCGTGGTGGATGCGGTCTCGATCCCGGTGATCGCCTCGGGTGGTGTCGGCAACCTGGAACACCTCTATGACGGCTTTGTGACGGCGGGTGCCAGCGCCTGCCTGGCCGCATCGATTTTCCACTACCGTGAATACACGATCAGTGAAGCCAAACAGTATCTTGACAGCAGGGGGGTGCCGGTACGCTTATGAACAACGAGCCACACATCATTGACGCCGTTTATCAGGTCATCCTTGACCGCAAGGGCAATCCGGCGGAGAGTTCCTACACCGCCTCCCTGATGCAGAAGGGGATCGACAGGATCCTCAAAAAGGTAGGCGAGGAAGCAACCGAGGTTGTCATAGCAGCCAAAGGTGGCACGCGGGACGAAATCGTCTGCGAGACGACTGACTTGGTCTTCCATCTGCTGGTCATGCTGGGATATCACGACATACCCCCGGAGGCGGTCTTCGATGAACTGCGTCGCCGCTTTGGCAGATCGGGTCTTGATGAGAAGGCCTCGCGTATCGCTCCATAGACCTCGCATATTGTGAACACCATTCTATTTATTATATTGACAATGCCCGGCTTACTGGTATGATACGCAACTCTGAAATTTTATGCCGCACGGTAACATCCGCTTTTTCGGGTACTTTATAATGGGGGGAGTGATAAAGAGATGCCGGGAGTAAAAATAAAGGACAGTGAACCGTTTGAACTCGCCCTGAAGAAATTCAAGAAACAGTGCGAAAAAGCGGGGATTCTTTCCGAAGTTCGTAAACGCGAACACTTCGAAAAGCCAAGCATCAAGCGCAAGAAGAAAGCCATAGCGGCCCGTAAGCGCGCCCTCAAGAAACAGCGTAAAATGATTGACTAGGACAACACTGAATGTCATTGAAAGAAGAGCTTAACGAATCTATGAAGACTGCCATGAAGGCGCGGGATGACCTGCGCCTTTCGGCTATCCGCACGATCCGCTCAATGGTGAAGAACCGGGAAATAGACCAGAAGAAGGAGATGGATGACCAGGGTATTATCGAAGTCATCTCAACCCTCTCAAAACAGCGCCGCGAATCAATCAGGATGTACCAGGAAGGAAACCGTCCTGATCTGGTTGAAAAGGAAGAGGCTGAACTGGCCATCCTGCTTGGCTTTCTTCCTGCCCAGCTCAGCGAAGAAGAAATCAATGCCTTGATCGATCGGGTCATTGCGGAAACCGGTGCCCAGGGCGCCAAGGATATGGGACGCGTCATGAAGGCGCTTACCCCACTGACCTCCGGTAAGGCTGACGGAAAAGCCGTCAGCGAAGCGGTCAAGCGCAAGCTCGCCTGAAACAGGCGGACGGCAGGAGCTGCTGGATCGATCTGCTCGCACCCATACCAGTTGAAAGGGGCTTTCATCCTGATTGCCCCTTCTTTTGTAAGCGGGACAAGGCTCCCCGATGAATCTACTCGACATTATCATTCTGGCGGTATTACTTTTTTTCGCTCTTAAAGGTCTGATGCGGGGACTGGTCAACGAAGCATCTTCGCTTACCGGTCTGATCGTGGGAGGATGGCTGGCCTACCACTACTACACGGCTGTATCCGTTCCCATTCGCACCATTCTTCATATTCCCGGTCATGTTTCCTCGTTTCTGGCTTTCATGCTGATTCTGCTCCTGACCGGAGTTATTGCGCACATTGTGGGCAACGTTATCACAACAGCTTTGAAGCTCGTCATGCTGGGCACTCTCAATCGTCTGGGAGGTATCGTGATCGGAGCCGCTGAAGGCGCGCTGTTATTGAGCCTGCTGTTCAGCACAGCCACCTCCGGATTCATGCCCGACCAGTTGAAACAGAAGGTGCGGGCTTCGGAATCGGCCAACCTGTTCGCTGAGGCCGGAGACAGCATACTCTCCATCTGGCGCAGCAAATCCGCGACGCAGCCATGATCCCTGAAGAGAAGGTGCGGGAGGTTGCGGAGAGGATTTCAATAGTTGATGTTGTTTCCGATTATGTGCAGTTGAGACGCTCGGGGGCCAATTTTCAGGGACTTTGCCCGTTTCACGCCGAGAAAACCCCGTCGTTCAATGTTAATCCGGCACGGGAAATTTTTCACTGTTTCGGCTGCGGGGCCGGAGGCAACGCATTCTCCTTCATTATGCGGATCGAGGGGCTCAGCTTTCCCGAATCGCTTAAACTTATGGCTCGCAAGGCGGGCGTTGAAATTGAGGAGCGCCAGCTTACACCGATTGAAAAGCAGGCTCAGAGCGACCGTCAGACATTTCAGCGCATCAACGAGCTGGCATCTGACTTTTATAGGGAGACACTGCGTGTCCGTCCGGATGGGGCTGCAGTCAGATCGTACCTGGCGAATCGCGCTATTGCCGACGAGATCGCCGAGGCCTACAAGCTTGGTGCTGCTCCTGACCGCGGCGATGCCCTTGTGCAGCATCTGAAAGCCGCCGGTATTGATCTGGAACTCGCCCTCAAGCTGGGTGTGGTCCGTAAAAGCGAGCGGGGATGGTACGACCAGTTCCGCAACCGCTTGATGATCCCCATAAGGGATGCCAAAGGGGTAACCATCGCCTTTGCCGGACGGGTGCTGGATTCATCGCTGCCCAAATACATCAACTCGCCCGAATCCCCGCTCTACCACAAGAGCGCCGTACTCTTCGGGCTGGATATGGCGTTGCCGTCCATCAGGACTGAAAACGCCGTTATCATCGTGGAAGGTTATTTCGACCATCTGGCGCTGTTCAGGGCCGGTGTCAGGAATGTGGTCGCCACCTGCGGCACTGCGCTGACATCAACCCACGCCGGCTTGATCAAGCGGCATGCGGAAAAGGCTTACCTGCTCTTTGACAGTGACAACGCCGGGCAAAAAGCCACTATTCGCTCAATGGAGCTTTTCCTGGAACAGAGATTACCGGCGTATGTCATTACCCTGCCCGCTGGCGATGACCCGGACACCTACCTGGCCGCCAACCCGGTCGAGGCATTTGCGGATCGCCGTGAAAAAGCACGGCCGGCATTCGAATATTTCGTGCGATCGCTCCTGGCGGAAACACCCGCAGACAGCGTTGATAGCAAGGTGCGGGTCATCGATGAACTTCAGCCCCGCTTCAAAAAGATCACCGATCCGGTGGAACGGGATCTGTATGAAAAGGAGATCTGCCGCCTGCTGGACATCACCGTTCACTCCTTCCGCAAGCGCATGGGTGGTATGAGCCTTTCAGGCCGTGATCTCACGGGGCGGCAAAATCAGGCCGTTCGCACGGGGGATCAGACACAGGAGACATTGCTGAAACTGCTGATAAATTATCCCGAAGCCCGTGATGAAGTAAGGCGAACGGGGATTGACGGCCTGTTTGAGGGAGAGTATCTGGAACTGGCGCGGCTGGTTCTGGACAGGCTTCACGACGATGACACCGTGCATGCTCTGCACCAGCTACCCGATAACGCAGCCGAACCGGGTGTCAAAATGCTCCTGTCCCGTCTGCTGGTTTCCGATGCACATATTGCAGACATAGACTGGCGAATCGCCTTCGACAACTGTCTGCGCAGCAGAGAAAAACGCGCTATCGTCTCTATTCGGGATATTGCGGCCCAGTTGGCGCGACTCGAGCCCGACAGCCCTGAATACTCCGCCCTCCTGCAAGAGGCGGACGCCTTACGAACCAGAAAAGCGAAGATACAGCCATGAACGGCTGCAACTTGAGGTGAATGAATGGCTAAGAAAAATCTGGATGAAGTAAAACAACTGATCGACCTTGGCAAAGAAAAAGGATTTCTGACCTTTGACGAGGTGAACGACATTCTCCCACCTGATATCGCCACTGATCAGATTGATGACGTTATGGGCATGTTCGGGGATATGGACATCGAGATCGTCGACTCTGCCCAAAAGGTCAAGATCCCCAAAATGAAGATCGACCTGGAGGAAGAGGAAGAGGTTGAGGGCGAGGCCGAGGAAGTCGAGTTCGAGGCCGGAACAATCGGCCGGACAAGCGACCCGGTGCGCATGTATTTGCGCGAAATGGGTTCGGTTTCTCTCCTGACCCGCGAGGGAGAGGTGGAGATCGCCAAGCGCATCGAAGATGGCGAACGGGATGTGGCCAGCGTCATTCTCAACACGCCCATCACCGTGCGCGAAGTCATTCTGCTGGGAGATAAACTGCGCAAGTTCCAGATTAACGCCTCCGAGATCAGCAAGGAGGTTGAGGAAGAGGAGCTGGAGGATGGCGAAGAGGATCTTCATAAGAATCGGATCCTCGAAGTTATAGATGCCATCGCCGCCCAGGATGCCTCTCTTGCTGAACTGGCTGCCGAACTTGATGCCGCAAAGTCTGCATCCAAGAAAAAGGAACTGGAAAAAAAGCTGCTCAGCGCCAAAGGACTCCAGGCCGAGCAATTGAAATCACTGCGCATGAAGGACCGTCACATCAACAAGATTGCAGAGCGCCTGAAGGAGCTGTCGGTCAAGGTTGAACGACACTTTAAGGAACTTGCCGATATTGAAGCGCAGATCCCGCATGCCAAGCTCAAACTCCTTGTGGATAAATATCACATTGATGAGGACAAGGCGGCGACAGACCTCAAGAAACTCAAACTGGGAGCAGAAGAGACCCTGAAGCTGGATAAACGTCTGCGTGCCACATCCCGCAAACTGCAAAAGGTGGAGCAGGAGTCCGGCTTCAAGGCCAGCGAATTGTCAACGGCCCTGATTGCCATTGAGGATGGTGAGTGCAAGGCACGGGTCGCAAAAAGTGAGCTCATTGAGGCCAACCTCCGTCTGGTTGTCTCCATAGCAAAGAAATACACCAATCGCGGGCTTCAGTTTCTGGATTTGATTCAGGAGGGCAATATCGGTTTGATGAAGGCTGTGGACAAGTTTGAATACCAGCGCGGCTACAAGTTTTCCACCTACGCAACGTGGTGGATCAGACAGGCCATAACCCGCGCCATAGCTGACCAGGCCCGCACCATCCGTATTCCGGTACATATGATCGAAACCATCAACAAGCTGATTCGCACCAGCCGCCAGTTGGTTCAGGAAAATGGCCGCGAACCCTCGCCCGAAGAGATTGCCGAGCGGATGCAGTTGCCGCTGGACAAAGTCCGCAAGGTACTGAAGATCGCCAAGGAACCCATCTCACTGGAAACCCCCATCGGTGAAGAAGAGGATTCGCACCTGGGTGATTTTATCGAGGACAAAGGGGTCATATCCCCTATTGAAGCTGTTATCAAGGCGAATCTGTCTGAAAGCACCGCCAAGGTTCTGGCCACACTGACCCCGCGCGAAGAGAAGGTTCTGCGCATGCGCTTCGGTATCGGTGAAAAGAGTGACCACACGCTGGAGGAGGTTGGACAGGATTTTGAGGTTACGCGTGAACGCATCCGCCAGATCGAAGCCAAAGCTCTGCGCAAGCTGCGCCACCCCAGCCGCAGCAAGAAGTTGAAGAGCTTCGTGGAGTAGCCTGCCCCGTCAGCAACGGACATGTTGCCTGCTCCGATGTCGGAGTCCGTCAGGTCGGTCGACTAAAAACCATTGACTGAGCCCGGCTAAAGAACCACCAGATTATCGCGGTGGACGATCACGTCCCCGTAGCGATACCCGAGAATTACCTCTATATCCCCGCTCTTTTTCCCGGCGAGCAGGGAAATCTCTGTTGCGGAATAATCGGAAAGGCCACGGGCAAACTCCTTCCCGTCCTTTCCGCAGATACGCACGCACGCCCCCCGCTCAAAGCGCCCCTCAACACGAACAACACCTGACGGCAGAAGGCTCTTCCCTTTTTTCAGCAACACATTGCAGGCTCCCTCGTCAATCATCACCCGCCCGGAGGGCTTGAGGGTGTAGGCGATCCAGTGTTTGCGGCGGCTAACGCCATCACCGCCCGGTAAAAACAGAGTTCCCACAGGCTCGCCTCGCAGGGCGGCTTCAATAATTCCCGGTTGTTTTCCCGCGATCAGGATGGTTGGCACGCCATTTTTTCCTGCCTTCCTTGCTGCGGCAACTTTGGTTGCCATACCACCCGTGCCGATTCCCGATCCGGTACCACCTGCAGAACGCTCGATATCGCGAGTAATACTCCGTACAAGCGGTACCAGCCGGGCATCGGGATCAGTGCGGGGATCTCCGGTAAAGAGCCCTTCAATATCCGTCAGGATCAGCAGCAGGTGAGCCTCGGAAACGTTGGTAACCAGAGCCGAAAGATTATCATTGTCACCAAATTTGATTTCGTCAACCACAACCGTATCGTTTTCGTTGATTATCGGCACAACATCAAAATCAAGCAGGGCGTCCAGTGTGGAGCGCGCGTTCAGAAAGCGCTGGCGACTCCCCAGATCCTCCCCGGTCAGCAGCACCTGAGCCGCCTTGAGTCCGTGAGGGGCCAATGCCTCCTGATAGGCATGCATCAGGCGTGTCTGTCCAACAGCCGCGACAGCCTGCTTCTGCGGTATAGTTCGCGGTCGCTCGGCCAGCCCCAATTCGCTGCGGCCTGCCGCAATGGCGCCCGAGGAGACGACAACCACCTGCAACCCGCTGTCGCGCAGGGCGGCAATACCGCCACATATCTGCGCGATAACGGCCGCATCAAGCGCACCGCTGTCATCGGTCAGCACACGACTTCCGATTTTTATCACAATGCGCTTCACCGTTTTCAGGATTTCAGTACGCATCATCAGTCCCCTTCCGGTTTTGCCCAGAGACGGGCAGCAATCTCATCAAGCAGCGCCTCGATTCCGTCACCGGTTGCTGATGAGATCGGAAAAACATTGATGCCGCGCTGCATGAACCAGGCTGCGATGGTCGGTAGTTCTTCCCGTGTCCGTGGCAGATCGGTCTTGGTGATTACCACAACCTGCTCTTTGGCAGCCAGTTCGGGACTGAACAGCGCCAGTTCGCGATTGATGGACTCAAACTCCGCCAGCGGATCCCGCTCAGGCATCCAGGAGATATCCAGCAGATGCAACAGGATACCCGAGCGTTCCAGATGTTTGAGAAACCGATGCCCCAGACCCGCTCCTTCATGAGCCCCTTCAATAATACCAGGAATATCGGCCATAACAAAGGAACGATAGCCCTTATACGGCACCACGCCCAGACTCGGCACCATCGTTGTGAACGGGTAGTCCGCTATTTTGGGACGAGCGGCCGACACCTTGCTGATCAGTGATGACTTGCCTGCATTGGGCAACCCCAACAGCCCCACATCGGCCATTAATTTCAGTTCCAGCCTCAGCTTGAGCTCCTGCCCGTCCTCGCCCGGCTGGGCAAACTTGGGAGCCTTGTTGGTGGCGGATGCAAAACGGGCATTCCCCTGCCCTCCGCGCCCCCCTTTTAGCAATATCACCCGTTGCCCGCCTTCGGTCAGGTCGGCAAGAATATCGTCGCTCTCGGCGTCCTTGATAACCGTCCCCACCGGCACCTTGATAAGAAGATCTTCTCCGCCCGCACCATGGCGGTTCTTGCCCATGCCGTTGTGCCCCTTCTCAGCCTTCTGGTGCGGCTTGTGGCGCAGTTCCAGAAGCGTCGAAAGCCCGGTGGCGGCAAGGAAGATTACATCTCCTCCCTTGCCGCCGTCACCGCCGGACGGCCCACCGAACTCGATAAATTTCTCGTGACGAAATGCAATACATCCTGCGCCGCCATGGCCGGATGAGGCAAACAGGGTTACTTCATCGATAAACCTCATTATGTCATTTTCCTTCCAGCCAATCCTGAACAGCCATCAGGCGTTCGCCCCAGCGGTCCCCCAGACGTTCCGCGAGAAACGTCGCAAACAGGCTGTCGAACATCTGGATACCCTGTTCTATCAGGTACATCCGCTCGTAGAATACCGCCTCACGCTCACTCATCTGATCCACGGTCGCATCCTGCTCGATCCGCACCTGGGGGCACTTGAAACCGGCAAAACCGAACGTCTCACCCCTGAGGGTCAGCTTCCAGGGATTTTCGTCCTTCTCCATGCAGATTGTGGCGCTGGTGATCTGCTTACCCCCCTTAAGAGCCGAGATGGCCTCCAGGTAGCTGTCCTGGGAACCGGAGACCGATACTTTCTGAATGCCCCCCTCCTCCCCCCCGCCCTGAAACTGGATGCGGTCGTCAATCCAGGCGCTGAAGCGCTCGCCGGAACCACAATGTCCCGGGCGGCAGATGCAGAAATCACCCTCGCCATTAACGCCGCGTTGGAGCAGCCACAGCATGAAGTCGGCCCCCAGCCACTGATTGTCGCTGATCAGGGAGGACACCGCTTCTGAGCCAGCCTGATTGAGCGACTCAAGCTTCTCTGCCAGCGATCCCTCCACCAGCAACCGCGCACGGGCAAAGGGATGGATGACCACCGGACTGAGTCCCTCGAAGGTCGCGCGGAAGATTTCCTCAAAACGCTCGATGGCCTTGCTCCCCAAACTATAGAGTGTCAATATGCCGCTTTTCTGGTCCCATACCACATCCGCAAGCGATGGTACCGGCAGACATCTGGTCAAAAGCCGCACCTGGACCTGTTCCCTGATTTCCTCCCGCTTATGCTTGGGGGTACGCCGCAGATTGGGATGCTGAGCCAGAAAGGCCCCTTCTTCGCGTCCGCTGTGTGATTTGAGCACGGCAGCCGGGATCCGGCGCTGATCGCGGCGCAGGGAGAAGACCAGATAGGAATCGCGCCAGAAATCTGAGGGAGACTCGAAAGACGCCTCATCGGGTCGATCCACCTGAACCCACCCTTCCGAAATCTCTTCGGCTGAATTTTCGATGGAACGGAAGCCCCGGTTGGTCAGTTTCCCGGAAAACCACAGGAACTGATCCTGCGTCGGCAGATCGCCGTTGATGGTGTAGTGGGTTATACTCACGGTGTTGGCGTAAACTCCCATAATGGTGTGTGCATCCTTTCGTCTCTGTGACAGTCTGATATTCGGCGGCGATTATTGCATATTTTTGGACAATGCGCCACGACGTATTCGGAGTATCTCCGAACAAAAAATCTTGAGAAGATGGGAGTTATGGTGTACCGTGGCAAGCCTGCAGTCAACAAGGGCAATACGTCTCAAGGTGCCAGGTTTGAATAAGAAAAAAGATGCCTCATGCCAAGCGCCCGAAAATCGTGGCAGCAGATTTTCCCGTGTAACGGCGTTTACCTCTGCCGCAGTGGAGTTCGCCGCTCTTGCTGCAATCGGGGTGATACAGTCAGGGGGGGCAGGGATAAAAAGACTGGTTGTTTCCGCCGGAAAGCTTTCTGCCCGACGGGATATTGCCAGGACAAAACAGGTTAATATCCCTGAGAAAAAGGCTGAGCCCGAGAAAAAAATTCCTGTTGAGGAGCGGTTTGCCGCCCTTGAAAAAAGGCTGGTCGCGCTTGAAAAAAGTTTACCGGACTCTCGCAAGAGCTCCGGGAGAGTGGATGAAGGAAAAGTTGCGGTGGAGCTGGAACGCCATAATCTGCTCATCGAGTTGGCCAGGATAACCAAGTCATACATCAACACACCGTCGCATAAGTAGACGAATCAGACAGCGAATCGCCTTACCAAAAAACTGACCGATCAGGGCACTGTGGATCCAGACGGATCGCACATCCTCGTCGAAAGGAAGAACCAGTTTGGACTCCCGCACCCTCCCCGTATATTCCACACAATCTTTTTCCGCCACCAGGATTCTCCTGCTGTCAGCCATGGCAGTCTGCTGCGCTTTTGCTGCGCCAGTGCCTTCCGGTGGGGCTGACTTCGATATACCCTTAAGTGAACTTAGCAAGGTAAAAAAGGAATCACCGCCGAAACGGGTGATAAAAGAGGTCAAAAAGAAGAAAATTGACGCCAGAAAGCAGGAGCCACCCTCTGACACAGCAGAGCCGATTGTGCCTGCCGAACAGCCAAAAACGCAAACGGTGGGAGCATCTGTGCCTGTTCCTGCTCAACCTGAGACCGTGACAACAAAAACTCCCGCCCCCTCAAAACCGGCGCCTGAAAATATTCGGATACATCATGTGCCCTACAGTTTCGTAGTTGCCGGAAAACGCACCGTCATTCAGGCGGTCATTAACAGTGAGGCCGATATTCAGGCGGTCAACTGTGCGATCCACGGAGGTGCGGGCGGCGCTAAAGCGCTGATTAAAATGGAAAAAGTAGGGGGCACACAGTTCACCTATACAACAAACCTCCCCGGACTGGCCCCGGAAAACCCGTTTCTTCTCTACACGATTATTGTCGTTGATTCCACAGGCAGGGAGACTCGCAGCCAGGAGTTTGTGACTCCCGTAACATCATCACCCGTGGTACCCGGCTGGCAGCTTGAGGATGCGCCGATAGCGGCTTCAATCAAACAGGAAGGCGAAAAGAAGGCATTGGAAGCACCTGCGAAACCGGTTTTGCCGCCACGATAACGTTCCCCGTACACGAAAAAACAACTCGCCCCGGAAAACTTTTTTCACTCGATACAAACCGCACCAGCCATCCGCTCACGCCTGTTGCCGCGTAACGTAGGCCGTGCTGCGCTGTTCGGCAAATGTGAGATGCTCAATCATGGCATCACGGGCACCGGTGGCGTCTTTTTGTTTGATATGCTCAAAAATCCGGGAATGATGTTCAAAAAGCAGGTGATGATCCTCGCGAGTCAAGTACACCGCGCGCCACACGCTCTGCTGGAACTCCTTCATGGCATCAAACAGGTGCTGCATCAGATGCAGCCAGACAATATTGTGGGTGGCCCGGGCTATCAGGATGTGGAAGTTGGCGTCGAAGTCTTCCGAAGGTGTCATGTCGGCCAGATTGTGCCGCATGGAGTCGACAATTTCCTCCAGACGCCGCAGGTCCTCGGGTAATGCCCGCTGAGCGGCATAATACGCCGTCCACGATTCCATTCCCTTACGCACCTCAATGACATCCAGAGCGCGTTCCTGCTGATAGCGGATCAATTCGGTGAGCGGATTGCCGGCAAGGGTTTCCACCAGAGACATGACGACGGTGCCGCCTCCCTGGTAGGACATCACCAGGCCTGACGACGACAGGACGTTGAGCGCCTCCCGGACTGAGGGGCGGGATACGCCAAACATCTCAGCGAGTTCCCGCTCAGGCGGAAGCTTGTCTCCGGGGGAAAATTCCCCGGCCATAATGGATGAGCGGATCTGGTCCGCAATCTGTGACGACACTTTTTTCGGTTTAATGGGCTGGAATTTCATCCGTTTCCAATCATGATCGGGGTGTTATATGAATAAACTGATCTTATGTACTACATTTCATACCCCTGTGCAACCGGTGATCTGACTTTTCCCCGGGGCACGCTGCTCTTTGATTTCGTGCTGTTTTGTGATACCTGTTAATCCATGCCGAATCCTCTCGACAACTATAATCAGATGATTGCCCGCATCGACGCACTCTGCCGCGGGATTGAGGATTCCCTGTCCGGACAGATCACCTGCTCCGAGGGGTGCAGCTCATGCTGCACGTCAATTACCATCTTTCCGGTAGAGGCAGCCGCTCTCAATGCCGCTCTCGCCACCCTTCCAAACGAGGAGGCGACGACTCTTCGCCGGTATGTGGCTGATCACGCCGAAGGTGAGCGCTGCCCCCTGCTCCGGAATCACCGGTGCATGCTCTACGTCGCCCGCCCGGTTATCTGCCGAACCCACGGGTTGCCAATCCTCTATGCCGAAGATAACAAAACTACCATTGACTGTTGCCCGCATAATCTGATCGGAAGCGAGACCATTTCCGGGAACGCCGTGATCGATCTTGATCGCGTCAATTCCCTTCTTGTCGCCGTCAATGCGCTTTTCATCTCCCGGATCGATGAGACAGATCTGCCGGATCGACTGACGATTGCCGAAGCGTTGCGGGCGGTATGAAGCTCAGGTCAGGCGGTCAGTTTCCGGGGGATCATCTCCCGGTCGGAATGAAGCCGGGGCTTGCATTTTGAGCCCGCAGACCATATACTCGACCCAATTATTTTCTGCAAGGAGAACAGCGTGATTCAAATTGATTTCGACAAGATGGGCGGCTTGATCCCGGCTATTATTCAGGATTGTGACAACGGCGAGGTGCTGATGGTTGCCTTCATGGACAAAAAGACCCTCGACCTGACCATGAAGGACGGCAAGACCTGGTTTTTCAGCCGCACCCGCAACAAGTACTGGATGAAGGGCGAGGAGTCCGGCAATACCCAGGACGTGGTCGAAATCCTGACTGACTGCGACGCCGACAGCGTGGTGATCAAGGTGAGACAGAATGGCCCGGCGGCCTGCCACACCGGCAACCGCAGCTGCTTCTATGTGAAATGGGAGAATGGACACTGGGTGGAACATTCCAATCCGTTATTCGATCCCAGGGAGGTTTACAAAAAATGAGTGAGATCCTTAACTTCGGCATTCCCAAGGGGAGTCTGGAAGAAGCTACCGTCGGGCTCTTCAAAAAGTCCGGATGGCAGATCAGCATTTCCTCACGCAGCTACTTTCCCGGCGTTGACGACAGCGAGATGAACTGCAAGCTGATCCGGCCCCAGGAGATGGCCAAATATGTGGAGCGCGGAACCATCGATGCCGGTATTGCCGGGCGCGACTGGGTCCGGGAGAACGATTCCGACGTGGTTGAAGTCTGTGAAATGGTCTACTCGAAAGTCTCGCGCCGACCCGCCCGCTGGGTGCTGGTGGTCAACGGCGACTCCAAGGTTCAGGGGCCGGAGGATCTCCACGGGGCAACCATTTCGACGGAACTGGTCGGTTTTACCAAGCGCTACTTTGCAGAACGCAACATCCCGGTCAACGTCGAGTTCTCCTGGGGTGCCACCGAGGCCAAGGTGGTTGACGGACTGTGTGATGCAATCGTCGAGGTAACTGAAACCGGTTCCACAATCAAGGCAAACGGTTTGAGAATTGTCTGCGAACTGATGGAGTCGGTACCGGTTCTCATCGCCGGCAAGAACGCCTGGAATGATCCCTGGAAACGGGGCAAGATCAACCAGATCGCTACGCTGCTGAAATCGTCACTGGCGGCGGAAGGGATGGTGGGGCTCAAGATGAACGCTCCGGCCGAACGGATCGAAGCGATAACCCGCGAGCTTCCCAGCCTCAAGAACCCGACCGTATCCCATCTCTACAACTCTGACTGGCTCTCGATCGAAAGCATCATGTCTGAGAAAGAGGTTCGGCGCATCGTGCCAATACTGATAAAACTCGGCGCCGAAGGGATTATCGAGTACCCGCTGAACAAGATCATCTGATTTTCCGGGCTCGGAGCGTTTCTGCTTCCTAGCTGTCCGCCACTAAAGACGTAGTGGTTGATGTTAAATTTTCGTCGAGCCGCAGTCAGCGTCGCTGCAAGAAGATGGGACAAATTGAGAAATGGAATGAGTTCTTTAAAAGGTAAAGCGGTCCATATCGCTAATTCGGGGGACACCTTACTTATCTCGGCTGAATTAAGTATGGTGTCCCCGGAACTCCCCCAGCAAATGTGATCAATGCTGGAAGGTGATAGTACCAGAAAAGCTAAAAAAATATATTTTATTTACGGATATGTTCTAAGTTTAAATTGACCCGCCGCCGCTTCGGAAGACACAAGGCCATTCCTCTCTTCGGATGCGCTAATAGTTTTATTCGTTTTGTTACAGTCAGTGTTCACCTTGTTCTCAATCCCTTTGAAGCGGTTAAGATATCCATGCAATGAACTATTGCTCAATATCTTGTATGTCTCAGTTATCTCTCCAAATTCCGGATTTGACGTTGATCTTCCAGAAAGCACCAACGCACCTCCGACGATCTCTGCAGTATAGATAGACGAAAATTTGGTAGAAGCGCTGGCTTCCACCTGGTTTCCTCTGACTGTGTAGTGCACGGTATATGTAAATTTAGCGGCGCCCACAGAACATTTCCAATCACCGTCAAGAAAGCTGATTGGTCCGGCAATGGCGCCTGTGCCAGGTAGTGTTTTGATGCGGCTTTTCGCTAATACGGCATATTTGCCTTTGGGGTACTGTGCCAGATAGGCTTCATAGTCGTCCCGTTTGTTACCCTTTTGGATTTCATTCCACAAAGAAATCTCTTCGTCTTCATGGGTTGAAGAGGATATTGCTTCAGCGGGTTTTATTGGAGCGGTCTTTAAAGTAGCAATTAGTATTTTTGCCTGCCCGACAAACCTGCCTTTCGGATACTGCATAAGGTATTCCTGGATTGCATCGATGTTTCCGCTTGAACGAGCGTTTTCCCAGCCATCTTGTTCAATCTCTTCGCGACTTTTGATACGTGTTGCAAGAGATACTGGTTCAATTTTAGCTACTTGGGCACCTAAATTAGTATTCACTCCACAACCCCCAAAGCAGAAATCCCCTTCAAGACTCCCCTCCATCCAAGGTTCTTGTTTGCCTTTTGAGGATGTTTTGACTTCAGTTACAACGCGCTTGAGAGCAAGCTCGATCTGCAGGTTACTGTCCAGTTGCGCGAGTAGTTTACTGGTGTACAAGCCATTACGACCGGTTCCATCTGCCGCGACGCTGCCAGGCTTGGTGGCGTATGAAATCAGAGTACCGGATGGTGCGTTTACGCGTGCCAAACCCCTGTCTGAAGAGCGAAAGCTACGGGCGTAGGGGTTGTTGCGGCAGGCATCCAGAAAGACCAGATTGAGGCGGGATTTTGATTCATCCAGTACATCCATTATTTGTCTCATGGCGATGCTTTGGTTGGGTACGTCTTCTTCTGAATTGATGTCGGCATCTACAGCCGGAAGGTAGTTGTCGCCCTTGATCTGGAGACCATGTCCAGCGTAGAAAACCAGGGCTACGGCACCTGGAGTAAGCTTATTGCGAAACTCCCGGAGGGTACCGCCGATCTGTTTGGTTTTCAGATTATTACGTTCGATGACTTCAAAGCCGAGTTTGCGAAGTTTGGTCGCGATGTCTTTAGCGTCATTTACCGGATTTTTGAGTGGGGAATTAGCATACTCGCTGTTGCCGATGACCAGAGCGACGCGCTTTTCAGTGGTGGCAATGGCATTCTGTCTGAGCAACAGGACTACAATAAGGGCAAGCAGGTATCGCATGTTGTTCTCCAGATGGAATCGCGTAAGCAAACTACGAATTACCTCGTTACAGGGGGAAAAGAGGGACACTGCCCATATTTCCCCAAGAAAACCCAAATGCTTCATCAAGGAACCAAGTGCACATTCAATCCCGGCACTTTCCCGAACTGCCTGTCTCCTGTGAGAAACGTCACCGGCCCCGTTATGGACAGAGCCGAGGCGGCCTGAATGGCATCCGGTGTTCGCAGACCGTGCCGCGCCCGCAGCATGGTTGCCATTTCGATAACCTGTGCACTTACCTCGACAATCTGCAACCCGGCTGATACAAAAAAAGCGCGATACTGTTCAATATCAGCACTGTTCTGGTCCCGCAACGGTTTTACCAGACATTCCATCATGCTCAGACGGGAGACGGCAAAACCGGCATGCGGATACTTGTCCAGCAGAACCCGAAGCACCGCCACCACCTGCTGATTGAACGGCTCTACCGTTTCGACCCGGTAGATTATGATATTCGCGTCAAGGAAGAGAGTCATGCTGTGTCCCACGAATCCCGCTCGGCATCCAGACGCCGGTCTACCTCTTCTTTGGCGCTTGTCCCTGATGATGGCGCGGCAAACCACTCCATGACCGTGTGCGAGTGGACGGCATTGTTCACCTGGGCGGCTCTGCTCAATCTCTCGTACTCATCCTCGGCCAATACGACACAGATCGGCTTGTTACGTTTGATAATGTGAACCGGACCGCTGGCAAGCAGCGGCTCGATCGCCAGGATGCCGTGCCGTTTCAATTCGTTTGCTGCAATAGCGTTCATATCGGTACCCTTTTCGATGCTTTTAAGCAACAGTACCCTAGCTGTCCGAATTATGCAACGTCTGACGTATCAGTATCAAAATTCTGCGTTAACAATATAACCCTTTGAATTCAATCACAACGACAAAGTAGCATAGCCGGATGCCGCTTTTTTATCTTACTGCCTACGGATGTCGTTTATTTCCGGGCCTATTCCGTTTCCAGGTCATTGAGCGGAGTAGAGTTGTAGCGGGGTATTATGGCTTGATGCTGGAGGTGTATAGTGGTATAAACTGCCTGTCGGGAACGGTAGGAATCATGCATGTTCCTGCCTGATTCAAGATTCTATTTTTTTTGCGGGTAATATCAATATGTTGACAGATTGCATCAAATTCCCGCTGACACGATCATTTGATCCATGATCACCATTGAAATAGCTCCCCGCGATCACTGCCGCCGCTTGGAGAGCTTTCTGCGCACGCTCCTGCCGACGGCGGCCTCCGGCTATCCCAGGAAACTGATCAGGAGCGGAGCCGTCAAGCTCAACAGCAGCATGGCAACACCCGATACCCTGATTGCCGTTCACGATACACTTACACTCAAGGAGAGTTCAGCCCTGACCTCGCTGATGAGCGAAAGCAGGCCGCCTCTTGATATCCTCTACGAAGATGATCAGGTCGCCATTATCAATAAGCCGACCGGTCTCGCCATGCACCGCACCGCCGAGCTGGAAGAAAATCTTGTTGAGCAGGGCATGGCATACATGGAGTGGCGCAATACTCCGTGCAAACTCTACCCGGTCAACCGCCTCGACCGTGGGACCTCTGGCGTCGTGGTGCTTGCAAAGAGTTCTTCTGCGGCAGGGATTTACGGTCGTCATGTCAAGGAAACCGGTCTGGACAAGCTTTATCTGGCACTGGTGACAGGAAGACCCGCCGATCATGGCGTTATTTCGGAACCGCTGGACGGAAAGGAATCCGAGACCCGCTACGATGTGTTGACTGCCGGTAACGACAGCACACTGCTGGCGGTCATTCCGATCAGCGGCCGCATGCACCAGATCAGACGACATCTGGAGATGATCGGCCACCCGGTTCGGGGAGACCGGCGCTACGGCGGCGGAGGACTAATCGGTTATGAAGGCTTCGCCCTGCATTCATTCAAAACAGTCCTGGCGCGGCCTAACGGACTGCCGTTGACGGTTTGCGCACCGCTGACGGAGCAGTTGCTCCAGCTCTGCGAGCGGTGCGGGATCGAAACTGAAACACTCCTGCGATCGGTACGTTGCATCGCAGAATCCTTTTCATCGGAGGAGAAACAGTAATGGGACAGACAATCTTCATCACCGGCGCATCATCCGGCTTCGGGGCGGCCTGCGCCCGGATATTTGCACACTCAGACAACCGCCTGATCCTGACAGCGCGGCGGGTGGATCCGCTGATCCAGCTCCAGCAAGAGCTGTCCGGCACAGATGAGGTACACATCATTCCGCTTGACGTGCGCGACCGCGAGGCGGTTCAGGGTGCGGTGGCCCACCTGCCGGAGGCCTTCCGCGAGATTGATGTGCTTATCAACAACGCCGGTTTGGCCCTGGGGCTGGAACCGGCCCATCAGGTTGATCTGGACGATTGGGAAACCATGGTGGACACCAATATCAAGGGGCTGATGTACTGCACACGCCTGATTCTGCCCGGCATGGTGGCCCGTAGCCGCGGCCACATTGTAAATATCAGTTCCACCGCAAGCAACTGGCCCTATCCGGGCGGCAATGTCTATGGCGGCAGCAAGGCTTTCGTAACCCAGTTCTCCCGCAACCTGCGCTGCGATCTGCTCGGGACAGGGGTACGGGTTACCTGCATCCAGCCCGGCATGGCCGAAACCGAGTTTTCAACGGTTCGCTTCAAAGGAGATGGCGACAAGGCGGGCAAAGTCTATGAAGGCACCGATCCACTGACGGCAGAGGATATTGCTGAAACTGTCCAGTGGGTCGTCAACCGGCCTGCCCGTGTCAACATCAATACACTGGAACTCATGTCGATCGACCAGGCCTGGGGGCCGTTCGCCATTCATCGCAGCACAAACGGATAAAGGGACATAACCATGGCGAAAGAGCTGTATGTAGGTCATATTTCTGACAATGCCAGCGAACAGGATATCCGGAAGCTGTTTTCGGTCATGGGCACGGTCACGTCCATCCACCTGATCATTGATCCCGAAACGAGGGAATTCAAGCGCTGCGGCTATGTACGCATGGCTGCGGATGTAGATCCCAAGGACGTGGCAGAGACCCTTGACGGTGCATATCTGATCGATCAGATCATTACGGTCAGTATTGCCAGACCCCAGAAACCGGGTATGTCCAAATCGAAAGGTACCAGAAAACCGTGGATGAAACCGAAACCGGCTGCGGAAAAAAATCCGGGGCAGAAACCGAGAAACAGCTCCGGTTCACAGAAGGCTGCGCGACCATCCCGACCGGCAGCCACACAGGCTGCTGCACCCAGTAAACCGGCACGCCCCCGGGAAACGTCGGGGAAGCCTTCGCGTCAGCCGGGCAAGACTCGATAACATACCTGAAACATCTGCTGAAAATACTACCCGGCACGGAGCTCGCCACCGTGCCTGAACGAGAGGACATAATGAAAAACAGTATCCGCGCCGCTGCCCTGCTGATTACCCTGCTCATGTTTCCCGTTGCCGCCCTGAGTGCGGATACAAACCGTCGCACGGCTGACGCCCGTATCACGGCTGTCACGGTCTATATGGATCGTGCCATGACCACCCGCAGCGCTACTTTGGCGCTGACAAAAGGCAGTTACGTGATCGCTTTTGAAAATCTCCCCCCCCTTATCCAGGACGACTCGTTGCGGATCGAGGGCAAAGGCACGGCCGGTGTCAGCATTGTCGGTCTCGAAGTCAAACGGGTGTTCCTGCCCCAGAGCAATGAAAAACGCATCCAGGATATTGATGAGGAAATCAGGGTTCTGGAGAGGCGTTCCGGGAGTCTGGATTCAAAAAAAGCCGGTATAGCTTCACAGAAAACCTTTCTGGATTCCATACGCGTCGCCTGGGGAGACCGCATATCAAAAGAACTGGCCGTCGGCAGGCCTACATCGGCAGAACTCCTTGACGCCTCAAGCTTTGTTGGCTCGGGTGTTACAAAAGCGGAAGAGCAGTCCCGCGATATTGATTCCGAAAAAAAGGTGATCAAGGAAAAGATTGACGCACTGAGGCGTCAGCGGGATGAGTCTGTCGGCTCACAAAAGAAAGAATCCAAAAATGTCGAGGTTGCTGTGGAAGTCAGCCGTGATGGAACGGTTTCACTTGATTTGTCGGGCGTCGTATTACGGGCGGGCTGGGAACCCTTGTACGATGTTCGGCTGGCGCCGGACGGGAAAACAGTCGGCCTGACCTTTCGGGCTCTGGTCCGCCAGCAGACCGGCGAAGACTGGAAGGATGTCAGCCTGAGTCTTTCCACTGCCCGACCTGCAGCCGGTGGAGCTCCTCCCGACCTTTCGCCCTGGCGGGTGTCGTTCAACCGCCCCGTTCCGCCGATGGAACTCATGGCTGCTCCGGCACCCGTAGCACGCAGAGCGATGAAATCATCCGCCGCCAGAAGAGACCTTGCCGGTGGTGCGGCGGCTAAAGAGGAGGCTGTTCTGGCTGAATACCTGACAGCAGATATAAACGGTGAGCAGAGTTCGGTCAGCTTCCGTCTTCCCCGCACCGTGGATATCCCCTCGGACGGCACCAAACACAGCAACGTGGTCGCCATGGAACAGTTCCCGGTGAGTCTGGAATTTCTGGCCATTCCCAAGCTCTCTCCGTTTGTATTTCTCAAATCGGAAATCATCAACCGGGCAGCCTACCCGCTCCTGCCAGGTCGTGTAAACGTTTTTACCGGCACGACCTTTACCGGGAACTCGTCCATGAAGAAGGTTGCGATCGGAGAAAAGTTTGATCTGTTTTTCGGTGCCGACGACCAGATAACGGTTAAACGCGAAGAGCTGAAACAGCACAAGGAAGCCGGACTCTTCGGCAAGAGCCAGATGAGCTACCGCTACCGCATCGAGGTGGGTAACTTCCGAGCAGACGCCCATACCGTGACTATCCGCGACCAGCTTCCCCTGGCGGGAGATAGCGAGATAAAGGTGGCGCTTGATGAACCGAGCATTAAACCGGACGAGATCAAGGACGATGGCACCCTCCTCTGGAAACTGCCCCTCAAGGCCGGCGAAAAGAAGGAACTTACCTTCGGGATCCTCCTGGAATATCCCAAGGAACGTGATGTTACCGGGCTGTAGCCCCTGTCCGTCATCCACATTTCAAGAAAAGATACTGCTTCAATGACGCCCAAAACCCGCATCCATCTCATTCGCCATGGTCAGGTGGCCGGTTTCGACCAGCCGCGCTACAATGGCCAGGCGGACGTGGCCTTGACCGACATCGGCATCGAACAGTATCACCTGCTGAAAGATCGACTAGCGGATGCTGCAATCTCGGCCTGCTACACCAGCGACCTGTCGCGTTGCACCATCGGCGCAGGGATTATCTGCCGGAACTTGGGCATCGAACCGGTCTCCCGGCATGAGCTGCGCGAGCTGAATATAGGGGTCTGGGAGGGGTTGACCTGGCAGGAAATCAAGGCTGGCTGGCCGGAAGAGTGGCGGGCACGGCTGGCGGATCTCGTGAATTACCGTGTTCCGCAGGGGGAGAACCTTCTGGACGTGCAGGCCAGGATCATGCCGGTCATCCGGGAAATAATCGAGCGGCACAAGGAACAGGAGGTATTGGTTGTGGGCCACGGGGGCGTCAATCGCATCGTGCTTCTGAGTGCCATCGGCGCACCGCTGGCAGGAATGTTCTCAATCGAACAGAGCTACGGCTGCTACAACATCATCGACTATTACGCTGATGACCGGGCGACGGTCAAGCTACTGAACGGATAGATGCCATGCCACCCAACAGACGCCCCAGATCGGTACAACTCCCGTCACGGGAAGAGGCGGAAGCCCTGCTCAAAAAGATGCGCGGCGACGTCGAAAAAAATGAAAACTACCGCACCAAGTCGCTCAGGATTCACGGTGCGATCTGCGCCAAGTGCGGTCGTGAATTTGACTCCGCCAGTCTCAATCTGTTGACGGTTCACCACCGGGACGGCAATCATCACAATAACCCGCCGGACGGGAGCAACTGGGAAAATCTCTGCAACCACTGCCACGATGACGAACACTCCCGTGAACTGCTGGGAAATTATCTGGCTTCATGAGGAGGCCTCCTGTCGAGAGAGGTAGCACGCTTCCTATTGCAGAAAGGCCGACTTGATGTCGGCCTTTCTGCAATTTTATTACGCCTGCCCGGCGGGAGGGGTACTTTCAAAAGCGCTGTGCGCCTTGCTTAGTTCCTCTACCTCACGCAGTTTATCTCCCATCCAGGCATGGAAAACTCGGGCATTTTCGTAACTCATCACCACACCTGTATCAACAAAACGCACCATGCTGCTCGCCAGATCCTCAGGTTCCACTTCGGTCTCCCTTCCAATGGCACCTTCCGGTGTTATCTCATGACTGATCGACTCCGGCAGCGGTTGACGCTCCAGATAAAAATTGATGACCATCTCTCCGCGCGGCGAAAAACCGCCCTGGGCCCCATTGACATATGTGGGATTATATCCGTAGTTGAAAACGTACTTGAACGTGATTGCAGGTTTTTTCTGACTCATGACCGGTCTCCTGTGTGAATGAAATAAGTTCTGCCAATCACTTATCACACTCTGTATGAAAAAACAAACCATGACGTACCTGCTCGTTATGGTTGACAAGCGCAGCGACTCCTGTTAGAAAATCATCCATTCATTACATCCAGGAGGTATTTATATGAAAAACGTCATCACCAGATTCTCCCTGACTGTCCTGTCCCTGCTGCTCGTTGCCACTCTGTCGTTTGCCGCCGATGCCAAGAAAGCCGATAAGAAGGCTGATGCCAAGCCGGCAGCGGAGAAAGCCGCAGCTACCCCCAAAGACGCAGCCAAAAAAGAGCTGGTTGACATCAACAGCGCCAGTGAAGCCGAATTGAAAGCTGTGGCCGGTATCGGTGACACCTACGCCGGCAAGATTGTCGCCGGTCGCCCCTACGCAAACAAGACCCAGTTGAAATCACGCAAGATCCTGCCGGGACCGGTGTATGAGAAGGTCAAAGAGCTGATAATCGCCAAGCAGGCCGCAAAAGAGGCCAAACCTGCAGCTAAAGCTACTGATAAGGCCAAGGAAGCACCGGCCAAGAAGAAATAATACCAGCGTGATCATCTCGCCTCACTTTTAAAGGGCATCCATTCGGGTGCCCTTTCGCATTGGCCGTCAGATGAAACAGCCCGGCAATCCTTGACTAATCATGGAAATATCTGTAAGGTTCCTTTCCCGATGAAATGATGTAAGGAGTTGTGATGAAACCGCTTTTCTTAAACCCCCCCACCTTTGAGGATTTCGACGGGGGGGCGGGTGCCCGTTATCAGGCCTCGCGTGAAGTAACCTCATTCTGGTACCCCACCTGGCTCTGCTTCCCGGCCGGCATGATCGCAGGCAGCCGGGTAGTTGACGCCCCGGTGCAGAAATTCACTCTGGAGGACTGCCTGACCATCGCCAGGGATTTTGACATGGTGGTGATGTATACTTCCACCCCTACCCTGATGATCGACATTGAAACAGCTCGCCGCATCAAGGAGGTCAAACCGTCCATCGTGACCGTTCTGACCGGCCCGCACGTAACGATCCTGCCGGAGGAGTCGCTGTACTCTGCCAAAGGAGCCATCGACATCGTCTGCCGTGGCGAGTTCGATTATTCCACCAGGGAACTGTGCGAGGGGCGGGCATGGGGTACGGTTGACGGTCTCAGTTTCATGCAGGATGGCAAGGTTGTACACACCGCGGATCGCCCCATGATCGAGGATCTGGATGCGCTCCCCTTCGTGGCACCGATCTATAAGCGTGACCTGCCGATCAGCGAATATGTCATTCCGCACTTCAAAAGCCCATATGTCTCCATATATTCCAGTCGCGGCTGCCCGTCAAAATGTATCTACTGTCTCTGGCCCCAGACCTTTTCCGGTCAGCGCATGCGCACCCGCAGCCCGCAGAATGTCTACGAAGAGATCAAGTGGATTACGGAGAATATCCCGGAGATGCGCGAACTGTCGTTTGATGACGACACCTTCACCGCCAATCGGCAGCATGCCCGGGAAATTGCACGACTGATCAAACCCCTGGGAATCTCCTGGACCATCAATGCCCGTGCAAACTGCGATTACGACACACTCAAAATCATGCGCGAGGCTGGACTGCGCCACGTGGTAGTCGGCTTTGAAAGTGGCAATGCGCAGATCCTCAAGAACATAAAGAAGGGTGTCACCAAGGAACAGGCAGTTCAGTTCAGCAAGGACTGCAAGAAGCTGGGACTCTCCATCCACGGCGCTTTCATCATGGGTCTTCCCGGTGAAACAAAGGAAACCATTAACGAGACCATCCAGTTCGCCAAGGAGATGGATCTCAACTCCATCCAGGCATCACTGGCTTCCCCCTATCCCGGAACTGAATTCTACACCATGTGCAAGGAGCAGGGCTGGATCAGCTCGGACAGTTTTCTGGACGAGGGGGGGCATCAGAAGTGTGTGATAAACTACCCGCATCTCTCCAATGCTGAGATATTCAACTCCGTGGAGGAGTTCTACGACAAGTTTTACTTCCGACCCAAGTTTATCATGCGCAGTATCGGCAGGATGATCGTTGACAGCGCAGAACGAAAGAAGCTTCTTAAAGAGGGCAGGCAGTATCTGGCCTATATGCGAAAGCGCAAAGAGTCCTGCTCTGACTGTACCTGACGCAATGAAGCAGCTTGTCATCACCTCCGACGACTTCGGCCTCTCTCAAGGTGTCAACGCCGCAGTGGAAAGGTGCTGGCGGGAAGGGATTCTTACCTGCGCCTCGATCATGCCGGGAGCTGCAGCCTTTGATGAGGCCGTAACTATTACCCGGCGCAACCCTGAACTGCAGGTCGGGCTGCATCTGACCCTGTTGCAGGGGCATTCAGTCCTGCCACCGGCCAGTATCCCCGATCTGGTGAACAGTTCGGGAGATTTTTCGGATAACCCGGTAGCGACCGGCATGCGATATTTTTTCGACCGGGGTCTTTATTGCCAGCTCAAGCGAGAAATTCAGGCCCAGATCGAGCGTGTTCAGGATGCGGGCATTCCGCTGAGCCATGTTGACGGGCATCTGAATATCCATATGCATCCAACGGTTTTCAGGATCCTTGCCGACCTGATGCCGCATTACGGGATACGCAGTTTTCGTCTTTCCCGGGAGCGCCTCTCCCACAACCTGCGCTTCGATAAGGATCGTCGATTGGGGAAGGCTATTGAAAGCTTCATTTTCGGCTCACTGGCCGCAAACTGCTCACGGGAGCTGGATCGGCTGGGTATGCTCCATGCGGTCGAAGTCAAGGGCGTACTCAACTCCGGCCGCATGACGGAGCAGTACATTCTGAATATTGCCGACGGCCTGCTGGACGGCTTGACGGAGATCTATTTTCATCCCGGCGTGTTGCCGGACAGCGAGATCGCACGCCGCATGCCGGATTACCGTCATGAAGAGGAACTGGCGACGATCATCAGCCCCCGCGTCAGACGCAAACTGGAAGAGGCCGGGGTAGAGCTTGTCAACTACCTGGGCAACAGGAAACCACATGTTTAAAACCCTCTGCATAATGATGCTGGCCGTAACCGCCGGAACCGTGGGTGATATCCTGCTGGCCAAGGGGATGAAGGAGCTGGGCGACCTCTCCTCCATGAATCTGCACGGGATCATCGATACAGCGCTCCGTGCCATGACAACCTGGAAGATCATAGTCGGCACCGCCATGTTGGCGATTTTTTTCTTCCTCTGGCTGGCTGTCCTTTCCTGGGAAGATCTCTCCGTCGCCCTTCCCATGCAGGCTCTCAACTACGTTCTGGTAGCATTGCTGGCAAAGTACCTTCTGCACGAGCAGGTGTCGCCACTTCGCTGGGGCGGGATTCTCCTGGTCTGCGTCGGCGTGATGCTGATAACCAAGAGCAGCACGGCAAACAAACCACAGCCCGCGGCAACAGTCGGCGCGGTACAATCAGATTCTCGTTCGGGAGGATGACATGCTGAAAGTGCGCAAGATCGCCTTTATTGGCGGCGGCAACATGGCCGAAGCCATCATTCGCGGATTTGCCCGTGAAGATGTGGGGGTTGGCCTTTGTGTGGCAGAGATCGGCAGGAACAGGCGCGATGAGCTTACCCGGCTCTTCCCGAATGTAAGGATAACCGATGATGCTGCCGATGCTGCCGGGTGGGGGGAGGTCGTTATCCTGGCTGTCAAACCGCAGCACGCAGCAGGTGTGCTGGACCAGTTGGAAGGATTGATCAGTCAGGACAAACTGGTAATATCCATCATGGCCGGCATCACCACTGCTAAAATTGAGGAAAATCTTGCGCCGGGTTGCCGTGTAGTCAGGGTCATGCCCAATACCCCGGCTCTCATCGGCGCAGGAGCCACTGCCATCTGCACCGGCCGCAAGGCATCTGAGGGCGATCTCGATCTGGTCAGACAGATTTTTGCCATGATCGGAACTTCTGTCTGTGTGGAGGAAAAGCAGATGGACGCCGTCACGGGGCTGTCAGGCAGCGGGCCGGCATACGTGTTCACTTTCATCGAGGCATTGGCCGATGCAGGCGTCAGAAACGGCCTGACACGGGAGATCGCCGCACAGCTTGCCGCACAGACCGTTCTGGGCGCAGCGCGCATGGTTGTGGAAACCGGAGAGCATCCGACCCTGCTGAAGGAGAAGGTCACCTCGCCGGGCGGGACAACCATCGCCGGACTGTTCGCCCTCGAAAACGGGAGTTTTCGCGGTGTTGTCATGAGCGCCGTGGAAGCTGCCTGCCTCAAATCAAAGGAACTGGCAGGCAAATAGTTTTCACCAGCCAAAAATCAGACGGGGTGAGCCTTTGAGGCCACCCCGTTTTTCGTTCACATTCCCTGGCGTTCGTCCTGCTGACTGTTCAGAGAGTCGTACAACTCAACCTGTTCGGCCAGGGTCAGCTTGCGCCGCCGGCCACACCCCGCATGATCCAGGCAAAGCCTGCAACGGTCATCGGAGCACCACTGGCAAAAGGTACAATCGGGACAGGGGTGTTTCCCGGAAGATTCACCTGACATTCAGTAGGCGACGTTCCGCTTGACGGCATTTCCTTCAAGCAGCTGCACAAAGGCCTTTCCACTGTCGGCGTTGACCAGCAGGTATCGCGGAAGCTTCATGACGTTGTCAGTCGAGGTGGCATGACGGCGCTCAATGGTAAACGTTGCTCGGTGACCCGCCTCAGTTGCCTTGGCGATCAGATTGTCATCGTAAATACCGAACGGCCATGCCAGCATATCGACCTTCGCACCCGTTTCGGATTCCAGTTTCGCCTTCGATTTGAGCAACTGCGTCATGACCAGCTTGTTAAAAGCGTCAGGGGTCAATTTTCTGCGCTCTTTTTTGAAGTTCGGATGCCAGTAGGTGTGGGACTGGATATCGAACAGGCCGGTCGCCTTGAGTTCACGCAGTTGCGCCCAGGTCATGGCATACTTTGCATTGGAGATTGCCGACGGATAGGTAAATATAGTCACCGGATAGCGATACTTGCGCATGATCGGCAACATGTCACTATAGACCGATGCGTGGGCATCATCCTCAACGATCACCACAGACCTGGCTTTCGGGGCGGGTACTTTGCCGAGATAGTGGTCAACCAGCTGTCGCAGGGGGATAACCGTGTAACCATTGTCATGGAGATATTTCATCTGGGACTCGAATACGTCCGTCCTGATGGTCATGCCGTCAGCCACGGTTGGCCCGAGACGGTGGTAGAGCAGGATCGGAACCCGGAATGTTTCGGCACAGAAGGCGGGACCCGACAGGATGACAACCAGCGCGCAGGTGAGAATAAACCTGAGTAAAACTGTGAACACAATTAACTGCCTTTCTTCGGTGTCATGAAATATTGAAACATGGCCGCGATGAGAATCAGCCCCGCACAATATAGACCGAGCAGGGCGCATCGGTGGCAACCCGGTGTGAGACGCTGCCTTTAAGCTTCCGCTGGATGAACCCCTTACCCGAACTGCCAATGACGATGACATCCATCTGTTCGCGTTTGGCAAATTCGATGAGTTTATCAGCAGGTTCCCCATACTCGACAATCATTTCCAACGGAACATCCTGCTCCGAAGCGCTCTTTTCCACGACATAGAATATCCGCCGACGCAGTTCGTCCCATTTATCAGTCTCCGTAACGGGCGCTGCCGGGACAAAATCTGTATAGGTTGATGACTGGGCATTTGGCAGCACCATCATCGCGTACACACGGCTCTTGAAATGGCTGCGGCTACCCTCTGCCAGCCTGACAGCCTCTTCTGCAGCCTTGTCCGATTGTGGCGAGCCGTCAATGGCGACAAGGATTTTTTTCCTTAAATTCAGCATATTTACCCTATCTACATATCATAAAGAAAGCTTTCATGTTCGTACAGCTGCACACTGATCGGGGAAATAATAACGCAGTTTTTCATACTTGACAATTATAAAACAATATTATAGGTTGTGAAACGATTCGAGATTTTTTGGCCTTTTGATGTATTTAGTCGCAATATCAACGAGAATACAACGGGTTATACTATATTATTTTTCAGTACACGCAACAACAAAAGGTGAAACCATGGCAAAGAAAGAAAAATCGGAATATCTTATCCAGGCAGTTTCACACGCTCTGGATCTTCTGGAGCAGTTTCATGGAGAAGTTGACGAACTCGGCGTCACCGAACTCAGCAAACGACTCAAACTCCACAAGAATAATGTCTTCAGGCTATTGGCCACGCTGGAGTCGCGCGGCTATATAGAGCAAAACAAGGTGACTGAGAATTATCGCCTTGGCCTCAAAACACTCGAGCTCGGGCAGACGTTCATTCGCCAGATGGGTCTCCTGCGGCAGTCGAAACCGGTGCTCGAAGCACTTGTCAAAGAGTGCAATGAGACCACATATGTAGCCATTCTCAAAGACCACAACATCATTTACCTGGATGCCGTTGAAACAGACATGACCGTGCGCGTTGTGCCACGGGTCGGTTCGCAGTTGCCGGCATATTGTACTGCTGCAGGTAAGATTCAGATCGCATTCATGAGCGACGAAGAGTTGGAGACCTACCTGCCGGGCAAGGATTTGAAGCGCTTCACGAACAACACCATAACAGACCGTGACGCCCTCAAAAGGCAGCTTAAAGGCATCGCAGACCAGGGTTATGCCATAGACAACGAGGAGCTGGATATCGGAGTCAAGTGCGTGAGCGCTCCAATCCGCGACTACACCCGCCGCATCATCGGGGCTGTCAGTATATCCGGGCCATCCATGCGTTTCAGTGATGAACGCATGACGCAGGAGTTGATACCTCTCGCCCTCAAGGCTTCCGAGGAAATTTCTACGAAACTCGGCTTCCAGAAATAAATTCCCCGGAAAATGCTGCACCAAAGGGCGACTCTCGGGTCGCCCTTTTTGTTTCTCCTTGAAGTGACGGGCGGCTTTGACTACTATCGCTTCATCATACAGAGAGGTGCCGTCATGCTTATCTACAAAGTAATCGAACTTGCCACCGTCACCGAAGAAACCATTGAGGAGACACTCAACGAGTGGACCGGCTCAGGCTGGCACTTTGACACCATACAATTTGCCATGCGCGAGTCCAGTCGGCGCCCTTCCATGGCCTTTGTAATTTTTACGAGGAAACATACGGACGAGGTCACAGGCGCATGAGCAAAGATACCCTCTACCTTGTTGATGGTTCCTCCTATATCTACCGCGCCTATTACGCTATCCGCCACCTCTCCTCCCCCGGCGGACACCCCACCAACGCCATCTACGGCTTCATCCAGATGCTGCTCAAGCTGCTGAAGGATTACAATCCCCAGCACGTTGCTGTCGTTTTCGATGCCGGACGAACAACCTTTCGTACCGAAATGTACCCGGAATACAAGGCCAACCGTGCCGCCATGCCGGATGACCTGCGCATGCAGATGGAGCCGATCCGCCAGGTGGTGCGGGCATTCAATATCCCGACCCTGGAACTGCAGGGATACGAGGCCGATGACATTATCGGCGCTCTGGCGGGTCGATTTGCCGGTCAGGGCGGAAAAGTGGTGGTGGTTACCGGCGACAAGGATCTGATGCAGATCGTAACTGACCGGGTCACCCTGCTGGACACCATGAAGGGCAAAGAGTCAGGAATTGCCGAGGTTGTGGAGCGTTTTGGCGTCGGCCCGGAACGGGTGATCGATATTCTTGGTCTGGCGGGAGATTCGTCGGATAATATCCCCGGAGTACCGGGGATCGGAGAAAAAACCGCCACCAGGCTGATTCTCGAATTTGGTTCTCTTGATGCACTGCTGGCCCGGGCTGATGAGGTAAAAGGCAAGAATGGCGAGCGGTTGCGGGAGTTCCGCGAACAGGCGCTCCTCTCGCGCCGTCTGGCAACCATCGAGTGCAATGTGCCGCTTGAGGTGGATCTGGAAACTCTGACTGCGCGGGAGCCGGATCAGGAAACGCTGAACACGTTCTTCAAAAAGTATGGTTTCACCACACTGATCAAGGAATTAACGGGGAAATCGACTCTTTCCGCAGACAGGTATTGTACCATCACGACAATGGAACAACTGGATTCGCTGGTTTCAGAGCTGCAAAGGTCCGGCGAATTTGCCTTCGATCTGGAGACCACCAGCCTTGATCCCCGTCTGGCTGAGATCGTGGGGCTGTCATTCTCTTTCCGGGACCATGAGGCGTATTATGTGCCGGTGGGGCATGTGGCTGTGCCCCACCCCCGCCCTGCCCCTCCCCCTGAAGAAGAGGGAAATTTATTCTCGCTTAACCACCTCAACTTTCAAGGGATATGCAGGGAGGAGGCTGGGTTTCGTCTTGCCCCCGGCCAACTCCCACACAACGCTGTCCTGTCCCGTCTGCGCCCACTGTTTGAAAATCCGGAACTGCTCAAGGTCGGCCAGAACATCAAGTTCGACATGCAGGTACTGGTCAATAACGGCATACAACTGCATGGTGTCTGCTTCGATACCATGCTGGCCTCGTACGTTCTCAACCCTGCCCGTCAGGGACACGGGCTGGATGCCCTGGCACAGGAGCATCTCAATCACCGCATGATCAGTTACGCCGAGGTGGCTGGAACCGGAAAGGCGCAAAAGAATTTTTCGGAAGTTGATCTTGACGTCGCCGCCCGATACGCCAGTGAGGATGCCGATGCCACCTGGCTGTTACGGCAGAAATTCGGACCTCTGCTGGCCGAACGTGGCCTGGAAAAGCTGTTCCGCAACGTGGAAATGCCGCTGGTGTCAATCCTGGCCGATATGGAAAACCACGGTGTTCTGCTCGATCGAACACTGCTGGATGGCCTGTCGGCTGATTTTTTGGTGAGAATGTCGACGCTGGAAAAACAGATCTTCGCCCTGGCGGGAGAAAACTTCAATCTCAACTCTCCCAAACAGCTCGGTGAGGTGCTGTTCGAGCGTCTGGGGCTGAAGACCGGTAAAAAGACCAAGGGTAAAACCGCCTGGTCAACCGACAATGAGGTATTGACCGAGCTGGCGGAAGAGCATGAGATAGCACGCTTGATCGTGGACTACCGGGGGGTTGCCAAGCTCAGATCAACCTATACCGACGCCCTGCCGCGGCTGATCAGCCGACGCACCGGCAGGGTTCACACCTCCTACAACCAGACTGTCACCAATACCGGACGCCTGTCATCGTCCGATCCCAACCTCCAAAACATTCCAATCCGCAGCGACGAGGGGCGGCGCATCCGCCATGCCTTCATCGCGCCGCCGGGGCACCTCATCCTTTCGGCCGACTACTCCCAGATTGAATTACGGGTGCTGGCGCATCTTTCCGGCGACCAGGTCTTCTGCCACGCCTTTGCCAATGATGAGGACATCCACACCCGCACCGCCGCCGAGGTGTTCGGACTGTTCCCCGGGATGGTCACACCCGAGATGCGGCGACAGGCCAAGACCATCAACTTCGGCATCATCTACGGTCAGGGCGCCTTCAGTCTGGCAAAGCAGCTCGGCATATCACGCAAGACCGCCGAGGAGTTCATTGCAGCTTACAGAGAACGTCACAGCGGAGCGATGGACTATCTTGACGCCTGCATACGCCAGGCGGAGAAGTTCGGTTACGTCACCACCATTCTCGACCGCCGCCTTCCAATTCCGGACATCCACAGCAGCAACGGCAATGTCCTGGCCTTTGCCCGCCGCAACGCCATCAATTACCCGATCCAGGGTTCGGCCGCCGATATCATCAAAATGGCCATGATCCGGGTCGATGCGCGGGTACGTGCCGAAAACCTTTACAGTCGCCTGATCATGCAGGTTCATGACGAACTGGTATTCGAGGTGCCTGAAGGTGAGCTGCTGCGGATGGAGCTGCTGGTGGAGCAGGAGATGTCTCTGGCAGTGCCGGCCCGTGTACCGCTGAAGGTTGATATCAGCTACGGCGCAAACTGGAGTGAGGCACATTAGCTGCGTTTCGGGACAAAGGGACAGATAACGACATGCCATGGGAAAAACTTCAGGCTTTTGTCCTCTCCACGCTCGACTATGGTGACAGCGACCGCATCGTATCTCTGTTCACGCTTGAGCATGGCCGCATCAGGGCATTTGCCCGTGGAGCAAGAAAGAGCCGCAAGCGGTTCGGCCCGGCGCTGGAGCCATTTGCCCGCATTGAGGCCCAGGTCAGGCTCAAGGAGGGGCTTTCCAGTGTGCAACAGGCCGACATCATCACCATCTATCCCGGTATCCGGGCTGATCTTGAACGCATTGCCCATGCTCTCTATGCCGGTGAACTGGTTGATGCCATCGCGGCAGAAGGCCAGGCGCTGCCCAGGCTGTTCCGTCTGCACAGCGCCTATCTCGAACGTCTGGAAACGGAAGTGGCGGCCGAGGCCGATCGCCGATTCTACGAGATAAACCTGTTAAACATCCTCGGCTACCGTCCCTCGTTAGAGAGCTGCGCCCGTTGTGACAGCCCGTTCGGTGAGACCGGTGCGCTCATGCAGAATGACGGCGAACCGGTCTGCAGATCATGCAGTAGCGGCGGGCAGCAGATCTTCTCCGCAACACTCGCCATGCTGTCATCGTGGCTCAGAACCGGCTCATTCGGGCAGACTGCGGTCTCCCGCGAAGTTCTTCTCCAGGCGGGCAGAATGCTTGATGGAGCCATGGGTTCTCATCTGGGAAAACGGCTGAAAAGCCTGGATTTTATTCAGCAGATCTGTATATACGAAACCAGTTTGAAAATGAACTGAAAAGGCTTGAGTCAAATGAGTGAGACCGGAAAACAGCTCGTCCCATAGCCGATGTCCTGAAATTTGTCAGTTAGTAGCCAGAAATTGCTTTGACACTTTCTGGCTCTGGGTGTATTTTTCGACCGTCCCTATAGCAAATTCCTAGCCTAAATCCACAGGAGGAATCAATATGGCCGTTCCCGTAGATCTCCGACATGAACTAAGGCAGCAGCCAATCGACTTGCCGGTTTTCCAGCCAACCGCCATCCAGTTAATGCAAATGCTCTCCGACCCTGATTCAGGCATCGAGGATATTGTCAACCTGATCAACGAAGACCAGTCTCTATCCCTTCAAACACTCAAAATTGCCAATTCACCGGTCTTTATGGGGCTCATTGAGATGAGCAACATCAAGGATTCGATAGTTCGACTCGGATTGGCCACGATAACGAACATCGCCATGACAGCCTCACTCTCTTCACTTCATATCTCTGTTAACCCGATAATAAATGAAGTCATGAAGGAGTTATACCACCACTCCACCACCTGTGCATTTTCCTGCCGATGGCTGGCGGTGAATTCCGGGCATGCAGATATTGCTGACAAAGCCTACATGGCTGGCCTGCTCCATGACATCGGAAAACTTTATCTCTTGAAGGCTGTAGAACGCATCGGCCTGAAGAATAACACCGGTATCACGATTGACCGGGATGTACTGTTGGATGTGTTTTCCGAGATGCATGTAGAGTTGGGATGTCGAATCATGGACCACTGGAAAATCCCTCTCGTCTTCCGCACTATTGTTGCCAATCATCATGAAGATCACTTTGATCCCGAAGACACCCTGCTCGCCATCGTGAGGCTTGTCAACTTCTATAGCAGGAATTTCAATTCCAGCTTGCGTCAGGCAACTGTATCTGAGGATGATCTGCTTATGGAACGGGATGCTTTGAAATTGGACGATGCGGGGTGGGGAAATTTTCAAGGGGCTATGATCAGCAGTAGCAGACTAATATTTTAAGGGCAAAAGTAAGTGGGCTTTTCCACGATTAAGCGATACCACTCTATTAACTGTTGCTTGCCGTTATTACCCTCTATGGCTGTTAGTATTAGAGGGCTGGGGCAATACAGTCAAAATATGCCTCGATCAATGCATTGTAACGATGAGCTTTCAGGTCGCTTGGTTCCTCTGGCGGCTCGATTTTGCCAGTCTTAGGAGATCTTCCGCATCCAGAATCAGCACCACGTGCCCATTGCCGAGGATCGATGCGCCACTCACTCCAGGCAGTGAAGCGACCATCTCCTGAATATCCTTGACGAACAGTTCCTGACGTCGCAACACCTTATCCACCGCAAGACCAATTGTCTGGCTGCCGCTGCTCAGCACCACCACGGTGGAGGCGCTTCTTTCGCTGACCGAATCTGGATAGCCGAGCAGCTTTGAAAGCCGATGCAGCGGGAGAAAATCTCCGCGCAACAGGACAGCCTCATCCCCCCGCACGGTCTGTATATTTTCATTATCAATTTCAGCCACTTCAACAACCCAACGGCCGGGAATCGCCAGAATGTTATCGGACACCTCAACCATGATTACCTCTTGAATTGCAGCGGAAAGCGGCATCAGCAGGGTAAAAGTTGTGCCGCGCACCGCTTCTGAGTCAACCGTGATGGTGCCGCCCATACGCAAGACGTTGGTCATAACCACATCCATACCGACTCCGCGCCCCGACGTTTCTGTTACTGTTGCAGCTGTGGAAAAACCCGGCTCGAAAATGAAACCCAGAATCGCCTCCCTCGGCAGGGAATCCGCCTTATCCCTGTTCACAAGCCCCAGTTCGACAGCCTTGCGCAGTACCTTGTCCGTGTCAATCCCCTTGCCGTCATCGGAAATTTCTATGACAATTCCGTTGCCTCGCTGTGCGGCAGATACGCGGATGACCGCTTCCTTGACTTTTCCGGCCAAACTCCGCTCATCCGGTGTTTCAATGCCGTGATCCACGCAGTTCCGCACTAAATGAAGCAGCGGATCGGTCAGGATATCCACCATGGCCTTATCGATCTTTACTTCCTGTCCGCCCATTTCAAGACGCACCCGCTTCCCCTGGTTTCTGGCAAGGTCGCGTACAACTCTCGGCAGCCGCTTGAAAACCATTTCCACCGGCACAACCCGCAACCCTACGGCACTTGCCTGAAGACGTCCGAGCGAATTGTTCAGCAGTTGGTCAGTCTCAACCAGTTCGCGGCGGTGCTTTTCGAGCAGATCCAGCAGTTCAGCGCACCCATGGCTGCTGACGGTATCCATTTGCCTGAGAAGGGTCATCGCACAGTTCAGCCGTTCATGGTTGATGACATGATTCAAGCGGCTGCGCGCCAGCACCATTTCGCCGATCAGATTCATAAAACCGTCAAGAGATTCGCCCTGAACACGTATCACGTTGCTCGATATGCCGCCAGAATCAGTATTTAGCTGCTGCCGTTCCGGAGGTTCTTCGATTGACTTCAACAGTTTTTCCCTGGCAGGAATCCCGCCGGTCCATGGTTTGAGGCAAAGATTGGAACCGTCTGGATCTATGGCTTTGAGGTTGCTGTTAATTTCGCTGCGGGAGAGCGGAGAAACCATCAGCATCTCGTACCAGCTTTTGTCATCGATGAAGAGCGACCTGTTTGTTATAATCCTGCTTCTGCCGGATTCAATCCAGGCCAGAAAAGTGGATGTCATTTCCTCGTTCGATTCGAGGTGCGCCGATACTTCATAGACCTGCTCCCCATTTTCCAGAGCCTGCATCAACTCGCGCACATTTTCCGGAGAGAGAATTTTGAGCAGTTCAGGCTCGATATTCAACCCTCCCATGAACTGCCTGAAAGCTTCTACCGGATTGCCGGCACCGCAGCCGGACTCATATGCCCAGATATAATCATGTATACGCTGAATATTTCGGGCAATTTCCCCGTCATCCCGCACGCACGCGCCACCGTCGGAGCAACCGCGATAATGCTCCATGACATGGGTTACCTCCTCCCGCGTCATATCGATTATCTCGCTGAACAGATGCAACTCTCCCCTGGCGGCTCTGCTGAAAACGTCTTCAAGCATCAGGATGATGTTGCAATTCGGGTTGTACATGAAAAACGCCAGGTGTGAGTTGAGTGCCGAAAGATCGGCCTGAAGCGACTGGGCAATCAGATCCTGATTATCCCTGTCGCTCTCCTGCAGTACGTCAAGCTGGTCCAGGACCCTCGTAAAAAGCCGCCGGATGTTGATTTGCATGGCATCTGAAAGTATCGTGTGCAGCCTGTTTGCTCCGGCGTCAAGGAAGCCGCCGGAATGTTCTATGTAGCGCAGCTGGTCATGGAGTTCCCACAGGCTCTCAATGATGGTTTTCCGGCTGTCGCAGTCAAACCGGCTATCAGCAGGCAACGCATCGCGCAGGCGTGCCAGAATTTCCACCAGATTTAAAAAGCCCATCGTCCTGCCTGCATAAGAAAACTGCTCAATTTCCTCAGCAGCAAGTTCGTGAAATTCTCCTCCGTTCAGCTCGATCTCCCTTTCGGACATACTGCAGAGAGGCTCCAGAATACGGGTAATGACTGCTGTTTTTTCACGTGCCAGCTCGACAAAATAACCCAGCATCTCGGGATCTGCCTGTAGCGGCGTGTCCGAGTGCCGGTCATCGGAAGCGACCGGATTCATGTCGACGGCAGGACGTACGATTGATGCTGAAATTCCCGTAAGCTGCTGCAGTACGTAGGAATTGACTTCTGCGTCCGTGTGTGACGTTGCGGCGCTCTGGCACAGCAGCTTGATTTCATCCAAGGCAGCGAGCAGCAACGACACAATGTCGCTGTTCAGCTGAAGTTCTCCTTCACGGACTAAGCCCAGAACATCTTCGGCGCTGTGGGCTACCCGCGCCAGGGAGTGCATATCCATGGCAGTGGCAAGCCCTTTCAGGGAATGAAAAGCCCGAAAGAGGGCGCTGACCGGTTCAGCAGAAGCGCCGTTCTGTTCTGATTCGACGAGTTTCAGTTCGATATCCTCGATATGTTCCTGAGTCTCAACGGCAAATTGAGACCAGAGGTTCTCGATGAATTCGCTCATTCCGGCAGACCGACCGCCCGACGGGATATTTTTACGATGTCACTCCCTTTTTTTGCCTTCAGATCCAGACTCAAGGCGCCGGACGGTTTGGAAATGACATCAAAAGCGCCGAGTTTGCGTGACTCCATTGCCTGCTGGGAACCGGCCTGGGCGACCGAGGAGACAATCACAACCTTGCATGGGCTCAACAGCTTCAGGCGTTTCAGACACTCGATGCCGTCCATTCCCGGCATTTCAATATCAAGCAGCAGGAGATCCGGCTGCAGCTGTCTGACTTTTTCCAGCGTCTCGATTCCGTTGGCCGCTTCCCCCACCACCTGAAGATCGGGATCTACAGACAAAATGTCCTTGATAAGAGTTCGCATGACGAACGAATCGTCAACCACAATAATCGTCTTCGGCATAATCTATATCCTTTCTTTATCGCGCACCCCGGCCCATTTCCTGAGCCGGTGGCCTAGCTTTGCAACATTTAATACCTCGTTAACAACTCCACTTTCAATGGCTGAGGACGGCATGCCGTCCACGGTGCACTCGCCAGGTTCCTGCGCCAGTACCGGGCATCCGCGCTCGGACAGTGCGCGTGCTCCAATGGTGCCGTCACTCCCCATGCCGGTCATAACAATCGCAACCACCTTGCGGTCAAGGCGGGCAGCTGAACGGAACAGCTTGTCGACAGACGGGTGTATCTGTGTTGCCGGATCGGATTTGACACAGGAAACCAGGTGCCCCGGCAGAGATTCCCGCAGCGTGGTGTCGGATCCGCCGGGGCATACGGCAACCATGCCGGGTTTCAGTGCCATGCCGTCAGAAGCCTGCAGTACATTCAGTCCGGTAAACATCTTCAGGTGCCTGGCGAACCCTTCCGTGAACAGCAAAGGCATATGCTGGGCAATGACAACCGGACAGGTCAGGTGCCCCATGGCATGCAACAGGTTCGGAATAATAGCCGGTCCGCCGGTGGAAACACCGATAACTACGAGTTCCGGACGAAAACCACCCGGATAGGCAGGTAGGGCTTTAACAGGCCAGCTACAGTGCTGTGCCCTTTTTGCGGTGGAAACCCTCAGACGCCGCTCTCCCCAATAGCGGATTTTTTCATGCAGATCTTTGCCGATCTGGACGATATCGAGCTGGACAAATGAAGATTTTTTGGAGATGAAGTCCACCGCTCCCGCTTCCAGCGCTTTAATAGTCGTTTCGGTCCCATGCCCGGTCATGCTGCTCAACATTATGATCGGGCGCGGAAAACGCTCCATGATGATGCGGGTGGCGGTAAGGCCGTCCATGCCGGGCATCTCTACATCCATGGTGATGACATCCGGATTCAGCGTTTCGAGCATATTTACTGCGGTAAGGCCGTCGCGGGCTTCGCCCACTATCTCTATATCAGGATCATCCTTCAGCATCAGCCTCACAGCGGTACGCATGAATGCGGAATCATCGATTACCAGCAGTTTTATCTTCATACCACCAGCCTTTCAGCGGCAATGATTGACACCAGCATGCCATTGCAGGTTCCTATTCCGCTCAGCAGGCTGTTGACCCCTGAGTCGACCGGTTCGATATCTGCTGCACCCATATCAAATATGCGCTCTATTTTTTCAATCGGCAGCGCACATCGGTTTCCGCCACTTACCACAATCAGATAGACGCTTGGGTCAGCACCGGAGGCGAGCCTGAAAAACCTCTCCAGCGAGCGGACAGGCATGACATTTCCGTGAACCTGGATAACACCGTTGACGGTACTGGACTGATCACCCGGCGTTGCCGTCGGTTTCCAATACTCCTCGATCCGTTCTACCATATCAAGCGGCAACGCCAGCAGTTCCTTTCCCTGTCTGAATAACAGCATCCGCTTTGTCACGGTTGCCGGCTTTGCCTCGTGAGCATGTCCGGCAGAATCCTCTTTGCCGGCTGCCAGCCAGGGTTGCCAGGCGGCGAATCGTTCAGAAACCGCCAGGGCTGAAAGCCGGAGCAACGCCAGCACCCGGCTTTCAACTGTTGTAATGATCCCTTCCAGAAGCGCCTGCTCCTCGGCCAGCGGCCGCAGTGACTCGCGGGGATAACGCCGGATACCGACAACGCTTTCTACCAGCAGGCCGACCCGGCAATCATTAATATGAACAATCAAGGTAAACGGAGTATTTTCCGTATTGTCCCCAAAAAGAACGAGACGCAGGGAGAACACCGGCAGCGGCTCACCCCTGAGAACAATCACGCCGGCCATTTCCGTGGGGGCGCCCGGCAGGGGGGTTATGATCCCGCTTTCCACGACTTCGGCCACATCAGCGAAGCGTAAAGCAAAAAGTTCGCTGTTGCAGGTAAAGACAACGGCGGGGAACAGATCGTCGCAGGTTGTATCCCGGCGAAACTCTCCGCCATGCCTTTCGGAAACAAGACCCTTTTCTGCTTCGGCGTCCACCTCTTCCGGCGAACGTGCCCGGATCAGTTGCTCCGGATCCAGCAGCAGCACCATGGTGTCATTCCAGAGAAACTCACCGGTTGTAATTGTATCGAAGTCTCTTGTTTCTGCTGCTGCGAGCTTGGCAACAGCATCAGCCATAATGCTTCTTCTGGCGATGACCCGCGAAACCCGACAGGCGCAATAGCCGTAACTGACGGCAAGGATAATGACGACACCTGCATCAGGACAGGCCACATCTCCCGGTACCAGACGCAGTGAAGCGCATACCTGGGGGATAACCCGTCCGGATACGTTAATAAGGCCTTCAACCTCTGCCGGTGCAAACGGCAGCCATGTTACCGGCAACGGTTCAACGATCTCCATGACTGTGGCGGCATCAAAGCCGTACAGATGTTTATCTATCTGAAAGATTAATACTTCCAAGGAACCGTCTCCGCGTCAGTTTTTTTCATGCCAGAAAACACCGTTGTGCTGGCATCGTTTAAGGTCGTGCCGTGCCGGCATGACATCGGTCGCCCCCAGCATGAGTACACCGCCGCTTGCAAGACTATTATTCAGCCGTTCCAGCACGACCTTCTTGCAGCCGTCGAAATAAATCAAAACGTTGCGGCAGAGAATCAAATCAAATGGCGGCACCTCTTTCAAAGGTTCCAGAAGATTGTGGCGGCAAAAACCGGTGATCAATGACACGCAATTTTTTACGCGCATGCTTTTCGCCTTGAAAGCCCCTGCATCCTGATCCGGAAGTTCGTCAAAAAAACTCCACAGCAGGGGATTCATATTACGGAACGATCCCATTTCGCCGGTAGTGTAGGTTGCGCTTTTTGCAATGCGGATCATCTGGGAAGAGATGTCGCTACCCATTACCGAAATGCTCCATGAGGGTATCAGCATGATGGAACCATCCCGCTGTTCAAGGGCAAAACCGGCATTTTTCATGGCCATCAGCACCAGCATGGCCAGGTTATAGGTCTCCTCTCCGCTGGAGCAGCCGGCTGACCATATCCTCAGCCGGTAGTCGCCCGACTGGTGTTTCTGCTCAATCAAGCGGGGCAGGATGCTGCTGTGCAGAATTCCAAGCTGCTCCTTGTCGCGGTCAAAATATGTCTCATGCACGGTCAGACACTCCACCAGCGAGAGCCATTCCGTCTCGATGGCATTTGGAGACAACAGGGCCTGACTCCATTGCTCAAGATAACTGAAGTTCATCGTTTCAAAAATGCGTACCAGCTTCCGCTCCACCTGGCCGCCAGGCGCAATGCCATAACGCCGCTCTACTTCATGCATCAGGACACTTACTATCTCCTGTCTGGTGTTCATGCTGAGCGGAAACGGCACACTGTTTTTCAGTTGAGCTGTATCAAGAGATTCCTTGAGGGTACCTACCGCAGTTTTCAGACCGGAAATGAGCTGATCTATGTTCGTTTCAACAGCGTGTTGCGGCATTTGCAAAACCCCTCTTTCTCTACACCTTGAACAGTTCCGCTTCCTTGCGGGTATTATCCGCCAGCCGTGACAGTTCCACCACGGTAGCGGTAATCTCCTCCGAAGCGGTGGCATTCGATTCGGCAACCTTGTTCAGTGAGGTAATATTGGCATTTATCTCCTGTACGGCAGCGCTCTGCTCTTCAAGAGCAGCAGAAATGCGCTGAAGCATCGATTCTGTCTGTAAGGCTCCTTCGCTGATCCTCTGCATGCCGCTGCTGACTTCATTAACAGTAGATACTGCGTTATTTGCCTCTTTTACCGCCTGGTTGACCAGGACGACGATCTCCTGGGTCGAATCTGCAGCGTTGGCGGCAAGCTTGCCCACCTCTTCGGCCACTACGGCAAAGCCCCGGCCATGTTCACCGGCACGGGCCGCCTCAATGGCCGCATTGAGTGAAAGCAGATTGGTCTTGTTGGCAATTTTCTCAATTACATCGGTAATCTTGTTGATCTTCTCGCTGTTGGCGGCGATGTTGTTGACCACAGCCACCATCTGCGCCATCTTGGCCTGTCCTTCGTTAACAATGACCACTGAAGCCTTGGCACGCAGACTCGCCTCCTCAGTATTGCGTGAGACATCGGCGATTGATGCGGCGGTCTGCTTGACAGCCGTCGCCACCTGTCCGATAGCGTGCAGCTGGTTCTGTGAGCCGTCAGAGATCTGTCCCACTGCAGCGGATGTCTGGGAAGATGCCGAGGCAACCTGGCGGGCGTTCTGGGTAACATTACCAATAGCCGAAGCGATATTTTGCATGGAGTTGTTCAGGCTGTCCTTGAGAATGGCGAACTCGCCACGCGCATCTCCGGTCATGCGGCGGCTCAAATCACCACCAGCCATAGACTCGATGATGCTGCGGACTTCGTTGAGAGGTGTCATCACCGCATCCAGAGCTTCATTGAAACCCTGCACGATAGCGCGGAACTCTCCCTGGTGCTTTGCCGCATCGGCACGGGTGGTGAGCTTGCCGGCCAGAGCTTCTTCGGAGAGCATTAGTGCATCGCTGCTCATCAGCTTGATAGCGGTCGTCATCTTGAGCATCGATTGCTGCAGGGCGCCGGTTTCGTCATGCGCTGATGTGTTCAGGATGACGCCGGTATCTCCGGCGGCAATTCTTTCCGCAGCTTCGACGCAGTCATTTAGGGGATTTGTAATAGATCTTGAGATGAACGCGGAGAGGATGCAACCCAGGATTACTGCGGCAATACCGGAAATAAACAGGAGTGTTTTCGACATATCGACACGACCGGCGCATTCGGCGCTGACCCGTTCTACCTCCTTGACCTGATGCCGATTCATTTCATCAACGGCTCTGTTATATTCCAGTTTTTTTTCAGCGAGTAAACCGAGCACAAGCCCTGCCACCTCATCCTGCTTGCCGGCACTGCCATAATCGATGGCCTTTTTCAGTTCTTCCCGGTAGGCATCCCGTTTCATCTTTATAGCGGCAAGATATTTTTTACCGGCATCGGAAGGCACTATTTTATCCAGCGTTTCGAGATCCTGGCTGATAGCTCTGCTGAACTCCGCTATTTGTGCCGCTTCCCTTTTTCTGACTTCGGCAGAGTCCGACAGTGCAATTATGTTGATTGAAGTTGAAACATCATCCAGTTTCCTGTCAAGATCAGCCAACAGCTGGCTCTTGACCCATTTGTCCTTGACCAGGTTATCAATCTCGCCGCCAAGCATATTCAAGTTGACATAGCTGATCCCCGCAACGGCCACCAGCATCAGCAGTATCACAATAAAACCGGCGAAAAGGCGTGCTCCGATCTTCAACTTTTTCATCTTCCGTCCCCCCTTCTGATATAGGTCGTTTATGTTTCCAAACCCGGTCAGCGCAGATGACTGTGGCGCACGGCGACCTGGCTTGCCATTTCAATAATCTCCTGCATGATCTCCACGTTGAAAGGTTTCTGTACGAAGACGTTCATACCGCTGGCAAGCGCCTGCTCTCCGGCTTCCTCCAGCGTGTGGGATGTAAGTGCGCATATAACAGCCCTCAAATCAAAATTGTGTTCAGAGTGCTGCTCGATCTGCCGCATCCCTTTTGCAACCGTATAGCCGTCGGAGTCCGGCAGTCCTATATCCACAAATACCAGATCATGGCGTTTCTCTGCAAACAGCCTGAGTCCGGCCTCCGCAGTTACCGCTTCATCAACTTCGACTCCCATCCGCCTGAGAAAATCCCGCACCATCAGGCTGCTCAAGTGATCATCTTCCACAACCAGTGCGTTTAACGGCGCCTGTCCTGCCTCCTGATCAATCCCGCTGCCCACGGCGCTTTTCCTGGACTCGGTTCCCAATTCGAGCAGCTCGTTTTCGGTGACCGCCGTCAATCCGCCGTCCTGTAACAGCGAAATAAAATGTGCCACCAGCTCAGGATCAAACTGGCTCCCGGCGTTTTTTGAAAGCTCCTCCAGTGCAACTTCGACAGGCAGACCCTTGCGGTATGGGCGGTGGGATGTCATGGCATCAAAGGTGTCGGCTATCGAGATTATCCGTGCCTCTACCTCCAGGTCATCTCCGCTCAGGCCATTTGGATACCCCCTGCCGTCAAACCGTTCATGATGCTTGACTACAATATTTTGCACTTCGGAAAGATGTTCAATATTTTTGAGTATGCGTACAGCAATGCCCGGATGCTGCTGCATGGTCTCAAGTTCTTCATCCGTAAGTTTCCCCGGCTTGTGCAGAATGGATTTATCGATGCCTATTTTGCCGATATCGTGCAGGATACAGGCCTGTTCAAGATTTTTTAGCCGCCCGGCTGGCAGCCCGATTCTATTGGCCAATGCAAGACTGTAGCTTGTTACCCTCGACGAGTGGCCGTGCGTGTACGTATCGCTGGCTTCTATGGTGCTGACCATTGCGTTGATAACGCCCATGTACATGGTTTCCCTGATTGAAATCAAGTGACTGACTTCAGCCAGTGATTTTTCAAGCGCCTTGTTTATTTCAAGCAGTTCGGAGGTATGCTGCGCCCGTTCCTGCACTTGAGCAAGTTCGAACACCTGTTGGGCGGTGTTGTCCACCAGTCCTATTACCCCGTCAACCATCCTGTTAAAGCTGTCAGAGAGTTTCCGTGTCTCATGACTGCCGCTGATAGCTATTTTGGCATTTGAATTCCCCTGCTCCAGCAGACGCATTGATTTTATCAGCCGGTCCTCAGCCAGCAGGCGGTGGGCGCACTCCAGCAGCGCTTCCTGAAATTTGCCCAAGTTCACCGGTTTAGTGACATACCTGGCTACGCCTGCATCAATGGAAGCAATGAGATAATTGGGCTGCTCAAAAGCTGTCAGGACAATGATGGGGACAGATTTATCGATACTGTGGATTTCGTGAACCATGGACAGACCGTCCATGACAGGCATCTGAATATCGGTGATTATTATGTCCGGAGTGTGCTCTCGATAGGCCTGCAGACCATCCACACCGTTAGCGGCAGTTATAAGAGTGCCGGCATAACGGGACAGATACTGCCTGAACTGTTCGCGGGTATCCTCTTCATCCTCCACGTATAACAGTGTGAGGTTTTTCAGGAATGCCTGGCTCTGAGCGTCGCTATTCATGGTGTTTCCTCATTCTACGCACATGCACCCTCATTACAGTAACTATAGGGCATTGAAATCTAACGCCTTGAAGAGTGGTACAGTATTCTGTTCTTTCAAAGTGGAATCGAAACCACAAATTCGGCTCCGCCGTTGATGTTACGAGCCTCGATAGTTCCGTTCATGCTGCGTTCAATAATCATTTTTGACATGTACAAGCCGATGCCGGTGCCCATCTCCTTTGTGGAGAAATAGGGCTCGAATATCTTGTCAATAACTTCACCGGGAATACCACCGCCATTGTCGCTTATGGATACGCAGCCCGATCCATCCCTCTCGAATAAACGTATCCCGATGACCCCTTCGGCGACACCAGCCCCCTTGACGGCTTCTCCGGCATTAGACAGCAGATTGAGAATGACCTGCGAATACTCATTGGGGAGTCCGGTCAGCACTACATCCTGAGGGGCTTCCAGATGAATCTCGATGTTCTGGTTCTTCAATCCGGCTTCCACCAGCGACAGGGCGGCGGCGGGGAATATCGGGCTTGCGTAACCGGGGCCGATGGCCAGCATGAGCCCGAACGCTCCCAGCAGTAAGTAAGCCAGGGCAATATGCGGTGTCAGGCGAGCGGTTGACAGGGAGTTGGATTGACTGTTGTCGAGTACGCTTTTCATGTATGTCAGCATGATACCGTCCTTTACGTTGAATCTCATCGCAAGGCGTGTCTCTTTATTCAGAGTAGCTATTGCGTGTAGTCGCAATAAATGCGCCAGTTATTTTTTTGCTAATAAATTAAACAATAACATTTACTTATACTTAAAACACCCGTCTGCCTGACATCAACGGCAGGAGCGACATTTATTGACAACTCGGGCATTTTACCAAAAAATAGTAAAAATTTCGGGATGTTATTGACGTGTGACGTTAGTTGACAGAGCAACTTTTGTCTTTATCCCGGTTTACCTCTCATGGGCCGCCTGCCGTTTTCCATCTCACTGATATTGATGCAGGGCAATGCCGGTCAGGTCGGCACGTTGCTTCTGAAAGTTACTGGCTGTGATTTTGGATTGAAATACACACAAATTCCGGTATAGTAATTAAACGCTGTTTTACACTATTTAGTGGGGCCTATGGTCACCTCTCCGACATCACATGCTTATGTGAAACATTTGCATCTTCCTGCTGCTGATTGTCTCAATCATGCTTAAAGGCAAAAGTGCTCTTATAACAGGTTCGACCAAAGGAATCGGGTTGGCAATAGCTCGCGCCTTGGCGCGACAGGGGTGCAATATCATGATGAATGGTTCGAGAGATCCGTCAGATATTGAATCCCTTAGATCCGGCTTGGAGAATGAATTTGGAATATCGGCATATTACCACCGCGCCGACCTGACCCGACCTGATGAGATTGCCGAATTGGTTGAAGCAGCTACGGCAATATTTGGCAACGTCGATATTCTGGTAAATAACGCCGGAATTCAGTATACTGCGCCGGTTGAAGAATTCCCTCCTGAGCGCTGGAATGCCATTATCGCCATTAATCTCTCTTCCAGCTATTACACAATTCACCACGCGCTTCCGCACATGAGACGAAACGGCTGGGGGCGTATCATCAATGTAGCCTCGGTTCATGGCCTTGTGGCATCGCCCGGCAAAATAGCCTATGTGGCTGCCAAACATGGCCTGGTTGGGCTTACAAAAGTTATAGCTCTGGAAACGGCCGGTTCAGGAATCACCTGCAATGCAATGTGTCCCGGCTGGACCAGAACGGAGCTTATCGAACCTCAGATTATTGCCCGGGCACAGGCTCTCGGGGTAGATATTGAATCCGGCGGCCGCAGTATTCTTGCGGATAAACAGCCGTCACAGCAGTTTGTCTCCGTTGAACAGCTTGGGCAGTTGGTACTGTTTCTTTGTTCATCTGGTGCGGATCAGATCACCGGTTCAGCGATTCCGATTGACGGAGGGTGGACAGCCCAGTAGAAACCTGTTATTGCTCCTCGACAAACCGCCGGCTCAGAAGGTCTGTGCGAGATCGAATCATTAGCCAGACGAGTCTGACTACGCAAGAACGAACTCTTTTCCATTACGTACTGAAAGCGAGTAACCAGATGTATTCTTTTGTGGCACGGCTTGGCATACGAACGAAGCTCATTCTGCTCTTTGTTGCTATCAAAGTGATCCCCTTGCTGCTTCTGGCTTTGCTGGCCTGGCAGGGGGTTTTTCATCTGGGCAGCCAAGTATCGGAACGCAGCTCCTTAATGGCCAACAGCGTGCGTGATACCGTTGGGCAGTTGAGCGACGTAATGACCAAGGAATCCGTGCGTGCGCTGGATCTCAAGTCGCGCGAACTCATCGAGCGTCTCACCACTGATACAGCTCTTTCCGTAGCTGAGTTTCTCAAATCCAGAGATAATGACGTTTTGCTTGCCGCGGCATTGGACCAGTCTAAAACTGAATACAATCTGTTCCTGCGGCATCGAACGCGGGCGCTTGTCGCTCAGGGTAAGTGGGAACTGAGTGCTGACGGCAAATCCTGGGTGCCGGTAAACTCATCCAAGGCCAGTCCGAAAATTATCACATCGGATAATCCGGAAAACAAACTGGATTTCAATTACCGGCCACCGGAACAGATCAGTACACGTGAGGAACAGCCGCTCTACCACGAAATTACTTTTGTCGGACTTGATGGCCAGGAAAGAATCAAGGCATCCGCGACTGGCCTGCTTCCACGCGATCTTCGGAATGTTTCATTCAAACGCAACACATATTCTAAGGCTGAAACCTATTTTGCTGAGCTGAAACGCCTCAAACCGGGTGAAATATATGTCTCTGATGTAATCGGCCCCTACGTTCGTTCACACTATTACGGTCCGGTTACCCCCGATGCCGCCAAACAGGCGAAGATCTCCTACGAACCCCAAAATGAGGCTTATTCCGGCAAGGAGAACCCGGCAGGCAAACGTTTCAAGGGGATAATACGGTGGGCAACACCGGTAGTTAAAGCCGGCAAGATCGTCGGTTATGTCACGCTTGCGCTTAATCATGATCACATCATGAGTTTCACTGACATCCTGATGCCCACGGACGCACGCTACACACAAATTGCAGATGCCTCAAACGGCAATTATGCCTTCATGTGGGACTATCTCGACCGCAACATCGCTCACCCGCGTCATCAGTCAATAATCGGCTTCAATTCCGATACAGGCGAATATGAAACTCCATGGCTTGAGGCTTCCCTTTACAAAGGTTGGAAAGAGAGCGGCAGGCCGCTGAGCACGTACCTTTCGGAAGTGCCGGTTTTCGATCATCAGAGCCGCGAAAAAAAACCTTCAAAGGAGTTGATCCAGCAGGGAATCCGGGGACTTGACGGCCGATACCTCAATTTTGCGCCGCAATGCCAGGGGTGGTACGATTTGACCAAACAAGGCGGGTCAGGTTCCTTTGCAATTCTCTGGTCCGGTGTCTGGAAACTGACAACCGCTGCGACCATTCCCTATTATACCGGCAAATACGGGAAGACACCCCGTGGTTTTGGATATATTACAATCGGTGCCAACGTTGATGAATTTCACAAATCAGCAACTGAAACCAAAATAAAACTGGATAGCCGCGTAAAGTTGTATGGCGAGCAGATGAAGAAGACCGCCAAAGAAACGCGGGATATGATTTCTGCCAGTATAGAAAAAACGGCCTGGTCGTTGGTAGTCTCGACGACTTTCATGGTTTCGATTGTCATCATTATCGCTATTTGGCTCGCCAATATGTTAACAAGGCGGGTTACGCAACTGTCTGCAGGTTTGCGTGAAATAGAGCAGGGCAACCTTACCTACCGTATAGAAAAAACCAGCGATGATGAGATCGGACGCCTTGCAGAATCTATCAATCTCATGGCGGATAGCGTTCAAAATTCATTTCGTCAAATGGAAGAAGCAACAAAACGCGCTGAAAAGGCCAACCGGATGAAAAGCATTTTTCTTGCCAGCGTGTCTCACGAACTACGTACGCCCCTTAATGGCATTCTTGGATACTCAGAATTGCTCAAAATGGATATCCAGGAGAAGAAACAGAGATTTTATGCCGAAACCATTCACAGTAGTGGTAAACATCTGCTGGATATGGTAAATGACTTGCTCGATTTTGCCAAAATTGAAGCCGGGCGCCTGGAGTTGAAACCGGTTGAGACGGATATTCGTTCTCTGCTGGAATCGATTGCAGCCACCCACAGATCACATGCTGAAAGTAAAGGCCTTGTTCTCACTGAATCCTACGAAGGCGCTCTGCAGAAGAACCTGGTCTGCGATCCGACCCGATTGCGGCAAGTCCTCAATAACCTGCTCAATAATGCCATCAAATTTACTTCTCAGGGCGAGATCAGGCTTCAGGCAGAATGCGGTGTGAACGCAGTTTGTTTTACCGTTATCGATAGCGGAATTGGTATTTCGGAAGAACAGCAGCTACGAATTTTTGAGAAATTTCACCAGGCAGACAATTTCCTGACGTCCGAGCAGGCAGGAACCGGGTTGGGGTTATCGCTCGCACGGGAGTTGGTTATTCTCATGGGGGGAACTATGGGATTAAAATCCAGACTGGGAGAAGGATCTTCTTTCTTCTTCACTTTGCCAGTACCATGAAAAAGCGCGTTCTTGTAGTTGATGATGTTGAGTTCAATCGCATGTTGTTGATTGACATGCTGGAACGTGATGGATGGGAGGCCGAAGAGGGAGTCGATGGAAAAGATGCCCTTAAGAAGCTTGAAGGTGAGCATGGATTCAACCTGGTCATGCTTGACGTGAAAATGCCCGGCATGAGCGGGGAAGAAGTATGTCGCCATGTACGTTCCGATCCCCGAAATGTATCACTTCCAATCGTTGCGTATACTGCCCATGCCCTTGGAGAGGAACTGGATGGTTTATATGAAATCGGTTTCAATGCGGTTCTCATTAAACCTATCAACATGGCTGCTCTCAGTGATTCATTGATTCAGGCATTTAGTGCGCATTCCTTACCGGTTCCCGCCTGACGAGTCAGACGTCCGAGGCTCTTGCAAAAGTCCCGTTCGATGTATTTTTTTCTTGACAGCGCAATTTATTTTGTTTATCTATATTTTTAATAGATATGATATCCAAGAAATCAATATATGCCTTTAAGGCTCTGATACACCTCGCAGGTCAGCCGGTCGGCCAGCCGATCCTGATCAGCGATCTTGCCCGGG
>CAIPTY010000013.1 GCA_903868145.1 uncultured Desulfuromonadales bacterium | reverse complement strand
GCATTTACCAGCAGATTGATAATGACCTGGCTCAACTGATTGCGAGAACAGCTGATGTGCGGAATGTCACCCAACTGCAGGTCAAGTTCGGCAACATACTTTATTTCGTTACGCACAATGTTAACGGTGCTCCGGACACAATCATTCAGATCCGCCAACTCGAAACTGCTGTCATCGGTCCGGGCAAAACCCTTCAGGTCATGAACTATCTGTTTGACGCGATCGGCTCCTTCAGATGACTGCACAATCAACGGGGAGATATCCTCGAGGATGAACATGATGTCCAACTTCCTGGTTGCTTCCTCCAGAATGAGGAGCTCATCAGCACTGCCGTTCTTTACGAGCAGATCATGAATGAGTTTGTGGTAGCGGCTCATAGCCTCCACGTACCCTTTGAGTGTAACGAGGTTACTGGCGATGAAGGCCATCGGATTATTGATCTCATGAGCTACGCCGGCAGCAAGCTGGCCGATGGAGGACATCTTGTCCTGATGCAGCAGCAGGATATCTTTTTCCCTGTTCTTTCTGACTTCTTCAGCAATCCGGTTCTCCAGTTGGTCGTTGAAAGTCTGCAGCTGCTCCTGATTCTCATGCAGCACTGCTTCTATCTGTTTTCGCTCGGTAATATCTTCCATAGCAATCAGGATAATGCGTGATCCGATATTTTCCCGGAAAATCTGCCGGGCGTTAAGGAGAATAGTCTTGCGCCCGATATCGGGAAAATCATGCTCGACTTCATACCCGTTAATCACGGTTTCATTGGGAAGGATCTCCTCAAAAAGTATCCGCAGCGCGGGAATATCCCATTGCCGGTTGCCAACATCGTAGATGAAATTACCGATGGTATCCTCGGGCATCACTTTGAAAATGTCGTAAAAACTATGGTTAGCGGTAAGGATCTTCAACTCTGAATTCAACACCACCAGCGGTTCACGGACTGTTTCAACGATGTTTTCAGCATATTCTAGGGCCCCTAGAATATCTTTTTTCAATTTTTCGCCAACCGTTCCATCAACAACAGAAGAAAGGATACACATATTACCGCTTTTTTCCGAGCCCACCAGGACACTCTGAAGTTGCCCGAAAATTTCTGTACCGTCATTCCCTGTTAGCCTGATGTCACACTTCTGCATCCCCTCTCTCCGTACGACACTTTCGAGGTGTTGCGCAATTTCCTCCTTACCCTCTTCATTCGCTACAAAACTGCTAAAGGGTTTTCCTGCCAACAGGTGCCGCTCAATGCCGAGCAGATGGCTACCGCTCAGATTTGCTTCCCGAATCACCCCCTGAGTATCAAAGACAAAATATGCAACCGGCGCAAAATCAAAAAGCTCGGCGTATATATTGCGCGATGCCACAATCTCGTCCTGAGCCTGATGCTGCGTTTTCTTTTCGAGCAGGTGGCGGGCACATGCAAGCAGTGATGCGGTAAACTTATCCGGTTCAAGCGGCTTGACAACATAATCGAACGCCCCAAGCGGGATGGAACGTTTCAAGTAATCAACCTGCTCAAAGGCGGACATGAGTAGGACTGGAATCGACTTGTTTTTATCAAGGTTGCGGATTTCCTGTATCATGGTCAGGCCGTCCATGACCGGCATCTGGATGTCAGTGATAACGATATCCGGATTGTGGGCTTGATAGGCATTCAACCCCTCAGCACCGTTATGTGCAGTGATCAATTTCCCGACGAGGCGCGACAGGAACTCGCTGAAAATTTCACGGGTAAGTTCATCATCTTCAACGTACAGCAGGGTCAGACTTTTCAGATATTCCCGATCCGGAGAGAGGGTACTCATACCATTTCAACGTTGTTCATAATGGTCCACCTTCCAGCCACTGTTTTATCTGCTCGGGCAGTTCGCGAGTGTTGATCGGCTTGGAGATGTATCCGTCGAATCCGGCCTCCAGGAACTTTTCCCGGTCGCCTAGCATGGCAAAGGAGGTCAGGGCGATAATCTTCAGACTTGCAGTTGCAGGGTCAGCCTTCAGGATGCTGCCGGCGGTCATGCCGTCCATTCCCGGCATCTGGATATCCATCAGGATCAGATCCGGTATCAGTTTTCTGGCCTGATCCACACCATCCTGACCGTCAACGGCTTCCGACACCTCATACCCATGAATGCTCAAAATATCTCTGAACAGGCTGCGGTTGTTCGAATTGTCTTCGACTATCAATATTTTTTGTGGCATCACGCTCTTCTCCTCCGGTCTTTTGTCAAATTCCGAGTTTAATCACATAATCGTGTCGTCTCTGCCGCGGGCACCGTCCGGCCTTTTCGCGAGGGAGTCTGGTGTACCCTCTCGTAGCAGAGGAATGGTGAAACTGAACCTGCTCCCTGCGATGTCAGTGACGGAAATTTCTACGAAATAAACGTCTGGTAATCCTTGATGTTCGATCTTCGACGTTTTCTTCACTATTTTAAACCTTGAAGTTTGAACTTAGAACGCCTCCACCCCCAGAGTAACCAGCAAGGCAGCGCCGACAAGTGAAGCAAGAATTTTATGATTGATTTTCGTGATATAGATTCCTCTTATACGAAATTAACCATGAGATTACCGGCAACTACCGTGCCAGAGGCCGCTAGACAGTTAACAGGCTGTAATTGTTTGATTGTACAGTGGAAAGTGAAATGAGACCGTGCAGGGGACGTGAAAAAACGTTACGGATAACTACCATATTTGGCATATTCACCATATTTGGTGGATATGCTCTTGGTATAAACAGCGTATTTTATCAGATTTCGGCTATTTACGGCGATGCCTAATCTCTTTATCCGGGTGCCAAGAGTACTGGGTTTGAGGTCAAGGAGAAGCGCTGCGTCGTTGCTGCCACTGATTCGCCAGCCGGTTTTCCGGAGCACCTGGAGTATAACAAGATCTTTTTCATGGGGATTTCAATTCTGAAGCCTATTGAGATTACCAGGTCCGGGATGGTCTGAATTAGGTGCCGAGTATTCTTTTCCTTCAAACAGCAGCATTTCTCCACTGTACAGCGTTACGCCCCCCTGATGCTCCCAAAAGGTCGTTTTGCCATCACTGTAACGTGAGCCGGATGCAGATACGGCAACGGGCAGGGTAATGATCGTGCCGTCTGAAAGTTCCAGAGTCACCATTTTCGAACCGGTATCGAATCGGGCCGTCAGGCGTTCGCCTTGAGAAGAGATAAATACCGCCGCTACGGCGCTTTCAGAATTTTTTGCGTAACAAACCCCAAAAAAACTGACTACGAAGATCAGGATGACCAGTGACATGTATACTTTTCTTTTCATAACGACTCCTCTCATCATTACTCAGCACCCTGAAAAATTTTCGATGATCCAGCGGGCTATGCTGCGGTGGGGCGGCAGGTCGGGCGGCTGATCTGCGTTGAACCAGCGGGCATCTTCAAGTTCATCTGTGTCAATGACGATGTCACCCGCAGCGTAGTCAGCAACAAACCCGGCCATGAGTTGTGCGGGAAAAGGCCAGTTCTGGCTTCCCACATAGCGCACATTGCAGATGGATATATTTGTCTCTTCCCTGACTTCGCGGATGGCACACTCCTCCAGCGACTCGCCGAAATCCAGGAAGCCCGCAACCAGACTGTATCTGCCGGGTACCCATTCCGCTTTGCGGGTCAGCAGCAACTCTCTCCCCTTCTTGACCAGCACGATTGCACAGGGATGAATATGGGGAAACTGTTCTGCCTTGCACGAGGAACAGCGCTTGCCCCAACTGCCGATAATGTCCGTCATGGCGCAGCCGCAGCGCTGGCAATGCCTGCTGGCATTTTCCCAGTGCAGTATCTGTTTGGCAAGTCCCGACAGTGTGAGGGTCTGGATGTCCAGACGAGTCTGACCGGCATTGAACGGCTCACTGATACAAGGTGGCTCTATAGTAATGGAGCTGCTGATGGTCATGGCCCGTACCGGCCTGCCCTGCCACAAGCCGATGCAGAGCGAACTCCGGTGATGTGGAGCGAGCCACTCGGGAAGCTTCCCTTGCGGCAGTGTGATGGTGCCTTCATGCTGAACCACGATGACGCTGTTGCCCTGGATAATGACCCATATTCCGGTTTCCGTGGGATGGTTTTGGCTGTGTGCCAGAAAGTTAAAATCGTTCCTGATTGATGAAAAGTTGAATGGCAGGCTGACCGTTTCGGGGTAGGGCATGATTGTCTCGGATGCGATGCTGCTGAGATGTGATACTCAACCGGATAGTGCAGATATTTAGCAATAATACCGCGTGTTGTCAATGAATGCCGGTTATTCCAATTCCATATCAAGGCCCTATCTTCGTTGGCTCGTCTTCGGCAGCTCAACGTACGAGAAAGTACGACTCGTCGCCTCAATCCTCGCCGCCTTGATATCATCCTTGATCTGGAATTTGAATTACAGCCCACTGATGCTTGACGGTACAATAAAATATCACCATAATGGCGCCAATGTTTACGATAACTTCTTCACTGAAAATGCTCCCGGTATGGTGTATCCGCGCTCTTCTCCCCCTGCTGCTCACGTGGTACCTGTTCTGTCTGTTCGTCCCGGTTGGGGATGGTGCAATCATACGGGATATTTCCTTTCCGGCAGGCAGCGGTGTCAGGAAACTGGCTGCGGAGTTGAAATCAGGTGGTATTATACGCAGCAGTTGGCATTTCATCCTGGTGACCCGGCTCCGGGGGCATGCCCACCATCTGAAGGCGGGGGATTACCGTTTTAACGATGGCATGACGGAGCCGGATATCCTCAAAAAGCTTATAGATGGTGATGTGGATTACCGGAGATTTACCCTGCCGGAAGGGTATTCGATCTTTCAGGCGGCGGAATTGCTGGAGCAAAAAGGGTACTTCACCCGGGAGGAATTTCTGAGAGCCTGCAGTGATGCTCAGGTGCTTCAGCGTTTGAATATTCGCGTCGGCACCCCGGAAGGGTATTTGTATCCTGCCACCTACAACCTTTCACGCGGCGACGGTGCGGAACAGTTGCTGGCCCAGATGGTCGGTCAGTTTGAAAAAAACCACGCAGACGTTTTCGCACAGGGGCAACAGTCACGGCTGACCCGTCACGAAATTGTCACACTGGCATCAATGATAGAAAAAGAAGCGGTATCACCCGCAGAAAAACCGTTGATTTCATCAGTATTTAACAATCGGCTACGCCTTGGTATGCCGCTGCAGAGTGATCCCACGGCGGTCTACGGTGTTCGTGCCTTTCCCGGCAGGATAAGCCGAGCCGACATTCAGCGCCATTCACCGTACAACACCTATCTGATCAAGGGACTCCCGCCCGGCCCCATCGGCAACCCGGGAACGGACGCCATCAGGGCGGCGCTTCATCCTGCCGATACGCAGTACCTCTATTTTGTAGCCCGGCAGGATGGCACGCACCATTTTTCGCGTACCCTTGATGAGCATAACCGGGCAGTCGTCCGGTATCTCAGACATTGACCCCTTGCCGTTCAGCCGGCATCAAATGCCAGTTCACCCGTATCTTCGACAATCATTTACAGCCCGGCCACGACGTCAATGATGGTCACTTCCGGTGGTGCCAGCAATCGCATGGGGGGCCCCCAGGTGCCGCTGCCACGGGAAACATGAATCAGGGATCTGGCCGCTGTCGGGGAAGTGCCGACGGGGATCGGAAACCTCAGGCGTACCAGCAGATTGAACGGGAATATCTGACCCTTGTGAACGTGTCCCGACAACTGCAAATCAAAACGGCCATCACTGGAGGGGAGCAGCACCGGCCTGTGCTTGAGCAGCAGATGGAACTGATCGCTCGGCAATAATTTCAGCAGTTCGCTTTCATGTACTGCCGCGGAGGCAGCGCCCCGATCTCCGGCCGGATCATCGACACCGCTGATGATGATGCCTTCCGGAAGCCGTTGCGACTGGTTCCGCAGTACCGTGAAACCGGCGGCGCGTGTAAGATCCAGCGCCGGACCGATTCCGGCATAAAACTCATGATTACCGGCAACGGCGAACTTGCCAACCCTGGCGGGAACTGCCGCAATCATGCCAGCCAGACGGTTCATGCGGGATACAACGTCTTCACGGGAAAGCCTGCCATCCACCAGATCGCCCGTCGAAACTAGTATGTCGGGATGGGCCTCCCGCACCACTTTTAACACGGATTCAAGCCGTGACTCACGGAAGAGAAGCCCCAGGTGGACGTCGGAAATCTGGACGATCCGAAGCCTGGCGATTCCCGGTGCCAGTTTGGTTGTGCTCACGGTGACATGCTCGGTACGAATCCGGCGGGCTTCATATACGGCGTATACGCTGGTGAGAATCGCCAGCAGCAGGGCGAATTCACAGGCAATTACCGACGTAAGGAAACCGGGGATGACCGCTCCCGAATAACGGCATGCCAGCCAGGCTACCCACCGCACTGCATCCAGCGCCAGCAGGAATGAGCAGAAGATGAAGATGCTGCCCATCCAGATATAGGCCGGCCAGGCGATCCAGAGCGCCGTCCGTTCGAGGCCGTTTGCCTCCGCCAGTCTGACGATCAGGGGGGCCACGGTCAAAAGACCCATCACACCTGCCAGAATCGACAAAGCCGGCTGATTGATCGGAAATGCTGCACGTAGCCGGATGAAGCCATAAACGTGCATGCCACCGTACAGAGAGAGAAAGGTGATCAGGAAGAGAGGCATTGCAGATGCTCCTTGACACCCCCGAAGGTCAGGCGGTGGACAGGGGAGGGGCCGAGCCGGCGAATCGCATCCAGATGGGAAGCGCTGCCATAACCCTTGTGACCGGAAAATCCGTAGCCGGGGTGCACTCCGTCAAGCTCGCGCATCAGCCTGTCCCGGCTTACCTTGGCGATAATCGATGCTGCGGCGATGGAGATGCTGAGGGAGTCACCCTTCTTGATGGTTTTCTGGGGGGTGGTGGTATCTATGGTGGTGATGCCGTCTATCAGGATGTAGTCAGGCTGGGTAGTCATCTGAAAAAGGGCTTCCCGCATGGCATGGCGTGTGGCCTGGAGAATATTGATACGGTCGATCAGCCCCGGGCTCCCCATGCCGACCCCAACAGAAATGGCCTGTGCCATGATTTCGTCATACAGGCGGTCCCGCATCGGCGGTGATAATTTTTTGGAGTCATTGACCCCTTTGATCAGGCAATGCTCCGGCAGTATCACCGCAGCGGCAACCACCGGCCCCGCAAGCGGTCCACGACCGGCTTCATCGATTCCGGCAATCACCTGAAATCCGCGACTGCGCACCTGCCTCTCATGGAAGAGCAGATCTATGGGATTGCAATCAAAGAGTCCGGCCTGTTTCATCGTGGGTTCCCGTAAAGAAAAAGCCCCGCAGGGCGGGGCTTTCCGGGTTTCATGCGGCTGCCACGTATTTGCGTTCGCGGATACGGGCCGCTTTTCCACGCAGTTTGCGCAGGTAGTAAAGCTTGGCACGGCGGACATGTCCGCGTGTTACCACTTCAATGGCCTCGACAACAGGCGTGTGGAGCGGGAATACCCTTTCCACGCCGATGCCGTTGGAAATTTTGCGTACCGTAAAGGACTCACGGATTCCGCCGTTCTGACGACCGATGACAACACCCTGAAAAACCTGGATGCGCTGCTTATCGCCCTCAACGATCTTGACGTGTACCTTGACCGTATCACCAACCTTGAAAGGGGTGATGTTCTTCTTCATCTGTTCCAGTTCCAGAAAATCGATGGTGTTCATTGATAGATTCCTCCTCTAAGTCTCTCTTTGTTACGTATGGGTAAAGCCTGTTATTCCCCTCAGCCGATCAAGCAGAATTGCCGCAGCAGATCGTACCGAGAGATGATTGTATTCTCCCGTCCCCTGTATCGGTTCAAGGATATGATCAGCGGCTTTGAAACACTCATCCGTCAACCCCCACCCCGTACCCAGAAGCAGCAGGAAGGGATTCTCCGGGGCGCCTTCAAACATACGCCTGAACTCCCGGCAACTCATGCAGCCTTCCTTGTGAGATGCTCCGGTAGCGACCGTCTGAACGGTATTTGTAAAGCAGGCCTGGTAATCAGAAATGGCCTGCTCCAGAGTGTCAACAATCCGCACACGATCAAGTGCTTCTTTTCTGTCCGGATTATATGCGGCTCCCCAACCCTCCTGCCAGTGACCTGTAATCCTGTGTGCCAATGCCTGCTGATCCTTCGATGGTGTTACGATATACAAACGATCGAGTCCGAATGTCCAGGATGAACGGGCAATATCGTGCAGATCCAGGTTGGTGAGGGCTGTGGTGACCACCTCGCGTAGTTTGTTGTAAACCGGATAATGCAGCAGTGCTATGGCCAGATTAGAGGTTGCCGGCGGCATCTGCCTGCTCCAGTTCAGCCAACAGCTTCCTGTCTTCCTGTGACAGGTCGATTGTCAGCAAGAGATCGGGGCGGAGCCTGCGGGTCGTTCGCAAGGACTCGCGACGACGCCAGGTGCGGATCAGCTCATGGTTGCCCGAGAGCAACTCGTCCGGAACCGGTAAACTTCTGTACTCCGGTGGGCGGGTGTAGTGGGGATATTCCAGCAGGCCGTCGCAGAACGAGTCGGTTGCCGCTGACTCTCCGCTGCCCAAAACGCCCGGTACAAGCCGCGTGACGGCATCTACGATGGCCATGGCCGCAATTTCGCCGCCCGACAGTACAAAGTCGCCTAGTGAAATGTCATCATCGATGCAGAGGGAACGAACGCGTTCATCAATGCCTTCATAGCGGCCGCAGACAATAATCAAGCCACAGCGCCCGGCCAGTTCCATGGCTGTCCGGTGTGTCAGGTGTCGCCCCCGGGGCGAGGTCATCACCACGGCAGATGCGGGATGCCGGGACTTCACGGATTCTATGCAGTCGACAAGCGGTTCCGGCTTCATTACCATTCCCGCTCCGCCTCCGTAGGGGGCATCATCGGTTACCTGGTGACGACCGGCCGCCCAGTCGCGGATGTTGAATATTTCGATGTCAATGAGCTGTTTGTCTTTGCCCCGTTTGATGATGCTGCTGTCAAACGGACCGGAAAACATCTCCGGAAAGAGGGTAAGTATGTCGAATCTCATAAATCGAGCAGACCATCCAGCGGTGTCACAACAATCATCCCGCCATTCAGGTCAACTGTTTTTACCACCTCGCCAATGGCGGGAATCAGATACTCCCGCGCCTCGCCCTGAACAACGTAAATATCGCTGCTGCCGGTTTCAAATATATCTGTGATGCAACCGAGCTGGGCGCCTTCATCCGTGAAAACCCGGAGTCCGATCAGGTCGCACCAGTAATATTCATCTTCGGCGGGTTCGGGCAGGTTGCCGCGCCTGATGCACAATTCGCTCCCCACAAGGGGAGCAACCGCGTCAATATCGTCAAAATCCACCAGGGAGATGATGAATCTGCCATTGTTCGCTGTGGCACCCCTGATGGTGAAATCGCTGAGGGTTCCATCAGGTTTCCTGATTACGACAGAACGAGCCTCTGTCAGGCTGCTGAAATTGCCTGAGTAGGAGTGAAGCTTCATCTGCCCCTTGATCCCGTGAGAACCGATAATTTTTCCAACAGGGATCAACTCTTCAGAATCACGCATTATTCAACAATCTTGAGGATGGCCTTCTTATTGTCCTTCGTTGACACAGCGTTGAGGATGGTGCGAATCGCCTTGGCGGTGCGACCTTCCTTGCCGATGATGCGTCCCATATCTTCTTTTGCGACACTCAGCCTGATGACCAGAGAATCCTCTTCCATATCCTCGGCTGTCGTGACCTGTGAGGGGTCATCAACCAATGACTTTGCGATGGTTTCCACAAGTGCTTTCATGGCGGTATCCTCTGCTCATTGTAGAATGACCGGCGGACCGGGCTTGAATGAGAGACTATGCGCTTGCTGCAGCCACCTTGTCCAGAATGCCCGCTTTTTTGAGGAGCTGCTTGACGGTGTCAGTGGGTTGGGCACCCTTTCCGAGCCATGCGATGATCTTTGCTTCATTCAGTTTGACCACTGCCGGATTTTTGGTGGGGTCATATGTGCCCATATTCTCGAGAAAACGTCCATCCCTGCGGCTGCGTTCGTCCGCGACAACCACCTGGTAAAAAGGTCTTTTCTTGGCGCCTGCCCGTGCAAGCCTGATTTTTGTTGCCATTGTTATTCCTCCTGGATCAATTCCTCTAGCGATTAGTGTCGTACGAGTTTTTATCTGTATGCTAACCAAACGGCATCATACCCTTGCCGAGCCCACCCATTCCCTTGAGGAGACCTTTGGGGCCGAGTTTCTGCAACTGCCTGACAACCTTTTGAGCCTCGGTGAAACGTTTGAGCAGCTGGTTTACTTCCTGTACGGTCGTGCCGCTGCCTTTTGAGATACGAAGGCGTCGGCTGCCATTGATGATGCCGTGATTGGCCCGCTCGCCGGGCGTCATGGAACGGATAATGGCCTCGATCCGCTTCATCTCGCGCTCGCTCGGCTGGGCTCCCTGCATCTGTTTCATCATCTTGCCCATGCCGGGGATCATACCCATGATGGATTCCAGTGACCCCATCTTGCGGATTTGCTGGAGCTGCCCCAGAAAATCTTCAAGATCAAACTGGCTTTTCTTCATCTTCTGATGGAGACGCGCAGCTTCCTTCTCATCAAAGACAGACTGGGCCTTCTCAACCAGGGTCAGGACATCACCCATTCCCAAAATACGTGACACGAGCCGGTCCGGGTGGAAAATCTCAAGTGCGTCCAGCTTCTCACCGATCCCGACGAATTTGATCGGTTTTCCGGTCACGGCCTTGATGGAAAGTGCAGCTCCCCCCTTGGCGTCTCCGTCCAGCTTGGTGAGGACAACACCGCTGATATCAAGGCGCTCGTTGAAGCCTCCCGCCACGTTCACGGCTTCCTGACCGGTCATGGCGTCGGCAACAAAGAGAATCTCCAGCGGTTGCACGGCGGACTTGATCTCCGCCAGTTCACCCATCAGAAAATCGTCAATCTGATGACGTCCCGCAGTGTCCAGAATGACGGTGTCGTAGCCATTTAATTCCGCGAAATGCATGGCGGCAGAGCAAATCTGTACCGGCTTCTGATCAGCCGTGGAGTTGAAGACCTCGAGACCGAGCTGTTTTCCGACTGTTTTCAGTTGTTCGATGGCAGCCGGACGGTAGACGTCTGCCGGAACCAGAAGTGGACGGCGTTTCAACCCTTTCAGGTGTCTGCCCAGTTTACCGCAGGTGGTTGTCTTTCCGGCACCCTGCAAACCGACCATCATGATGGCTACCGGCGGCTTGGCTGCCAGATTGAGGGCAGTATTGCCCCCACCCATTACGGCAACCAGTTCGTCATGGACTATGCGTATAATCTGCTGTCCGGGACTCAGGCTCTCCAGCACCTCGGTGCCGACCGCCTTTAACCGTACATTTTCAACAAAATCTTTCACAACCTTGAAATTGACATCGGCCTCAAGGAG
>CAIPTY010000012.1 GCA_903868145.1 uncultured Desulfuromonadales bacterium | reverse complement strand
GCTGAAGAAGCCCTTCTGATTGCCCGAAGCGGTGCCCAGATCGTGCAGCTTGATAAAATAGGCCCTTCTGAGCTGCTTGGTGCGGTTGCCGCAATACGTGCAGCCAACCCGTATATCCAGATTTCCGCTGCCGGCGGGATCAATGAGTCCAATGCCGGCGAGTATGCTGCTACCGGAATCGACATCATGGTTCTATCGTCGGTCTATTTCGGCAAACCTTCCGATATTGGCGTTATTATTCAACCAATTTGATCTTCAATATCAAGTCAAACTCAACTTACTCCGGAGGTTCACTGCATGAAAAATGCTTTCAAAATAGTAACAACCCTGTTTTGCCTGATCCTGCCGTCTACCCCGGTGTTCGCCGCCGACGTCAATCTCTTTATTGCCGCCAGCCTGAAAGAAGTCATCAACGAACTGTCCGATAACTTTGCCAAAAAGAACGCCAGCGTGAAGTTTATCAAGAACTACGGAGCTTCCGGAGCGTTGGCCAAACAGATTGAAAACGGCGCCCCGTCTGATGTCTTTATTTCCGCGAATCTGGAATGGATGGATTATCTGAAGAAAAAGAACCTGGCAGATGTGGCCAGTATTGCGACCTTTACCTACAACACGCTGGTCTTTGCCGGTAAAACCGGTAAGGCTTCATCAATGCAGGATTTGGGGAAACTGGAGAGAATTGCCATCGGCAGTCCAAAAAGTGTTCCTGCCGGCGAATATGCCATGGGAGCCTTCAAAAAAGCTGGAATCGATAAACAATTGGAGAAGAAGCTGGTCATGGCCAAGGATGTGCGCGAATCCCTGATGTATGCCGAACGCGGTGAAGTTGATGGCGCTTTTGTTTACCGGACCGACGCTCTTCAGGCTAAACAGGCAAAGATTCTCTTTACGGTGCCACAGGATTTGTATCCGAGGGTGACCTATCCCATGTCCTTGACGGTTACGGGTTCAAAAAACAGGGATGCCGCCGCCTTTTTTGCCTATCTGCACGGTGATGATGCCAGGTCGGTGCTGACAAAGTACGGGTTTGCGACCAAATAAAGGGGGCCGAACAATGGTCAAAATATCGCCTGAACCAATAGACCCATCGTGTGTATATGGGCTGATCGCTGCAAAAAATGCTGGATCGGTGGTGTTTCACTATGCAGTCGTAAAGCCAATGGCAGGGGCGGGGGGGACGACGAGTTACATCGATTATGCCACAAACGGTGATGCCGAAGCGGAACTGCTCGATATTGCTGACAAACTGAACGCTGAATTTTCGCTGGAGGATGACCTGTTTATTCGTCGTACCGGTCGGCTCGGCCTCGGAGACATTATCTCTCTCGTTGCCGCAAGTTCACCCAACAGCGAAGATGCCTTTGAGGCCTGCAGACAGGGCATCAGTCGTCTGAAAAAAATGAAGACGATCCTCAAGAATGAAGTGCGCGGATAGCCGCCATGAAGTGATGCAGGACAGGCCATGACTCCACTAACCCCCGCAGATTACGATGCCATCCGGCTTTCGCTTCAGGTGTCGATTGCAGCAACCCTGCTATCGCTGCCGTTCGGCTTTGCCGTGGCCTACCTGATTACCTTCGTACAATTTCGCGGCAAGGTGCTGCTGGAAGTTCTGATCAACCTGCCGCTGACCATGCCACCGGTTGTTGTAGGATATTTTCTGCTGCTTCTGCTGGGGAGGCACGGCTGGCTCGGCTCCCTGCTTGACGAAGTCGGCATTCGTCTGATCTTCACGCTCAAAGCAGCGGTGATAGCTTCTGCAGTTGTCGGTTTCCCGCTGCTGGTGCGTTCAGTCCGCATTGGCATGGAGGGGATCGATCCCCAGTTGATCAATGCCTCCCGTACTCTCGGAGCACGCTGGCCCGACACCCTGATGACCGTCATCCTGCCGCTCTCCATTCCCGGACTGGTGGCCGGCTCATCTCTGATGTTCGCCCGCAGCCTGGGTGAATTCGGCGCAACTATCATCGTGGCCGGCAATATCCCCGGCGTGACCCAGACAATCCCGCTTGCGATCTACGAATATGCTGCTTCGCCCACCGGCGAAAGCATGGCGCTTTCACTCTGCCTTGTTTCGGTTGCCATATCAGTGATTGTGCTTTTCCTCCACGAAACCATGGCCAAAAAAGCGGCCCGGAGCGACTGATATGCGGCTCTCCATGAAAACGGCAAAAAGTTTTGGTGAATTTACACTGGAAACCGACTTCACGGTTGAAGGACAGAGGGTGGGCATTTTCGGCACGTCCGGCAGCGGTAAATCGACTCTTGTGGCTATACTGGCGGGGCTTGTCGCGCCTGATCGTGGTGAGATTGTGCTTGATGGTGTCACGCTCTTCAGCAGCGACAATCGGATCAACCTGCGCCCTGAGCAGCGGCGCATCGCCATGGTCTTCCAGCAGCACTGCCTGTTTCCCCATCTGAATGTCCGGAACAACCTGCTCTATGGTTATAAACGCTGCCCGGCTGAGTTTCGTGCGGTTGATTTCGACATACTGGCTGCCGTGCTGAAACTGGATGGTCTGCTCGACCGTGGTGTCACCAACCTGTCGGGTGGCGAAAAACAGCGCGTTGCCCTGGGGCGTGCCATCCTTGCCAACCCGCGCCTGTTGCTGATGGACGAGCCGCTGTCGGCGCTGGATGACACCCTGCGCTTCCAGATCATTCCCTATCTGAAGAGTGTCAGCGAACAGTTCGGCATTCCCTACCTGTTCATTTCCCACTCGCTGGTGGAGATGCGTCTGATGACTGATACGGTTCTGGCGTTTGAAGGGGGTGCTTTGGTCGGACAGACCACTAGCGAGGAGCTGGCGCGTAAGCGCATGGGACAAAGCGCGGTCGGCTATATAAACCTGCTGGAGCTGGACGGCATGACGGAACGGCACGGCATGTGCGTCTACTGCTGGAAAGGTGGCGAGCTGCTGCTGTCGGTAGGTAATCGGGACACTGTCAGCGGCCTGTTCGAGCTTTCATCAAAGGATATTATCCTCTTCAAAAAACACCCTGAGGCAATCAGTGCCCGTAATCTGCTGCACTGCACGGTTATCGGGCTGTTTGAGAGCGCATCAAAGCTGGGCGTGGAGCTGAAGTGCAGTGAGGGAACGCTGGTTGCCGAGATTGTCCCGGAGGCCGCCCGTGAACTGGGCATCGAACAGGGAAGCGTCGTGTACGCCGCCGTCAAGGCCTCGGCCTTCCGCCGACTGGCGACAAACGGCGTTACACGAGCTGAACCTCCCTGCCAATAGTTACGGGTATTTGGCAACCCGGATTATCAGGACGCTGCGCGGCTGTCGACAAGTGCCCTGCAGTAGCCCATATCACTGGTGCTTACATGGCCGATTATGAACCCGAGAATCAACTGTAATACCGGCCAGCCGGGAGCCAGCAAAGAGCCGCCGGACGGCTTGCCGTCATCTTCAAAACGGTAGAACTGTTCTCGCACCACCTCCATCTCATCAAGCATACTGCGATGTTCCGCAACATGTTCATCAAGACCCGCGTAACCGATCCCGGTGAGCACCTGCTCTTCATAGGAGAAATGATCCTTGAGAAGCGCGGTCAGTTTTTCCACCGCTGGTCGCAGGGCATTGACACTTCCTCCGGCGCGCCATTTTTCGTACACGGTGGTGCCAAGATCATACAGAGCCTTGTGCTGAGCGTCGATCTCGGGGTGCTCGACGGTGAGGTGCTCTCCCCACTGAATCAGGGTGTTGATTGAGTGATGCTGCATTTGAATCCGGCCAAACAATGCATTTGTTGTGCTCATAATGCTCTCCTCCTGGATATGGTCTCATTCCAATTCCATATCAAGGCCCTATCTGCGTTGGCTCGTCTTCGGCCGTTCAACGTACAAGAAAGTACCCTCGCCGCCTCAATCCTCGCCGCCTTGATATCATCCTTGATCTGGAATTGGAATTACTGCATGAGAACAGAATTCTACGTCCGGTCAAGCACTTCACGTACCTTTTTCAACAGTTGTCTCGGCAGCACCGGTTTCACAATGCACTCGGCATCCTGGCCAAGATCACCCTTTCTTTTCAGAACATCAGGAGGATAGCCGCTGCAGAACAGTATCCGCACGTCAGGCGCAATCTTCTGCATCTCACGGCTGGCCTCTTTCCCGCCCATTAGCGGCATGATCAAATCCATAATTACCATTTTAACCCTGGTATGGTTGTCGGCAAACAGTTGGACCGCCTCTCGCCCATTTCCGGCCAGAATGACATCATAGCCGCCATGTTTGAGAATATCCTCCATCAATTGCTGAACTGCCGGTTCATCCTCAACCACCAGCACGGTTTCCGAGCCGACGGGTGGGGGAAGCTGATCCATCGCCTGCTCTTTCAGCAGAACGTCACCTCCAACAAGCGGCAGATAGATTTTGAATACGGTGCCATGCCCCTCTTCGCTATACACGCAAATAACGCCATTATGCTGTTTCACAATGCCATACACCATGGCCATGCCCAGCCCTGTTCCCTTGCCAACCTCCTTGGTCGTAAAAAACGGCTCGAAAATTTTACGCTGCGTCTCTTCACCCATGCCGATGCCGGTGTCGGAGATCATCATTACTGCAAACCTGCCGGGGATTCCGAAGTTATGAGCCTTGACATACTCATCATCAATGGTTAATAGATCGGTTGTAATGCTCAGGACGCCCCCCGCAGGCATAGCATCCCGTGCGTTGGTCGCCAGGTTGATCAGCACCTGTTCGATCTGGCCGCTGTCCACATGGACGTGTAAGGGGTCTTCACGCATTGATGTGGTGAAGGAGATATCTTCTCCAATGACCCTTTTAATAAACACGCCAATCTGGGAAATAATGATGTTCAGATTGATGGTTTCGGTTTTCATGGTCTGCTTGCGACTGAAGGCCAGCAGACTGTGAGTCAGATTGCCCGCCTTTTCCGCCGCCGTCAGGATATGTTGCAGCCTTTCCCGATTGGGGTCACCCGGTTTCATGCACATCACAAGCAGGTTGGCATAGCCGCCGATAATGGTGAGCAGGTTGTTGAAATCATGGGCCAATCCTCCGGTCAACTGCCCGATAGCTTCGATCTTCTGGGACTGGAGCAGTTGCTCCCTAACTTTTTTCTGCTCGGTAACATCCTCCTTGATGGCGAGATACCCGGTTATCACGCCATCCACATTTTTGAAGGGTGATATTGCGGCCCGTTCCCAGAAAAGTTCGCCGTTCTTGTTTCTGTTATGCATCTCTCCTTCCCATACACCGCCTGAGGTGATGGTTTCCCAGAGTTTTTGGTACAGTTCAGGCGGATTGTCGCCCGCCTTGAGAATGCTCGCGTTCTGCCCAAGCGCCTCTTCAAAAGAGTAGCCCGTTAATTGTGTGAATCGGGGATTGACAAATTCTATTGTGCCTTTCAGATCGGTAATCATAATTGTTACCGGGCTTTGCTCAACTACCTGGGAAAGGATGCGAATCTGCTCTTCCGCCCGATTGTACACGGTCACGTCAAGAATAACGCACAGGAGCTGCTGTTTTTTGCCGACCTTTATAACTTCGCCGAAATAGACGCAATCCAACACGGTGCCCATTGCCGTATGCAGCTTCAGTTTCACGTCAGCAAATCGCCCGGTTTGACTGAATGCGTCCAGCAGTTTCTGGCGGTCTTCACGAGTCAAGAGCCCAATATCAGCCGAGTTCCTGCCGATCACATCATCCTTGTTGAAACCGGTCACCTCGCAAAATTTGTCATTCACATCCAGAAAAAAACCGCTTTCCAGGCCACCGATGGTCTTCATCAGCGGAGAATGCACAAACGCCTTGGAAAACTTCTCCTCACTGTTCTTCAGGTTTCGTGAGGTTTTGAACAGCCATCCAGCAATGATAAGGACAGCCAGGGTCAGGAGCAGATATCCCATCCCGTAAAAATAGCTGAGATTCTTATGCGGATGCGCATCAAACATGAACGTGGCGAGATCGACACCTTTGGGCAGCATGCCGAGCCCGGTATATGTGTCGGCTATATGCTGCCAGCGCCCGGTGTGCATGTAGCCGATCTCCACCAGATTCGGCTGGATAAGCTGCCTGATCTGCTCGGCTTCATATTTCAGGTGGGCGCGGTCGGATTGCGGTGCGTATGAGGATATGATCAGGTCGATGATCTCGTCCGGGTGTTGCAGGGCATACTGCCACCCCTTCAGGCTTGCCTCCCGGAAGGCTCTGGCCCGGGCAGGATGGTTCTTCAGCTCGTTATCGGTGGTAAAAAGGTTGTCGCCGTAAAAGTCTATGCCGGCGGCTCGTGGTGTATAGGCATGGTAGGGAAAATTGGCTCGTTCCAGCACATCAGGATCGTCGGTAATATACCCGGAAACAACGTCGACTTTTCCCTCAATAAGATCTTTGAGATTGTAGCTGTGGTCAATAAGCTTCATTTTATCCAGCGGCATACCCTCTTGTTTGAGGTAGGCCACCAGTTCTTCAGACTGCGGTTCCAGCATCAGGCGCTTGCCTACAAGATCGTGAACAGTCTGGTTGGCAGATTGCTCCCTGGTCACCAGGATAAAGGGTGAATGCTGGAAAATAACCCCCAGCACCACCACCGGCTTTCCCGCATTGCGCAGCAGCAGCAGGCTGCTGGTGCCGACACCGTACTGGGCTTTGCCGCCGATGACATCAAGAACCGGATCCTTGCCGGGTGTGGCAGGAACAATGGTGACATCCAGCCCGGCATCCCGGTAGTAGCCCTTCTGTTGAGCGGCATAATACCCGGCAAACTGGAACTGGTGCAGCCATTTGAGTTGGAGGGTTACATTTTCCAGGGCGTGGACAGGAGAGACAGCGCAGAAGACGTACATCAGGGCAGGCAAGAGTAATCGCAGAAAGATAGAGCAACGAGCGTGTTCAGGTTTGGCAATGGAGAGGAACAAACGTACCCCCATTCGGGAAGCAAATGACTGTTTTTTCGATTAAATACTGTGTCCTGTATGTCTATGACCTGATTCTATACAAAAACGATCTTAAATGTCAATAACTAACTTGAGTACGTGATAACGGCGGGAATTAGAGCTGATTGACGGGCTGTGGCAGGAGGGAAGGTTCGTTCACACGTGCATCTTGAATGCCTCATGGAGAACGCGAACGGCGAGTTCGGTATATCTCTCGTCAATCGCCACCGACACCTTGATCTCGGAGGTGGAAATCATCTGGATGTTGATATTGTTGTAGGCCAGAGCGGTGAACATACGGGCCGCAACACCGGCATGATTCCTCATGCCGAGGCCCACAATCGAGACCTTGCTGATATTTCTGTCGGCAACAACCTCACGGACATTAAGCTCTTCGGCAATTTTAGTGGTGATCAGGCTGGCCTTGTCGAGATCATTCTTTGAAACCGTAAAGGTAAGGTCGGCCAATGCAGCCTGGCTGACATTCTGAACGATCATATCAACTGAAATGCCGCTGTCCGCAAGGGCGGTGAGTATTCTGGCCGCCGTACCCGGTTTGTCAGGCACTCCGAGCACGGCAATTTTGGCTTCATTTTTGTCATATACGATCCCTGTAACGAGAACGCCTTCCATAGTCGTATCCTCCCCGGTTACCAGCGTGCCGCTCGCGGCGGTGAAACTCGAACGGACATGAATTGTGACGTTGTGCTTCTTTGCGTATTCGATGGCGCGTATCTGGACACCCCGAGCCCCCTGGCTGGCCAGTTCCAGCATCTCGTCATATGATATTAACTCTATCTTGCGGGCATCGCTGCAGACTGCGGGATCAGCGGTGAAAATCCCGTCCACATCCGAGTACAGCTCGCACTGTTCTGCCTCCAGTGCATGAGCCAGGACAACGGCCGATGTGTCACCGCCTCCCCGTCCGAGCGTTGTAATGTTGCCACCCCTGTCGATCCCCTGGAACCCTGCCACAATAACGATTGAGCCCAGCTTGAGATCCGTAATGATTTTCGTGGGATCAACCTCCTCAATTGAGGCTCTGGTGTGGATCGGATCGGTGATGATCGGAACCTGCCAGCCGAGATAGGTTCTGGTCTTGTAGCCCATGGATGTAATGCAGAGAGCCAGAAGACCAACCGAGACCTGTTCTCCGGCAGAAATCAGCAGGTCGTATTCGCGCCCCTCCTGACCAGGGCACATCTCGTGAGCCATTTCGATCAGGCGGTTGGTTTCACCTGTCCGGGCGGATATGACAACCACCACATCATTATTGTCATTGTACGAATCGATGACCCGCTGTGCAACCTTCTTGATCTGCTCCGGCGTGGTAACCGCGGTACCACCGTATTTCTGTACAACACGCGCCATGCCCTTCTCCCGGTCCGAATTCAAATTGAAAAAAAGCCCAGCCAAACGGCTGGGCTGAATCGCATACTAGCGTACTTTTATTGTCAGATCAAGCCATGAGCGACCATTGCGTTGGCAACCTTGATGAAACCGCAGATATTGGCGCCCAGAACGTAGTTGCCCGGCGCTCCGTATTCTTCGGCAGTCTCATAACAGTTACGGTGAATGTTGATCATTATGTCTTCAAGCTTTTTCTCGGTGTACTCGAAGGTCCATGAATCACGTCCGGCATTCTGCTGCATTTCCAGCGCCGATGTGGCCACGCCACCGGCGTTGGCCGCCTTCCCCGGGCCGTAGGCAATCTTGGCATCCAGGAATACCTTCACACCTTCCGGGGTTGTTGGCATGTTCGCCCCTTCACCTACGGCGATACAGCCGTTCTTTACCAGGTTGGCAGCGTCCTTGCCGTTAATCTCGTTTTGCGTAGCTGAAGGCATGGCTACCTGGCAGGGAATATCCCAGATGTTTCCGTTGGGTATGTACTTGGCCTCCTTGTGAATTGCGACATAATCGGAGATGCGGCGACGCTCCACTTCCTTGAGCTGCTTGATCAGGTCGAGATCGAGCCCTTTCTCATGGAGGATCACGCCGTTTGAGTCAGAGCAGGCAATGCATTTTCCGCCCAACTGGTGGATTTTTTCGATGGTATAGATGGCCACATTGCCGGAGCCGGAAACCAGGCACGTTTTGTCGGCGAACGAGTCCTTGCGGGCTTTAAGCATTTCGTTGACAAAGAAGGTGGCGCCGTAACCGGTGGCCTCGGTGCGAACAAGCGAACCGCCCCAGGTGAGTCCTTTGCCGGTCAGTACGCCCGGCTCGTAGCGGTTGGTGATACGCTTGTACTGGCCGAACATGTAGCCGATCTCGCGCCCCCCCACTCCGATATCTCCAGCCGGAACGTCGGTATGTTCACCCAGGTGGCGATGCAGTTCGGTCATGAAACTCTGGCAGAAACGCATGACTTCATCATCTGTCTTACCCTTGGGATCGAAGTCGGATCCGCCCTTACCACCACCGATCGGCAGTCCGGTCAGCGAGTTTTTGAAGATCTGTTCAAATCCAAGGAATTTGATGATGCCGAGATACACGGAGGGGTGGAAACGGAGTCCACCTTTGTAGGGGCCCAATGCGCTGCTGAATTCAACGCGAAAGCCACGGTTGATCTGCACCTTGCCCTTGTCGTTCTGCCAGGGAACCCTGAAAATTATCTGGCGCTCCGGCTCGCAAATACGCTCAATGATCTTGCGCTCAAGGTATTCCGGGTGCTTGACCACAACAGGCCCGAGGGATTCCAGAACCTCGAGAACCGCCTGATGAAACTCGGTTTCACCGGGGTTACGCTTCAGAACTTCCTGATACATCTCTTCGATTTTTTCATCCAGCTTTGCCATTGTCATCCTCCGTGATAAATAATATGGCAGAGAATAATGGCAGTCGGAATAAAATGCAAATAAAATAGTCATTAAATTGGTTGTGACAGAGATGGCGGAAGTAAATGCACATTATTAAATCATCAGCAATGCCGCGATGCTTACAAATTCAGCTATTGACAAGATTTAAATAAATGCTAGGCTGAATAACAAAAGTTTGTATTATTTTTGTTCTCTTTGCTCAAATTTCGTGCAATACTGTTTAAATTTAATTTATTACTGATTAATTACCCCAGTCGCCCTGTTAAGTCGCGCACGGATATTGTCCAGCAATTTTAATTCGTTATCGTAATGCGGCCTGTCTGGCACATTCAGTACGGCTAAAACGGCATGCTTCCTGCTCTTGGATATACGACACCTCTTCTCTGTTTGGGGGATTGCAGGGAAGCCATGTGCGGCGAGGAATGCGCGCCGTGCATTCACATATTACTGTAGTTTTGGGAGAACACCGTTCATGCTTATAGTCGCCTGTATCAAACAGGTTCCTGATACGACCCAGGTGCAGATCGATCCGGTCACCAACACACTGGTGCGTGAAGGGATTCCTTTCATCGTCAATCCCTACGACACCCATGCGCTGGAAGAGGCCTTGCGCCTCAAAGATCGCTTCGGCTGCGCCGTGGCTGCCATTTCAATGGGTCCGCCCAATGCCGAAGGGACATTGAGGAAGGCTCTGGCTCTGGGAGTGGATCGGGCAATTCTGCTCTCTGACCGTGTTTTTGGCGGTGCTGATACACTGGCCACCAGCAACGTCCTGTCTGCCGCCATCAACAAGCTGCACCACGAATGCGACGAGGTCGGCCTGGTGCTGTGCGGCAAGCAGACGATTGACGGCGATACCGCCCAGGTTGGTCCCGGCATTGCCAGTCGGCTCGGTTTTCAGCAGTTGACCCTGGTGGACAGGATCGTCGAGCTGGACACCACCGGCAGAAGGATTCGCGTCAGCCGCAAGCTTGAGGGGCGGCACGAGATCGTGGAAGCACCGTTACCGGCCATGCTGACCGTGGTTCGGGAATTGAACCGCCCCCGCTATCCCAGGGTTCCCATGAGACTTGCCGCATCGGACGCTACAGTGGAGGTCTGGAACAATCAGGTTCTCAAGCTTGATGAACAATCCATCGGGCTGAAAGGCTCTCCCACCTGGGTTTCCAAGATATTCTCTCCGGAACGGGCCAAGGGGGAGATCCTGGGTGACGGCTACGCCGATCCGGACGGAGCGGCCAGACTGCTGATCAACACATTATTATCCAAGGATATGTTGCCCTTATGAGCGAACCGCAACCCACAGCAAAACGGAAAAAACCGCGCGGCATTGCCCGGTTGATCGCAGGCCGGTGCATTGCCTGCGGGGCTCGCTGCCAAAGCGCCTGCCCGGTCAACTGCATTGAGATGAACGATGCAGGCGAGCCGATAGTGGAAGCGCCAAAGTGCATCGGTTGCCAGAAGTGTGTGAAGATTTGTCCTGCCACCGCAATGGATATGTACTTTACTGCGGAGGAGCAACAGATCCTCGCGGAACTGGCGACTTCCGCCGCTCCCGTCGAAGATGAAACAGATCCGGAAGCGGCCGCCCTGTCGAAAAAGCTGTCTGAATACAAAGGGGTATGGGTCTTCATCGAGCAGACCGAGGGTGAACCGGCCAGGGTTTCGTGGGAGCTTCTGGGAGTGGGCAAGGAACTTGCCGTTAAACTGGGTGTGGAACTGTGTGCCGTGGTGATCGGGGATGGAGTCGAGCCGCTCTGCGTCGAAGCCTTCGCTTATGGTGCCCAGAAGGCCTATCTGGTTGATGCCCCGGTCTTCCGAAACTATCGTACCGAGGCTTACGTGGAGGCCTGCTGTCATTTGATTGAAACCTACAAGCCGGAAGTGATCCTGATGGGTGCCACCGGCATGGGTCGCGACCTGGCCGGTGCTGTCGCCACCAGGGTCGGTACCGGCTTGACAGCCGACTGCACCGGACTCGACATTGATGTAAAACGGAACCTGATGCAGACCCGCCCAGCGTTTGGCGGCAACATCATGGCGACCATCATGTGCGACAAGTTCCGTCCGCAGATGTCCACCGTCCGTCCCAATGTCATGCCCATGGCTGCACGCAACGAGGAAGCCCGGGGAACAATCGTCCGCGAGGAGTTTACGGTACCGGAAGAGAACATACTGACCAAGGTGATCGAAATCATCCGGGACACCCATGGAAAGGGTTCCGTTGATATCGCCGGCGCCGAATTCATCATCTCCGGCGGCCGCGGCATGATGGGCCCGGAGAACTTCGCCCTGCTGCAGGAGCTGGCCGATGAGCTGGGCGGTGTGGTAGGAGCCTCTCGCAGCGCCGTGGATGCAGGATGGATGCCGGGTGACCGCCAGGTTGGGCAGACCGGCAAGACGGTGCGCCCCAAGATATATATTGCCTGTGGCATCAGCGGAGCTATTCAGCACCTTGTGGGGATGCAGGACTCTGACATCGTGATTGCCATCAATCGCGACAAGAGTGCTCCGATCTTCGAGGTAGCTGCCTACGGCATCGTCGGTGACCTGTTCCAGGTAGTCCCGGCAATTACGAAAACAATCCGGGAATTAAAGCAGAAGAAATCATAATCCACCACAGAGACAGGGAAGTACGGTTTTCCTTCGTGTCTCTCCGTCTCCGTAGTGAAGATTGAGGTTATAGACATGTCCCCCAACCATACTGTTTTTACCGTACTGCTCGTTGCATCATTTTTGTTCTTCGCCTGGGGATGCTGGCGCAGACTCAGCCTGATCACCCTCCGCACGCCGGAGGACAGATTCGACTCCATCGGCCACCGTGTCGGCGAGATGCTGAAATTCGCCTTCGCACAGAAACGCGTGCTGGCAAAGCCTTTCGGCATAAACCATTTCATCATCTTCTGGTCGTTTATCATCCTGCTGATTGCAAATATCGAATTCATGCTGCACGGCGTCTGCCCCTGGTTCAGTCTGACAAAACTTCCGGACGGCCTCCTGCGGCCCCTCCTGCTGGTTCTGGATATCGTATCGCTTCTGGCTCTGGCATCTGTGGTGATCGCAGCCATTCGCAGGCTTGTATCTCCCCCCTACCCCGAGGCGCGGACGATCGAGGCCTTCTTCATCCTGTCGCTGATCGGCATCCTCATGCTGGCCTATTTCGGTATCAACGCCGCGCGGGTAGTCAACGGCGAGATGGTCTCAGTCTTTGCCTGGATGCCGGTCTCCGGTCGTCTGGCGCTCCTGATTCCCGCGACCTCAGCAGGTTCCGTCTATCTCATCGCCTGGTGGGCCCACGCCTTTGCGCTGCTGGCCTTCATGTGTTATCTGCCGTACAGCAAACATATGCATATTCTGACCGCAATACCCAACTGCTTTTTCCGGCGCCTGGAAAAACCCAACACCCAGGCACGGGAAGAGTTTGTATCCGGAAAGAGTTTTGGTGTGGGTCAGGTTGACCGCTACAGCTGGAAAGACCTGCTGGACTCATTCTCCTGCACCGAATGCGGACGCTGCCAGCAGGTCTGCCCCGCCTCCATCACCGGCAAACCGCTCAATCCGCGTGCCGTCGTGCATGACATCAAGGTCAACCTTCTGGAAAACGCCAGCCGACTGGCAGCGGGGGAAAAACCGGCGCTGCCGCTGATCGGAGACGGCGGTGAAGGGAGCGTGTCCGAAGAGTCGATCTGGGCCTGTACCACCTGCGGCGCCTGCATGGAGGCCTGCCCAGTCTTCATCGAGCAGATGCCCAAGATCATCAATCTGCGCCGACACCTGGTGGAAGAGGAAGCACACTTCCCTGAAGAGCTGTTGAACCTGTTCGAGAACATGGAAGGGCGCAGCAATCCTTGGGGTATTGCACCAAGCGAGCGCACCAAGTGGTGCAGCCAGATGGATGTGAAGCCCTTTGAGCAGGGTTCCACCGAATACCTGCTGTACGTCGGATGCGCCGGTTCCTTCGATTCGCGCAGCAAACATGTCAGCGTCGCCCTGGCACAGCTTCTGGATAAGGCCGGCATTTCATGGGGGATACTGGGAAAAGATGAAAAATGCTGCGGCGACAGTGTCCGTCGTCTGGGCAACGAATTCGTCTTCGATCGGATGGCCCGTGAGAACGTGGCGATGTTCAGGGAGAAGGGGGTCACAAAGGTAATCACCCAGTGTCCGCACTGTTTCACGACCCTGAAGAACGATTATCGCCAGTACGGACTGGAGCTTGAGGTGATTCATCACAGTGAGCTGCTGCGAAATCTGGTGCAGGATGGCAATCTCAAGCTGAATAAAACAGCAAGCGGGTTGGGAACAACGGTTGTGCACGACTCCTGTTATCTGGGACGTCACAACGATCTGTATGACGCCCCGCGCGAGCTGATTGAGGCGGCCACCGGAACAGCACCGGCAGAGATGGAGCGCAATCGGGCCAATGCATTCTGTTGCGGTGCCGGTGGCGGGCGCATGTGGATGGAGGAGCACAGCGGTGAGCGCATCAATCTGACGCGCGTCAAAGAGGCGCTGGAGGAAAAGGCCGATACCATCTGCGTCGCCTGCCCCTATTGCCTGACCATGTTCGGGGACGGCCTCAAGGACGTCAAGGCGGATAACGTAAGGGTGCTGGACGTGGCCGAGGTGCTGGCCGAGGCGGTGTTGCGCTAGATCTTGCGTCGGGAGGCTGCAGCAAAAATCAGACCGGGTACGGGAAAGGCCTCAGAGTTCACTGGGGTCTTTTTGTTTTTATAACGAAGTGATGACCGTTGATGAATAAAATATTTAAGATTTTTGCAACCATTCTCTTGAGTTGACGCAATAATGCAGTATAATGAAACACTATTTTAATTGCTGTGATTCCATCGCCCGGAGAAGTAGTATGAACCACACCGCCGCCGCGTCAGAAGAGAAATTTCGCATCCTGTTCGAGACCATGCATGAGGGGTTTGCCATGCATGAGGTGGTTTTTGACGAAGCCGGGACCCCGGTCGATTGTCGCTACCTTGACATAAACCCGGCCTTTGAACGCTTGACCGGTCTCTCCCGCGATGCGGTGGTTGGGCGCAGCGTGCGTGAGGTGCTGCCCCATCTCGATGAAAAACGGATTGAAATCTATTACCGGGTTGCCATGACCGGCGAACCGGCGGAAGCGGAAAGTTTTGTTCATGATTTGGGTCGCTACTACCGTGCCCGGATTTACTCCCCTGAACGGGGAAAATTTGTGGTGGTGTTCGAGGATGTCACCGAACAGAAGAAGGCGATGCTGGAACTCACCAGGCGGGAGGAACTGCTGCGGGTGGTGTTTGAAGCCTCCCGGGCCGGTATCCTGATGGTGGATGCGGCTGGCTCCATAACGTTTGCCAACCGGCGCATGGCCGAGATGCTCGGGTGCAGCATGGATGAACTGCTCTTTTCACGCTACCCCGACCATGTTCACTCCGAACAGCGTGCAACGGGCGACGACCGGATGCGGAAGCTCATAGCGGGCGAGATCGATCATGTGGCCACCGAACGGCACTTTATCCGCAAGGATGGCACTGATTTCTGGGGGTATCTCTCCGGAAAACGGTATGCGGACGCGGATGGCAATTTCAACAGCCTGGTGGGTCATATCACCGATATCAGCGATTTAAAAGGCTCCACGCGGACACTGGAACTGTACAGCTATGCGCTGGATAACGCCCGCGACTCCATATTCCTGCTGGGGAGCACGGCCCGTTTCCAGTTTGTCAACAATGCGGTCTGTGAAACCCTCGGATACTCGCGACAGGAACTGCTTGAGATGCACGTTTTTGATATCGATCCGGATTTTCCTCCCGAGATATGGGCGCGTCACTGGGAAGAGCTCCGGGAGCTGGGAGCGATGCGGGTAGAAACCAGGCACAGAGCGCGGGACGGCAGCATGATCCCGGTGGAGTTGAACATCAGATTTTTTCTGTTTGACGGGAACGAATACGTACTTGCTCTGGCGCGCGATCTGACCGAGCGGAGGAAGTTCGAGTCCGAGCGCCACAACCTTGAGCAGCAGCTTCTTCACACCCAGAAGCTCGAAAGCCTGGGTGTCCTTGCGGGCGGCATCGCCCACGACTTCAACAACATCCTGATGGCCATCATGGGTAACGCTGATTTAGCCTTGATGCGGATCAACAAAGAATCCCCCGCAGTCGAAAACCTG
>CAIPTY010000011.1 GCA_903868145.1 uncultured Desulfuromonadales bacterium | reverse complement strand
CACAATGTCGGCGATGGGAGGAATCAAGGAACTCACCGCAGTGTTTACATTTGATTGCTTCGTCTTGAATATCTTCAGCGCAGAAGGGGCACTTTTTCATAATTACTCTCTTTTTGTAAGCAATCTACAACGCCGTTGGATAGGTTGTAGAGATCTCGATCTCTATAAAGTCTCATATGACAGTATTGAGTCTCTTCGACCGTCATCCTTCTGGAAAGTCGGCAGTAGGAAACCGACGAGTTGCTTATTTACTTTCGTACGCTACATTTCCAGATTTGTGACTGTGCTACAATGATATTATCCTCTTTTCTCGTGGGCTTTTTTGCCGTGGACCCGCTCATAGGCTTTGCAGAATGGACAGATAGCCTGCTCAACGTTCTTCACAAAGTCAAAGACCTTGCCCTTCTGGTGGTGACGGGCATGGAGACAGACCGGGCACAATTCACACACTTTAGCCAGGGCCTTGTCAAGAGATGAAGGTTCATTACTCATATGGTTATCCTATCCTCACTGATTGCATCGAAATTGAGCCGAGTACGACCTGATCCGCAAAAAAGGAAACCGGGTCTTCGGGCATCCTCAGAGCCAGCGCATAGAGAAGCGGCAGATAGTGTTCGTTGGTGGGGATTGAAAGCCGTGCCGATTCTCCAAGAGATGGATAATCAGTCAAGCGGCCTGTATCTCCAGCAATGATAAGTCCTGTTGCCAGAGCATTAAACTCGAATGCCCATGGATGAGGAGTATCCTCATTCCAGCGTATGAGGCTGAGGTTATGCACAATGTTGCCACTCCCGATGACCAGTACCCCTTCATCACGGAGCGGCAGCAACTTTTTGGCCATTTCTCCATGTTCATGGGGAGACTTCTTTCTGTCGAGTGATATCTGGATTACCGGTATGTCGGCTTCTGGATACATACGGCGAAGCACTGACCAGCTACCGTGATCCAATCCCCAGGAATCGTCGGTTGTAACTTCGTCAGCCCCGAGCAGCTCCACCACATGGTTCGCCAATTCCGGAGAGCCCGGTGCAGGATACTGAACGTGGAAGAGTTCATCAGGGAAACCGTAGAAGTCGTGGATCGTCGTGGGTGACTTCATGGCGCTGACTTTGCTGCCATCGGTCTCCCAATGTGCAGAAACACAGAGGATCGACTTCGGTCGGGGGATAGTTAGGGCAGTTTCCCTCCATGCTGCGGCAAGCGGGGTTTCCTCAACAGCATTCATTGGGTTGCCGTGACCGATAAACAGAATCGGCATTCGTTGTGCTGAAGTCATTATACAGGGACCGCCAACCTGTCACCAAGTTCGTAAGCTTTACGGCAATCCTCGGGGAATACGTCAATACGCCGTTGCCTACGCATTTCGGGGTCAAAGTAGTTGAATACAACCTTATCGTAATTCTCGAACTGGAGCGTTTCATAGCAGCAGAGCGTTTCAGCCTGCTGTCCGAACATCCGTGTCAGGTAGTTTTCGTTTGAACCAAAATGTACCGAATACTGATATTGCTTCATCATCTCTTCCGATATGTTCATGGTGTAGATAAATGCCGTCGCTATTTTTCGAGTGAAGGTCGTACTTGGTGGGTTGGTGTACGCCAGATACTGGAACAGCAGTCGTTCCATGAAAGAACGCATCTCTCCTGTTACCGTACCGAAATATATAGGCGAGCCAAGAACGAGGGCATCGGCTTCAGCTATTTTCTCAAGAACGGGGGTAAGTCCGTCTCTCATGGCGCATGTACCGGAACTCTTGCCATCCTTGAGCTTACACGAAAAACAACTCGTACATCCCTTGAAATCAAGATCATAGAGATGAATAAGTTCCGTCTCGGCTCCTTGAGACGCTGCGCCTTCTAGAGCCTGTTCAAGCAGCATGGCGGTGTTCCATTTCTTCCTTGGGCTGCCGTTTATCGCGATTACTTTCATCTGTTTCTCCTCGATATGTGCTCACTGTGCATGAAAATGGGCTACCAATTGAATCGGCAGCCCACTTTACCGTAACGACATCAATTTTACAGCAATACGTTACAACCCTTTCAGATCTTTTCCAGCACCCAGACCTCAGGGATATTTCCCGGCTGGAGTACGATCCGGCTTTAAGTCGAGCGTGAGAGCCTCGATAATTTCGGGAAAATGACGAAGATGGCACCTTTACCAGACAGTGTTGAATTCATATTTGGGGAAGTTCATATTGCAACTTCTGGTAATTACAGAATGCTATTGCGTCTAAGAGATTTGTAAACATCTGTTTGCTACCATCCGGCATGTCAACTTGGAATTGCCAGTTGAATGAGAAGTGGATCGTGGCCATCGTGTTAACCTCCTTCTTGTACAACCACTTAATCTCATGATTGCTATTGTACTTATGCATCAAGCAATAACAGAGCCAATGTGAAACAGGCTGATGTTGCGTGATATTTTGGATAGGGGTATGCGAATGTAAACTATATCGACAGGGTGAGTGTAAGCCAGACAGATGTTGGGATAACTCATGCTCATTGTAACTCTGTGAGGTGGTTCTTGCTGGCAGTATCCGTACAAAGTTTTACTTTAGAAATTACTAGTGTCCGGTTAATAACTGAATAAGTTCAGCTGGTTGTCATCATAGTTATCGTATTTTCGCTTGAGGGCCTCTGCAACCAGTGATGAAATGGGCTTTTTCTCGAATAAATTGACCTCAAGGATTTGTAGAAAAGTGTAGAGCGAACGTAAGCTTCCCTGTCAAGCAGACAGTTTTAAAGTAGAGTTTCTGGTGTAGTTTTCCATAAATTCAGCTGGTGTCATGTCTCCTAATGAATCATGCGGTCTCAGCTCATTGTAATCGTTGCGCCACCAGTATGTTGCTTCTCGCACCTCACTGAGGTTGTTGAACAGATAAAGTGAAAGCAGCTCTTCCCGGTATGTGCGGTTGAATCGCTCGATATATGCGTTCTGGTTCGGCTCTCCTGGTTGAATGTACGGGATAAACATTCCGTTTGCTTCCGCCCAGGCAACAAAGTCGCCACTCAAGAACTCGGGGCCATTGTCGGTTCGCAGCACATTGGGAAGACCTCGCTCAGTGCGCAGTCGTTCAAACACCCGGATCAGTCTCGTGCCTGTGAGAGATGTGTCGATCTCCACAGCCAGGCATTCACGGTTAAAATCGTCAATAACGTTGAATGTTCTGAACCGCTTTCCGGCATAGAGTGCGTCGCTTACAAAGTCTGCGGACCATGTCTGGTTCGGCTGTTGTGGCACAAGTAGAGGCTGTTTAACGCGCTTGGGCAACCGCCTTTTGGTTCTGCGCTTCTGATTGAGACGAAGGCTGCAATAAACGCGGTAAACCCGTTTATGATTCCATGACTGGCCAAGCCGCCGCAGTGCCTTGAAGCATTTCCAGAAACCCCAGCGGGGGTGACGTTCAACCAAGGCATTAAGCGCCTTGATGACATCCTGGTCAGCAACGGAGGCAGAAACCGGAACCCGGTAGTAGGCCGCACGGGAAAGCCCGATACAGCAACAACTCCGCTGTACGGACAGCCTGTGTTCAACAACGAGATAGACGGCAGCGTCTCTCTTCTCGAACGGCCTCAGAGCTTTTTTTCAATCAGATCTTTCAAGGCATGGTTCTCAAGGGCCATATCAGCATACATGCGCTTGAGGCGGCTCAGTTCGGCTTCCATTTCCTTCATTCGCTTGAGATCGGAAGCTGCCATACCACCGTACTTCGATTTCCACTTGTAGTAGGTTGCGTCACTGATGCCATGCTTGCGGCAAACATCTTTTACGAGCATTCCCGCTTCATTTTCCTTGAGAATCGAGATGATCTGGGTTTCGCTAAATCGTGATCCTTTCATTTGAACCTCCTGGGCTTAATAATGCCAGAAAGCTCTACTTTTGGAATGTCTCAATTTAGGGGGAGTTTACGCGAACACGGTATGTCGAGTTTTTTTTCGTTATCGCCACAAGAAGGTAGATGCACAAGGCAACCCAAATCTGGCTCTTTACAGCATTTACTGAGGTCCCAATAAATGACTTGATCCGCAGGTGTTGCTTGATCCATTTGAAAAACAGCTCCACTTGCCAACGCTGCTTATAGACTGCAGCAACTGTTTCTGCAGGGATCTCGAAGTTGTTCGTGAGAAACACAAACCGTTTGTTTCGCTCTTTGTCAACAAAACTGACCCGCCGCAGTCGATCGGGATATCCTTTTTTCGATTTCTGCGTCACCAGCGCAATAACCTGATCCGCTCGGACGCCTGCTTCCTTGTTCTTTGGCAGCGAATACATCCGACGGCACTTCAGGTTTTCCTTGGCACGAATGACAAAGAACGCTCCCTGTTTGTGGATGCCATAAAGCCGGGAAAAATCTACATAGCCTTTATCCATCGTATAAAAGGCATCTCTGGTAACTGGCATTGCATCCAGCATTTTCACATCGTGAACCTTACCGGTGGTTATGGCAACCCAGACCGGGATAGGGCCTCGTAGATCAATAAGCGTGTGCATCTTGACCGCTGCCTTGGTCTTGCGGAACTCAGCCCAAGGAAATAACGACAGGCACAGGTCGATCGTTGTCGAGTCAAAGGCATACAGCGGCTGCTTTAGCTCAATGGCAAGAACAT
>CAIPTY010000010.1 GCA_903868145.1 uncultured Desulfuromonadales bacterium | reverse complement strand
TGCGGTTCATCCCCGCGCGTGCGGGGAACATGAGTCTCTCTGCTTTTTCCCGTTCAGCCGCTTCGGTTCATCCCCGCGCGTGCGGGGAACATTGCTCAAAAAGCTCTTTTCCTCAAAAATCGGGCGGTTCATCCCCGCGCGTGCGGGGAACATGTCAGCGAGTTCGGCCATTTTTTCAGCGTACACCGGTTCATCCCCGCGCGTGCGGGGAACATAAGGAGAAATCATGCAATTACTCGATCAGTACCGGTTCATCCCCGCGCGTGCGGGGAACATATATGAAACTGGGAAATGGCGCCATCGTTGACCGGTTCATCCCCGCGCGTGCGGGGAACATTCAAAACCATCACCGTCGCCAACGGCTACAACCGGTTCATCCCCGCGCGTGCGGGGAACATATCAACCCCTGCACTCTCTTCCGGTATCTGGTCGGTTCATCCCCGCGCGTGCGGGGAACATCTACGATTATGTCCGCAACCGGGAACTATCGGCGGTTCATCCCCGCGCGTGCGGGGAACATGAGTCCATCAATCAGCAACGTCACTGCGAATACGGTTCATCCCCGCGCGTGCGGGGAACATCTACTACGCCTGGAATTGCCATTTCGAGTCTCCGGTTCATCCCCGCGCGTGCGGGGAACATGAAGATACAGGATGAGAATAATGAGTTGATTCCGGTTCATCCCCGCGCGTGCGGGGAACATTGGATGCTGCTACCTGTGCGTTGACAAGATTGCGGTTCATCCCCGCGCGTGCGGGGAACATAAGAAGAGTACAGGGCGGTTTGCGCCGCCCTGCGGTTCATCCCCGCGCGTGCGGGGAACATTTCAAGGTCATTTAGCGTCATGGCAAAAGCATCGGTTCATCCCCGCGCGTGCGGGGAACATACTTCTTCTACTTCCTCAAAATCATTGAGCAATTACCACATTAAAATTTGTACCGAATTTTTACCCCCTCAAAACGGGTATTCTTCTCCATCATTTAACCCTTCCGGTGGCAGGAACGATACCAGCTTTATACCATCCATCTCAACCGGAATTCTGCGATTTGCACCGAGCGTCAGAAAGTCAAAACCTGATTCGTTGCTTGACGTCCAGGCCATAACAGCATTTCCCTCTTCAACACCCGCCTCCAAATTATGCCAGATCATCTCCCGTACCCTTTTTGAAACATCACCCACATAAACTCCGGCTCGCACCTCCACCAACCAAAGTCCCAGTCGCCCACGCAAGCGTGGCGGAACATTTTCAGTTACGATAACCAGCATCGCCAATTCCCTCCTTGTTGGGAATAGCAATCTCCACCGCCTCTTCATGCGCCTTTGGCCGCTCCAACTCTCCAGCAGCCAAAACCTCCTCAATCGTCGGAATGATCTTATCCAGCAGATGGTTTTGCCGGAAGGCATCACGACAGGCCAGACGCACCTCTCGTTCCGGATTACGTGGATTCTTGCTGGCAATTCGAAAGGCAACCGGCACGACCGTATCGAACTTGAAAATATCGGCGATGTCATAAACAAACGATTGTGGCTTGCCGGTATGAATGAAACCGACTGCCGGGGCATAACCTGCCGCCAGAATGGCCGCCTCACAAATACCGTAGATACAAGCAGTTGCTGATGAAAGACAGCGATTCGGCACATCACCGCTTTCCCACTCGGTATGATCATAGTTGCGGTGCTTCCACTCCACGCCATATTGCTGTGCCAACAACTGATATGTCTTGCGCACTCGCACACCTTCGATGCCGCGTAATTGCTCGACGCTGCGGCGCTCGGGTGGTTCCTCACGGAAGCGGAGCGCGTACATTTTGCGGACAACTTTCAGTCGCGCCGCATCGTCCAAAGCAAGTTTGGCCTGATACAGCAGGCGATCCGATCGTGCGCCACCCGGTTGACCGGCAGCGTACAAACGCACACCCGCCTCACCGATCCAGACCAGCAGACAGCCAACTCGCGCGGCCAGCACCACGGCGGAATGTGACACCCGCGCACCAGGTTCCAGCATCAGACAGGCAACCGAACCGATGGGAATATGGGTGCGGATGCCGGTTTTGTCAACAACAACACAGGCACCGTCGATGACATCAAGATTGCCCTTTTCGACATAGATAACCGAAATGCGATCCTTGATGGGGAGCGGTTTTAGTGGGGGGAGGATGGGGATAGTCATGGTTTGGCCTTGCGTTGTTTTTCCAGAATGGCTCGGGTCTTGTCGATCTCTGCCACCAACGCCTTTTCGTCAGGTAAAGCCAACTTATATTCTGCCGCCAGCACTTTGTTTGGCAGATTATCCAGTGCATAGTGAGCCAAAGCGTGATCCTTATGGGCGCAGATTATCAGCCCGACTGGTGGATTTTCTTCCGGGTGTGTCCAATGTTCGCAGGCGTAGTTCAGGTACATGTGCATCTGTCCGGCATCGGCATGAGTAAACTTCCCCAGCTTCAGATCTATCACCACTAGGCAGCGCAGGCGGCGATGGAAGAATAGCAGGTCAACCCGATACCAGGAATCGCCGATCCGCAAGCGCCGCTGCCGTCCAACAAAGGTAAAATCACCGCCCAGTTCCAGCAGAAAACTCTCCAGATGCAGGATCAGTGCCTCTTCAAGATCATTTTCCGAATACTCGTCCTTCAATCCCAGAAACTCCAACACAAGTGGATCTTTGATCTCTTCTTCAGGGGTGACGACATCCTTCGGCAATGGTTTTTGTCCTTTTTTCAGCATGGCGGCCTTATTGCGGGAAAGGGCGGTGCGCTCGTAGAAAAGCGTGGAGATCTGGCGGTCGAGTTGTGGCCCTGTCCAGCCACCTCGTAAGGATTCAGTTTCGTAGAATGACCGGGCTTCGGGATTTTTTACAGACATGAGCCTTACATATTGTGACCATGGGAGCGGGAAAGATTTGCTCGAAGCTGTCGAGCATTTTTCCAAGGTACTTTCTTCCAATTGCGCAGATGTCATCTGCGCAATTGGCCAAGTGAGATAAAAAAGGCGCATCTGTTCAACATTTCTCTTGGAAAAGCCTCTCCCGAACCGCGCTGTCAAATCCAATGACACTCGAGTAATCAGGGAAGCACCGTACTCGGCTCTGGCGACACCTCCCTGTTCATACTCTATGATCCGCCGCCCGACTTCCCAATAGGTTACAGTCATGATAGTGTTCACCGCACGAGCTGACGTCCGCCTGGCTTGCTCCAGCAGATCGACTACGCCGGACAGCATGGCATCATAGCCGGTGGTTGGTGCAGTCTGTTTATTAATGGATTTCTTTAGTTTCACCATCATTCACCTCGGTTTCCTGTCTGGTTTCGACTTTGTCAAACTCCCTGCGAACCCGGTTTGATTCTGACTTGGCGATCTGTTTTCTTCCCCAATACGCGCCGTTACCTTTTTTTGCACCGGCGTGTTCAGTTTTTCTGGCACCTTGCCCCAACTGCATTTCCTCACTATTTTTTCCGTGATAAGCGTTTTAGTTTCTCCGGCTCTACACTGTTTCCAGCCAAAGGGAGGTGACAATTTGTCCCCACCCTTTCCAGTTATTCAGGCTTTTGAATAGCACACACCCGGCGAACGAGCATTAGCCTTTTTCTCCTGACTGCCACGTTTTCACCCTTCGTGGTGAAAACAATCTTTTCTCAGTAGCAAACGATCCAGGCATATCCGGCAGACTATCCCGCCCATCAGCAAAATCCTTCACGTCTTCTTGACGAGTGAATATTTGAAGTGACTTTTCACCAATAAGAAGACGCAATGCCATGTCTCGATCATCCTTCAAACCGGCAAGAACCGGAGCTGTCGGGACACAGGTCTTACGCCCCAGCCATACACCCCAGACCGGGTTTTCCAGTGCATCGGCAACTTGTTTGAGCAGAGACGTTTCTCCTTCCAGTAGAACACCGAAGGATGCGTCTGTCAGATATTGGCGATGTGTCAGCACCGCAAGCGATTGACCGTTTTTTGCTCGTGGTTTTCCATCCTCGGCAGATACGGTTATGCTGCCACGTTCAGTTGCACTGTTCGGATCATAGCCACCACCAACCGTGTGATAATCCTGTAGCCGCCGCACCGGCAAATCCTTTTTAGTGCCGTTTCGAGGAATCGCAATTGCCGTCATCTGTACCTTTCCGAATGAAGCCAGAAACGCCTGTTCTTTCTCGCAACCCCGTGTATGACCCAAGGCCGCGCAACACATTCCAGCAATTGCGCTCTTGGTCGGCATAAGACCGGTATTTCTCCGGTTGTACTGACTATCGAATCCCCACGACTGAAGCGGCCCCTCCAGCCGTAGGGCCAGAAAGGATTTGTCAGATGACATGTTCCACCACCTCATCAAGGAATGTCTTCAAACCGACATCAGGAATCGCCTTTTCAAAGAGCGCTTCAATTCCCCAGGTGTCTTTCAATTTTGCGTATTCGAATTTCATGAGATCAATCGACTTGGCGGCATACCCTTGGGCAGGCTTCACTGCCGTTTCAAAGGCGTTCACAAGCTGAATCGGATGCCCTTTTTCACGTACAATACCCAACACATAAACCGGAAGCGTGTTGCCGTTCATGGTGTTCTTTCTGGCGCTAGGGATCGCCTTTATTGTCGCTTCAACAAAGGCGCGAACGACGCTCTGGCGCTCTTCATTGCTCAAACTGCCAAGATGATCCGCATCGGCAAGCATATCGAGATTGAGCGCGGCAAAACGGTAGTAGGTCGCGGAATTGAACTCAAGAGTGCTTGTCATGCCTGCGCCGGATTCTTCCTTGGGTTGCAGGTCGTCAACGGCAGAGAAAAAGTCGATTTCGTTATCAACCTTGTGCGTGGATAGTGCATGGGAAAACATGGAGGCGGCTTCGACCGTAAGAGAATGATCATTGGCGACCATGCGACCGAACAACGCTATATCGGCGGCATCTTTCAGTGACTTGGCATCAATTGTTTTCAGAGCTTTCTTTGCATCCTTTGTTTCCGCATAGCTCTTGGCAATGGCTTCCAGCTCCATTGGAGACATGAAATAAAGCGTCGTTGATTTCACCTTATCCTTGGATTTGGAATCAAGCTTAACCAGCGCATCAATAATCTTTTTTGCGCCTTCGTCTGCATCGGCGGCTGAAAGACCAGCGGCAGTCATTTCCTTAACCAAGGGATCATACATCAAGCGGGTGCGCTCCCCTTTGAATTGCTCCGGTGCTATTTCCTTAGCCATCTCCCGAATCGCTCGTTTCCATGACTGGCTGGAAACCCGCGCCCGCTGGACACCGCCAAACACAGCTGTTTTGGGTGAGTTCAAGTCATCGCGATTAAGGCAGGCAACCGGTACGGATTGAATGATATGCAGTTCCAGATGTTTCATTGTTAGTATCTCCTTTAGATATATTTTGATTGGTTACAAATTGATTGGCGCAAGCAGTAACAGCCCGAAACCGAACCCCTTGGCGCTGCCGATGCCTGCTTGATAGGTTTTGATGAAATGTTCCCTATCCGTCACTTCCAAAGTTCCGCGAAACTGGACGCCGCCGTGATAGGCGCTCTCTCCTTTTTTCCGAAAGTGGCTCTCCACCATCGGGCTGATCTCCAAAGGCCTTTCTTCAACGATGCGGAATCCACCCGGCACATCTTCGCCACTGTCTTTATCCTGGCATCGAACTTCACCCTTGCGAATCAACCAAGCCCGCAATTCGTCCGGGTTTACCAAGGCAACACGCTTTCCTGATTTTCGTTTGCCATTGGCCTTGAGTAGTGGTTGACCGCTGGCATCACGTTGCACCAGAGACTTAACCGGATTGGCGCGCACATCAAATGCGTAATGACGATGTGATAATAAGGTCGGTGATATTTCGTTGAGAGCAAAGTCTTCTGCTGGGCACCACCTTGGGCAAACCGGTTTTGTATCTGCAAGAACCCACACTCTGAATGCCCCCTCTAGCGGGTCAATCCGGGTCAAAAAAGTACGTTCTGAGTCCGGCATGCCCGGGAAACAGTCCCATATTTTTTTATGCCAGGCATAATTGTCAAAAATGCTCTCAGCTTGGGCGACTTCTGCATCAACCTCAATTCTGGCAAGCCAGTTCATACGGCCTCCTCGTCAACAGGTTCAATACCCGGAGTCCAGAACGAGGCTGCCCATTCAGTCTTGGTGCGGTCGCCCCAATATTGAAGATCGTGGAGTAGCCTTTCATAATTGACCGCCACCCCTTGGGACTTTGCCATAAGAACCATTCTCTTGACCCGATCCGGCACTTCACTTCTGCTTGCCGCCAACAGATGTTGAAAGCGCCGTTCCGTCGGAGTCAGATTCTTTTTTCTGGAGCTTTCGTCATTACTGAAATCCGAAGAGTCTTCGCCTCGCGCCTTTTCAATCCGCTTGCAGGTTTCTCCAAAGTTCGAAATCGAACTTGAATCACCTTCAGGATGGGTGGCAAAGAGTCCGGCAACAAACGCCGGGATCTCTTTGTCAATCTCCACGCCAAGCCGGTTTAATACCGGCCAGGCACGGTGTTTTTTGTTGTCCACAAGTATGCACCGGAGGTTGGCCATCATCCCCCGGTCATCCTGACACTTGCGGAGTCGTTCAAGAAGCCTGCTCATACGACCTCCTCCTTAGTTTCGTTGGTATCTTCCGGTTCATCTTTTGTTGATGTCAGTTTCTGCCACCCTTTGGCAAATGCCTTAATCTGGCGGGATGTCTCCTGACCACAGGCAACGCGATAGGCATCACATGCAGCAGCAAACAGCATTTTCCGCCAAAGGTCGCGTGTGGGAACAGCATTGTCAGTACCTATTGCATCGATATGCGAGAAGAGAAGCTGAAGGTTCTTTTCCACCGTCGTCCAGAAATAGAGCGTTGCAATTGAATGAAGCTTTATTTTCAGCTCACCTTTGCTGGCTCCAGCACCCTTAAGTCTGCCTTCCCAGCCGCCATCAATTTCTCTACGATACGTCTCAATTGCCCAACCAAGTCTGCGTGCAGACCTTTCAGCCAATTGAACTTCGTCTTGATAATTTGCTAAATTTGTCTGAAACATTGGCGAGATATGAAAAACCGATTCTAGAGCAATATCCATGGAGGCCTGATCACGAGTAATCGCACATACATGAAAGTCAAATTCCCTATCATATGGAGCATTCTGCATGGCAAATGGCCCACCAAGTCCCTCTGCTGTTCTTTTTACAAAAAGTGCAGTCAGCTCTCTCCACAATGCTTTTGTCGGATCTACTTTAACAACTCTCCGCTCTTTTACGTCATTACCCTTTTTATCCTTTGATGTCACAACTCGCACCGCAGCTGTTGGCTCTGCTGCAAAACCATCTTTGTAAGTGTCGTACTTAAATCCATTACAGCAGTACATTCGGTCAGAGTTAGGTATGAAGCGTATCCAACGAGAAATTGGCACCAAGCGCCCTAAGTACGTTCTGGATGCGTTTTTCACAGAATCTTGAGCACTATCAGGAGTCGCCGGAAAATACTCCCAAACTGGCCTTCCAAATCCGATTTCAGAATATTCATATTCATCCTTTTTGGTGGCTTCAAATGTCCTATAAGCTTCACCAACCATTTGATAGGTCGGCAGATTTAAGTAAATTGTCTCTGCTACAGACTTTCCACGTAGCAGGCAGTGCGCCATTGATTGTGACAAACAAGGGGCATCAGGATTGCCTACTTGGTTTGTTTTTGTAGTCTTCCATTGTGCAACAGGCGAGCCGCCACCAGATGAAAAGTTCTGAAATGTAATCAAGTTAAGAGCAAGTCTTGCTGGTTCAATATTTCGATAATCACGTAGACCATCATGGTCAAAAAGCGTCGAATTATTGCCAGTTGCCAACTCAAAATCCAAAAGGGCCATTGGGGACGTTTTGTCCCCTGTCAACTCCGCCACCTGTAACCACGGCTTTGTCGGGTGAAACAGTTCAAAAGAATCCTTCCACGTATCCAGATACTTACGTGCCGCCTCCGGCAGGCGTTTCGGCACCTCGCACCATTCATCGTAATTCCTCGGCCCATCTAGCGCAGCATGGGCAATACAGAGAAACAACCGCATCAGCGCCACCCGCTCATGCGGCCTTACCGCCAGATCGGCGTATTTTTCCCCTTCGGCAAGTACACTGCTCAGGCTTGCCAGTTCTCGTTTACCAACGGAATTTACAACCGGTATCCACTGGTCAATGGCAACATTCATACTCCCTCCTTTCATGAAGTTTTCTCCACAAGCAACCCCAATTCATCCGAATAGAACAACCTGACTCCTTCCTTCAACCCTCTGACCGACACCGAACCATCAGCGTTAACAATCCCGGCACATTGGGTCTCATAGATGTACTCTTCAAATTCAGGGCACGACTCCACTCGCACAAAATGATGCAATGGCACCTTGACCAGATTTTTATGGATCGCCTTTGCCGTGGCAAAACGGAACAGATCACCACCAAGTTCCGCTGACGTTGCGTCAATGAATGTTACCGATTGTTTGGTGATAGCACGGCAAAGCACCATAGTTACCGTTTGCAGCTCATTCAGCCTGGTCTGGACACCTTCCTGATCATCAAGCGGCGGCTGCCAATAATTGGAACTCATCTGGGCTTTCATCTTCTTGGCCGAGTCAGTTCCGTACCATTCGTTGAAAAGATCAGACCATGCTTGCGGCTCACCATCACGATCCTCATAGGTTGCTTCGATCAGCTGCCGAATCTGGGAAGGAATCGTTACTTCGGCTTGCGACCTCCAGACTTCAAGGGAACGTAGCAACACATATGGCGCATACACATTTGCTTTGCCCCCAAGAGCCTTACTAATTGCCTTTGGCGGCATGTACTGTAGCTCTTCAATGCTGTTTTCTTCTGCAATAATGCAGATGCGCGGGGCATCCACCGGCCTGTTTTCTCGTTCATGTCGCCAGAGCCGCCCGAGTCGTTGCAGCAGCATGTCGGTGGGCGCCAGCTCGGTAATCAGAAGGTCGGCATCAAGGTCAACGCTCTGTTCCACAACCTGGGTGGAAACGAGAATTGAACCGCATCTGGTGGCATCACCTTTGCCAAAGCGCCCCATCCACTCTGTTTCCAACCGGTCGCGCCGCCAGAATGGAAACCGGGAATGCAGCAGTCCAAGGGGGAATTCGTCCTGCACAAGCTCCTTGAATCGTTGCAACTGTTTTTGTGCAGCACCTACAGTATTGCAGATCCAGAGCACCGCCCCGCCGCTTCGGGCAACAGCAAGCGCTTCATGCATGGCATTTTCGGCGTTTATGAACTCCACCACAACGCTCCGCGAATCCGGCGCGGCTGCCGCCACCGGCTTGAACAGCGTTCCTTCTGTCCGACCGGAAATAAGCGGATAGGGCTGTTGCGAGTCTTCCAGCGAGTTCCCTGACTTCACAACGATTTGTCCGCGCCGCTTACCGGTAAGCGTGGCAGAGAGGATAATCACCGTACAACCAAGACCTTCGAGCGTTGCAATAAGCTTGTCTATGAGGGTTCCGGTATAGAGATCGTAGGAATGAACTTCATCGAGGATAACCACCTTACCAGCCAGGGCAAAGTGACGGACAAAGAAATGTTTTGCGGCAACCACACCGAGTAACGCCTGATCTACAGTGCCAACTCCGAACGGCGCAAGCAGCGCCCGTTTGGCAGATGCAAACCAGTCTCTGCCATTCCGCGCATCCTCAGAGGCTCTTTCCTGTCTTCCGGTTGCTGCCGGGCTATAGTCAAGGCTTTGCTGCATCAGCCAGGAGTTGCCGTGAATAAGTTTGCCTGAGCCAGATGCGGGTGAAATACGTTGCAGGAAGTCGTTCATACGCAGATGAATGCGATTACTGGTTGCCTGCGTCGGAAGGGCGAAGTAAATGCCCCGAGCCTTTCCTGCTGCCAGCAACTCATACGCTGCACCAAGCGCCGCCTCGGTCTTGCCCATACCCATCGGTGCCTCGATAACGTAGACGCCCGGTCCGGTCACTGTTGCAAGTGTTCTTACCTGCATCTCATTGGGCGAAAAATCGAATAATTGTTTGAACGTCAGACCGGTTGTGATGGTTGGCGGAGTGAGGCCGATTGATTCTATGGCGTGGGATGCAATTGCTGGTACGTCCTTTTCGGTAGAATCGGGCACCGCAGAGAAAAATTGTTCATCGGAGCCAATCCAGTCTGCAACTGACGTAAGACCGGCAAGCCACCAGATGGCTGGCGAATCACCTGACAAACAGTCTGCAGAGTCTTCCGGCATGAAATAGTTCCAAACCTGCTGGGCACGGTGGAGGCGTTCCTTGTCCCACTCAATGCCGCTTTGGTTATCAGAAATCTGTTTGATGAGCGGTGGTCGGATGCCGCGGTCACTGGGCAAAAATTTTAGTCTGCCATGGTGCCCGCCAAGCGCTGCCGCCACGTATTTTGCAGAATCTCTGGCGATGCCCTGGTGAACGAGGAAATCCTGTATCGCCGCATGCGACACCTTGCCATGATCCGGTTCTGTTCCGGTATCCCAACAACCGTTACGGGCAATAATCGCCAGTCTGTTTTCCTCAAGCCACGCCTCACACTTGCGCTGGAAGCCGGGTGACAGCTTGCCGAGATCGTGGAGTGCTGCAAGTGCGCCGACAATCGATGCCAACAGATTGAATCGCTTCAATAGCTCCGGTGCTGACTCCGCAAGACAACGAGCAACGCAACCAACATTAATCATGTGATCGAAAACTGATATGCCAGGTTTCCCGTCAGTTGTCGTTTTTGCCCAAAATTCCATTATTTTTTCTCCCCCTTCTCCCGAAATACAAAATCAATCCCCCGCAAATCCAACATACTTTCAAACCGACTCAATAAACCCCACTGTGGTGCCGGATGAAGCCCGCCAGTGACTGGGCGAGGAAGCGCCGTCGTCCCTACGAGTTCATGTCGTCTTTGAATGAGATGCAAAAAAGCAATGGGAACTCCCATTCCGCACCGACCCTATCACACAACTTCTGCTTCACATAGATTTCTAATAGTTCATTTTCCAACCTTAATTTTGAAGGGGTTCCATTTTTTAAAACTGTTGCACTATATCCGTGTACCTCCCCCAAATAGCGTCATACGTTAAAAAATAGCAGTAATTTTGACGCCGCTATTTCTTCCCCAATTCTAGCCATATCCGCGCCGCCAGCCTGGCATCATCCAGCGCCCGGTGACGCCGCAGCGCTGACGGCAATGCACCGAAAAGATGGCGATACACTGTGTCCAGTTTGTGATTCGGCAGATGCGGCAGATGCCTGCGCGCCAACCGGACGGTACAGTGCCAGTTGTTTGGCAACCTTTCCCCCAGAAGCGCAACTTCATGCCGAACAAAAGAACTATCGAAAGCGGCGTTATGAGCAACCAGCAGGGCGTTACCCACAAACCCCAGAAAATTCTTCCAGACATCACAAGACAGAGGTTTACCAACGAGCATCTCTTCGGAGATGCCGTGCACGCGGAACGCGCCATAGCTTATTGCTGCGCCAGTGTCTATCAGAGTATCAAACTCATCAACAATGGAGCCGCCCACAATTGCAACCGCTCCAACTTCTATCACTCTGCCTCCCCGCTGGGCCGACATGCCGGTAGTTTCAACATCTACGATCACTGTTCGTATCACGTTCTTAATTTCTCCTACCGTGATTTGGATTACTTGTTACCATTTTGATACCACCTTATTGTGATCCCTTCAGGATGTGCTGCACCATGCCACAAAAAATTTCAGAGCAACGAATTACCGCTCGTATACCAACTGCTGTCCATGAAAAAATTGTCGAATCTGCGCAATCCGCCCCTACCACATATATGCCTCACAATCAAGTCGTGACATCTGGCACAACTTAAAAAAAAACGCCTCCCGGCTGCCCGGAAAGCGTTTTTTATGTATCCTGTCAGATAAAATTACTTCTCCAGGGCTTGCTCAATCCTCTCGCAGAGCGTCTTCATAACTTTGATGCGGGCAAAGTTCTTGTCGTTTGCCTCTACCAGAGTCCAGGGCGCTATTTCCGTACTGGTACGGTCAATCATGTCACAGACGGCCAGCTCGTACTGATCCCATTTCTCCCGGTTACGCCAGTCTTCATCGGTAATCTTGAACCGCTTGAAACCGATCTTCTCGCGTTCCTTGAAGCGTCTGAGCTGTTCCTGCTGCGTAACCGAGAGCCAGAATTTGACCACAACCGTCTGATTGCGAACCAATTGCTCCTCAAAGTCGTTGATCTCGCCATACGCCCGCATCCAGTCGCCCCGGTCACAGTACCCCTCAACCCGTTCCACCAGCACCCGTCCGTACCAGGAACGGTCAAAAATGGCAAACCGCCCCTTGCGGGGTATACTCCGCCAGAAACGCCACAAATAGGGCTGTGCCCGCTCCTCTTCGGTTGGGGCGGCAACCGGTATGACCCGGTATTGACGGGCATCGAGAGCCTGGGTTATGCGGCGAATGCTTCCTCCCTTGCCGGCGGCATCATTGCCCTCGAATACCACCACAACTGAAAGCTTCTTGAAACCGGAATGCCGTGTCAATAGATTCAGTTTCCCCTGATATTTTTCCAACTCGCCTTCGTACTCGTTTTTATCGATCGTTTTGGACATATCCAGCGTCCTGAGGATCAGCAGATCGTCGATAACGGGCATGATCGGCGGAATCGGTTCCTCATGATGCGGCGGTTCCGGTGTGTCCAGGCGCTGCCGCATGGCGCTGAGAACAGCTTTACCGATGGTCAGGTAACGGTAGCGGGGATCAGTCCCTTCGACGATAATCCACGGTGATTCGGCAGTGCTGGTTGATCGCAGCATGCGTTCCGATACCTTGCGAAACTGGTCATAATGCTTGAAATTCTGCCAATCTCCGTCCGTCACCCGCCAGCGGGTCTTCGGGTCTTTTTCCAGATACTTGAGGCGCTTCTTCTGCCCATCGTGCGAGAGATGAAGCCAGAACTTGAGAACCAGCGCACCCTCATTGCAGAGCATTTTTTCAAAACGGCTGATCCGCTCGAGACGCTGATCAAGCTCGGCATTCTTGATGCCGCCGTAGACATTTTCCACCAGCGGGGCAGAATACCAGGTTCCGATGAAAATGCCGATCTTGCCCCGGGGCGGCAGCACCCGCCAGTAGCGGTACATCTGCGGGCGTTCCAGTTCCTCATCAGTCAGGTCGCGCAGGGCATGCGTTTCAATATGACGGGGATCCAGCCACTCGTTAAGAATGTTGACCGTCTCGCCTTTGCCGCCGCAATCTACTCCCGCCACCAGTATGATAACCGGAAATTTTTTCGTCTGAAGAAGATCAAGCTGGGCATCCAGCAACCCCTCTCGTAAGGCAGGAATCTCTTTCTTCCAGATTTCCTTGCTTATCTTGTGGCCAAGTTCGGCAGATTCAAACATATTTCACCCCCCTGTTTAGGTAAAATGCACCGGGCAAGTATACCGCATTACTGGAGCGGAGCGACACAAAACTTTTTCTTGGATGTTCAAATCGAATTATGATAAAAGTGGCGGGACAAAAAAATACAGGAGGTAGCAGGTGAAAAAATCAGTCTTAGCACTACTTACCATTGCCACACTCGCCGTTGCCGGGTGTAATGACAAGCCCAAAATCGAAGCTCCCCAGAAACCCGCTGCAGCGGTTCCGGCCCAACCCGGCCAGCCTGGTGCAGCAGCGGCTCCCGCCGGGGATCCCCATGCCGGCATGAAGGCGCAGGAACCTGCCGCCGGCGCCGGGAAAAAAGGGAAAGTAACCCAGACCATGAACTCGGGCGGCTATACCTACGTTGAAGCCGCAGACGATCAAGGGGTAAAGGTCTGGATGGCAATGCCGGAGTTCAAGGTCAAGGTGGGTGAAAACATTGAGTATCCCGATGCTCCGCCGATGCAGAATTTCCACAGCAAAACCCTCAACAGAACCTTTGAAAAAATCTACTTCATCCAGGGCATTAGAATCGTGAAATAGATCCTTGGTTCTTGTATCAATCAGCGGGGCCTCGCGGGCTCCGCTTTTTTTTTGACCTGGGAGCCAACGCATCCAAAGATGGTTTATGTTCCGGCACTAAGCCGCACACCCTGCGATAACACTCCCGCGCTTTCCCATGCCTGCCCAGTTCGTCGAACAGTTCTCCCAGCAGATACCAACCCCAGGGATTATCCGGCTCCTGCTCCGAAATTTCTTTGAATTCACGCTCTGCGGCCAGATTATTACCTCTCTGCCGATACCATTCGCCCGCCAGAACATTGGTCGCACAACAATATCCGAGCAGTTTTTTCTGCTGCTCAAAAGCATGCGCCGATCCAGGTTGCCGCTGAATAACAAGGTGTTTCAGCAGACGTTGAGTACCCCGACCCGTTACCTTCGAGGCGTAGAGTGCAGGGCTGCCATGATCCTCAAAAACATTTCCATCGACACGCCCGCTTTTTACGGCCTCTTCAAACAGTCGCGTGCCGGGGAAATAGGCCAGGGGAGAGACATAGCCATCGTCGGGACGAATGTTTTTAATCAGTTCGAGCGTCTGGAGTGTATCTTCCTCCGCCTCACCCGGTATATCGGATATCAGAAACACCGAAAGACCTATGCCCACCCTTCTGATCTGTTTCGCAACCACCTCAACCTGCCGGGCAGAAATGGTTTTGCCAAGCATCGACAGGATCCTGGACGAACCGGACTCAACCCCCAACTGGATGCATTCGCAGCCTGCGAGCTTCATCCAGGCCAATACCTCATCATCAAGAGCAGTTACCCGTGACTGGCAGTTCCAGATGATATGGGCGTGTCGTTCTATCAGCAGACGACAGAATGCAATCGTCCGGCTGCGGTCAATCGTGAAGGTATCATCCCGTAGCGAGAAGTAGATCAGACCGAACCGTTTACGGATATACAGTATTTCATCTACAACACTCGCGGGCGAACGAAAACGCACCGCTCGACCCCAGAATGCCGGAGAACTGCAAAAATGGCATGCCGAAGGGCACCCCCGACTGGTGAGGATGAACTCCGGCTGCAACTGAAGATCCACTCCAATCGAGTGCTCCAGGTAACCTGCGGCAGAGGGCAATTTGTCGAGATCAGCAAGGGGGGGACGAGCTGCAGTGACGACAATCTCCCCGTCGAATCGATAGGCGATGCCCCCGATACCCTGCCACGGAGTGCCTTCATCGATATGGCGAACCAGCTCCAGAAAGGTATCCTCTCCCTCGCCCCGTACCACACAATTAACCGGAGACCCTTCCCTGAGGTTCTCACGGTAGCTGAAGGAGGCGTGAACGCCACCCATGACGATGATGCTGGATGGATGCAGTTTCCGGGCAGAGGCGGCGAGTATCCGGGATGCGTGCCGGTTGTGGGTCCACTGGGAAATACCGATTACATCGGGCTGAATATCCGTGAGATGGTGCGCAATAAGGGTGTCTGACCAGCCGGAGAAGTTGGCAAGAACAGCGTCAAAACCAGCCTCCCGTAAACAGGCATGCAGAGAGCACAACCCCGTGGGTAGGAGGCTGAGATAGGGATCGCTGCGATCCGGGGCTCCGGAAATGTAGGCAAGCAGAATTTTCATGGCGGTTCAAAAAAAAATCCGGGCTTGGGAAGCCCGGATCAGTACTCTTTTCATGTCACGAAACCTCAGTTATTCAGGCTCGTGGTCAACCCGAGTGTATCATTTGCAAGCACGTCAGACTCGCGCTCTTCCTCAACACCGAGCAGCAACTCGTTAAAGTTGATGGTGTCGGACGTGACACTGCCTATCCTGCGGGCTCCGAGAAAACGGGATGTATAATAGGGCGTATCCATTGATGAGATCACGACACGACGATCACGTGAGGAGGCATGGATCATCTTACGGTTTCCGAGATAGATGCCTACATGAGAGGGGAAACGGGCATATGTCTGGAAAAAAACCAGATCGCCCTTCCGCAGATCCCCCCGTATCACCTCGTTGCCAACATGGAACTGCTCCCGCGCAGTACGCGGCAGGCTTACCTTCTGCTCACGAAACACCTGCTGCGTAAAGCTCGAGCAGTCAAGCGCGCTTCGGCTGCTTCCGCCGAAACGGTAGCGTGTTCCCAGAAAACTGTAGGCGGTCTTTTTCAGCTTGTTGACTCCAGCGCTGTTTTCCTCCAACGTCTTGGCAAGGTCAACCGGCCTCTCACCATCGATATCGGTCAATTCTGCCAGCGTGTTGGAATACTCCTGCTCACTAAGCAGCTCGTGATTGACAAGCTGCAGGCGATTTGCCGCCAGCGTCGGACGCGGAGCTTCCTCGCGTACCGATATATCCCTGAGGGCAAGCACCTGACCAGCAGTGACCTTGTTTCCCTTGATTCCGTTAAAACGACGGATATCGGCCATTTTCAAGCCGGTCTTACGGGCGATACCGGGGAGCGTATCCCCTTTTGATACTTTATAGCTTTTGGATTTTTCAGCTGTTTTTGATTTTTTCGACGCGGAATCGACGTGCGAAGGGATAATAACCCTGGCCCCCTTTTCAACGCGGGTCCTGCTGAAGTTATTAACCATTTTCAATTCTTCTACTGTTACGTGATATTTACGAGCTATGGATTGGAGCGATTCAGTTGTTCGCACGACATGCGTCTTGGACGCCATGACCACATGCGGGACAGCAAAAAGAAGGATACAGGCCAGGATTACAGAGCGTATATGCGCCATCTTTTCTCCTTTCTTGTAGAGGTTTTTCAGAATAGGTTGCACTTTGTATAACGATTTCAGCGAAATGTCAACCATTACCTGCCAAATATAATGCATGCATGGTCAAGCAATAAGCAGGCCAACCGCGGTATCCTATCGTTTTCCCTTACGAGAAACCAGTTTGAGGACAACCGCTTCATCCCGAACCAGAACTACCTTGTCGGATTGAAGCAGCAGGTTTTTCCTGTACTCATTTCCTCTGACCAGTTGATCGGCATCAAGATCCTCCGTAGCAACCGATTCAACCCGTGCAATCTGTCCGGCCGGCCCCTCCACATCCACAGATGCTGGTTCTGCTACTACCACGTACCCTTCCAGCGAGGCGGGAAGCCTCCCCCTCAATGAGACCCTGACCGGCACTTTTTTTCTCACCCTCTTCTCGGTAACAACTTTTATGGAAGATGGGGTGACAGAGGAAATGACCAGGCCTGACGGAAGAGAGAAGGCTGAGTTTTTTACCCTGACCACTGTCTGCCCGTCGTGGGCACCTGAAAGGTCTATGTTTGCCACTATGTCTAGCTTGGCAGGTGCTGATGCAAGGCTGGAGAAGGACTTGAGCTGGAGTTCAATCTCCTCGGGATGACTCTTCAGCACCACCAGCCCGTCTGGAACACTGTGGAACCTGACCGGTGCCGAAATGGTGGTGATCTGCCCCTGGCGCGAGGTTATCAATACCCAGAATGCCGTCACAATGATCAGCAACACCGCTTTTGGCGCCAGATTTGAGAAGAATTTTCGCTGCACATTCGGACGAGGCATCTCTCCGGCCGGTCTGATACCATCTTCAAGAGCCGCAACAAGCTCGCCGGGACTGCCGACAAGCTGAAATTCTCCTGATTCTGCGAGCAGAACCTCGCCGCGTTCCTCCGAGACCACCACCGCAATAGCATCCGATCGCTCGGAAAGTCCGAGTGCCGCGCGATGGCGTGTACCGTAATGCTGAGGGACATCAGGGCTTGTGGAAAGCGGCAGGTGACATGCTGCCAGTGCAATTCGCTCCCCCCTGATCAGCACAGCTCCGTCATGCAGGGGGGTGTTGCCGGCGAAAACCGTTTCCAGTATCTGGGGAGTGATCTCGCAATCCAGATGCACGCCGTTCAGCATCAGATCCGCAAGAGATTCTCCCCGTTGAAAAACCAGAATGGCGCCGGTTCTTTTTTCCGCAAGTCGAAAAAGTGTCTCTGCAATTTCCTGAAATTTCGAGTGCTGTTCGGTTTCACGTGGATTAAAAAAATTGCGCATCAGGCTGAAGCGATAGAGCGTCTGCCTTATTTCAGCCTGGAACACCACAATTACCAGAATGATCAGCACCGTCCCAAGCTCCTGCAAGATCCAACTAGTCATGTACAGGCCAAGAAAACGGGTCACGAAATAGATCAGCGTCACCACACCCAGTCCCAGCAGCACCTGCATGGCGCGCGTCCTACGGAACCAGGAATAGAGCTGGTACAGCAGAAAAGTCATGATCAGGATGTCAGCCAGATCTTGGATGCGGATGAATGATGGCAACCCGGGAACTCCTTGTTATTTCCGTACCGGCTTGCCGACGACCGGTTTTTCCTGCCTGACTGCCGTGGATCTGTTCTCAAGGCGTGCCCTGGCCGATTCACGTTTACGGATGTCTTCCAGAAGCTCCGCCTTGAAAGGCGGGTTCGGGTTCGGTTCCGGTAATTTTTCAAGATACGCAGCTTCGGTGTAGACATTGCGGGCATTCCAGAAAGCAAACCCGGAAACGCCTGCATCGCGCGCCGCCTGGATCTGTTCACGGATCATTTTTTTATCATACACGGCGCCAAGCTTGAAATCCTGCAGCCATGGCCGCATCTTTGCCCGTTTCCCTTCAAGGCGTTTCATCCCTCTCATACAGGCGTCATAAATCACCCGGTACGGATGATCCGCCGGGTTTTTCATGCCCAGATGCCCTTTGGGGTAGTGCGAGGGGTACATCATGGGACAGACGAAATCGACGTAGTCGGCAACATCCTGGATACGCTGACCGATATTCATGTCTCCATCGACCATGGTGGTCAGGCCGAAGATATCCGCCGAAGTCAAAACATCCACCGGCTTCATCTGTTGATCCACATACTCGAAAAACCGTCTGATTATCTCATGTTTGGGAACATCGCGCTTATAAACCGGGTAGGTCATGGCCTTCAGTTTGCCATCGGTAGGAAAGCGGACATAATCGAACTGAATCTCGTCAAAACCCTTTGCAGCGGCCTCTTTTGCTATTGCCAGGTTATAATCCCAGACCTCTTTCGAAGCGGGATCCACCCATGCCAGGCCCTTGCGATCTTTCCAGACGCCCTTTCCGCCTGTACCTACCGCCAGGTCAGCACGCGCTTTTGCAAGATTCGGATCCTGAAACACGGCTATACGGGCGATCGTGTAGATTTTCCTGTCACGACACTGTTTGAGGATGCCGTCGAGGTCGTGAATCCTCTTCTCGTATGCGCCGGTCTGGGCAACCAGCGGTACCTTGGAGTCGTAACCGACCTTGCCGGTGCTGTCCTTGATATCGATCACCATGGCATTTAAGTGCGAGTTGGCAAGCATGTCGAGCAGCACCTGAAAACGCTTGATTCCCGCGGTCCATGAGGTTATATAGATTGCCCTGAATTCGGTTTTCAGGAGCTTTTCACGTTTCGTTGGTGACGGAGCAACCGGTTTTGGCGCAGCCACGGGTGCTGCAGGCACCGGTTTCTGCTCGGAGTTGCAGGAAACAACGCCACAGCAGACCATAAGCGCAGCGCAGATGAAATACACGAGGACAACGGGCTTTCTCACTTACTTCCTCCTTCGGGTTTTTACTGGCCTCTCTTCATAAAATATGTTAGAGAAGCGCATCAAAAAAAGTCTTTCTCTATACCACTAAAAAGAACCAATGGGTAGTCAAAATATGTTCAGACTTTCGGACAAGGGTGAAAAGATTCAAGAGATGTTCGGGACGATTGCACCGCGTTACGACTTTCTCAACCGGATGCTCAGTTTTGGCATAGATCGGCGCTGGAGAAAAAAGGCGGTGCAGCTGCTCAAATATCACGATGGTTGCCGCATCCTTGATGTCGCCACCGGCACCGGGGATGTTGCGCTCGAGATCGCCCGCGTAACACCATCGTCAGTCAGGATCACCGGAGCCGATTTCTGCAGGGAGATGGTCGATCTTGGACAGATCAAGGCAGCCGAATCACCGTACTCCGACCGGATTGACTTCACAGTGGCTCCCTGTGAAGATCTCCCCTTTGCCGACGACACATTCGACTCGATTACGATCGCATTCGGTATAAGAAATGTCGTTGACAGGGTGCTGGGACTGGCGGAGATGCGGCGTGTTCTGAGGCCGGGAGGGCGGATGATCATCCTGGAGTTCTCGACTCCGCGTTCGCATCTGTTCCGGCAGATCTATTACTTCTATTTCCGGCGTCTGCTACCGGTCATCGGCGGACTCTTCTCGACCTACAACGCCTATAAATACCTGCCCGATTCGGTGCTTGAGTTTCCATCACACGAATCGTTCGCCCGGATGATAGAAGATACCGGTTTCCACAACGTGCATGTCACGGAACTCACCTTCGGCATCGCCAGCATCTATGTCGGGGAAAAAAAATAACCTTCAGGAAAGGTGTGTCACATGAATCAGGAAAAATCTGAACTCCATCTCAAGGAATGGCAGCGGCAGGAAGCTGTTGCCGAAGGCATGCTTCCAGTTATCGGCAAACTCTATCGCGATAACAACGTCGTGTTGACCATATACAGCCGGTCGCTGGTTCATGGCACCGTCATCGACCTGCTCAAGGCCCACCGTTTCGCCCGACTGGTTCTGGACGGTGAGCTGACCGTGCTTGACACCCTGCCGGTGTTGGAGGCCATTGCAAAGCTTGATCTGGCGCCAGCCCGCATCGATCTTGGCAAGCTTACCGTGCGCTATCGCACATCAGGCTTGCCGGTGGATGCCTTCGTGGCCCGGGAGCTGACCTCCGCCAACACCGGCAGGACATCGCTGCTGGCTGAACCGCAGGACATCGTGCTGTACGGCTTTGGCCGAATCGGGCGACTGCTGGCACGCATCCTGATCGACAAGGCAGGGAGCGGGGAGAAGTTGCGGCTCCGGGCCGCGGTTGTGCGCAAGGGGAGCAGCGACGACCTGGTCAAACGCGCCAGTCTGCTGCGTCGAGACTCTATCCACGGTCATTTCAACGGAATCATAACCATCGACGAGGAAGAAAACGCCATCATTGCCAACGGTAATATGATCCGCATCATCTATTCCGACTCGCCTGAATCGGTTGACTACACCCGGTACGGCATCCACAACGCCATCCTCATCGACAACACCGGCAAATGGCGCGATCGCGACGGCCTGTCCCGCCACCTCGCCTCACCGGGCATCCGGAAGGTCATCCTTACCGCACCCGGCAAAGGTGATATCCCCAACATCGTGGCCGGTGTCAACAACGTGCTGATCACCGATCAGGAACGGATTTTCTCGGCCGCCAGTTGCACAACCAACGCCATCGTGCCGGTGATGAAGGCGATCAACGACCGCTTCGGGATTGTCCATGGACACATGGAGACGTGCCACTCCTACACCAACGACCAGAACCTGATCGACAACTATCACAAGTCCTCGCGCCGCGGTCGCAGCGCCCCGCTGAACATGGTCATCACCGAGACCGGGGCGGCCAAGGCGGTGGCCAAGGTTATCCCCGAGCTGTCCGGAAAGCTGACCGGCAACGCCATCAGGGTACCGACACCCAATGTTTCACTGGCCATCCTGAATCTGGAACTGGAACAGACCGTTTCTGTTGAGGAAATTAACAATTATCTGCGGGGCATATCACTGGATTCGCCACTCCAGAACCAGATCGATTTCACCAACTCGCCGGAAGTGGTCTCCAGCGACTTCGTCGGCTCACGCCACGCCGGAGTGGTTGACTCGCTGGCTACCATCGCCGAAGGAAACCGTTGCGTGCTCTACGTCTGGTACGATAACGAGTTCGGTTACAGCTGCCAGGTAGTGCGCATGCTGCAGAAAATGGCAGGTGTCGAACTGCCGACGCTTCCGGCCTGAGTCTCGGGCCGGACAGCTATCATTACTCGCGCTTTCGGGCATGCTGCCCGATGGTGCTGGTGATCAGGAGCACCTGCCGCTCGTGGAACCAGTAGTACCAGGCCCAGTTCAGCATGACCACGATCCGGTTTCTGAACCCGATCAGATAGTACAGGTGCAGTAGCAGCCAGGCCAGCCAGGCAGCGTAACCGGAGACATTAAATCCATGGGCGGATGCAACAGCTGCGCTCCGCCCAATCGTTGCCATGGCGCCCTTGTCCGTAAATTTGAATAACGGCAGAGTCGTGCCGGCCTCGCGGGCCAGAATGACACGAGCCGCGTGATGACCCTGCTGCATGGCCACCGGGGCCATCATCGGCAGTGGAGATCCTTTCTCCATGCAGTATGCCATGTCTCCGACCACGAAGACCTCATCATGTTCCTCCAGCGTCAGGGTCGATCCTACCGGAATGCGCCCGCCGGCTCCCTTTGGACAGGGGAGCATGTCGGCCAGAGGTGAGGCCTTGACCCCGGCCGACCAGAACAGCGTATGAGCCGCAATCACCTCTCCCGAAGCAAGCCGCACAACATTGGGGGAAGCATCGGAAACCATGGTGCTGCAGCGAACCTCAACCCCCATATCCGTCAGCTTTCTTATGGCGTAGGTCTGGAGACGCTGCGGCATGGCGGTCAGGATTGACGGCGCTGCCTCAAGCAGAATAACCCGCGATTCATCCCCATTAATGGACGGATAATCTTCCGACAGGACATGTCGCATCAGTTCGCTCAATGCCCCGGCGAACTCCACTCCGGTCGGACCTCCCCCCACAACCACGAATGTCAGCAGCGCAACGCGGCGCACAGGATCCTGTTCGCTCACAGCCTCCTCAAAAGCGCAGAGGATACTGTTGCGCAATCGATCCGCGTCACCGAGGCTCTTCAGGTCAAAGGCCTGTGAGGCGATCCCTTCATTACCGAAGTAGTTGGTAACGCTCCCCCCCGCCAGCACAAGATAGTCATAGGCAAGCTCTCCGCTGTCCGTTACAACCCTGCGGCCGGTCAGATCAAACCCTGTGACCTCGCAGCGCCTGAAAGAGACATTTTTCCATCCGCGAATCATTGCCCGGATCGGATAGGCAATGGACTCCTCCTCCAGACCGGCGGTGGCAACCTGGTACAATAGCGGCTGAAACAGGTGGTAATTGGTGCGATCCAGCAGCAGTACATCCAGCCCGCTCCCGCACAATCCTCGTGCTGCGCGAATCCCGGCGAACCCCGTGCCAACGATGATGACCCTTTTGCGTGCGGTAGTCATAGCATTTTCCTCAAATATGTTCCCGTGTATGATCTGGTTACCCTGGCTACCTGCTCGGGTGTCCCGACTGCAATAATTTCGCCCCCCCGGTCACCACCTTCCGGCCCCAGATCGATAACCCAGTCGGCGGTCTTGATGACGTCCAGGTTGTGCTCGATGATCACGATGGTATTTCCGGCATCCACCAGTTTGTGCAGCACATCCAGAAGCTTTGCGATATCATGGAAGTGCAGGCCGGTGGTCGGCTCGTCCAGGATGTAGATGGTGCGGCCGGTGGCTCGTTTGGAGAGTTCCTTGGACAGTTTGACGCGCTGGGCTTCACCACCGGAAAGTGTGGTGGCCGACTGCCCCAGAGTGATATAACCCAGCCCCACCTCTTCCAGGGTTGTGAGCTTGTTCCTGATGCGCGGGATGGCCGCCATGAATTCCAGCGCCTGGGAGACTGTCATATCCAGCACCTGGGCGATGGACTTGCCCTTGTACAGCACCTCCAGGGTCTCCCGGTTGTAGCGAGCCCCTTTGCAGACCTCTCATTCCACATACACATCCGGCAGAAAGTGCATCTCGATCTTGATAATACCGTCGCCGGAGCAGGCCTCACAGCGTCCCCCCTTGACATTGAACGAATAGCGACCAGGCTTGTAGCCGCGCAGCTTTGATTCCGGCAGGTTGGAGAAGAGGTCGCGGATATCGCCGAACACGGCGGTGTAGGTGGCCGGATTGGATCGCGGCGTACGACCGATGGGGGACTGGTCGATATTGATGACCTTGTCCAGGTACTCAAGACCCTGCATGTCCCTGACCGCGCCGGCCTTCTCGCGGCTGCGGTACAGGCGCTGGCTGAGCACCTTGTGCAGCGTGTCAATCACCAGGGTTGATTTGCCCGAACCGGAGACGCCGGTCACACAGGTCATCACCCCCAGCGGGATTTCCACGTTGACGGACTTGAGGTTGTTTTCCGTAGCGCCGATTATTTTCAGATGTTTACTGCCTCTGCGGCGTTTTTTCGGAACCGGGATTGAAAGCTCGCCCGAGAGGTATTTTCCGGTCAGAGACTCAGGATGCTTCATGACTTCGGCCGGTGTGCCCTGGGCTACCACCTCTCCGCCATGCACACCGGCACCGGGTCCCATGTCGATCAGGTGGTCCGCCTCCAGAATGGTTTCCTCGTCATGTTCGACCACCAGTACCGTGTTTCCGATGTCACGCAGGTGTTTCAGTGTCCCCAGCAAGCGGGCGTTATCCCGCTGATGCAGACCGATTGAAGGCTCATCCAGGATGTAGAGCACCCCCACAAGTGACGACCCTATCTGGGTCGCCAGGCGGATGCGCTGCCCTTCGCCACCGGAAAGTGTTCCGGCGGTACGATCCAGCGACAGGTAGTCCAGGCCGACATTGACCAGAAAAGTGAGCCGTTCGCGCACCTCCTTGAGAATTCTCCGGGCAATCTCCTTTTCCTTGTCAGTCAGCTCCAGCATATCGAAGAAACTCTGACAATCCCGGATCGAGAGGGCCGTAACATCCCTGATTGTTCGTCCCCCCACCAGTACATGCAGGGACTCGGGGCGAAGCCGGGCGCCGTTGCAGGTCGGGCAGGGCATGACATTCATGTATTTTTCCAGTTCTTCCCGTGCCGCATCAGATTCGGTTTCACTCCAGCGGCGCTGAAGATTTTTGAGAACCCCCTCGAACTCCTTGTGATAGGTATGTCGGCGCCCGGCGTCCTCCTCCCACCAGAACTCGATCTTCTCGCCTTTGGAGCCGTTCAGGATAACGTCCTGCACGTGAGGCGGCAGTTCCTTGTAGGGCTTGCGGATGTCAAAGGAGTAAGCCTTGGCCAGGGCATCCAGTATCAGGTGAAACCAGCCGGAAAGGCGTTTTTCCCACGGGGCGATAGCCCCCTCCCTGAGCGACAACTCAGCATTGGGAACAACCAGCTCGGCGTCAAAATACATGCGGGTTCCCAACCCGGTGCAGTCCGGGCAGGCACCATGGGGATTGTTGAATGAGAACAGGCGCGGGGTTATTTCCTGATAGGAGATACCGCACTCAACGCAGGCCAGTTTTTCTGAGAAGATCATCGTCTGCGGCTCACCCCCCTCACCCCGGCCCTCTCCCTCAGGGAGAGGGGGTAGATTTGCCCTCGCCCCCTGGGAGAGGGCGGCCGCAGGCCGAGTGAGGGATATTTTCACCACCCCTTCGGCATGGTGCAGGGCCGTCTCCAGAGAATCGGCCAGGCGGCGCTGGATACCGTCCTTGAGCACGATCCGATCAACCACGATATCGATGTCATGCTTCTTTTTCTTGTCCAGCTCAATCTCTTCAGCCAGTTCGCGCATCCGGCCATCAACGACGACCCGGGTAAAGCCCTCCTTGCGCAGCTGGTTGAGCTCTTTTCTGTACTCTCCCTTACGCCCGCGGATCATGGGGGCCAGCAGTGTCAATCTTGTTGCTGCCGGGAGGATCATGATCTGGTCTACCATCTGGGAGACTGTCTGGGAGGTGATTTCCTTGCCGCACGAGATGCAATGGGGGTGGCCGATACGGGCAAACAGGAGGCGCAGGTAGTCGTAGATCTCGGTGACCGTGCCAACGGTGGAGCGGGGATTCTTGCTGGTGGTCTTCTGTTCGATGGAGATAGCCGGTGAAAGCCCCTCGATGGATTCAACGTCCGGCTTTTCCATCTGTTCGAGAAACTGGCGGGCATAGGCCGAAAGCGATTCCACATAGCGTCGCTGCCCCTCGGCGTAGATGGTGTCAAAAGCAAGGGTAGACTTCCCCGATCCGGAGATGCCGGTAATGACCACCAGCCGGTCGCGGGGGATTTCAACATCGATGCACTTGAGATTATGCTCGCAGGCGCCTTTGATTATGATTTTGTCGTGGGCCATGATGTTCCTTCGTCTACAGCGTGGTTTTGCACTGTAGCATAAAATCGTATTCAGTTTGAAGAGGCTTTCCGGCCTGAAAAACCGATTCGGTAATAAATACCGGTTGCACGGGATCAACTCAAAAAAAGAGTGTTCTCTTATGATACTATTGGTTATGATGCCTCCACAACTATCGGCACCATGCCGCACCAAACCCTGAAAGGTATACCCATGGCACAGGCAGAACAGGGCAACAAGGTCAGAATCGACTACACCGGAACACTCGAAGACGGCACTGTTTTCGATTCCACCCACGATGAGGATTGCAACCATGACGATTGCGAGACCGAGAACTGCAGCGACGACGATTGCGGTTGCGGCGGCCATCTGGTCGGTCCGATGGAACTCACCATCGGGGAACACGACCTCTTTCCCCAGATCGATGAAGCACTGGTCGGCATGTCGCCGGGAGAGAAAAAGACGGTCGTCATTCCCGCTGCCGATGCATTCGGCGAATACGACAATGACAAGGTATTCACCGTTCCACGCTGCGACGTACCGGAGGATCTCAAGCCGGAAATCGGCGATGAACTTGTTTTGACCAATGAGGATGACGAAGAGATGGGTGTCCTGGTTGTTGCGGCCACCGGTGCGGATATCACATTCGATTCCAACCATCCGTTGGCAGGAGAGGATCTTATCTTCGAGATAACCCTTCTGGAAATTCTCTGAGATTACCTCGTAAAAAAACGAGGAAGTGGCATCTCCGGCCGCTTCCTTTACAGCTTCTGAGTATATACGCATAAAAATAAAAAAAACAGACTGTTTTATTTGTTTTTATGCAGTACATTCATATCATGGTAGCGCTACCGTAGAAGTTGATTACGTCAGGAAAAGGAGGGTCAACATCTCAGAAGAAACCACTCCACCCAATATGGTACAGTTGGTCATATCCGATTAGAACGATGCAGATCGGAAGAACCCTTGAAAAGGGTATAACTATAAGCAGAAGTGAGGCCCGCCGAACAAATTGGCGGGCCTGATGCGTTTATCGGGACTGATCTGTGATTAAAGTATAATATCAGGAGGTTGGAGTAAAATTTAAGGGTCAACTGCCTTTTATAGGATCGCTGGTGTCAAAGAATGAGAGGATTGCGTCGTCGAGGCTCAGTACCTCCCTGACGGCGCCTTCGGCGGGTATTGGAGTCTTCACCAGTGCTGGTTTTTCAGGGATATCAGGCGGAGGCAACGGTTCGGCGGAAAGGGTTGGCGTGTTGGTCGCTTCGAGCCCTTTTTCAGGTTCAAGAACGGGAATTTCGTAGTTCTCAATCAAACGGGCGTCAATCGAGAAGGCCTTCTCGTCAAACTCGCCTGATTTGAGGCGGCGCATCATGTCCTTGTGCTGCTCCTTCATCAGGTCTTCCACAACTGCATGGAGACAGTCCATCTTGACGATGTCGGCATAGCTGGTTTTTTTTGAACAGAGAATCACGCCGCCCCGATACAGCAGCGTAATGATATGCGGGTTCTTGACACCGCTATCCTCGGTCTGGACGTGGAAAACCTGTCCCTTGTACGTGACGTTGTGATTAAATCCCAGAACCATGAGCGACCCTCTACACGAATTGGCGTAATCCGTCTGACTCGACTGAAAACGAAAATGATTACATAAAAATACGGCCCGGTATCTTCATTCACCCACCTGCAGCAGTTTTTTGACCTTTGCCACCGCTTCCATGGCATCCTTCGCGTACAGATCTGCACCGATACGGTCGGCATACTCCTGGGTCACCACCGCGCCGCCGACCATGGTGAATACCCTGACACCAGCCGCTTTGAGTTTTTTGATGACCGTATCCATCTCTGACATGGTGGTTGTCATCAAGGCCGACAGGCCAACCGCATCTACGGCATGTTCTTTTGCTTTTGATATGATGGTGGCAGCCGAGATATTCTTGCCGATGTCAAAGACCTCAAAACCGTGATTCTCCAGCAGGGTACAGACGATGTTCTTTCCAATGTCGTGGATATCACCTTCCACAGTGGCCATCAGGATGCGCCCTTTGCTCTCGAACGCCTGCCCCTTCATCTCCAGCTTCAAACGGGCAAAGCCGGTCTGCATGGTATCGGCCGACTGCATCACCTGGGGCAGGAAGAAGATATTTTTCTCAAAACGCCTGCCCACCTCCTCAAGTCCGGGCAGGAAACCTTCGTTGCTGACCTGCATCGGGGTCAGCCCATCGCCAAAAGCTTCTTCAACCAGAGCCACTATGCCGTCGCGGTCACCGTCGATGATCGCACGGGTCAGACGCTCACGGATCGTCGGAGGAGTGTCGGAAACGGGTGTGACAGTTCCGCTGAGGGCCTGTTCGCCGCGATAGGCCTCGATGTAGGCTGCCGCCTGATGGTCACGATTGAGCAGAACCATGGCTGAGCGCCAGGCATCCATCATGGCCTTGTCCTTGGGGTTGATGATGGCCGCATCCAGTCCGGCAGCCATGGCCATGGCGAAGAAAGCCGAAGAGATCAGCGGGCGCTGTGGCAGGCCGAAAGAGATGTTGCTGACACCGAGCACCGTGGAGAGTCCAAGCTTTTCCTTGACCAGCCGGATGGTGCGCAGGGTCTCGGCGGCACGTTTCTGTTCGGCACTGACCGTCAAGGTCAGGCAGTCGATGATGATGTCGGCGTCAGGGATGCCGTGCCGCCGGGCGGCGTTGCGGATACGGCGGGCAATAGCCAGACGTCCCTCGGCGGTATCGGGGATACCCTTGTTGTCCAGAGTCAGTCCGATTAGGGCAGCACCGTATTTTCGGGCAAGTGGTAATACACGGCGCAGGCTCCTGGCTTCACCGGAAACGGAATTTATCAGCACCTTGCCGTCCGCCGCCTTCAAGCCCCGTTCCAGTGCAACGGCACTGGAAGAGTCCAGCACGATCGGCACTCCGGCGGCACCACAGACGCAGAATACCGCCCGCTCCATGGCGGCCGGCTCATCGATTCCCGGCGCACCCACGTTGACATCCAGCAGTGCTGCTCCCAGTTGGACCTGCTCCATGGCTTCACGGCGAATATAGGCGACCTTGCCCTCCAGCAGTTCCTGGGAATACAGTTTTTTCCCGGTGGGGTTGATGCGCTCACCTATGATTGAGGTTTTTGTGCCTCCGCCGACGGCGGTCCAGGCTGCGCGGCTGGAGAGGAAGGTGACACCGGTGGTTATGCTGCGCGGCTGCCAGTTCGAACCGGTGCGGGAGATGGCCTCCTTCATGGCGTGGATATGAGCCGGGGTTGTGCCGCAGCAGCCGCCGATGATCCTGACATCCAGGTCTATCATGCGATCATGAAAGGCGGTCATCTCGTCCGGGGTGCCGGGGAAGACGGTTTTACCGTCAATCAACCGGGGCAGACCGGCATTGGCCTGGGAGATCAGCGGCAGGTGCGTGACGCTGCGCATCTTGCAGAGAATATCGTAGATGCCGTCCACCCCGAGGCCGCAGTTGGATCCGACGATATCGGCACCGGCGGCTGTCAGGGTTATGGCGGCCGCTTCGGGCGATGTGCCCAGCACCGAACGGCCATTGTCGTCAAAGGTCAGCATGGCGATGACCGGTATGCTGGCGGAAACCTCGCGGATGGCGATCACTGCGGCGCGGCATTCCTTGATATCCAGAAAGGTTTCGAGGCTTATCAGGTCCGCTCCGGCTTCGACAAGTGCCCGGGCCTGTTCGCGAAAGGCATCCTTCATCTCATCAAACGACACCTCCCCCAGCGGTTCAACAAACTGGCCGGTCGGACCGATGGAGGCCCCGACGTATGCCCTGCCTTCGGCCTCGATGCGTGCGATCTCGACCGCCCGGCTATTGACCTCGGCCAGACGACCTTCCAGTCCGTAATGGGAAAGTTTGAAGCGTGTGCCGCCGAAGGTGTTGGTGATGATGATATCGGCTCCGGCTGCAACATACTCCCGGTGGACAGAAGCGACCACCTCCGGCATGGTCAGGTTGAGCTCCTCGGGTGACTGCCCCGGTTTCAGACCCCGTTCCTGCAGCATGGTGCCCATGGCTCCATCAAGGATCAGCACCTTTTTCCGGATGGCTTCAAGAAACGGCTTCATGGTTTTCCCTTCTTTACAGATGGTATTGATGATGGTGATGATACCGAACCTCCGTCACTCCGGGGAGCAGACGATTGTTCGAGGGTGTAGTCCGGAGTCAGCGGCTCGCTGAGGTCCAGGTGTTTCAGCTGAGGGTTCCGATCGCCTTCCACGGTGAGTTGCACCCTGGCAATCTGTGGAAAGTTGATGCAGACCGTGTCGACAAGCGAGTAGACCGCCAGCATTTCGGCAGCGCTGCCGGCAGGAAGGTCCGTTGCAAATGACCGGTTCAGGTCTACGACCGCCAGATCACCTTCCAGCCGCACGCTATTCAGGGCTGCAGCCTCCGGCAGAGCGGGGCTGAGTTGCTCCCCTACCGGCCCGCTGAAAAGCTCGTCCAGCAGGTCTTTCACGCATTCAGTCCTGTCACTGCAGGATTCCAGCTCCCGCGCTTCTCGCACCAGACGGTTGCCATCGGCGACAAAAAAGAGAACCGCCTTGCGTAGGGCGGAAGGTTCGGTCACCTTCGGGACAGGCTTGACTTCGCGGCTTTCCTGCAATTTCTTCCAGAACAGGCCGCCAAAAACCAGTGCGACGATCACAAAAGGGATCAACAGGTTGATACCGGCTTTCTTTCGTTGGGGTGTCGTCATGGAGGTCAGCACCCGTCCCCGTCATCATCAAGGCTCACCTGATAGACATCGCCCAGACGCCCGCCCAGAAAACGGTTGCCAACCCGAATGAAACCGGCTGGAATATCGCTGACATAATAGTGATGATTGCCCTGTTCGGCGACCGGTCGCAGCATTTTTTTCCGGGCGAGAATATCTGCTACGGTCCGGGCTGTTTCGGCTGCCGAATCAACCAGCGTGACACCCGGACCCATGACTTCGGCAATAATCGGCTTGAGCAGCGGATAATGTGTACATCCCAGCACCAGTGTGTCGACGGCGGCTTCTTTCAGCTCCAGCAGGTAATTCTGCGCCGTCAGTCGCGCCACCTGGTTGTCGGTCCACCCCTCCTCGGCCAGAGGGACAAAGAGCGGACAGGCCCTGGTCAACACCTCGGCCTCCGGCTGCAGCCGCTTGATGGCCCGGGTATAGGCACTGCTGCGGATGGTACCGGCGGTGCCGATCACGCCGATACGACCGCTTCGAGTCACCTCGACCGCCCGACGGGCGCCAGGCTCGATGACCCCAACCACCGGTATTGAGAGCTGTCGTTTGAGACTGGGAAGCGCCACGGCGGAAGCGGTGTTGCATGCCACCACCAGCAGCTTGATGTCGCGGCGGAGCAGAAAAGTCGCAATTTCTCCGGCGTAGCGCGTAACGGTCTCGGGTGACTTGGTACCGTAGGGCACCCGCGCCGTGTCGCCAAAATAGATGGTATCCTCCTGGGGGAGTACCCTGGTCAGTTCACGCAGAACGGTGAGACCACCAACGCCGGAGTCAAATATACCGATAGCCTGCCATGACACGAAATTTTCCTTTCAACGCCGGTGTCCCTTTATTCACAATGGCGGACTATATACTTTTTTCGGATAGTGAAGCAAGGCATTTGAGCCAAATCTGAGGTCGGAACGTATCCAGAATTATCCTTGACAAACAACAGGCCGCTGATTAACTTGTTTCTCAGACTTAGCACTCATGTGTATCGAGTGCTATTTTTTTGAGGTCCGGCCATGGACATTGAACTTTCAGCCCGAAGCAGACAGATACTTGAAGCAATTGTCGAAGACTACATAGCTACCGCCGAACCGGTCGGAAGCAGTGCGGTTGCCCGTCGCCACGCCATGAGCCTCTCTTCCGCGACGGTCAGAAATGTCATGGCCGATCTGGAGGAACAGGGACTTCTGGCATCGCCGCATACGTCTGCCGGCAGAATCCCCACTGAAAAGGCCTATCGATTGTATGTGGACTCTCTTGTGGCTTTCCGCCAGGTGAGCCGTGAAGAAAAACGCGAGATTGTCAGGCATTGCCGCCGGTCTGGGGCAGGTCTTTCAGGCATTCTCAAGGATACCAGCCGCACCCTTTCTCAACTATCCAATTACATGGGAATTGTGGTGGCACCAAGCTTTACGTCAGACGTTTTCCGCCATATCGAATTCATCCGGCTTGGTCACCGCAAGCTGCTGGCCATTCTCGTATCGAGCAAGGGTGCTGTCCAGAACCGTCTGATCGAGACCGAAGATGATCCCCTCCCGGAAGACCTGGTCAAGATGGGTAACTATCTGAACGAGTTGATGCAGGGGCTGACCATCACCCAGGCCCGCGAACGCATCCTGTCGGAGATGGTGAGTGAGAAGGCCCGGTACGACCAGTTGATGTCCCGCGCTTTGCGGATCAGCGAACAGGCTGTGACAGTTGAAAGTGATGAGATTTTTGTCGAAGGGCAGGCCCGGATTCTCGATCAGCCGGAGTTCAGCGATGTCAGTCGAATGAAGGAGATCTATCGCGCGTTTGAACAGAAGGGGCAGCTTGTCCAGTTGTTGTCGCGCTGTATGAGCGCCGACGGTGTTCAGATTTATATCGGCTCCGAAACGACACTCAGCCAGACCTCCGGCATCAGTCTGATAACATCGAGGTTTGTCACCAGCAGCAATACCGTCGGCATGCTGGGGGTCATCGGCCCCACCCGCATGGGATATTCCAGCGTCATTCCCATTGTCGACTATACCGCCCGTATGGTCAGTCGGCTGTTGAGTGAGGTGTAACATAAGTATAAATACGGATTGCAGGCCGGATGAGGCATAGCCCAGGACCTCTCTCAGTACATCTAACGACAAAAGGATCACCATCATGGAAACAAAAGATACGGTAGAACTTTCAGGCACTGAACCGGCAACATCGCCGGAGGATGAAACAGCCGACTCAGAAACTGTTGATGAGCTCTCGCTTGAAGATCAACTGGCCGCCAAGGAGAAAGAGGCTCGCGAGAACTGGGATCGTTTCCTGCGGGAGCGGGCCGATATGGAAAACTTCCGTAAACGGGTCAATCGCGAAAAGGAAGAGTTACTGAAGTACGGCAACAAGTCTCTGATCGAGGAGATCCTGCCGATTGTGGACAATCTGGAACGTGCCCTCGACCATGCCTCTGAAGATGGCATGACGGCTGTTGTTGAGGGAATCCGCATGACACATACCATGCTGATGGGCGCCTTGAAGAAGTTCGGCGTTACCCCGATCGAAGCTGCCGGTACGGCATTTGATTCGGCTTTTCATCAGGCCATGGCCCAGGTGCCGACCGATGAATATCCTCCCAACACCGTTGTCGAGGAATTCCAGAGGGGCTACCTGCTGAAAGAGCGTTTGCTGCGCCCTGCCATGGTTACGGTCGCAACACCCACAAAATAAATTTCAACTGCCACCTTGTATTTTTTAATAACGATGACTAGCTTGATTTCAAGAAGACACGAAACGGAGGAACATGCATCATGAGCAAAGTAATCGGAATCGATCTGGGAACCACAAACTCCTGCGTCGCAATCATGGAAGGCGGCGAACCCGTTGTCATCGCCAACACTGAGGGGAGCCGCACGACCCCGTCGATGGTAGCCATTTCGGACAGCGGCGAACGCCTCGTGGGACAGCAGGCCAAACGCCAGGCCGTCACCAATCCTGAAAACACCCTGTATTCCATCAAACGCCTGATCGGCCGCAAGTTCGATTCAGAGGCCGTCAAGAAGGATATCGCCATATCGCCTTTCAAAATCGTAAAGGCTGATAACGGCGACGCCTGGGTCGAGGTGCGCGAGAAACGCTATTCAGCCCCTGAAATCTCGGCCATGGTGCTCCAGAAGATGAAGAAGACTGCCGAGGATTATCTGGGTGAAACCGTGACAGATGCAGTCATCACTGTGCCGGCCTACTTCGACGACTCCCAGCGCCAGGCCACCAAGGATGCCGGAAAAATCGCCGGTCTCAACGTCCTGCGCATCATCAACGAGCCGACCGCTGCCGCTCTGGCATACGGCCTGGACAAGAAGAAAGACGAGAAGATCGCGGTATTCGATCTGGGGGGCGGAACCTTCGACGTATCGATCCTTGAACTGGGTGACGGCGTATTCGAAGTGAAGTCGACCAACGGAGACACGTTCCTGGGGGGCGAGGACTTCGACCAGTTGGTGATCGACTGGATCGCCGACGAGTTCAAGAAGGATCAGGGTATTGACCTGCGCAGCGACAAGATGGCGCTGCAACGTCTGAAAGAGGCGGCTGAAAAGGCCAAGTGCGAGTTGTCAACCTCCATGGAAACTGACATAAACCTGCCCTTCATCACCGCTGATGCATCAGGCCCGAAACATCTGACCCTGAAGTTCTCCCGGGCCAAACTTGAGTCGATCTGTGCCCAGTTGCTGGCAAAACTGGAAGGCCCTTGCCGCACTGCTCTCAAGGATGCCGGTCTTTCGGCCAGTGAGATTGATGAAGTCATCCTGGTGGGTGGCATGACCCGCATGCCTGCCGTCCAGAAAAAGGTCGAGGACATCTTCGGTAAAATTCCCAACAAGGGCGTCAACCCGGACGAAGTCGTCGCCATCGGCGCAGGTATTCAGGGTGGTGTGCTCAAGGGTGATGTCAAGGACGTGCTGCTGCTGGATGTGACGCCTCTCTCGCTGGGCATCGAGACCCTGGGCAGCGTCATGACCAAGCTGATTGAAAAGAATACCACCATCCCCTGCCGAAAAAGTCAGGTCTTCTCCACCGCTGCCGACAACCAGCCGGCCGTATCGATCCACGTCCTGCAGGGTGAGCGCGAAATGGCGAACAGCAACAAGACACTGGGCAACTTCGAGTTGGCCGGTATACCACCGGCACCGCGCGGAGTACCCCAGGTTGAGGTGACGTTCGACATCGATGCCAACGGTATCGTACATGTGTCAGCCAAGGATCTGGGCACCGGCAAGGAGCAGTCCATCCGCATCACCGCCTCTTCGGGGCTTTCCAAGGAAGAAATCGACAAGATGGTGCGCGACGCGGAGGCTCACGCCGACGAAGACAAAAAGAAGCGAGAGACCATTGAAGCCCGCAACCACGCCGACAGCATGGTCTACAGCACCGAAAAGTCGCTCAAGGAGTTTGGTGATAAAATCGATGCGGTTGAAAAGGGGAACATCGAAAACAAGATCACCGAGCTGAAGAAGGTCATGGAAGGTGAAGACACAGAGGCCATCAAGAAGGCCACTGACGAATTGGCGCAGTCGGCTCACAAGCTGGCGGAAGCGATGTACGCCAAAGAGCAGCCTGCGGAGCATGCCGACCCCGCCGCCGGTGACGGTCAGCCTAAAAAAGACGCACACACGGACGAGAAGGTTGTTGATGCAGATTTTGAAGAGGTCAAGGAAGATAAAAAATAATCCGTAATTTCAGTCCACGGCGAGATTCTGTAGGGGCGCATGACCATGCGCCCCTACAGCTATTTTGAAAGAAAAGGGAAACGGCTTTGGCAAACGGCGAAAAACGCGACTATTACGAAATACTTGAGGTGAACCGGAACGCATCTGAAACGGAGATCAAGAAGGCCTTCCGCAAGCAGGCGGTTCAGCATCATCCTGACAAGAATCCGGGCGACAAGGTCTCTGAGGACAAGTTCAAGGAGGCTACCGAGGCCTACGAGGTTCTCTCTGACCCGCAGAAACGGGCTCAGTATGACCAGTTCGGCCATTCCGGAGTTTCGGGAGCCGGGGGATTTTCGGGCGGTTTTGGCGGGTTTGGCGCCGGGACACCCTTTGGCGATATCTTTGGCGACATTTTTGGCGACATCTTCGGTGCTAACGGGGGGGGGCGCGGACGTAGTCAGGGACGGCGCGGCGATGACCTGCTCTACAACCTGGAGACCAGTTTTGAGGAAGCGGCCTTCGGGGTCGAGAAAAAGATCGACGTCCCGTTTGCCAAGCGTTGTGCAACCTGTAACGGCTCCGGTTCAAAACCGGGCACCGATCCCAAGGTCTGTCCAACCTGCCGTGGTGCGGGGCAGGTTCGGTATCAGCAGGGTTTTTTCAGCGTCAGCAAAACCTGCGGTCAGTGTAACGGAGAAGGCAAGGTCGTGGATGATCCCTGTCCCGATTGCCGGGGCAAGGGGAGCACCAGGGATACGAAAACCCTCTCAGTCAAGGTGCCGGGCGGGGTTGAAACCGGCACGCGACTGAAGATGACCGGAGAGGGCGGGCTTGGCAAGGGGGGCCCCAACGGTGATCTGTATATCGCCATCAGCGTCAAGGATCATCCCCTGTTCCAGCGTGAAGACAACAATGTTATCTGCGAAATTCCGATCAGCTTTATTCAGGCATCCCTAGGGTGCGAGATGGAGGTTCCGACACTGGATGGCAAAGTTGCCATGAAGATTCCGGAGGGGACGCAGTCGGGGAAAACATATCGACTCAAGGGGAAGGGAATACCCGCGCTGCAGGGGTATGGCCGCGGCGATCAACTAGTTGTAGTGCGGGTGGAGACGCCCTCAAATCTTAACAAAAAGCAGAAAGAACTACTGGAGGAATTTGCCCGGATCAGTGGCGAGGACGTTCATCCCATGAAAAAAGGCTTCCTGGACAAGGTTATGGATTTTCTGAGTTGATGTTCGTGTGTCGGAAGGCCTGAAGAAGCATTTATCTTGATGATCATGCTGGAATGCTCTACTATCCGTGCAGTTACCACGTTTCAGGAACGGAGACAAGTGATGGACAAACAGCAGATGGTCGAGAAAACAACGGAAGTGCTGACTCCTTTTGAAACAGCCAACCTGATGAACACCATACAGAATCTTACCTTGCAGCAGATTTTTTCACATCCGATAGTCCTGCTTGTTGCTGCAGGGACACTCTTTTTTGGCGTGTACAGGAAATCTACTCCCATACTCCTGACGCTGTTTTTCCTGATCGCCATGATAGTCTTTGTCCGGATAGCATTGCCCGCCCCCGGACAAGAGCTGGTATTATCCTCCGTTTTACCTTTTATCGGTGCCGGTGTTGTCATCGGCGGCGTCATCATCTACTTCAGCATGATAAAAAACTGAACCTACGCGAAAAGAGACCGGTACCATGAAAATAGATAAACGCGACTGGCTGTTCGTTGGCGTGATAGTTCTCGTTCTGGCAGTTTTTATTGCCATTTCGGGAAAAGAGAAGACGAAACTGGTGCCGCTCAATGCTGACCACCAGAAATTTCATGACATGATCAAGGAGGGAAAAACAAAAAAAGAGGTGGATCCTCTCTGTGAAAGCTGCCATGACGGCGTAAAGATACTGTTTCCCAAGGATCATCCCATCAAGCCGGGAGGGCAGCCGATGCGCTGTTTGTTCTGCCACAAGCTTAAGCGTTGATCAGTACAGCTCATATTTCAGAAGGCGGCACTCAATCGGGCCGTTAAAGAGCACGAAACGCCGCGAGGCCTTGAGCCCGATATATTTTGCCAGTTCCAGGTTTCCGGTCAGCACATAGCCGGTCCATCCCCGGCATCGCTTCTTCATGATGTCGCCGATCCGGCAATACAGCTCCCTGAGGTCATCGTCCTCCCCCAATCGCTTTCCGTACGGAGGGTTGATAATCACCACTCCGTTCTCCCCCTCCGGTTGAAATGCCTCCAGTTCTGCATGAAAGAAGTGTATCTGCCCCTCAAAACCGGCCTTGACAGCATTGCGAGCAGCCAGTTTGAGAGCCCGGTTGTCGCGGTCATAGCCGGTAACCAGGCCGACAGGAAGCTTGCGTACACTGTTCTCAGCCTCCTTGACCAACCGTCGCCACAGTTTTTCATCAAAATCCAGCCAGCGCTCAAACCCGAATGACCTCTGCAGACCGGGTGCAACCTGCCCGGCGAGTAACGCTGCCTCTATCGGAATGGTGCCGGATCCGCACATGGGATCAGCCAGCGGCATCGAACCATTCCACCCTGTAAGCGCGATTACGGCAGCGGCCAGGGTCTCTCGCAAAGGTGCCTCGGTGCGTTCAAGCCGGTACCCTCGCCGGTCGAGCGGATCGCCCGAGCTGTCAAGGCTGACTGTGCATATATTTTTCAGCAGATGGATATTGATGCGGACATCAGGTGCGGCGGTATTTACACTCGGTCGGCTGCCGCAGGCCGCGCGAATCCGGTCGACTACGGCATCCTTGGTCTTGAGCGCCACGAAACCGGAATGTTTCAGCGCGGAGTCGCGCAGGTTGCAATCAACGGCCAGCGTCATATCGGGCGTTATCAATAATGTCCAGTCGATGGCATATATCCCGGCATAGAGTTCCTCCGGGCCTGTGCAGGGGAACATCCCTACCTGAACCAGCACCCTGCTGGCGCAGCGCAGCCACAGATTAGCGCGATAGAGGCCGGATCGATCACATGAGAATGATACTCCACCCCTCCCGGCACGCGCCCCCTGGATTCCCATCGCCCCAAGCTCGGCGGCAGCAATCTCTTCGGCACCGCGCGGTACAGCGGCAAAACAATCGCGGGGAACGTCGGGCAGAGGATCGGGTCGGGAAACTTTGCGCAGGATATGCTGTACATCACTCATTTTTGGCCTCAATCTCTTTCGCCCACAGTTCATTCAGAATATGCTCCGTCTCTTCCGGAGTACCGCTATTGTCGATGACAATCCTGCCCAGACGCTCCTTGTCTGCCAGGGGCATCTGGCTTGCCACGATCCGCAGAGCCTCATCCCGGCTTATGGCATCGCGGGAAATGAGTCTCTCGATCTGGATCTCCGGGCGGACGGTAACCACCCACACTTCATCGACCCGGTCGGCTGCACCGGCTTCGAGCAGGAGCGGCGCCATGTATACCACAATCCGGTGACCCTCAGCAGCGGCATGGGCAATCTGCTCTTCAGCGCGGCGCTTGATATCGGGATGCAGGATTGCTTCAAGTTGTCGGCGTTTGGCGCTGTCCGAGAACACCAGCTTCCGCAGATGCTTGCGGTCAAGAGTGCCGTCAGGTGCCAGAACGCTTGATCCGAATGCCGCCGAAACCTTCTCCAATGCCGGACTGCCAGGCTGCACGGCCTCACGTGACAGTTGGTCAGCGTCGATAAGCAGTGCGCCTTTTTTCTGAAAAAACCGGCCGACACTACTTTTCCCGGTTGCGATTCCACCTGTCAGTCCTATGACCCTCACCTCTGCTGACTTCATGTCAATTCCTATCTGGATACAGAATGGAAACACCACCTCGATTACAGTTTTTGGCTTGAGTTGCCGGGTCAATTAGTGTATGCATGAGCGGTCGTTTTGATTGTTCGTTAGGGGCGGTTAGCTCAGCTGGATAGAGTACAGGCCTCCGAAGCCTATGGCCAAATCTGTAAAGCCTTGTGAATAGTCACTTCACAGGGTTTTTTATTTTTTTGGTTTCAGACAATTTCAGACATATTTAGGCAACAGAGATTGTCAACTGTTTACCAAGAGCATTGGCAAACTTCTCAAGAGTCGAAAGCTTCATATCTTCAGCATGGTTTTCAATTCGTGAAATTGCCGTCTTTTTCGTCCTGATTTTGTTGGCCAGTTCCTCCTGGGTAAGACCAGCCTCTTCACGAGCTTGGCGAAGCATTACTCCTAGCTTGAAATCCTGAAATCCTTTGTCATAGTTTTCGGCAAACGCGGGATCACGTTTTTTCCGACCATCAATATACACTCTTAAATCGCTCATGCTTATTTCCCCCGTAATAAATACTCTTGCTTGTATGCTTCTGCTCGTTTGATTTCGCCAGGTGGTGTTTTCTGGGTTTTCTTTACCAAACCGTGAGTAAGTATCACAACCGAATCGCCAGCAAAGAAACAGAATATACGGTAAATGTTCGATCCCAGTGAAATCCGCACCTCCCAGATTCCATCTGAACTGACAAGCTTCTTGAAATATGTGGATGGCAAGAACTCCAATTCTTCAAGTAGTGACAACGTCCAAGTCACTTTTTGAGCAACCTTGCCGGATAAACTTTCTATGAACTCCTGCACCGGGCAGTATCCGTCTGCGGTCTTATAGAATTTTACGGTTCGAGTCATGTTATGATGTTAACATTGGAGTTAACATCAGTCAAGAAGAAGCTTCAACCGAAAGAGACAATTCATAATCATCAAGTCGGTAAATGCTATTCCATGCCAATCCGCACCGTTGGCATGAGCACTTCTGGATCATCGCCCCTTTATCGACTGAAATATGTCCGCTGAAAATATCTTTTGTGGCACATTTAGGACATCTTTCTGCCGCCTGACGGATGAATGTGTCCCGAGTAACAAACTCTGGCTTATCAAGGCCGGCAACTTTCACGGCTGCGGCACCTGCGGCTGCACCCTCAACTGTTGCAGCTGCTTCAGCAGCAGTCACCGCTTCAGCAAGTATCTGAGGAGGTGTTGCATCCCGATATTGAAGCTCAACGGTGTAACCAGCGTTCAGTCTCGTAGCCTTGATTCCAAATGTGGTATTTCTTAGCGGCCCAAGATTCAGTTCAGTGCAGCGAGCTTTCAACGATTTCTCTGTAACTTTCATTCTGCTGTTTCTCCTTGGCGTAGATATTTATATAAAGTTTCTCGTGAACATTTGTATTCTCGCGCAATTTTTGCCTTAGGGACACCAGCCGCGACCTTGCGCCGCACTTCTTCAGCTTGGTCAAGAGTCAGCGATACCTTGCGACCTTTATACACACCTTTTACTTTTGCAATGCGAATTCCCTCAGCTTGCCGTTCCCTGATAATAGCACGTTCAAATTCAGCGACAGCTCCCATTACAGACAACAGTAACACCGACATTGCGGTATCGTCACCGTTAAATACAAGCCCTTCTTTCACAAAAGAAACTTTGACGCCGCGATAGGTTAAATCCTGAACCATCTGTCGCAGATCAACAAGGTTGCGAGCCAGCCTATCCATCGAATGGACAAACAGCTGATCTCCTTCACGGACAAATCGCAACATTTCTTGTAGCTGAGGTCTGTCGGTTGATTTACCGGATAATTTGTCAGTAAATATTTTGTTTAGCTGAATGCCATCGAGCTGCCGCTCAGTATTCTGCTCAGCCGATGATACCCTGATATAGCCTACTTTCTGTCCATTCATGTGATGTTCCTGACACTTTAGTCAAACAATGCGAACTATTGACCCTATATTGACATATTTTAGCGCATCAGGCAAATGTTAAGCGGGGTACACCCCAGATTGACACGTAATTTATATCGCGGCATAGGTTCGAGTAAACTGGTTGGCTAATGCAAAAAATACTTGAATATATGGCAAACAATGTTTATAGTTGTTACCTGATGATAACCAGCAGTAAGATCGTGGAGTTTCTATAATATGCCCGATAGCCTGAATACATTACTTGAGTTGAACGGGTATACGTTCCGTTTGGACAAGGATTACTGGGTAAAATTTGAAGCGTGTCAGGTCAACGCAACAGAGCAAATTCCTCATGGGATTTCGTACTGCATTACTCTCCATGACCGACACAACAGGCGTATTGTCGGGTATGACAATGCTCACGGCTATTCATCAAGGTCGCGCAGAAAGAAGTTTGGATGCAGAAGGGTGACATGGGATCACAAACATAATAGTGAAACCGTAGTCCAATATGATTTTGAATCGGCGGCACAGTTGATTGAGGATTTTTGGGAAGAAGTCGGTAAGATCGTTTAATAGTAATTGTCGGGGAGGTTAAAATGTCAACCAGCAAGAGTATTAACGTAGGAATCATGTCTCGCGAAGAATTCAAGCAGCGTACTATTGCTATTGCAAAGGGTGAATACAAGCCAGAGAAAGACGAACCGAAAATCTGGTTTGAGTCATTGCAATCATTCGCTCAAGTTTTGAGTGATGATAATCGGTTGTTGCTAAGGGTTATTGAAGAAAAGAACCCCAAGTCTCTCAGCGAATTGGGGGCCTTAACTGGCCGCAACAAAAGTAATCTGTCGAGAACTCTACATACTATGGCCGGATACGGCATAATTGACCTGGTTAAACAACATGCCAGAGAAGTTGTTCCAATGGTGAAGGCAAACAGGTTTAATCTTGAATTGTGCGCTTAATAATATGGTCTGACAAATGTAGCGGCGCGGAGTACGTTTTTCTGCGCCGTTACATTTTGTTCCGCAACAACAAAATTCCTCGCAGCAATAACTTCCATTCAAAATGCAAAACAATTCTCGCCTAATAAATCGTCCATACTATTATTTATTTGTTGACAATTAAATGCACCGGAGTATCTTCCCACCTTGAGGAGGATAAACCATGAATTGGACAGAAAGATTTGAAGAAACATTGAAGACACCGGCGATAGCAACACCCGACTGGTTTGAATGTATACCTGCACCTCAGCGCGATGAGGCACACCGTCTTGTTGCAACGGGAGCACCTGTCTGTGTGAAACCCTCAAAAGGGGGCTGCATTACGGTACTGTTCGACGACACGGAGTTTGTTGCCGGGGTGTTTCAAGAAGCGATAGCTGCTGAACAGTTTGCTGCAGCCTGGAATCATCGCTGAGCCGCATGTCAGACACGCCAGAAAAGAAACCACGTGGCCGGCAGTTGGGCTGGCGCAAAGCTAACACCATGCCGAGTCGCATTCCGGCAATGCGGATACCAGTGAAACTCGAAGAATGGTTAATTGCTGAAGCAGAGCATCGGGGTTTGAAGGTCGTCGATATGGCGCGAATGATATTACTGGAAGCGATGAGGGGCAAAGAAAATGGCACCGACCGTTAAAGCCGCAAATACCGATTTTCAGCAAATTGCATTGCCACTTGATCTCTGCATCGGCGAGCATGTATTGCAACGGACTCGACTGGAAGCCGATAGCGTTCTGGGAGCTTGGTATGAATTGTACCTGGTTGTGACGCCAAGTGGTTTCCTCATTGAGAAACATTCCGGATCATCACGCGGTTTTGGCCGACAGAAAGAAACCTGGTTCCGACGTAGACGAGCAGACGCAGAACGCAAGTACTCTCAAATCCTGTCTAATAAACTCAATCCGAATCGGCGCAGTCCGAGAAAATACAAGGTAGTCGCAGATGAAAACAAAGAATGCCCGCAATTACCATACTGATCCCATGAATGCACTGGAAGCCGAGATTGCTATCACGGGATTGCATGCGACTGGTGAATTCTCCGTGCTCCGTAAACTTAACATGGAACGCGACCCTCGTTTCAGCCTGAAATCGGCTACGGGTATCCTTGAGCATGCAGACGGTGTGCATCCCCAGAGCGTGTATCTTTCGTATCGTGGCAGGGAAGGCAAACCAACTGTCAAACAAAAGGTGCCGGGCCATAACCCCTGCGGTCATTGCCATGGATACCAAGTCAACAAGCACGTCGGGAGATTTTCTTGTGCTCTCCTGGCGGCGCTTGTAAGTGGTTTGCTGAAAACACTGGTTATTCAAGAACACAAGTAGGGGATATTTTTGCAGGAAGGCGTACTTATACCGAAAGATTCAGAAGATTGGCTTTGGAAGCTGTACAAAATAGATTGTTTGAATTAGGTAAAATGCCCCTTAGTTTTGAAGCAAAAGCCAGTCCTGAAGAGATTAAAAGGAGAATGAGGAAATTTGACAATAGTGCCTTAATACCAGCAGATACAGGGGTAACTGAAGTATTAGTAAACCCTGAAATAACGGATGCTAAAGCCGTGTATGATTACCTGTCTGAGAGGTTCGGGCCTGAAATGGGTGCAATGATTGCCCAAAACAAGGACACGATAATGAAAATGACTGAAGCCTTGACATTCAAAGAAACACAAGACGTAATCGCATATATTGCAAAGATCCTTTCTGAACGAAATCACCTATTACCATGAGTATTAGGAAGCATCCAACGCAGCCTGGTGTATGGCAGATTATCATAAGCCAAGGACGCAAAGGTAAGCAGTTGGTATACACCTTCAAGTGTACTGAGGCCGAAGCACTGGTAAAAGATAAGCAGATCAACTCGCTGATTAAGGGTGAAAGGCTAACGGTATTCCCGACGATCCAAGAAGCTTTACCTGATTATCTGATATTCTATCAAACCATTGCCAGTCCTGGGATAGTAGATGACATGATTTCCGTCATGAAGCGGGTACTGTTGCCGCACTTTGGAAAATATCAGGCCGGTCACATAATCCCGACTTTGGTCTATGGATATACCGCCAAAAGACTTAAAACTCCAATACCACGTACAGATAGGTGTATCAGCCATCGCACCATTCAAAAAGAGCTCAACTACTTGTCTGCAATGTGTCGCTGGATGCACTTAAATGGTATGGCAGATAAAATGCCGGTGATTCCCAAACCACCCAAGGCCAAGACAAAACCGAAGCGTGTTCAGACTCCGCTCACGATGGATGAGTTACAACGTCTACTGAATGCCATCCCTGATGATAAGAAAGTGTTGGCGTTGCTATATTCAGATGCGGGACTTCGTAGAAATGAAGCGTTGAACCTGAAGGTTGAGGATGTAGACCTACCAGGAGGTCGTATAACTGTGAGAGGGAAGGGCGCCAAGGTAGTGGTATACCCGATACTTACTGAACGGTTACAGAAGGCACTGGCTGAAGCAATGGGTAAAGTTGATGGAGAGTGGTTGAAGATAAACCCCGACACGGATCTGCCGTATCAGAGTATCAAGACTTTGCTGAAACTTGCGAGTAAACGGGCCGGCATCACGAAAAACGTGACGCACCATACTTTGAGACATACGTTCTCGACTTTACTGATGGAATCTGGTATAAGCACCGAGGTAAGGAGACTTCTGATGCGGCACTCTACATTATCAGCAACGGAACATTACACTCATGTATCTCCAGGCTTTATGCAGTCTCAGGCAGGAGCGTTCTCTGATATGATAAACGCAGAAAAGATTGTTGACCCAATTGGTAATGTCTGAAAGTCTGAAAGTATAAAAACCTTGTTAAGCCGCACGGGCGGTTAGCTCAGCTGGATAGAGTACAGGCCTCCGAAGCCTGGGGTCGTGGGTTCGAATCCCATGCCGCCCGCCATTAAATCAAGCACTTACAAGAACAACTTGTTGGTGCTTTTTGTTTATTTTTTTCATAGGGTCAATATTGGGTCAGTCATGCGGAAATCCACCGGATAATATTTCTGTTGGAACATCACTGTTTATAATAGAAAATCATCCTTGATCCAAGTGATACTTATTGTAGCTCTCATTTCCTCACCTTCTGCTTCGTATATGATGGGCAGGTAGATTACAGACGGCAATTACAAAAAGAGCGGCATGATGTTAGCGGGCTTACAATACTGACCCGGATGGACGTCTGGATATAATCCACCGTGACGTTTCTGAAAAATAGTCCCCTTCGCTTGAATTCCTCCAATTTTAGTATAAAATAAAAATCATCGTCGTTGTTATGACCCATAATAGAACGTCCGTGGAGTTCCGCCATGGCAATTACAGTTCAGACAGACAGAAAACTCCTCCTGACACATACTTCTGTGAACATTTATTCTGATTGGTGCCATTTTTAACCGGCGTTTCGACTTTCCCGAGTCCCGCTTTATTGCGTCGAATGGAGACAGTCCATGGATACCAAATCTCGCAGACAAGTAAATCCAGATGACCTTCAAAGCATAATTGCCACATCAATCGACGGTTTTCTGATGGTTGACATGGATGGTAATATCATTGAGGTCAATGACAGCTACTGCCAACTTGTCGGCTATGCGAACCCTGCATTCAGAGTTATTCAGTGTGTCTCCGAAGAAGAACTGATCGGGGGACACGCTTGTGGTGTTTTCGGTTGCGTCAATGCAAAGGACGACCCGCAAGGATGCGGTCATGGCATACACTGCCGGGACTGTACCCTGCTGAAGGCAATTGAAGAAACATTTCAGACCGGAACAGGGCATATCAACGAGGAGCACCATATAGTCGTAAACGGTGAAGGGCACCAGCGCGAGTTCACATTATTGGGATCTACGTCCCTCATATATTCAGGCGATCAGAGGCATTTGTTACTTTCTCTGCTTGATATCAGTGAGCAAAAAAAAGCGGAGGAAGAAAAACGATCCCTCGAACAGCAACTCCATCAGGCGCAGAAACTGGAAAGCCTCGGAGTACTGGCAGGCGGCATCGCCCACGACTTCAACAACATTCTGGCAATCATCGTCGGCAACTGCTTTTTGGCTAAAATGCATCCCGATAAAGCCGAAAGCAATATTTCCACAATCGAGAATGCCTCCGAGCGTGCCGCCGAACTCTGCCGCCAGATGCTCGCATATGCCGGTAAAAGCCAGTTTATCGAAGAGCTGGTCAATATGAGCCAGCTCGTCGATGAAATGGTCAAAATGCTTCAGGCCACCATCCCCCAGAATGTTGTCATCAATCTTATCTGCCCAGCCGATACCCCCCTCATCAGAGCCGACGCCAGCCAGCTCCGCCAGATCGTCATGAATCTCATCATCAACGCTTCCGAAGCGATCGGCGAAGCACAGGGCAAAGTGCTTGTCACCCTGAAGAAAACAGCAATCAACGCGGGACAGGAACAAAAAGACCATCTCGGCAAACCCATTCCTCCCGGGTCATACATCTGTCTGGAAGTCACAGACGACGGCTGCGGCATGGATGAAGACACAATCCGCCGCATCTTTGAACCATTCTACACCACCAAATTTGTTGGCCGCGGCTTGGGCATGTCGGCGGTACTCGGCATCATCACTGCGCACAAGGGAGCCTTACAGCTGGTCAGTCAGCCCGGTTTCGGCACATCCTTCAAGATGTATCTGCCGATCGAGAGTAATGAACTCGCAGGGTGTGACGCACCGGGACAGCTTTCCAGCGTGGCGTGGACAGGGAGTGGTACAATCCTGCTGGTTGAAGACGAAGAGCAGATCAAACAGATCATGGCGGCCATGCTCACATCACTGGGATTCTCAGTACTCGGGGCGTCAAACGGTAAAGAGGCTCTGGAGATGTACCAGAAATACGCCGCTGACATCACTCTGGTACTGACCGACATCGGCATGCCGGTCATGGACGGCTACGAGTTGTTCAACAAACTGAAGGAGCTGAAACCGGAACTTCCGATCATAATCTCCAGCGGTTTTGGTGAAGACGTCATCACCTCACGGATAGCCCGTGCAGACATTGCCGGGTTAATCATCAAGCCGTTCAAGTTCGATCTGCTCAGCAATCTCTTGAAGAGTGTTGTGGAGAATCAAGGTGGAATATAGCTGTTATGGGTTAACCATAGGAGTACTACTATGGTGCAATCCCGATGCACACTTTTGAGTGATATATCGGGATTACACCAAAATCATCACTAATTACTTGCCGTAAATCCCGCAACCAATAACCATTCCATCAACAAGCTCAACAAAGGATGATTTGTCCATAATTTTGTTCTTCTCTGCCGGATTAAATTCTTTGTAATTGATCCATCCGCTACCACTTTTGTGGACAAGAGCCGTCCATTCCTGTATCCATGCCTTCCCATCCGGGTCCTTATCATTCCATCGATTTTTTCCGGTCAGTTCAAGACGAACACCATGAGCCAGGACGACACCCTTTTCATCATAGACAAATATGTACAGCCCTTTTTTTGTCCCATCTTTAAAGTGGAATTTTCCATTTGGACTTCTCACCTCATTAAAAAACTTATCCCGACCATTTTCTTTAGCAAACTTAACAGCTTCTTTTACAAGTGCTTTTGCATCATTTTTAGTCGGAGCATCCACTGCAGCAAAAGCACTGAATGAAAAGAAAACGAGACATAATGCGAGAATAATTGACTTCATGTAAACCTCCGAAAAATAGTAATGTGTAAGAGCCAGCGCAGCTCAGGTAAATAATTATAGCAATGTGCAATAATGAAGACTCAGATGCTAAGATGAATCAAATAATACATTGAAGGATAGCCAGGTATCACACATCTTTCACTCCTTGTGATAAGCAGTTAGTACGATAAACAACCATAAACAAAAGCGAATTGGAAAAAAAGTACTATGACAACCTAAAACGGCTGACAAGGGTCAGCAGACTTTTCGCCTGTTCCGATAGGCATTTTGTATAACATCATTAGCGGTCAGATCGATTTTCACTGCCACATACTGGAGATTACCTCCGCTGAGTAAGATCGTTTCCCCTTTTTTGGATGGTGCATGGGATACCAAAGATTTAAGTTGCGGAGTTATATCTAAATTTCCATAAAGCTTAGATTTTTTTTGAGTAAATACCGCAATATCTCCCTTTGGAGCCTGGATATGGATGGGCTGGAAATGCTGAAGCAAGTGCACACCTCAAATAAAACAATCCCGGCAATTATCCTTTCGGCCCTTGAGACTACTGACAGCCTGAATCAATCTAGAAGAGCTCGGAGTGGTAAGACGGGAATCGAAGTCTCTCCCCAGAGCAAAACTGAAAGTAACACTGCTGGAATCTGCTAATGATTTGTTGAAATGAGGCGCCCATTCACCATTAAATGAGGAATTGCATGTTACATAAAATTACCGTATTGGCAGTGGACGATGACAGTATAAACCTGGAGATGCTTGAACTGATGCTGTCAGATCGTGACTGTACTGTCCTTAAGGCGGGCGACGGTATGCAGGCGCTGAATATGTTGGAAGCTAATCCGCATATCGATGTAGTCCTTCTTGATCTGGAAATGCCGGTTATGGATGGTTATGAAACGATCAAACGCATTAGACAGAATCAAAGTTGGAGCGAAATTCCGGTTATTGTCGTTACAGTAGGCACTAATGAAGTGACTCGAATTCTCTCTCTTGGTGCCAACGATTTCATCTCCAAGCCATATAACTCGGAAGAACTGCGACTGAGAGTCATGAACCTTGTCCGCAGCAAGAAGCTTTCCGACCTGGCCAGGGACATGAACGCATCGCTGGAACTACGGGTAATAGAGCGGACAGAGGAACTCCGTCTTCAGGCGATTAAACTTGAGCAGGAGATAGCCGAGCGGCAGATGGTGCAGGAGAGACTGCAGGTACAGGCCACCCAACTGGAAAAACTGAATAAGACACTTGAACTGCGTGTGCAGGAGCGGACCACTGAACTGAGCAAGCGGAATGCCGAGATACTCCGGGCGTATGACGATCTGAAGATGCTCCAGGGGCAACTCCTCCATCAGGACAAGATGGCTTCCATCGGAAATCTGGCGGCCGGTATGGCCCACGAGATCAATAACCCGATGGGTTACATCATCAGCAATCTTGCGAGCCTCAGCAAGTATGTTGACAAACTGACCGCCTATCTGGATGCCAATGAGCAGCACTTTCCCAACACTGAACCGGGAGCCTGGGAGTACCTGGTCCAAGAACGAAAAAAATACAAGATCGACCGCATTCGCCAGGACCTGCCCGAGCTGATTTCCGAATCCAGTGAAGGGGTAGAACGGATCCGCAAGATTGTCCGGGACTTGAAGATCTTTTCCAGGACAGACAATTCAACTGACGATTTCAGCGATATCAACGAGGGGTTGGAGAGCACCCTGACCATCGCATGGAATGACTTGAAGTACAAAGCAACAGTGAGCAGGGAGTATGGTCAACTGCCCCAGGTCTGGTGCAACATGGGGCAGCTTAATCAGGTCTTTATAAACATCCTGATCAATGCCGCCCATGCCATCGAGGAAAAAGGAGAGATCCGTATCGCGACCTGGGCGGAGGAGAAATCTGTCAGAATCGCAATCAGCGATAGCGGCGTCGGTATTGCGCCTGAAAATATCAAGCGAATCTTTGACCCGTTCTTCACCACCAAGGAGGTCGGAAAAGGAACCGGACTCGGTCTTGCCATCGCCTACGATATCATTGTCAACAAACATGGCGGAATTATCGACGTAACAAGTGAGATCGGTACCGTAACAACGTTCACCATCACCCTTCCGGTGCATAGAGCAAACACAGATGACTGTTGAATGACAACGAGCGCATCCTTATTGGTATGCGCTCATCGTCTCGCCATGACTTTTTGGAGGGCTTAGCATGTTTTAGTAATGTACTCGGTTATCAGATCGTCTACGGTACATGCATTGCGGCGCTCTTCCCGTCCCACTCTGGCTGCATCCTGGGACTGATCGCGTTCTGACTGTGGATCGCACGGATTCTGTCTATCGTGAAGGAGTTGGCAGGCTCTTTGCTTTGCATATCAGCGAGTCAGCACAATCTTACCAGTTATCCCAAGGCTGTTAATCGCCTGGATCAGCCTAAAAGCAGGTTTCTATGCAGAGTGTTATCGAAACAGAGAGCAACAATCAGGGCATTACCCCGGATGAACGGACGGCACTTCGTCAACTTTTCGACATCAAAAGAGATACTCTGGCCGTTCAAGAGCAATTTATTGACTTATTATTGCTGACTGGATCTACAAAATGACAACATCCATTCAGAAACGACTGCCGACGCAATTAGAGCAGGAATACGCCAGGCTGAGAAATCATACCGGCGAAAACAGGAAGGCCCCGCGATCAACGAGAAATGCTGCAGCGGAGCCGGGCAAAAACCCTGACACAGACACAGTAACCCTTTCCTCAGAGCAACCGGATAATGGAGCTCCTTCCAAACTCAAGCGCTCCCAGTCGGTAACACCCGTCGAGAAGCAAGCACTGCAGGCTCAGTTATCTATTCGAGCGTGATTAACAGCATGTCGGCCCTCACCGCGATCCGTTTGACAGAATACTCATCGCCCAGGCAACACTCCAACGCCTGCAGATCATAACTATTGATCCGATTTTAGGAGTATGGAGCCTCGGTGTTATGGTAAATTTCCTAAACAAAGAATCTCCACCATCGGAAGGAACGACATAATGAGCAAAATCCTTATCATCGGAGCCGGTGGCGTCGGGCAGGTTGTCACCCGTAAATGCGCTCAGCGCCCCGACATCTTCAGCGGGATCACTCTGGCATCACGCACTCAATCCAAATGCGATGCCATTGCCGCCCAACTCGGCGGCAGCATCACTACCGCTCAGGTTGATGCCGACAATGTCCCCGAACTGATAACCCTGATCAAGCGCCTTCAACCCAAACTGGTGATCAACGTGGCTCTCCCCTATCAGGACTTGCATATCATGGATGCCTGCCTGGAAACCGGTGTGGATTACCTGGACACGGCCAACTATGAACCGCTGGATACTGCGAAGTTTGAATACTCCTGGCAGTGGGCCTACCAGGAGCGTTTCAAGGAAAAGGGGCTGATGGCGCTGCTCGGCTCCGGTTTCGATCCGGGGGTCACCAACGTCTACACCGCGCTGGCGGCCAAAAAATATCTGGACGTGGTGGAAGAGATCGACATCATCGATGCCAACGCCGGCAGCCACGGCCAGCCTTTCGCCACCAACTTCAACCCGGAGATCAACATCCGCGAAGTGACCGCCACCTGCCGCCACTGGGAGAACGGCCAGTGGATCGAAAGTCCACCGCTGACAACCAGGCGCTCCTTCGATTTCCCCGAAGGGATCGGGCCCATGAACATTTACCGCCTTTACCATGAGGAGATGGAGTCTCTGGTCAGGCATATCCCGACCATCAGGAAGGCCCAGTTCTGGATGACCTTCTCGGACAACTACCTCAAACACCTGGAGGTATTGCAGAACGTCGGCATGACCCGCATCGATGAAGTGGAATACAACGGCCAGCGCATCGTACCGATCCAGTTTCTCAAGGCGTTGCTGCCCGATCCGGGGAGCCTGGGGTCGCTCACCAAGGGGAAAACCTGCATCGGCGTCATAGCGCGCGGGACCAGGAACGGCCAGAATAAACAGGTCTACATCTACAACATCTGCGACCATGAGGCCTGCTACAAAGAGGTTCAGTCACAGGCTATCAGCTACACCACCGGCGTTCCCGCCGTGGTGGGAGCCATCATGATGCTGAGCGGAAAATGGCGTGGCGAAGGTGTTTTCAACATGGAACAGTTCGATCCGGAGCTGTTTCTGGATGTGCTGGGACCCATGGGGCTGCCTACTGTTGTGGTGGATGGCGGCGAGTGGCCGGAGCTCGCGTGAAACTGTTTTGTCTCTATCCCAACGCCGCGCATTGACAACCCGTTCGAAGATGATAGACTTAAACCGCTTATATCCGAATATTTTGGAGGATTTCTGCCATGAGAAGAATCAATCTGTTTTATTATTGCGCGCTTATTGTCTTCACAACTGTATTCACCATGCAAAACATCGGTTATCCTGTAGTATCGGAATGCAGTGCGGCCGACTATGGGGTTCTGCCTGCCTTTGAAGTGGATGCTCTTGTGCCGGCTCCGCCTGCACTGAGATTCGCTGCCCCCCCCGCCATGGTGGTTGTGCCCAGCGGTCAATCTTCCGTATATATGGCCGCAAACATGACCGGTGTCTATTTCTACGATGGTGTCTGGTATCGGAACTATAACGGTTACTGGTATCGTGCATCGCGATATAACGGGAGATGGTCTCCGGTACGGGTGGAAATGATTCCTTCCGTAGTTGTTGTGGTCCCCCCCGAATATCCCAGGCATCTGCCGACCGGTTATCATCGGATACGCTACTCCGAATTTGACAGAGGCTGGAAAAGCTGGGGCAGAGACCCGGATCATTGGCGTAGACAGGAATGGTTCAAACGTGAGAACAATGACGGTATACGACAGGAGAGATTCTCAAATATAAGAGGCGAACGTGAAAACACCATCAGGGAAATTCGCGACAAGCGTGCTGGCAATTTCAATAACCGGCCCGGCGACCATACCAGAACCGATACCTACAACAGACCCGGTGACAAGGGTAAGCCCGGAGAGTTAAAACCCGGCGCCGGTCATTCAGGAAGCGGGCCGTTGGGAATTCAGCGGCCTGCTGGTAACCTGCAGGGCTCACAACGTCCCGCTGACAATAATCCCGGCAGTAAACATTTGGGTACGCAACGGCCTGCCGATAACAGACCTGCCGTTAAGCAGCCTGCCGTTCAACAGCCCAGAGACAACCAGTTTGGCAACAAGCCCTCAGGGACACAGCGTCCGGTAAATAATCAGTCAGGCAATAAGCAACCGGGTACACAGCGCCCTGTCGATAACAGGCCAGTCGTCAAGCAGCCTGCGGTTCAGCGCCCGGGGGACCACCAACCCGGCAAACAGCAGAACATTCAACGACCACCGGTAACTCAGAACAGGCCTGCTGTTCAGCAGCCTGCCGGCAAGCAGCCTCCTTCCCAGAGTCACGGCGACAATAAAACGGGCAAACATCCGGGAAATCAGCAGTAGATGCCTGAAACTGAAGGCGTTCTTTGAGATTGGCCGATACAGCGGCCATTCACAGAACGCCTTCTGTTTTATCAATGAACTGCAACCCTTTTAACAAGGAAGACCACGATGGAACTGAAAACCAAGATATGGATGACCGGCGCTCTGGAATGGATAGCCTTTATGGACGATCAGGAGGTTTTTCTGGGCAAGCGTGAAGTGCCATCACCACTGGATGAGGGTGATGCCTGGACCAATGAGCTGGGAGATATGTTCAAGGTTGTCGATGGCGAGATCAAACGGGTCGGAAAAACCGAACCGCCCAGGAAATACTGGTAACACCGTCGGACGGGACGTTCCGTTTTACTTCTGCTGCATTTCTCTTGGTATTTACTTCCTGCCTATGCTCTGCTATCACAGCTTACTATGATATGCCCTTCGCCCACGATCATCGAAGTTGTTGTTCCGCTCCCCTTTGAAAAGTCATTTCATTACCTCGTCCCTCCCGAGTTGATCCAGCAGGCACAGCCGGGAAGGCGCGTCTTCGTTCCTTTTGGCGGAAGAAAACTGACAGCTTACGTCCTGGGAAATGTGGAATCCAGTGAGAGTTCGGGACTCAAAACGGTTATCGATGTTCTGGACGATGAGCCGCTCTGGACGGATGGCGAACTGGAGTTTTTCAGGTGGGTTTCCTCATACTACCTGTATCCGCTGGGTGAGGTGTTCAAGACCGCTCTGCCTTCCGGCATCAATATCCAGTCAAAAAAGGGCGCCGTCTCCGGCATCTCCCTTACCGGAGGCAGGAAGGTAAAAAGCGAAAAGTTTTACCTTTCGGCGACTGAGCCCCCCCCCCGGCACCATATCGGCAGCAAGGCTGCAGAGATTCTGGCGACTATCAGCGACGCTGGCGACATTTCCTCCGCCGACCTGAGGCGACGCTTCGGCCAGTGTTCTCTTCAACTCCGCCGCCTTGAGGAACTGACTCTGATTCGAATGGAAGAGCGCGAGATCTATCGTGACCCCTTCGCCCTGGAAACCATTGAGCGTGACACTCCCAGGATACTCAACCGGCACCAGGCCAGAGCGTTGGAACTCATCTCCTCCGCAGTGGAAAGCCGTGCATTTTCTCCTTTTCTACTGCATGGCGTCACCGGAAGCGGCAAGACCGAGGTCTATCTGCAGGCCATAGCTCCTGTTCTGGAACAGGGCGGGACAGCGCTGATTCTGGTTCCGGAGATTTCGCTGACGCCGCAACTGGTCCGACGCTTCCGCGCACGTTTCGGAGCCTGCATCGCCATCCTGCACAGCGCACTGTCGGACGGCGAACGCTATGATGAATGGCGCCGCATCCGGCGCGGGCAGGTGCGCATTGTAATCGGTGCCCGTTCGGCTATCTTCGCCCCGTTGGAAAATATCGGCATCATCGTCGTTGATGAGGAACACGAGGCATCTTTCAAACAGGCTGAAGGCCTGCGCTATAACGCCCGTGATCTTTCACTGGTGCGGGGACAGATGGAAAAGACGGTGGTCGTGCTCGGCTCAGCCACACCGCTGATGACGAGTCTCCACGCTGTCGAACAGGGCAGATTGAAGCTTCTGAGCCTGCCCGAACGGGTGGAAAACCGGCCGATGCCAACGGTTTCCATCGTACAGATGAAAGGAATCAAGGAAACCATCTCCCCGCCTCTGGCTCTGGCTCTGGAAGAAACCATTGCCGCCGGTGAACAGTCGCTGGTTTTTTTGAACCGGCGCGGTTTTGCCACCCTTCTGGTTTGTGGCGACTGCGGGGAGCCATTGACCTGCCCCAATTGCTCGGTTACCCTCACCTACCACCGCCAGCGCCGCCGGAGCGAGTGTCACTACTGCGATTACACCGTTCCGGCTCCCGGTATCTGCCCTGCCTGCGGTTCCCTGGAGATGAAGGAACTGGGAGCGGGAACGGAACGGGTCGATCACGACCTGCGGGAACTGATGCCGGGTGCCGGCATCATTCGGATGGATAGTGACACAACATCCGGAAAAGGGAGCCACAACCGCCTACTGAACAGAATGACCGACGGATCGGCAGATGTCCTGATCGGCACTCAGATGGTCGCCAAGGGTCACGACTTTCCCGGAGTGACTCTGGTGGGGGTTCTTAATGCCGAGGCCAGCCTGAACATGCCTGATTTCCGCAGCGCCGAGCGAACCTTCCAGATCCTGTCCCAGGTTATCGGCCGGGCGGGACGGGGCACCCTTCCCGGTCGTGTGGTCGTCCAGGCCCACAATCCGGCTCATTATGCCATACAGTGCGCTATTGAACACGATGGAGAGAATTTCTATCGTCAGGAACTGGAGTTTCGCCGCGAGGCCGGTTATCCCCCCTTCAGCTTTCTGGCGGCTTTTGCGATTTCAGGCACATCCGAACAGACCGTAGAAGAGCGTGCCGCTGCCACAGCCACTCTGTTGATTCATATCAAACGCGAGATGAAGCTGCGGGTGGAAATTCTCGGCCCTGCCCCCTCTCCTCTCTACCGTCTGCGGGGCCGCTTTCGCCGCCAGATACTGCTCAAGGCCATCACCAGGAACGACCTGCGAAAACTGATTGTCACCTGGCAGATTCGTCGCCCACCCGCATCCAATGTGCGTGAAACGGTTGACATCGATCCCGTCGATATGATGTGACGGGGCGTTACGCGATGTGATTGTTTATTGCCTGACCCGAAAGAATTTTTCTTTGCCGTCTGCCAGGCTTCATGCTATACAGTCCCACATTAATTTAAACCACGTTTCCATCAATCGGATTCAGGAGTGACCATGATTACTTTCAGTGGCGTCCATAAGTGGTTCAAACAGTTGCACGTACTCAACGATATCAATCTGCATGTCACTCCGGGCGAAGTGCTGGTAGTCTGCGGCCCCTCAGGATCCGGGAAATCGACCCTTATCCGTACTATCAACCAGTTGGAGCCGATAAACCAGGGCTCTTTGGTGGTCGACGGCATGGATCTTTCTGATAAAAAGATTGATATCAACAAGTTACGAGCCGAAGTAGGATTTGTCTTTCAGCAGTTCAATCTGTATCCGCACCTGTCCGTCATCGGCAACATCACGCTGGCCCCGATCAAAATCAGAAACACACCCAAAAAGGAAGCAGAAGAGCAGGCCATGCAGTTGCTGACCCGTGTCGGGCTTGCAGAAAAACGTGATGCCTACCCTTCCCAGCTCTCCGGCGGACAGCAACAGCGCGTTGCCATCGCCCGCGGGCTGGCCATGAGACCCAAGATCATGCTCTTCGACGAGCCCACCTCAGCACTGGATCCCGAGATGATCGGCGAAGTGTTGCAGGTCATGCAGGATCTCGCAAAAACCGGTATAACCATGGTGGTCGTGACGCATGAGATGGGCTTTGCGCGCGAAGTGGCTGATCGGGTGGTATTCATGGCAGACGGGGTTATTCTGGAAGAAGCAGCACCCGAAGATTTTTTTCTAAGGCCGCAACACGAACGCTCCCGGCAGTTTTTGCGGCAGCTCTTGACCCCCATGCAGGCCGAATGTTCCTGATTCCGATATCCGGTATCTTATCAACCCAAAAGGAGAACGCACTATGAAAAAACTGGCAACCTTGTGTATGATCATGGCTCTGGTCGCAATCACCGCTCATTCGGCCCTGGCTGGAGACACTCTGGCCGATGTAAAGAAAAAGGGTGTGCTGGTCGTTGGCTGCAAGGACTCTCTCGCACCCTTCGGCTATATTGACGAAAAAACCCGTCAAATTGTTGGTTACGACATCGATTTCGTCAATGCCATTGCCAAAAAACTTGGCGTGAAGGTTGAGCTCAAACCGGTCACTTCCGCCACCCGCATGCCCCAACTTCAGGAAGGTCACATCGATATCATCGCGGCCACCATGACTAAAAATGCCGAGCGGGCCAAAGTGATCGATTTCAGCCATACCTACTTTTTTACCGGCCAGAAATTCATCACCAAAAAGGGCGGCGTCAAGAGCCTGAAGGACCTGGAAGGCAAAAAAATCGGCACCGCCAAAGGCTCAACGTCCGAGCAGAACGTGAAGAAGGCAATCCCATCGGCAAACGTGCTGTCGTTTGACGACTACCCGCCGGCATTCCTGGCTCTCCAGCAGGGTAAGGTTGCAGCTGTAACAACCGACGAGGCCATCCTGGCCGGTATCCTGGGCAAGGCTCCCAAGAATATCCGAGGCAAGTATGAAATTCCGAACGTCCAGATTTCCGATGAACCGTATGGACTCGGCATGCGCAAGGACGACAAGAACTTTGTTGATTTCGTCAATAAGACTCTCCTGGAGATGGAAAAATCCGGCGAAGCAAAAAAGATATTCGACAAGTGGTTTGGGCCAAAATCAGAAGCACCCTTGAAAAGATCCTTCAAAATTACGGCAGACAAGTAGACAATTCAGGGATCACGTGGCGCGGAGTCAGGCATCTGCCTGCCCCCTCGCCCCTCTCGAGGGTTTCCCGTGCTCAATTACCAATTTGACTGGTCGATCATAACCTCAGGAAAGTATTTTGACTGGCTGGTCGCCGGACTGATCACGACACTCAAACTGTCGGCGATTTCCATCGTCCTCGCCTTTGTGCTGGGGCTCGTCATTGCCGTCATGCGAATGGCGCACAACAAGCCGGTTCGCTGGTTTGCCCACGCCTATCTGGAGTTTTTTCGCAACACCCCGCTGCTGGTTCAGATCTTTTTCTGGTATTTCGGCTCGTATAAGATTCTGCCTGCGGTTGTAAACGACTGGCTGGTCAGCACCAATTTCGAGTTTGCCGCCGCTGTCATAGCCCTGACCATCTACACTTCCGCCTTTATTGCCGAAGACATCCGTTCCGGCATACTCTCAATTCCGAAGGAGCAGATGGAGGCATCCCGCAGCGCAGGTTTTTCTTATTTACGATCGATGCAGTACATTATCCTGCCGCAGGCGGTTCGTATCACAATACCTCCGCTGGTCAACCAGTTTCTCAACCTGGCCAAAAACTCATCACTTGCCATGACAATCGGCGTCATGGAAATGACCTATCAGGCCCGCCAGGTGGAAAGCTACACCTTCAAGGGATTCGAGGCGTTCACGGCCGCCACAGTTGTCTATCTTGTGCTTTCAATCCTCATAACAACACTTGTCAACACCTATAACGAAAAAGTTCTCAACCTGCACAAGGCCGCCTGATATGGAAGAGTTTTTTAATTTTTCAGTCATAACAGACAATTTCACCCACTTCATGATCGGCCGATTTCCTCACGGCCCGTTGGGGGGCGTCGGACTGACGCTCTATCTGGCCGTTGTCTCGTGTGTTCTCTCCTTCTTTGGCGGCATGATACTGGGACTTCTCAGCATATCGCGCTTTCCTGTCATTCGCTACCCGGCCCTTGCATTCATCAATCTCGTGCGAGGCATGCCCCTGCTGATGGTCATCTTCTGGATGTATTTCCTGTTGCCGGCCCTGTTCGGCAAGGTGGCCGAGAATAATACCGTCATCATGGCCCTGACACTTTTCACCTCGGCTTACATGTCGAGAATAGTCGTGGCGGGCATCGAAGGCATTCCCAAAGGACAGACAGAGGCGGCCATTTCAACCGGCCTGACATCCTGGCAGGCCATGCTCTACATCGTTCTGCCACAGGGGCTGCGCAACATGATCCCCTCCTTTGTCAACCAGTTTGTCTCGTTGATAAAGGACACCTCACTGGCATTCATCGTCGGGGTATCAGAACTTACCCACGTTGCCACCCAGATCAATAACCGCACAATGGCTTTCCCAACCGAGATTTTCGTCTTCATCGCCATCGTCTACTTCATTCTCTGCTACGCCTTTACCAGCCTCTCCCGCTGGTTGGAACAGCGCCTTGCCTGGCGCGGCACCGTTTAAAAACTTACACGCAAAACCATGTAAAAAAATAAGGCCGCCTCCGTATAGGGGGGCGGCCTCTTCTGCTACGATGAAATAGTCTCGTCTACCAGGTTCTGCTGCCGTGGCATGAATTCGAGCATGAGCGGCTTGTAGAATTCCAGCCAATAGTGCTTACCAGGTTTTTCGTGCCGTTGTTGTGGGTAGCCGCATTGTAAGCTGTGCTGCTGTAGCCGGTACCATGGCAGGTGGCGCAGGTGGCGACGCTTGCCTTGTTGTGTTTGGAATGCCGGCCTGTTGCAGGCGGTATGGCATGGCAGCTTCCGCACGCGGGCGGGGTTGCCGGGGGCGCCGTCGATGTTGCACCGGCTAAAGCTGTTGCAATGGCGCTGACCTGGGTTGGCGTTAGAGCCGACAACGACCCCATGGTGCCGATATTATTGTTGATTGCCGTCTGAATGCTGGCAGCCGCTGCCCCGGCCTTTGCGGAAGACGCCAGCGCGCCATGACAGCCTGCGCAACTGCTGGCATAGAGAGTTGCGCCATCGGTAGAGGTTGAAGGCGGTGCCGGGGTTGCGGGCGGTGTCGAAGTGGTTGTCGTGGGGTTCAGAGCTGTAACAATGCCCTGCAACTCGTCGCTCGTCAGGCTTGACAAGGATCCCATGCCACCGGAATCGCCGTTGATGCCGGCCTGAAGGCGCGCCAGGGTAATACCGGTTTTGCTGGATGTGGCCAGCGCGCCATGGCAACCGGCACACTTTGCTGCATAAAGCGCTGCACCGTCCACCGTTGAGGCCGGCGCTGAAGCCGGTGTTGAGGCTGGCGTTGAAGCCGGAGTTGATGCTGGCGGGGCCGTGGCGTCGGGTGCCGTCGACCCGGAGGATGCCGCGCTTGTCCCGGCAGCCGGAGTTGTGCCTCCCCCGCCGCCGCCCCCGCAGCCCGCCACAATTCCCACTGCAACCGCACAGAACATAAGTATCATTGCCTTGATTTTCGATCTCATAGTGTCTCCTTTGTCGGTAGTCGCCCCCGGCAGTAGCCGTTAAAGCGGAGCTTGATCTTGATTGATCGATATTTCGGCGACCCGGCTGTCTCAGTGAGACCCTTAGGCTTTCCGTCCCATCCTCTCGAATGGTTTAGTATTGTCGTCTATCCCCTGTCACAGTCTTCAGTTATGAGCAGACTAGAATAACAATCCCATAGCCGGTTCTCCTTTCATTGTTGTCAGTTCCCCCGGTATAAACACAAAAAAACCGGGTGCGTTATATCGACTGATCGATATTTCGGCGACCCGGCTGTCTCTGTGAGACCCTTAGGCTTTCCGTCCTACCCTTGCGGATAGTTTAGTATTTTCGTATATCTTATATAATTATTGTAACTATCAATTTGGTCGACAATACCCGATCAAGCAGGAGAATGCAATAATTTTATGCCAAAATTTTCTGCATGGTCTATTGTGTTGCAATTCGGCAGGGTTGCAGCCTTGATCAATAGTCTGATATTGTCGGCGATAATGACCGCATCTGAACAACTTTCGGAGCATCCATGCACAACAGCGGTATTTACGAAGAGGAAATAGCCGGCAAGGCGTACGATGGCCGGTTGCTGAAACGTTTTTTCGCATACGTATCTCCGTATCGCATGTCTATCGTGCTGGTATTACTGATCCTGCCGCTGGTGGCAGCCTGTCGTCTGGCGCAGCCGTGGATCATCAAACTGGCCATAGACGGGCACATAACAACCGGCAGACTGGCCGGTCTTGAAACCATCGCCCTGGCATTTTTGGGGATTCTGCTCATAGAATCACTGCTCTCCTTCCTGGAAGTTTTCCTGTTGCAGTCTGTCGGCCAGCGTGTCATGGCGGATATGCGTGCAGAGCTCTTCCGCCACGTGATGAATCTGCCGGTGTCGTGGTTCGACCGCACCCCGACGGGAAGCGCTGTCACCCGTCTTACCAGTGATGTAGAGGTTCTGGGCGAGATGTTTGCCTCCGGCATCATCACCATCATCGGCGACATCATGCTGCTGGCCGGGATCGTGTCGATCATGATCTGGATGAACCCGAAACTCTCAATGGTGACATTCTCCGTCCTGCCCATACTGGCGTATGTCGCCTACAGCTTCCGTCGCCGCATGCGCCAGTCGTTCAGGGAGGTGCGCGCACGTCTGGGGCGGCTCAACTCCTTTCTGGCAGAGGCCATCGGAGGCATATCGATCATCCAGATTTTCAATCGCCAGCAGGATGAAGAGCGGCGGTTCAGAGAACTGAATGCATCCTATCGTGACGCCAACATGCCGGTCATCTTCTGGGATGCATCGTTATATGCCATGGTGGAAGCGCTCTCTTCGATAGCCGTGGCGCTGATCTTCTGGTACGGCGGCGGGGAGATCCTCAAGGGCGCTCTGACCTTTGGCGTACTGGTGGCGTTTATCCAGTATATCGAAAAATTCTTTGCGCCAGTCCGCGATCTGTCGGCCAAGTATTCGGTCATGCAGGGAGCCATGGCGGCGCTGGAGCGGATTTTTTCACTGCTTGACACTCACAAAAACAGTGCAACCACACACAGGGGAGTGGATGAACCCGAGTCTTCTTTTGCTGCCACCCTTTCTTCACCCCACCTGATAGAATTCCGGCACGTCACGTTTGCCTACCGTGGAAATGAAAACGCCCTGGAGGATTTCAGCATTTCAATCAACGTCGGTGAACGGGTTGCGCTGGTAGGCGAAAGCGGAGGCGGAAAAACCACCATCACCCGGCTGTTGACCCGCCTGTACGAAATTGACGGGGGTAGCATCCTGCTTAATGGTACGGACATACGCTCTATTCCACTCAACAGTCTCCGTCGGCGAATCGGCATTGTACTTCAGGACCCCTGCCTGTTTGCGGGCAGCATCGAATACAATATCTGCCTGGGCGATGAACAGGCACAGAGCAGGGTACGGCAGGCTGCGGCCATCGTGGGCGCCGACCGTTTCATTGAGCGAATGCCGAAAGGGTACGAAGAAGAAGTGCGTGAAAGAGGCAACAATTTTTCGGTCGGGGAAAAGCAGCTAATCTCATTTGCCCGCGCCGTTGCCTTCGATCCGGAAATCCTCGTGCTGGATGAAGCCACCGCCAGTGTGGACTCAGCCTCGGAGCAGATGATTCAGCTGGGCATTCGCGGCCTGATGCAGAATCGGACCTCTCTGATCGTGGCCCATCGTCTGTCTACCATTCAGGATGCGGATCGGATAGTTGTGATCCATCGTGCAAAAAAAATGGAGGAGGGAACGCACCAGGAACTGATGAGAGATGAGGGCTTGTATTTCCGTCTTCATCAGCTTCAGTTTTCTGGATCATCCCCATGACGGCGCCTGTTGCATATCTCTGAAGAACCTGCTAGTTTCCCATCCATCACACTCCAGGAGAATCATAAATGTGCACAACCTGCGGCTGCGGCCCCGATCATTCTCACACACACGACCATGACCACGATCATGATCATTCACACGATCACAGCCACGGCCATGTTCACCATGGCGGCAAACGTACCGTCATTGCCATTGAAGAGGATATCCTGGCAAAAAACAACCGCCTGGCATCCTTCAATCGTGCACTGTTCAAGGATAAGGGAATTTATGTACTCAATCTGGTGAGTTCTCCCGGATCAGGCAAGACAACCCTGCTTGAACGGACGTTACGCGATCTGGCAGGAAAAATTAGATTCGCTGTCATCGAAGGCGATCAGCAGACCGATAATGACGCACAGCGTATTGCCGCCACCGGTGTGCCGGTCCGCCAGATCAACACCGGAGCGGGCTGCCATCTGGATGCCCATCAGGTCATGCACGGCACTGAGGGATTCAACCTGGACGAACTGGATCTACTGATGATCGAAAATGTCGGCAATCTGGTCTGCCCTGCGTCATTCGACCTGGGGGAACACCACAAGGTTGCAGTTCTTTCCGTTACCGAGGGAGAAGACAAACCGCTCAAATATCCCCAGATGTTTCACAACTCCACCGTCCTGTTGCTTAATAAGATCGATCTGCTGCCCCACCTGGATTTTGATCTGGATAAATGTAAGTCATTTGCGCGGCAGATCAACCCGGCCATTACGATTTTCGAACTGTCAGCCCGCACCGGTGAAGGGATGGAAGTCTGGTACCAGTGGCTTGCTGCAAAGAAGGAAACTTGTAAATAAAATATCTTATACCGTTACATGTATTCTTATAAAACATATCCATGAAAAAAATACTGATATCATGGTTAGGCAGGACGGATCTTCGCGCGGTTACAGATGGTGAAAATGTTGGACTAGGTTCGATTGCGCAGGCGGTTCTGGCTTTGCCGTTCGAGCAGCTTGTTTTGCTGAACAACTTCCCGGAAGTGCAGCTGAAGCAATACCTCCACTGGCTTCAGAGTATAAAAAATATTCCGGTTTCAACCAGCCAGATATCACTTACCAGCCCCACCAACTTTGCCGAAATTTATGAAGCCGCCGCTGATACTGTTCAGAAATGCAGTTCTGATTTTGGCGTCGATATTGACATGACATTTCATTTAAGCCCTGGCACTCCAGCCATGGCTGCGGTCTGGATCCTTATTGCAGCCGGACGCTACCCGGCGCAACTGATTGAATCCTCACGTGAACAGGGTGTCAATAACGTCACGATCCCGTTCGAGATTGCCGCCGAATGCCTGCCACGCCTCCGTGAAAATCAGGATCTCCGGATTCAGGAACGCTGTGCCGCCATCCCCCCCAATCTCCCCGCTTTTGAAGAGATCATCCACCAGAGTGACAGCATGAAACGGCTAGTGGAGGGTGCTCGTCGTGTCGCGCCCCGCAATCTGCCGGTATTGATTGAAGGTGAATCGGGCACCGGCAAGGAGCTGCTGGCACGCGCAATTCATGTCGGCGGTCTTACTCCCTCTGGCTCCTTTGTCGCGGTTAACTGCTGGCGCACAACTGGCCGGGTAATGTGCGTGAACTTCTCAACACCCTGCACCGGGTCGCCGCCTGGTGTGAAGATACCACCATTTCAGCCGCTGAGATGCGCGAGGCGATTCTGCCTGCTTGGATGTTAAAGACGGTGCAGGGTGATGACACCACACCGCTGGCTGAGAGTTTCAGTTTGCTGGACGTTCTGGCCGATGTTGCCAGGAAGCATCTGGAAAAAGCAATGAGGCAGGTGGGTGGTAACAAGACCAACGCGGCGAAATTACTGGGGTTGCCCAATTATCAAACGTTGGATAACTGGTTGAAAAAGTATGAGGTAGAGTAGTTTTCAAGAAATAGCACTCTGCTTAATGATAGCTTGCGGCAACACGACCGAATATGGTACGTAATTAGTTACGGAGGTACACCATGAATCTTATAGAAGATATTCAACCAGTAACTTACCTGAAGGGGAATGCCGCTCACCTGCTTCATCAAGTCAATGAAACGCGCAGGCCGGTAATAATCACCCAAAACGGCTTGGCCCGCGCCGTTTTGCAGGATCCCGCAAGCTACGAAAGCATGAGGAATACCATAGCGTTACTTAAACTGATGGTACAGGGCGAAGAGGATATCCGCGCAGGGCGTCTGGTCGAGCAGGATGAGGTTTTTTCCAGCATTGAGGCAAAGTTAACGGCACGCAGGCATGAGACTGCATGACAACTCCGAATTTTTCTTTCCGAGTTGCCTGGACCAAAACAGCAGAAGCTGATCTGGATGGTATTATTGAATTCATTGCTGATGGCAGCATTGATGCGGCGCTGGCCGTTTTTACCCGGATTCGTGAACGCACCGCGTCTCTTCGCCAATTTCCCGATAAAGGCAGGGTCGTTCCTGAACTCGTGCAACACGGCATCGTCCAATACCGCGAGCTGATTCTCTCTCCCTGGCGCATCATCTATCGCATTGACGGTAATAGCGTCTATGTTACAGCGGTATTCGATAGCCGGAGGAATCTTGAAGATCTGCTGTTGGAGCGATTGACGAGGGGTTGAAGTGCAAATAAAAATGAGGTAGGTCGCGTTACGGTTTTCAACGCGACATTTTGCAGGTGCAACAGGTAAATGTTGCGTTTCACGATGAAGCCGTTCAACGCAACCTACAAGCTTCGCTCGTTCCGGCCTACGAACAATCAAGTTTACATGTATTCCAATTTCGAGACGCAGTGCGTCTCGAATTAGCTTGATTCAAAGCAAAGTTGTGTTATTCTTCCACAGCTAGACAGTCTAGCCATAACAGTAAAGAGGAGATGTTATGAAAGCACATAAAGCAACTCGATTGCAGCACGACCGGGAATGGCAGCTTCAGGAAGCCAAGAATCGCTTGAGTCAGGTTGTAGATTCTGCGTTGCACGATGGCCCTCAGACCATCACTTTGAGGGGTAAACCGGCTGCGGTAGTTGTCTCTTTTGAGGAATACCGGAAACTGACACTGCCACGGGTTGGTTTATCGACGTTTTTTGAACAATCCCCGCTGTATGGTGTTGAGCTTGACGTCAGCCGCAGCATCGACCTGCCGCGCGAGGTGGATTTGTGAAATATCTTCTCGATACCTGCCTGATTTCCGAGTTGGTAAAGAAGGTGCCACATCCAGCGGTGGTCAGTTGGCTGGATGAACAGGATGAACAGAGCCTTTTTTTGAGTGTCCTCACCATTGGAGAGCTGCAAAAGGGAATCAGTAAACTGCCGGACGGTGCGAGAAAAGACGAACTTCAGTCGTGGGTTGAACACGATCTTACTCTGCGTTTTATGGGACGGATTATTGAAATTGAGATAGATGCTATGCTGATCTGGGGGCGGTTGCAAGGGGAGTCTGAGCGGAAGGGAGAGAGTCTTCCTGTGATGGATTCGCTCATCGCCGCCACGGCAAAGGCTCACGGATTGGTTGTGGTAACACGCAACGTTAAGGATATCGAGAGATGTCAAGTCAGGGTTTGTAATCCCTGGGAATAATCGGAAGCAACTCAAATTTTCAAACGGTTCATCGTTAAAAATATCACTTCACACCTCACACAGGAAATCTTCATGTCAATCTCACTCGCCGAACTTCTCAAAGACAGCGCCTACAAGCTTACGCAATTCAAGCCGGCTCAAATCCAGGCATTAGAAGCAAGTATTACGATGAAGGACTCGGGCAAAAGTACCGCGCCTTACGTAACGTGCCTGGTCCGTGGTAAGCCGATTAAGCTCACACACGAAGAAATAATTCGGCAGCTGTTTGTCATGGTGCTTAAAGACGATCTAGGCTATCCCGTAAAACGCATGGAGATGGAGTATGGTGTAACGTTTGGCCGTGAGAAAAAACGTGCTGATATTTGTGTTTTTGACGCAATCCGCACCACTGATCCGTACATCATGGTGGAGCTGAAAAAGCCCAAGCTCAAAGATGGCAAAGAGCAGTTGAAATCATATTGCAACGCTACCGGCGCTCCGATGGGGGTCTGGAGCAACGGCGACAGTATTTCGTTCTATCACCGCAAAGACCCGAACTATTTCGAAGACATCCCCGCCATCCCTTCGGCACTTGAAAAACTTTCCGACATACTGACCGCACGCTGGACGATTGACGATCTGGTCAAGATGGACAAGCTTGTCAATCAGAAGAAATCGCTAAAAGATCTAATTCTGGAGATGGAGGACGAGGTTCTGGCCAATGCCGGCGTTGACGTATTCGAGGAATTGTTCAAACTGGTATTTACCAAGCTGTATGACGAAATGGAAAGCGGACGCGACAAAAAACGGTACCTTGTTTTCAAAAATTACGGCGACACCGAAACCGAATTGAAAGCCAAAATCCAGGATTTGTTCGACAAAGCGCGGAGCAAGTGGGAAGGAGTATTTCCTGAAGGGGCAAAAATTGATCTCACCCCTAGCCACCTTGCCGTCTGTGTATCGTCACTGGAAGGGGTGAAGTTGTTCAACTCCAATCTGGACGTGGTGGATGAGGCTTTCGAATATCTGATCAACAAAAGCAGCAAGGGCGAGAAAGGGCAGTACTTCACTCCGCGCTATGTGATTGATATGTGCGTCAAGATGCTCAATCCCCAGGAGCATGAAACCATGATCGACACCGCCGCCGGTAGTTGCGGCTTTCCGGTTCATACGATCTTTCATGTTTGGGAACAGATTATGAAGGACGAGGGGCTGAATAAAAGTCACCTCTTCACCACCGAAAAAAAGCCCGCCCGGTGTGAAACGTATGTGCAGGAAAATGTATTTGCCATTGATTTTGATGAAAAGGCCGTGCGTGTGGGACGAACACTGAACCTGATCGCCGGAGACGGGCAAACCAACGTGCTGCACCTGAATACACTGGATTACGAACGCTGGGACGAAAAGACCAAGGACCAGGAGTGGACGGACATTTACGGTGAGGGTTGGAAAAAGCTGCGTAGAATGCGCGAGGAAAAAGATCAAAACCGCGATTTCTCATTTGACATTCTCATGGCCAACCCGCCTTTTGCGGGCGATATCAAAGAGACCCGCATCCTTTCCAAATATGAATTGGCCCGAACGGTCAGCCTTGACAAGATCAATAAAGTCGATGAGAACGACAAGAATATTGAAGATGTAACCCTTCGCACCCCGACCTTCCCGGATTTCTTGCGCGTCAGCCACGAAACCATTTACAAAATGGCGGATGGCACTTACCGCAAGGTCAAAATCAAAGATCAAAGCAATGTTGGGCGCGACATCCTGTTTATCGAGCGCAACCTGAGTTTCATCAAGCCGGGTGGTCGTATGGCGATTGTGTTGCCACAGGGGAGGTTCAACAATTCCAGTGATAAAAACATCCGCGAGTATCTGGCTGACCAGTGCCGTATTCTGGCCGTTGTGGGCCTGCATGGCAACGTGTTCAAGCCGCATACCGGCACCAAGACCAGCGTACTGTTTGTGCAGAAGTGGGATGACGAGCTCTGCCCCAAGGTGGACGACTATCCAATCTTTTTTGCCACCATGCAGCAGCCGAGCAAGGATAACAGTGGTGATAAGATTTATGTGAAGATGAAGGATATGGCGGCAAGGCACAACCTTGTACCCCACCCCCATCCTAACTCTCCCCCTGAAGGGGAGGGGACTAAAGGCGAAATTCTTCCCTGTCAAAAAGAGAGTATTAACGGTGATTTCCTCCGCCTTCAAGGTACGTCAGACTTTCTCCCTCCCCTTCAAGGGGAGGGTCGGGGTGGGGATGGGGTCGCTGTATCTGCCGAAGTGCCTGACCGCTACGACGCATCTCCAAAAGACCTCAACGATTTTGTGCTGGATGCCCATGAACACCTGATCGTCAAGCACGACCTGTTCAACCACGACGGCTTGACCCAAGACGGCATTGCCGAGGCTTTTATCGAGTTTGCCAAGAAGGAACAGCTCAGTTTTTTTCTCTAGGCCCTTTTGATGAAGCCCGGTATCGGGTTTTGTTGGGGGGGCTGGAGGTTAGTGAGATAAGTTTTTATGATGTTTTTAGCTCAAGTGATGACTTCAGGCTAAATAGTGAATTTTATTTGAAAGAATTTTTAGCCGCTGAAAACTATTTCAATTCAGTTCGCACTGTTCAGCTAAATGAAGTTGCAAAAATTGGCGATGGAGATCATTCCAAATTTCCTGATGACCAAATTGAGGAAGTACGCTATCTACAAGCAAGAGACATCACAAACAATTTTTTAGAAATCTCAAGTAATGCTTTTGTAAGCAAAGATTATTTTACAAAGAATCAGCGATCTGCAATTACCGGCGAAGCTATTTTGTTATCAATAATGGGAACAGTTGGTGACATAACAATTACCCCTCGTGATTTTGAGTCTTGTATGTGTAATCGTGCGCTAGCAATAGTAAGAGACATTAAAGGTGTTTCTCCTCAATTTTTATTTTCATACCTAACTACAAAACATGCCTTTAACAATATTGAAAGGCAGAAAAACGGTGGCGTTCAGCAACGCATAAATCTCGATGTGCTTGGGAAAATTCGTATCCCATTACTTAGCGACTCATTTCAAAACAAAATAGAGCAGACAGTAATTCTTGCCCAAGACACTCGAAAAAAAACAAAATCAACCTACAGCCAAGCTGAAATTTTATTGCTTGAAACTTTATGCTTGGCAAACTTTTCACCCAGCACCGAAGCGGTCAACATAAAATCATTCAAAGAGTCTTTCGCCACTTCCGGTCGCCTGGATGCTGAATCCTACCAATCCAAATATGACCAGTTGCGAGATGTTTTTGAGGTATATTCGGGCGGAGTAACAACCATCGGGACATTAGCCGGACAAATTGCCAATGGTGCAGAAGTTCGGGAATATCAGGAAGAAGGCGTCGCTTACCTGCGTGTTGGCGATCTGAAAAATCTGACCATCGATGCCGCGTCAGTCGTGAGAATTGATCCGGCAAGTGCGGAGACAGGTTTGGAAAAGATCGACCTGCAAGTTGGAGATGTGCTGGTTTCTCGTTCCGGCAGCCTTGCGGTGACGGCAGTTGTTGAGCCTGAATGGGCAGATGCACTTATCAGCTCTCATCTCATCCGGCTTCGTATCACAGACAAGCGAATCGACCCCTATTATCTGGCTCTTTTCCTTTGTGCCTTACCGGGAAAAATGCAGATTCAACAACGAAGCAACGGCGGCGTTCAGCCAGAAATTAATCAACCAGCGCTTAAATCAATCCTTGTACCTATCCCACCACAAAGTGACCAGCAAGAAATCAGGCGCTTGATTCTCTCAGCACGAAAACTGCGCGACTCGTCAAACAATCTGCTGGATGTAGCCAAACGCGCCGTGGAAATTGCCATTGAGCAGGACGAGCAGGCGGCGCTTAATTTCATTGCACGGGAGAGTAACAATGTCTTCTGAGTTTTGGAGAAAACCATGACAACCCCATTCATCACCAGCTATGACCATTTTCTGCACGATCTCAAGTCACGCATCCGCACTGCCAGAACGCGAGCGGCTCTTTCAGTCAACCGTGAACTGATCCTGCTTTACTGGCAGATTGGGCGCGATATCCTGGAGCGTCAGGAGCGCGAAGGTTGGGGCACAAAGGTCATTGAGCGATTGGCTACCGACTTGCGAGCTGAATTTACCGATATGAAGGGGTTTTCTCCGCGAAACCTGAAGTATATGCGTAAGTTTGCCGATTCATGGCCAGATGAACAATTTGTGCAGCAGACTGCTGCACAAATTCCATGGTTCCACAATTGTATTCTGCTTGACAAAATCAGCAGCAAACCTGAACGGGAATGGTATATTCACAAAACTTTCGAGCATGGCTGGTCGCGAGATATTCTGGTAATGCAGATCGAATCACGCCTCTTTAGCCGTCAGGGGAAAACCGTAAACAATTTTGCAGCAACACTTCCGCCAGCACAATCCGATCTGGTGCAACAGACTTTGAAGGATCCCTACATTTTTGATTTTCTTGGCCTTGGCAACGATGCGCAGGAGCGCGAAGTTGAGCGCGAACTGGTGAAGCACATCACCAGCTTTCTGCTGGAGTTGGGCACTGGCTTCTCATTTGTCGGGAAACAGGTACCAATGGAGGTAGAGGGGGATGACTTTTTTATCGACCTCCTCTTTTACCACCTGAAACTCCGCTGTTATGTTGTCATAGAGCTGAAGGCAACCAAATTCAAGCCGGAATATGCCGGAAAGCTTAACTTCTATCTATCGGCTGTTGATGCCACCATGCGGCATGAAAGCGATAACCCTTCTATCGGCCTGATTCTCTGCAAGGATCGCAAAGGACTGATTGCTGAGTATGCACTCAAAGACATCTCAAAACCGATGGGTGTTTCCGAATATCAATTAGTAGCCGCCATCCCGGAAAATCTGAAGGGAAGCTTGCCAACCATTGAGGAGCTTGAAGCGGAGTTTTCCAGCCCTGACACAAAATGCAGCTGATCCGCCACCACTACAAAATAAACGGCATCGTCCAGGGTGTCGGCTTTCGCCCCTTTGTCTACCGGCTGGCGCACGAACTTAGTCTGTCCGGCTGGACCCGCAATACGCCGTCCGGTGTGGAGATTGAAGTTCAGGGGGCGTCTGAGAAACTGGCTGTTTTTGACCAGCTACTCACGGACGAAACACCTCCGCTGGCTTCTATCAGCTCGATCACGTACAATAATATTCCCCTTTCCGATGACAGATGCTTCAGCATCCTCCCCAGCGCCGGCGGAACTGCTGACATTCAGGTCGCACCGGACTCGAAACTCTGCGCCGACTGCCTGCGCGAATTGTTTGATCCATCCGACCGACGCTACCGTTACCCGTTCATTACCTGCACCAACTGCGGCCCTCGCTACAGCATTATCACCGGCATCCCCTACGACCGTCCGAAAACCACCATGGCCGGATTCCCGCTCTGCCCGGAATGTCTGCGGGAATACAATGATCCGTCGGATCGGCGCTTTCACGCCCAACCCGTTGCCTGTCCAGCATGCGGACCGGTCATGACACTTCTGGATGCTGCGGGTGTGCAACTTGCCACGGGTGATGATGCCAGCCTGCGGGCAGTGGAACGGCTCAGGGCAGGCAATGTTCTGGCCATCAAGGGGATTGGCGGCTACCATCTGGCGGTGGATGCCTGCAATCACGATGCGGTACAACGCCTGCGTGAGCGCAAGAAGCGAGATGAAAAGCCTTTTGCTGTCATGGCTGCAAACATGACGGTGGCTCGACAATTGGCGATAATGAATGAATTGGAGGAGCGGCTGCTGGAGTCCCCCGAAGCTCCGATCGTGATCGTACCCAAACATCCCGCTTCTCCTCTTTCACCCCTTATTGCCCCCGGCAACGGCTGGATCGGCCTGATGCTGCCGTATGCGCCGCAACACTGGCTGCTGCTCCCTCACCCGGAGGGAGATGCTGAATTAATTGCTCTTGTCATGACCAGCGGCAACAGCTCCGACGAACCCATAACCTACCGGGACGAAGAGGCCCTGCAGCGGCTGTCCGGCATGGCGGACTTCCTGCTGGTTCATAACCGTCCCATCCATATACGACAGGACGATTCGGTTGTACGGGTGTTCCGGGGCAAGCCGCTCTTCTATCGTCGCGCCAGAGGATATGCCCCGCGTGCCGTGCGGATCCCCTTTGAGAGCGATCCGCTTCTGGCTGTCGGTGCGGAGCTTAAAAGTGCTGTCTGCCTGCTGCGGGGTAATTACGCTTTTCTCAGCCAGCACATCGGTGATCTGCAGAACGAATCAACCGGCGACTCATTCCGGCAGTCAATTGACCATCTAGGGGGCATTCTCGAAATAACACCCGGCCTTCTGGCGTGTGATCGGCACCCGGATTACGTCTCGACACAGAGCGCCGAAACCATCGGAAGACACACGGGAAAACCGCTCTTCCGCATACAGCATCATCACGCCCATCTTGCCGCGTGTATGGCGGAGAATGATCTGGATGGCGAGGTGATCGGTATTATTTTCGACGGCACCGGTTATGGTGATGACGGGACAATCTGGGGTGGAGAGTTTTTGGTGGGCGGATACGACGGATTCCGGCGAGCCGGACATTTTCGACCCGCGCGTCTGCCTGGTGGGGATGCTGCCGTGCGCGAGCCCTGGCGCATGGCGCTGTCGTTTCTGCACCAGTCTTTGGGAATGCAGGCTTTCGACATCGACCATCCGGTGACCGGCTACCTGATCGAAGCGGAAAGAGACCTTTTTGCAGCAATGCTTCTGAAAGGTATCAATGCCCCCCTTACAAGCAGTTGCGGGCGATTGTTCGACGCTGTGGCAGCTCTCCTGAACATACGGCACACCGTAACGTATGACGGGCAGGCCGCCATCGAACTGGAGGCATTGGCCGAGACAACAGATGCTGATGAGCGCCTGTACCCGTTTGAAATAACACACCATGAGAGCGGGGTGTTGCAGCTCGATTTCATTCCGTTTTTTTCAGAAATTCTTGCCGACCTGGGGGCAGGGATTTCATCCGCAGCAATTGCCCGGCGCTTCCATGTTTCAGTGGCCTGCGGTTCAGCAATCTGCTGCCGGCAGATTTCCCGGGAGACCGGCATTAACCGGATTGTGCTGTCAGGGGGAGTTTTTCAGAACCGCCTGCTGACCGACATGCTGTATACTGACTTGACAAAATCGGGATTACAGGTATTCACTCACAGACTGGTACCACCCAATGACGGGGGCATCGCTCTCGGTCAGGCGGCAATAGCAGGATGGAAGAAAAGGAGAATCGACTGATATGTGTCTTGGTGTTCCGATGAAGATAGTGAGCAGGGATGGCGATGATGTGATTGCAGAGGTTGACGGCGTCCAGAAGGAAGCCAGCGTCATGCTGCTGGGGGAAGAGGTTGCCGTCGGCGATTATATTATTGTACACGCCGGTTTCGCCATATCCCGTCTCGATGAGGAATACGCTCAGGAAACCATCCGTTTGATGAGAGAGGTCTTTTCAGACGAGGATATGGCGTGAGGAGCACCATGCTGATTGAAAACGTCGCGTTGAAAAGCGTAACGCGACCTGCGAAGCCTTTGAGAGACGACATAAATAATGTAATTCGAAATTTACATATTCTATTTTCATGGTATATTCCGCATTATGATTGCTCGAACCCATTTAAAAACAGAGATTGAAACAGCCCTTTCACGCAGTAGAATTACTCTCCTGAACGGCTCGCGCCAGTGCGGCAAGACCACCCTTGCCCGACAATTTGTGCCAAGTGACTCCGTAAACTATTTTGATCTGGAGGATCCGGTTTCCCTTGCACGTCTTGAAGAACCGATGACCGCCCTTGCCGCGCTCACCGGCCTCGTGGTGATTGATGAAGTCCAGCGGCGACCGGAGCTGTTTCCCGTATTGCGGGTGCTGGCTGACCGCCAGCCGTTGCCGGCACGTTTCCTGATCCTGGGGAGCGCCGCACCTGAGTTGTTGCGTCAGTCATCCGAATCCCTGGCCGGTCGAATGGAAATTGTCACCATGTCCGGCTTTTCCCTCGCTGAAACGGGGATCAATCAGCTGTCACGCCATTGGTTGCGGGGAGGATTCCCCTGCTCGTATCTGGCGGATTCGGACAATGATAGTTTTGCCTGGCTCAAAAGCTTTGCCCTTACGCTTGTTGAACGGGATATCCCACAACTCGGGATTGGCGTCCCCGCTGCCATGCTCATCCGTTTCTGGACCATGCTTGCCCATTGTCACGGACAAGTCTGGAACGCCGCACCTCCGGCACGTTCTCTCGGAGTTTCTGAACCTACGGTCAGACGCTACCTTGATCTTCTCGAAGGTGTGTTCATGGTGCGACAGCTGCAGCCGTGGCATGCCAACCTGAAAAAGCGGCAGGTAAAGTCGCCTAAGGTCTATTTCCGGGACACCGGCGTACTTCACCACCTGCTCGGTATCCGCAGCGAACAGGACATGCTGAGTCATCCGGCCTGCGGCGCATCGTGGGAAGGATATGTCATAGAAGAAGCAATACGGGCCGTCTCCCCGGACGAGGCATATTTCTGGGCCACCCATAACGGCGCGGAGCTTGATCTGCTGCTGGTAAAGGACGGGCGGCGCATCGGTATCGAATGCAAACGCTCCGATGCTCCTCGCCTGACCCCATCGATGCGAACCTCGCTTGTAGATCTTGAACTTGATCGCCTTGTGGTAATTTATCCAGGCACCCGTCGCTATCCCTTGGCCGAGGGAGTGGAAGTAGTGCCTCTGGTTGAGCTTGCCGGGGTGCTGGGGGGATGAAATCCGAGGGAATGAAGGGCAAGGCGAACAAGGCTTCCCGATAGGAAAAACGAAACAATGACGGCACGTTTGGAGAGACGATGAATTTTCAGGATGAGTTCCGGGATCGCTTGCTGGTTGAGACCATGACCGCCAACATTGCCGGTCTGGCAGAAAAGCTTTCTGAACCGGTGCGTTTCATGGAAGTCTGCGGCACGCATACCATGGCGATCTATCAGTACGGCATCAAGTCGCTGCTCCCTGAAAAGGTTAAACTGATCTCCGGGCCCGGTTGCCCCGTCTGCGTGACACCGGTCGGCTATGTGGATCGGGCGGTTGCCTACAGCCGAGATCCGCAGGTTATTATCACCACATTTGGCGATATGCTGCGTGTCCCGGGCTCCGACTCATCGCTCATGGAGGAGCGCGCCAGGGGCGCCGACATCCGCATCGTCTATTCTCCGCTGGACGCAGTTTCTCTGGCTGCTGCCAATCCCTCTCGCACGGTGGTGTTTCTGGGAGTCGGTTTTGAAACCACCGCCCCCGGCATCGCCGCAAGCATACTCAGGGCGGAACAGATGAAACTCCGGAATTATTTTGTTCTGGCATCACACAAGACCATGCCGGTACCCATGGATGTTCTGACCAGTGACCCGGAGCTCAAGATCCGTGGCTACCTCTGCCCGGCTCACGTCAGCACGGTTATCGGAGGAGTGGCCTATCAGCACATCGCTGAGAAGTATAAGATTCCATGTGTTGTCACGGGATTTGAGCCGACCGATGTCTTGCAGGGGATCGAAATGCTGCTGCTGCAAACGCTGCGCAGTGAGAGCAGGGTGGAGATTCAGTACTCGCGCGCCGTTCGCTGGGAGTGCAACAGCAAGGCCCTGGAAATCCTCTACCGCGTATTCGAAACATCTGACGCCGTCTGGCGCGGCTTGGGGAATCTCCCCGGCAGCGGACTTTCCATCCGGGAATTATACGGTCGTTTCGATGCCGAGCGCGCACTGCCTGTTGAACTGCCACAGCCACGGGAACATGACGGCTGCGCCTGTGGCGATATCCTGAAGGGGAAGCTGTCCCCCTTCGACTGCCCGCTCTTTGCCACGGCCTGCACCCCGGAATCCCCGGTTGGCGCCTGCATGGTATCGAGTGAAGGAACCTGCGCCGCAGCCTATAAATACGGGAGATAAAACTATGTTTACGATGCAGGACTTACGCGCCCATTACCGTTTCACTGATGAAGATGCCGAATTGCTCCTGTCGCTTCAGCCTCTGGCAGAGCAGAATCGGGAGCGTTTTTCGCTTGAATTTTACGATTACCTCTACAGCCTTCCGGAAACAGCGGCCATCCTTAACAACAGTAATCGCCTTCGCCTGCGGGAAATGCACAGCTCCTGGTTCATGTCGCTTTTCAGCGGTATCTATGACAACCACTACATGAACCACTTGATGCGCATCGGTCACGCACACGTCAAGGTCGGCCTCAGCGTCCACTTTGTCAACGCGGCCATGAACCAGATTCGCCACTTCCTTCTCGGGCTGATCGATCTCAATTATTCCGATCGCGAGGCACGTCGGGGTCTGCGTGAGGCGGTTGAAAAAATACTCGATATGAATCTTGATGTAATGAGCACCTCATACCGTGAAGAGGAGATGAAAAAAGTCTTCGTTTCGCGCAAGGTTGAGTCGTTTCTGATCAAGGCCAGCGAACGTTTCACCTACGGGTTGAACCTGGCTCTGGTTCTGGCCTTGGCCGGTGTTTCCATTTCGGTCGTCATCCTGTTTGTCTGGGATATTCTGCACATTTTTAAAGGGGATATGGAGAAGGGGATACTTTCGGCGCTCGGGTCACTGCTGATTCTCTGGATGATGATCGAACTGATGGACAACGAGATCAAGAACCTCAAGGGGGGGAAGTTCAATATCCTGGTTTTCATCGGAGTCATCATTGTCGCTATGATTCGCGAGATACTCATCTCAACCCTTCGTAAGGATGATCTGACAACCCAGGCGTTTCTTGCCGGTACCCTGATGATTCTGGGAGTCGTCTACTATCTGGTATCCCTTGCCCAGCGGGATGCTCCAAAGGCTTGACCGGTGGTTCCTTTTTCCCACATTCTGTCCGGCTTTTCAGATGGCTTCCGCCACCGTCGCGAACTCCGTCAACTGCTATCTGCAACACCTGAAGACGTAAGCATTCTGGGGCTTGTTCCGGAGGAGTTGCGATCCTCAGGAATCGCAGTGCTGGCACTGGATTTTGACGGTGTTCTGGCTCCTCATGGTTTCCCTGCCCCGCTCCCAGAGGCGGTAACGTGGCTGAAAGGCTGCGCGGCGGCCTTTGGCGCTGACAAGATTTTTATCCTCTCCAACAAGCCGACAGATGAACGTAGACAATGGTTTGCCGAACATTTCCCCGCCATGCGCTTCATTTCCGGCGTCCGGAAAAAACCTTACCCCGACGGACTTGACAGGGTAGGGGAACTCAGCGGAGCTCCCCTATCGTCAATCCTGATGGTTGATGATCGCCTGCTGACCGGCTGTCTGGCTGCCATCAACGCAGGAGCGCGACCGTGCTTTGTCCGGAGTCCTTACGTTTCGTACAATCACCGTCCACTGGCCGAGCTGTTTTTCTGGCTGTTACGGAACGGAGAGCGTCTGTTCGTGGGGTTGATTTCAAAGTTCTGAACAATCCTCGCCCAATCGCAGTTCATAACTCATCTATTTGCCTCAGCAGTGCCTGTATCTCCGGCTGTTGCACTATCTCGCACTGCTCGGCCAGAACCGATGCCAGAATTTCATCGGTTGTCAGCGGGTTGGCCAGTACAACGCGAAGCACGGTGAGCTCTTCAGCATAACCGGCAGTGTGCAGTCGTGTCCGGGAAACAAAGGTTCTGCCTGCTTCCCGCTGAGATTTCTGAAGCAGTTGGCAGACCTGATCCAGGAGGGAATTAACAACGGCCGCCTGCTCTGCTGTCGCGTCAGCCAGGATCTGTTGAATGGCACCCGGACAGTAGCGGTAGGTGAGGATATTCAGCTCCGGTTTGCTGGTCAGTTCGAAATCGGGGTGCTGCCGGATCATGGCGGCAAAGGTCTGCGCCCGCTCGATTCCCATATCGATGAGCAGTTCATATCCTTTCCGGCCGATGATCGAGAGCCCTGCATGGACAAGCATGGCCATCCCCGGCCGCGACCCTTCCAGGGTATGGCTGCCGAGATCCTTGGAACCATGGCGCAAAATATAGTTGGCGTGATGTTCTATTGCGGACAGGGCGGTGGGATCCTTGAAAACGACCATCCCAGCTCCCATGGGCACGTACAACTGTTTGTGGGCATCAATGGTGACCGAGTCGGCCCGCTCGATACCAGCCAGCAGGCGACGATAGCGGTCGGAGAAGAGGGTCGGTCCGCCCCAGGCTGCATCAACATGGAAGTGGCAGTCAATCTCCTGAGCGAAGTCGGCCATAGCCTCCAGCGGGTCTATATTGCCGGTTTCGGTGGTTCCGGCGATGCCGACCAGCGCCAGCGGGCGGATATTCTCATCCTGCAGGCGCCGACATGCCAGCCGCAAAAGCTTCAGGTCAATACGGTTGTTTTCGTCAGTATTCACCTTGATCAGATGATCCCGCCCGATGCCGAGCAGGTCGGTGGCCTTACCGAAAGAGTAGTGTCCCCGCTCGGAGACGAGGACGGCAATCCCCTCATAACCGGAATGCTTCAAGGCCCGGGCCAGGCCTTCCCGGGCGATGCCGCGAAAGTCTCCATCAGGTGGAAAGAGACGGTTCCGCGCCACCCACAACGCCGTGACGTTAGCTATGGTGCCACCGGAGCAGAAGGCCCCCAGGGCATGCTGACTGTTGTGAATCCATGAGGGATAGAAGTCGTCGTCGCGTCGGTAGACCAGGTGATGGAGCATGGCGATAACCTGCCGCTCCATCGGCGTGAAGGCCTTGGATGTCTCCACCTTGACCAGATTCTGGTTAAGGGCGGTCATGACGCGTGCCAGGGGGAGCATAAAGTAGGGTAGCGCCGAGGTCATGTGGCCGACAAAACCCGGAGCGGCAGTATGGACCGAATGTGCAACCAGGTTTTCTTTGACGAACTCGGTGTATTCGGAGACGTAGGTCGGTTCTTCGGGAATAGCGGAGGAGGAAAAATTTGCTTCGATCTCTTCCAGGTTGCGTTCTATTGCGACGATATGGGTCTGCAGAAAGCCGGTGACATCGTCGCTGATAGCCTGATCGATAGCGCCGAGGGTTGAATCGGGTGCTTCCGGTACGGTGAAAATCCGGTAAAGGCTTTCAAGGTTGGCGCGGGCCTTGTTTGGCGTCAATGAAGTCACTTTCAGGGTTCGTCGCCCAGCAATGTATTGTCGATCAGCCGGGTCGCTCCTATCTTGACTGCCAAGGCCATCAGAGTGCTGTCGGAAACCGTCGACACGGTTTCCAGTGTGTCGACATCACGAAGCTCAAGGTAGTCGATGAGCGCTGCCGGTTCTGCCTCGATCAGTTCTTGTGCGGCGGTGAGCAGCGTCTCCGCGGTATGTTCACCGGCGGCGTAACGCTCCCGCGCCAGCCGGATAGCCCGGGAAAGGCAGAGGGCGCTTCTGCGCTCGTCCGGTGAGAGGTAGGCGTTGCGGGAGCTCATGGCAAGTCCGTCCGCTTCGCGCACGATGGGCATGCCGACGATCTCTACCGGCAGCGAAAGATCCAGCGTCATACGGCGGATGATGGCCAGTTGCTGAAAATCCTTTTTGCCGAACAGTGCCACATCGGGCTGCACGATGTTGAACAGTTTGGTCACTACCGTGGCTACGCCATCAAAATGGCCGGGTCGGCTGGCACCGCAGAGCGGCAATGCCAGATTGCTGACCCGTATGGAGGTCTGGAAGCCGCCGGGATACATCTCCGCGGCCGTAGGGGTGAAGACGATATCAACGTCACATTCACGGGCGATGGCACAGTCGCCATCCAGGTTACGGGGATAGCGATCCAGGTCCTCATGCTGTCCGAACTGGATCGGATTCACAAAAATTGACAGCACCAGAACATCACCACGCTTGCGTCCTTCGCGCAGCAGAGATGCATGCCCTTCGTGCAGAAAACCCATGGTGGGGACAAAGGCGATTCTTCTGACGTCACGTTTGAGGGTCAGCGCCAGATCTTGTATCTCCCTGATTGAACTGATAATTTTCATGAGAACGAATGTTCTGGCGTGGGAAAAGTGCCGTCCTTGACTTCCGACACGTACTGACGCACGGCAGCGCTGATAATCGGCTCCAGTTCGGCATAGCGCTTGACGAATTTGGGCGAATACTTTTCGCACAGTCCCAATATGTCGTGGATTACCAGCACCTGACCGTCACATTCGGGGCCTGCCCCTATGCCAATGGTCGGGATGGAGAGTTCGGAACTGATCCGGGCTGCAAGCCTGGCAGGGATTCCCTCAAGCACAACGGAAAATGCCCCGGCTGCCTGAACAGCATGGGCATCCTCCACGATCCGATCTGCCTGGCCCATGCGTCCCTGCACCTTATACCCCCCCATGCGGTGAATCGACTGGGGGGTAAGGCCGACATGGCCCATTACCGGGATGTCAATGGAGGAAACAGCACGGATGACGTGGGCCATGTTCATGCCCCCCTCGATCTTGACCGCCTCTGCACCCCCTTCTTTGATCATCCGTCCACAGTTGCGGCAGGCCTCCTCGATGCTGATCTGGTACGACATGAACGGCATATCGGCCACCACCAGCGCCTTGGGTTCAGCCCGCCTGACCGCCCGGACGTGATACAGCATCTCGTCCATTGTCACCGGCAGGGTTGTTTCATGTCCGGCAACCACGACGCCGACGGAATCTCCGACCAGGATGATGTCCACACCGGCCGCGTCCATAATGCGTGTAAACGGGTAGTCGTAGGATGTCAGCATGCTGATCCTGCTGTGCTCCTGTTTCATCTGAAGGATATCCGGTATGGTAATCTTCTTTTTGCGCATTGTGTCTCCAAAAACCTATATCTGGCTGGTGCGATTCTTCATGGACTCAAGCTCCATGATTACCGCAGCGCTTTCGGTGCGGCGCCGTTCCATATTGTCGAACATTTCTGTCACCATCATGCTGACCGATTCCACCGTTCGGCGGATCTGACGACCGTCTTCAACCTGGTGGGTTGTGGATCTGACCATTTCGTGGGCCATGTCCTTGATAGCCTCTATCGAACGCGCAATGCTCCTGGTCGCCCTGGCCTGATCGGTGGAGGCGGCAAAAATCTGGGATGTCATGGAGCTGATATCCTCCATGGAACGGGAGACCATCTGGACACTGGAAACCTGTTCTGCGGTTGCCTGTTTAATCTGCTGGGTCATGTCCATGGAGCAGACCGAGCTGTCGTAGATTGCCTTGAGGGTCTTGCCGGTACCGTGTCCAAGCTCAACCCCGCGCTGAACCAGGCTTTTTGTGGCCGTAATGTTGCTGGCGGCGGTGCTGGATTCGCTCATGATCTCTTCGATGATGCCGGTGATCTCGCCGGTGGACTGTCCCGTCTGCAGCGAGAGGTTGCGGATCTCATCGGCGACAACCCCGAAGCTCTTGCCGTACTCTCCCGCCTGGGCGGCAATGATCGAGGCGTTGAGGGCCAGCAGATTGGTGCGTTTGGTGATGTCATTGATAACGCTGACGATGTTTTCTATGCGGCTGCTGTTTTCTGAAAGACGTGTAATGGCATCGTAGGAGAGACCGACCGAGACCTGGATCTCTGCCAGAGAGTTGATGGTCTCCGCAACGACGTTCAGGCTTTCGTCAGCCTGAGATTTGACCTGGCTCGAAACTTCGTGGGAAATCGCCGCATTCTGCTCCACGCTGCTGATGGTGGTGTTTATCTCTTCCATGGCCGAGGCGGACTGCTGAACGATGCCTGCCAGGTGATCCAGGTTGCGGGTAACCTGTTCGATGGCGACGGAGATTTCGTTGACTGCACTGCTGGTTTCATCCACAGAGGCCATCACGCCTTCAGAGGCCGAAGCGATAACGGCAGTGCCGTCGGCCAGTGAATCCACGTTATCCTTGAGGTCCGTTACATTACGGGAATACTGTTCGCGGCTGGCCAGCAGCGAGGTAAACGAGTTTTCCATCTCACCTGTCAGGGTATCGATCGATTTGAGCAGATTGATGCGGGTGACTGCCGAGGCAACCTGGTCGGCAAACAGCATGATGGTATCAACATCGGAATCGTTAAGGGCGCGTTTACTTGATTTGTTATCGATGGCGAATGCGCCGATGCTTTGCCCCTTGACGATGATCGGGCAGAGAATAAAGCTTTTCGAGCGGAGCGGAGTCAGTTTGTTATACGGCGCCTGTAGATGATAATCATCGGGATGCCGTGAAATATCATCAATCAGATAGACCTTTTTCTCATTGAAGCACTTGTAGATAACGCCGATTCGTTCGTCCAGGGGCATGGTGACGCCGGATATATTGAAGGCATCCGTGCCCAGAGCAACCACAAAACGGACATTCTTGCCATCCTCGGTCATCAGGATATTGACTCTTTCGTATCCCAACACCTCGTGCAGGCCTTCTGCGCACAGCAGCAGGATCTCTTCAATATCAAGCGACATCTGCATTTTACTGCTGATGTGGTGAAAGTTTTTGATGTTGCTGTCCAGAACCTTGTAACGGTTCTCGAAAATCTCTTTCTGGGAGGCGACCTCCCTGTGCAGGATCGCCAGCTCGGTAGCCCGTACCCGAAGCTCATCCCCGTTTTTCCCGATCAGATAACCCAGAATGGAGAGGACAACCGCTGTCCCGAGTGCCATGTAACAGTAAAAAGCCAGATGCTCACGGTTCAGGAAAATATCTCCAATTACCTGATCAAAAACGGACTTTTTGGTTTCGTAGAAAAACAGAATCCTGATGAAGACCCATCCGATCGGCGCACCGCTTCCGAGAAGAAAACCGGCTATGGAAAAAACGGTCGATTGTTTTCTCATGATGCCACCCTTGAGGACGGTCAGGTAAGTAGTACTATTCTCTTGCACGCTTCTCATCGATTGAATGGTAGATTTCCTCCATCACCTTTTCGGAATCGTCGATGTTATATGCGATGATGTTCTTTAGGTGCGTGTAGGAATCCAGATCGATTTTCTCGAAGATGAATGCCATGCCATTTTCAATGATCCTGCCGACCTTACCGCTGAAATTGACACTGATCTGAGGCTCCGTACCGGTTATGGCGATGGTAATGTCAACAGGCTCGTTCAGTGGCAGACGCTTGTCAGTTACCATGAACATGCCGCTCATGCTGAGGTTGTCAACACTGCCGCTGAACTGGCGGTCTGCTGCTTTGATGGTCGCATCGACTCGAAAGTTGACACGGGAAAACTTTCTGGTACTCATGGTGTTGGTGTCTCCTGAGTAGCGCCGGGAGTAATATCAAGCATCAAGTCTATGCCTTTCCGGCCGAGCCAAGAACGGTTTCGTTCTTGTGCCTGATGAGCTTGACCAGCTCCTTGCGGGCCTCTCCCAGATATTTGCGCGGATCGAACTCCTTTGGATCCTTGGCAAAGTACTCGCGCACCTTGGCGGTCACCGCCAGCCGTCCGTCGGAATCGATATTGATCTTGCAGACGGCGCTTGCCGCCGCCCTGCGCAACTGCTCCTCGGGGATTCCCACCGCCCCTTCCATCTTGCCGCCGTACATGTTGATCAGTGTCACATATTCCTGAACGACTGACGAAGCTCCGTGCAGAACAATCGGGAATCCGGGGATCCGCTTCTCGCACTCTTCCAGGATGTCAAAGCGCAGCGGGGGCACCGGCTGGCCGGCCTTGAACTTGTAGGCACCGTGACTGGTTCCGATGGATATGGCCAGGGAGTCGACGCCGGTTTTCTTGACAAAATCCTCCACCTCCTCCGGTTTGGTATAGGTTGAGTGTTCGGCAGAAACCTCGTCCTCGATGCCGGCCAGAACGCCCAGTTCACCTTCAACGCTGACATCGAACTGATGGGCGTATTCCACAACCTGACGGGTCAGTGCCACATTTTCCTCGTAGGGGAGGTGTGAACCGTCGATCATGACGGATGAGAAACCGCTGTCAATGCAGGATTTGCAGAGTTCAAGGGAGTCGCCGTGATCCAGGTGCAGGCAGATCGGGATGGTCGATCCTGCTTCACGGGCCATTTTGACAGCCCCCATGGCCATGAAGCGGAGCATGGTCTCGTTGGCGTAGCTGCGGGCGCCCTTGGAAACCTGGACAATGACCGGAGAACCGGTTTCCGAGCACGCGGTGATAATGGCCTGGAGCTGTTCAAGATTGTTGAAATTGTAGGCCGGGATGGCATACTTGCCTGCCATGGCCCTGGCAAACATATCCTTTGTGTTGACAAGCCCCAGTTCGCTGTAGTGAACCTTCTGCTTTTCCATCGTTTCCTCCGTTTGAAGACAGGGTTTGGTGGGACGCTGCTGGCGTCGTATGCATGGTACAAAAACATCGGTGTATTCAACGGAAGCATGAATACCACGTAAATCATGCTGAATCAAGCGGCTAAACATCCTGCCGACATGACTCATTTCCGGCTTGCATTCGGAACCATGCTCTGGTACTCTCACAGTCTTTTCTGCTCGATACTGTGTGATGTATATGAAAGGATAGCTGATAATGCTGAAAATATTTGATTACCTCTTCGGGATGTTTTCCAATGATCTGGCAATTGACCTGGGAACTGCCAATACTCTTGTCTACCTCAAGGGTAAAGGGATTGTTGTCCGCGAGCCATCTGTCGTGGCCGTGCAGAAGATGCCCAATGGTCAGCAGAAGGTGCTGAAAGTCGGTATGGAAGCCAAGCAGATGCTGGGGCGTACACCTGGATCGATCACCGCCATCCGTCCCATGAAGGACGGCGTCATAGCCGACTTCGACATCACGGAAGAGATGCTGCGCTATTTCATTCACAAGGTCCACAACCGCAAGACGTTGGTGCGTCCTCGCATTGTCATCTGTGTGCCGTCCGGCATCACCCAGGTGGAGAAGCGCGCTGTCAAGGAATCGGCCGAGTCTGCCGGCGCGCGTGAAGTCTATCTGATCGAGGAGCCCATGGCTGCTGCCATCGGCGCCGGACTTCCCATTACGGAGGCATCCGGCAACATGATCGTGGATATCGGCGGCGGTACGACCGAGGTTGCGGTCATCTCGCTTGCGGGTATCGTCTACGCCCAGTCAACCCGTATGGGTGGGGACAAGATGGATGAGGCCATAGTCCAGTACATCCGCAAGAAGTATAACCTGCAGATCGGCGAGCGCATGGCCGAAAGTATCAAGATCGAGATCGGTGAGGCCTATCCGGGGCCTGAACTTTTGACGAAACTGGTCAAGGGGCGGGATCTGGTTTCCGGTATTCCCAAGACTATCGAGGTCAACTCGGATGAAATCCGTGACGCGCTCAAGGAAGCGGTCAATGCAATTGTCGATACCGTGCGTATCTGTCTGGAGAAGACGCCGCCCGAGCTGGCTGCCGATATCGTTGACAAGGGCATTTTCCTTGCCGGTGGCGGGGCCCTGCTGCATAACCTGGACATGCTACTGCGTGAAGTGACCAAGGTGCCGGTGCTGATCTCGGAAAATCCGCTCGACTGCGTTGTGCTTGGCTCAGGCAAGGTGCTTGATGAACTTGATCTGCTGCGCCGCGTCTCGATTGCCTCGTAAAGCATTTTCTCACCACGGAGGCGCGGAGAACACGGAGAAATTCATAAAAGATGGATTGGCGATGAAAAACAGAACCAGTAATATGAATTGTATTTTCCGTCACAACTATGCCTTTTCACGACGTTCCGGCTTGACCAGTTTTCCTCTGTGTCTCCGTGTCTCCGTGGTAGAGATACGATCCATATTTTTCCCCTGATAACGTACGATGCCCTCACCCACTGTTGACATAATCGTTCCGGTCTGGAACAGCCCCTTTGAAACTCGCGCCTGTCTTGCGGCAATTCTCAACCATTCTCCTGAAGCCCGTCTGATCGTCATCGATAATGGCAGCAGCCGTGAGACCGAGCGGATGCTGGAGGAATTTTCCGAGCGGCTCGGCGAACAGAGCCTGTTCATTACCCCTCCCCGTAACATCGGACTGGTGCCGGCTCTGAACTTGGGCCTGTCGCGTTCCGAATCTGATATCGTTGTGATCGTCAAACCGCACGTAAAGATCTGTAGTGGTTGGCTGGAAGCGCTTCTGGAGTCAGCCGCTGATGGCCACGCCGGTATCGTATCGCCGCTTTTTCGTGGTGACGGAGTCCCCCGTTTGCTGCCGCCGGCGCGGGGATGCAGCCGGGCTGAAACTTTTTCGATCTCGTTTGCGGCTCTTCTTTTGCGGGGTGAGATGCACAGGGCTGTCGGCGGTTTTGATGAAGAGCTCGATGGGGGAGAATGGTGCCTGCGCGACTACATTCGCCGGGCTGAAGTTGCAGGGTATCACACATACATCAGCTCACGTCCCGAGCTTGTCTGCGGACAGGAGCCGGTGTTCGGATCAGCGGAACGGCGCCGTCAACAGTCAAGCGCCAGTGAGGCGCGCTATTTCTCACGCTGGGGACTCGCCCGGCACTACGTGGTTTATTTTGGCGGAGGGACCGAGGCCGGCGACCTGAGCGGCACCATGGACAGGGTGCTGTCGGCAGCCCGACGCGGTCACCGGTTTACCCTGTTTCTTCACCACAAGCAACAGCGGTATTTCCAGCGACACGGCTGGAACGGACTGCACACCGGGGTGGAACTGTACCCATTGTCACTGCTGTGGGCCGAGCGTGATCTTCTCCGTCAGTATGCCAGGCTTAAAGCGGAGTCCCCGGATGTTATTCCGGTACGGGGCAGAGATGAAATCATGTTTCCGGGCATCGGCTCGGCTATATCATTCAACGACGTTGCCGATTCGCTGAAGCATGAACGCGTCAACATTCCACCCACTCATTCAGCGGAGGCCGTATGATCGATGACATCACGAGCCAGCTGCAGTCTCATCGATCGGTCATGGAGGCTGTCGAGCGCCAGATGCTGCCGCAGATCACAGAAATGGCAGTTCTGCTTGCGGATACATTCAATCGTGGCAACAAGCTGCTGGTCATGGGAAATGGCGGTTCTGCCGCAGACTCCCAGCACTTTGCTGCCGAGATAGTCAGCCGTTTCAGGATGGAGCGGAGAGCGCTTCCGGCGGTGGCCCTTTCCACGGATACATCGATCCTGTCAGCAATCGGCAACGATTACGGCTTCGAATCGGTCTTCAGCCGTCAGGTCGAGGCGCTGGCCGCAGCCGGAGACATGGTGGTCGGCATTTCCACCAGCGGCAATTCGGTCAACGTGGAGAAGGCTCTGGCCCTGGCCCGGGCGCGCGGCTGCCGTACGGTCGGCCTGCTGGGAAGGGATGGCGGCAGTATCCGAAACGTCTGCGGTCTGTCACTGATAGTCCCGTCAGATGACACTCCCCGCATCCAGGAGGCTCACATCGCTATTATCCATATCGTCTGCGACCTGGTGGAAAAGGCCCTGTTCTCATGAAAATCGAGCCGATTGATCTTTCCGGGGTGACAACCTACCCGATTGCCGAACGCACTAACAAGGTGCTGCTGGAGCGGAATTTTGCCGGGAAGGTCTCCTCCGGGATGAGCGTTGCCGCGCTGCTGGCTATCCTTCCGAATCAACTGGGAGCAGAGAGTCTCAACGCCGTCATAAATGCTGTGGTGGAGGCTCGCGAACGGGATAAACCGGTAGTGATTGCCATTGGTGGGCATGTCATCAAGTGTGGCCTGCAGCCGGTGCTGAAGGAACTGATTGAGGCAGATATTATTACGGCGGTTGCCATGAACGGTTCCGCCACGATCCACGACTACGAAATATCCCTGATCGGCGAAACCAGCGAGGATGTGTGTGCCGTGCTGCATTGCGGCACCTTCGGCATGGCTGAGGAGACCGGACGAGATATCAACCGTGCCCTCAAGGCCGGAGTCGCTCAGGGGTTGGGATACGGCGAGGCGCTGGGTCGTTTTATCGTTGAGAGCAGCAATCCGCATGTTTCATCCAGCCTTCTGGCCGCCTGCCACAACAAGGGTATTCCGGCAACCGTGCATGTGGCGGTAGGGACCGACATAATTCACCAGCACCCTGAATGCGACGGCGCCGTGCTCGGCCAGGCCACATTTACCGATTTCCGCCTGTTCACATCGCTGGTTTCGACCCTGGGAGACGGTGGTGTGTTCATCAACATCGGCAGCGCCGTCATCATGCCGGAGGTATTCCTCAAAGCGCTCTCCGTCGCCCAGAACATGGGCTTCCATGTGGACGGCTTCACCACGGCGAATTTCGACATGACCCAGCATTACCGGCCGCTCCAGAACGTGGTCAGGCGCCCGACGGCTGGCAACAGCCGTGGCCTGAGCATTACCGGTCACCACGAGATCATGATCCCGCTTTTGGCTGCCGGGATACTGGATCGGATTGGACACTGACATGGATCGAAAAACCATAGAATCACTGTTCAACCATATTGGAGGCATTCGCTGCCTGGTGATCGGCGACCTGATGCTGGATGAGTACCTGTGGGGAAAGGCGGAGCGCATCTCCCCCGAGGCACCGGTGCAGGTGGTGGATGTGCTGCGTGAGGAACTGCGGCTGGGTGGTGCCGGCAACGTGGTCAATAATCTGGTCTCACTGGGGGCGCAGGTGTCGGTCTGTTCGGTGATCGGCGACGACGAGAACGGCTGGGCGCTGCTCAAGGATTTCAGTCGTCGCGGCTTGGCGATAGATGCGATTTTTCGGGATGAAACCCGCCGCACCAGCCGCAAAACACGGGTGGTGGCGTCCAACCAGCAGATTGTGCGCATCGACCGCGAGTCCCGTGAGCCGATCTCACCAGAGATGGAGTTGTCCGTATGCGACTGGATTTCATCTAACGCCGCCTCCTACAGCGTCATCCTGCTCTCGGATTATCTCAAGGGGGTGCTCACCCCGAAGGTTATTAATACAGTCATTTCAGCCGCCCGAGAGGGCGCCATACCGGTGTTGGTGGATCCGAAGGGTACCGATTTCGCCCGCTATCACGGAGCTACCCTGCTCACCCCCAACCGCAAGGAGGCCGAAGCTGCCGCCGGTATCGCCATCCGCGATATTGATTCGCTGGTGCGTGCCGCTGGCCTGATCATGGAGAAAACGGGGCTGGAACACCTGCTGATTACCCGTAGCGAAGAGGGAATGTCACTGTTCTCACGCTCCGGCGCGGCGGTGCATATTCCCACCCTGGCCCGCGAGGTCTTCGACGTGTCCGGTGCAGGAGATACGGTGCTGGCGTCACTTGCCGTCGGGATGGCCGCCGGACTGGGCATGGCAGAATCGGCTTGGCTGGCAAACATCGCCGCAGGTATAGCGGTTGGCAAGCTGGGAACATCAACCGTTGTGCCGGACGAAATCATTGCGGCCATTGCCCTGACCCACAGCGACAGCGACTCCAAGATCAAAAACCGCGATGTGCTGGCCGGCATCATCGATGCGGTAAGAAACCAGGGCCGGCGGATCGTTTTTACCAACGGCTGCTTTGACCTTTTGCACGCCGGTCATGTCAAGTACCTGCAGAAGGCCCGGAGCCTTGGCGATCTGCTGGTTCTGGGGCTGAACAGTGATGCCTCGGTGCGTCGCCTCAAGGGAGACAAAAGGCCTTTAATCAACGAAGAAGAACGAGCGCACATTCTGGCTGCTCTGGACTGCATCGACTTCGTTGTGCTTTTCGACGAGGATACTCCGCTGGAGTTGATCACCGCCCTCAGACCCGACATCCTGGCCAAGGGTGGAGATTACACGGCTGACGGTGTCGTGGGAAAAGAGCTGGTCGAATCATACGGCGGCAGTGTGGAACTGGTGTCGTTTGTGGATGGCAAGTCAACGACAACTATCATCGATCGGATCCTGGAACGATACTCTTGATTCATCACTGAATTTGTGTGGTTATTTCCCGTAAATTCTGGTATGCAGACGGCATTGATGACAACAGGAGCGGGTATGTCAGAAGAGATTGCCTCCGGGCGGGAGTTGTGGGTACTCGGGATCGGACCTGATACGGGGCGGGAGGAACAGATTCTCCTCTACCTTGAAAAAGGGGGCTACCGCGGTCGTCTTGAACGGGCGGATAACCTTGCCGAGGGCCGTCCTCTGGGCGTGATCCTGGATATTTCCCCCTTCTCCGATGACGGTTGGGGACTCTTGCTGCGGATCAAGCGCGATCCTGCCACACGCAATATCCCCGTGCTGGTGGTATTCCTCAGTGAAAAAGGGAAGGTGGGTGGCGTTTTCCCGGTGGCAGGATTTTTCACCCTGCCGATTGATGAACACTATCTGGTGGAGCGGCTGGCAATCTACGGCCTGACCGAAGAGGCTGAAACCTGGGATCTTCAGGCTCTGGTGGTCTCTCGCCTGGGCGAGGAAAAGCTGTCAAAGGCAATCGAGGCGGTTGGTTTTGAAGTCATCAAGGCGTACACCGCAAAAGAGGCCCGGGCGCTCACTTCCATTCATCCGGTATACATGATTTTTGTGAACCTGATGCTTCCCGATGCGTCTGCTTTCGGCCTGCATGAAAAGTTCCGGCTCAATCCCTACTGTAGTAATACTCCGGTCTTTGTGCTTCTGAAAGAGGAAATGAAGGAGGGAGAAAAGAGAGCCATGAGCCGTGAGATCGCCCATCTGGTAAGTAAGAAGCAGCTTTCGTGTGATGAGTTTCTGAAATACCTGCGACGGCGCTGACAGGGGAGGCTTGCTGCCGGTTTTTCCATGGCTGCAGGCTTATAGTATTCCGTTCAGATCCTTGATTTCTATACTTGATTTACTGCGCAGATCCCTGGCCCACTGATTAAAGCGCTCTTCAGACTTCTTTCGATAGACCGCCTCTTCAATTTCCGCTTTGACCTTGTCAAAAGGTTTCATTCTGCCGGTGTTACGCTCCTCCAGTTTTACGATATGAAAACCGGCCGGGGTGTAAACCAGTTCACTGACATCACCCGGTTTCATGGACATGATGGCCGTTTCAAGCTCGGGCATCATATCCCCTTTCTTGAATACACCCAGACTGCCGCCATCCTTACGCGCCGCCGGATCCTCCGAATACAGCCTGGCAAGCTCCGCAAAATCCTTGCTGCTCTTGGCTTCAGCCAGCACCATCAGCGCCGTGGTCATGGAACGTTTGATGTCGTCAGCGGGCGCCTTTTCGCTGATGCGGATGAAAATATGTCGCCCCCGGAATGTCTCCTCCTCAGAATATTTGGCACGATTGGCCTGATAATACTCGCGCATCTCGGAATCGGCGACCTGAATTTTTGACCGGACCTCCATGCTGATCAGTTTGAGCTTTTCGATCTGTTCCTGCAACTGCACCTTGTATTTTTCAAAGGTCATGCCCTGGCTGGCGAGGGCGGAAACAAAAGCTTCCTGTGAAGGTAAATTATTCTGTTTCTTGACATCCTCAATGGCCTGCCGCACCTCTTCATCGCCCACTTTGATCTTCAGTTCCTTGATCTTCTGGGCTACCAGCTTCTTCTCGATAAGCTGTTCAAGAGCCATGCGCTTTATCTGGCTACGGGCAGCCTCATCCAGAAAAGACTTCCTTTCAGCATCACGGATCATTGGTTGAGCTTCACGGTTGACCTCGGTCATGGAAATGATTTCATCATTAACAATGGCGGCAATCGAGTTGATCACATTTCCGGAAGAGACGATCCGTGGCGGCGGTTCAGTGACCTTCGGTTTTTCCGTCCTGACCGTAGCCGGTTCTTTTTTCACCACAACGGCCTTTTTTGAACATCCGGCGGCCAGAACCATGGTGAGGGCTGCGAAAAGCAGAGCAGAACGGTTTTGATGCATGATCATACTCTATCCTTGGTTGTGCGATTACAGAAGAGCGGGCAGAGGAGCCCGCTCTTCTTCATTGGTTATTAACGTCATCATCAAGGGACAGAGGTGTTACTTTTTTTCCGGAGCAACCGGCTTGACGGGATCAGCCGCTTTTTTTACCTCGCCCTTGTCATCGTTCTTTTTTTCACCGACGCTCTTCAGGACGTCCTCTTTAACGCTTATCTTGGCGTTCTTCTTGAGTTCTTCCTTTATTTTCTGGAAAACCTCCTGCTGTTTCTGGGGCATGATAGCGCCCTTGATCTGATCCTTGACTTCCTCCAGCGGACGGATGCCGGCGTCGCGTTTACCGGTCAGCTTGATAATGTGGAAACCGAAATCGGTCTTAACAACCTCAGAAACCTGTCCTTCTTTAAGCGCGGATACGGCCTTTTCAAAGGGGGGCACCATGGCACCCTTGCCAAACCAGCCCAGATCTCCACCTTTGGCGGCCGATGAATCGGAAGAGTTTTTCTTCGCCAGCTCCTCAAAATTTCCGCCTGCCTTGATCTTTGCCAGGATGTCCTTGGCCTCAGCTTCGCTTTTTACCAGTATGTGGCTGGCTTTAAGCTGCTCAGGAGCTTTGAATTTATCCTTGTTCTGATCATAGAACTTCTGCAGATCGGCGTCGGAAAGCTGTGACTCTGCCTCGACTTTCTTTTTGAGGAAGGATTCGACAACCAGCCGTTTCCTGAGATCCTGCAGTTTCTCCTCAACTTCGGGGCTCTTGTCCAATCCATCCTTGGATGCCTGCTGCAGGATCAGCTCGCGGATGATCATGGTGTCCAGCATTTCCTTGCGTCCCTCGGGAGTTGCGGCCATTGCCTTGAGATATTCTGGCAGATTTTTCAGTTCGCGGCTGAAGTCGCCGGTGGTGATGCTGCCGCTATTGACTTCGGCGAGAACCTGACCTTCCTTCTTAACTTCCGATTTGGAACCGGATGAGGATGTACCTCCCTGGCAGCCAAAAAGTGTCGCTGCGCACAGGGCGGCAGCAATGATTGGTGTTATGGACGTTGCTTTCACGTAAAGCTCCTTTTTTAACTCTTGATTTGTAGTGTAATAAACTTTGGAACGGTACCATACCACGGGCATCAAGTGCAACTAGTTTTAGCCCGGCAGCAGACGCAGCAGCACAGTGCGCGACATCTCCGGAATATCTTCGAATGAGGTGCTATTGAAGTGTGGAGACCAGTCCAGACTTTCAGTGAGCTACTGATTTTGAGAATACATTTATTACAATCACACCTAACACAATGAGCAAAATTCCGACAGTTGCAGGTAAGTCCAGTTTCTGCCCCATGAATAACCAGGCAATCAAGGCAATAAGTGCTGTTCCGGCGCCTGACCAGATGGCATATACGATGCCAACAGGGATAAATTTAAGAGTTAGGGATAAAAAGTAGAAAGCTGAAGCATAGCCCAAAACAACTATGGTTGAAGGCCAAAACCTTGTAAAGCCATCTGCTGATTTTAGTGCCGATGTTGCTGCAACCTCACTTATAATTGCCACCACAAGATACAACCATTTTTGCATTGATTTGATCCTTTCTGATTGGATTTCCAGCTCGTCAATCTATAGCCCGTTTTCTCATGCTGTGACTGCTCTGATTGTCGGTGGTAACACGGGGTCTGGTCAGAACCTCGCGGAATTCAGCCAGACAGTCTTCAACGTGACATCGTGTCGCGGCACGTGGTGAGCCTTCACCTGCCGGTTTTAGGGCAGGTGCAAGGCGTTGGTTGGAACTTGCTTTTCTCTCTTTTCGTTGCTATCACTCCGCCATACTGCTACAGCGGTTACTCCTCGGTTCTTTGGTTCTCCGCGCCACGGTGGAGTCTCTGGGTTGTTGTTCTTCATATCCTCTGGATTCGTTCTTCTGGTCAAAAATTCATTTGTTAAACTTGTTGTGTTTTACACCACAATGGTGTAAATGGATTGATATGACTGAAAAACGGAAACCGACATACGATCTCGATGCGTTTAAGGCCACTTTTGTTAGTGTCGAAAGGCTTGCTGTTACAGGCTCAGCACTTCGTAGTGCTGCCTCGATTGGATGTGGACGTGCCGAAATAGTGAACACAATCCAGACGATGCAACGAGGACATTTCTATAAATCTATGACGGCTTATGCCGACTCCCGTTTGTGGCAGGACGTGTATCACGTCCCGTCTCCGGTGGGTACGCTTTATGTAAAATTTACTGTCGATGCCATAACTGAGTTTTTGCTGTTGTCATTTAAGGAGAAAGACAATGACTAATCCTGTCTGTCCAGAAACGGGAGCACCAATGTATCGCGGGGTGCGCCCCATGACTCTTACCTACAAAGGCGAGAACATTACTTTTGATATGCCTGGTTGGTATTGTGACCAATCAGAGGAAAGTATTCATACCGGTGAGGATATGAAAGTATCTGACCGTATGCTAAATCGCCTGAAAGCACGAAGCGAGGGCTTGCTTGAGCCTGAAGAAATTCGCTGCATTCGCAAAAAACTTCATCTCTCACAGGAAGCAGCAGGCCTTATGATTGGTGGTGGGCCGCGTGCTTTTCAAAAGTACGAAAGTGGGGATTTATTGCCTAGCCGTGCCGCCAGCAGTGCTCTCGCTTTGTTGGGTCACGATCCTAAGGCGTTGTCGGTGCTCAAAACGCACCGTAAAGCTGCTTAAATTTATATTTGCGGCGCCCTCGCCGCAAAACTCTCCAACTCGCTTAGCTACACTTCTTTTTTGGTTTAAAATAGGTTTTTCCGGGTGTGTCTTGAAGCAAAAACTCTGTTAAGTTACTAAATCTGCGGCTTCTCCGGTACTTTTGTTTCTGACTTTTCGTGGCCTTTTCCGCATTTCCTTGCTACTCCGCCAGTTTCCTTCGCCGGCGCACATTTGTAGCCCTCGGTTTCTTTTTCTCCTCCTGCCACCAACGCCACGAACCGCCGCCACTTCAGATTTTTCCGCCTTTTTATGCTTTTGGTCCAACGTGACAAGGCACACCGGCTAGCGGGGGCTTTTCCCCGCTGACCGGTGCTGCCGTTAGTTATGCCTCGCCTTTCTTCTCTGGCGGGGCAGGAAAGGGAGTTAATGCAAGCTAAACATAGAATTAATATCATGAATTGCAAACTGCCTTTTGGTGCGCTCTTCTTCTCTGGAACTGGAAACATACTTCGCAAACAGATAATCTTTTCTTTCAGAGGGAAGCATCACGCCTTGCTTGTCTTCTACTTCGCAGTAGTATTCCCACTTCTTTGTCAAAATTCGGCTTTCGGATTCGGGGAGAGTAGAGCGGAAGGTAATGTACGCCTTGAAGTGTTTAGAAAAAGCATTCTTGATGACATCAAATGTAAACCCAGGAGGCTCGTCAATGGAGTCTTCGAGTTTGCAAATTTCGTCGATGAAAGCACATCGAAACTCCGTGGCAGCTTTATTGAATTCACTACGTTCGGCCAAAGCGAGCGCGTTAGCATGGTTCCTCTGGGACAATTTGACGCCGACAAAATAGGAGCCAAATCCTCCGGCGATTACGCCTCCTATGGCGGTGATATACGGGGTGTATGTAGATATGGCAGAGATGCCGCACATGATAATTGGTGGACCTCCTTTATGCGTAGTCATCTTGGTTGGTTTTTACAGATAATTGCTGGCGGCCTCACTGGGTTGCTTATTCTCGCTAAATTGGTTTTCCCTTGTATGGATAAGTGGCTTAAAAAATAGCCTTATTTAATTCCATTGAATGCCAAAGTAATGTTTGAACAATGCGAAGAAGACATCTGTATCAATAATTGTGTCAATGCCTCTGCTACCTACAACTTTTTTAAGAAGCTTTGCACCAATGCCTTCATCTTTGCTTGCAACATGAACAAAGCCGAACTCTCTGGAAAAATTAGTAGTATTTATGAAGTAAGGCTTATTTGTTTTGACATGAAAAATCTTTTTTTCTTTTGGGTAAAAGTCCCATCCAGCATAGGAGTAATAGCCACGCTCTTTAATTTGATTTTCATACTTTTGAACTCTGATATTCCAGCTTTTTTGTGAAATTTCATCAAATATTTTTTGTACATGTTCTACGTCTGCCAATGTATTACCTGATGTCCAAGTTGGTTGGTCAATTACTTTTATTTCCTGACCAGTGTTCATCAAAAGTTCAAAAGCTATTCCATGAAGAGTACTGAGTACGCCAAAACCAGGCTGTTTTCTCTGAAATACAGTCCGAATATATTTAGTCTGGATGACGTTATCAAATTTGTATGATGAGCCATGATATACAAATCCATCATTCGCTAATTTGAACCCAGTTTTTTCAAGTGAGTTTTTGTTTGCAAGTGGCGCAACCATTTTAAACCTCCTCTTGGGTAATAGTGCCCACTGCGGAACACTCGGCTTTTCGGGTTTTATTATTCTTGGTATAACTCGTTTATATGCGGTAACCCTATATAGGTAACTTATCACCTATATAGGTCATTTGTTGCTTATATAGGTGCCCCAAATAGTTACCTATATAAGTTACCTTTCCTGTCATCTACTCTGCTGCAATTCGTGGTTCAAGTGCCGTGCCTTGTACCTTGCGATATGGCAGATACCACAACTTCGCTTGTGAATCCCATCGTGCGTGCAACACTCGGAGCTGCTCACGCAGTTCCATTTCATCAAAGCTAACAGAAATAGGAACGATGTCCGTAGCTTTGAATCTGGGATTGATGACGGGCCTTTCCTCAACTATAATCTCTACCGTTTTGAGACGAACGCCACGCTTCTCGTCATAACGGTAGCGGACGCAAAGGAGAGATTCACCATATTTCTCAACCAGGCGACGAGTTCCCTTCTGACCTGGCTTCAGGTGATTATATGATTTCATGTCCTTTAACATGGAACTCCAGAAAGCCAAGCAGCCATTTGGTGTGGTTGAAAAAGATTTGCTCGAAAATATACGGAAGCTTTTGTAAGATGTAAATTAAATTGTTCAAGGAATTACATTATGATCGACTTCCCAAAGCCGTTGCTTCCCGACTATTTGAAACTGCTTGAAAAGCGGGGCGTTCCGGTTGCCAGTTTTGCGGAATGCATCAAGTGGTGTCGCTATTTTCTTGATTATTGCGTCAAGTACCCGGCATCGATCTCCCAAGCGGCGCAGTTGCCTCTTTTTATTGAGAAACTCAAGGCAAAGAAGCAGACTGAGCTTCAGTGCAGGCAAGCTGCCTACGCTGTTTTAGCCTTTATTACTGTTCAGAAACAAGAGACATCGGAAAAGCCACCAAATGAATTCGCTCATGATATGCCGCCGATGGCTACTGTACCTTCATCTGTACCGCCTCACGTTCCTGCACGTTATGGGTCACAATATTCGGACGCAGGCTATCAGGAAAAATCGGACTCGCCGGAGTGGGATGGGGTGCTTACCAGCATGGCGGCAGAGATAAAGGTTCGTCATTATTCACGCAAGACGCTGAAGACATACCAGTCTGAAAACTACCATGATCTATACACATTGTGTGCCGGTCAGGACAGTGAAAGAGCCGAAGAGCCCATTGGATTTATAAACTCCAGGGACAATGGTCTCACTGGTTTTAGCACGAGACAATAAGCTCAACGCCCGGTCAATCTTAGCCGGTCTGCTCAACCGGCAGCAACCGTTGCAGTACACTCTTCGACATCTCCAGAATATCTTCGAATGAGGTGTTTTTGAGGGTGCAGACCAGCTTGAAGTCAGGGGTAAACAGGAATTTTTTCGGTTCATTTCTCATCATGGCAATGATGGTGTCCGGTGGCGCCGGAGTGCGGGGATGGAACGAGATGACCACGGCTTTCCCGTCAAAATCGATCTGCCGCACAAGCAGCCGTTTGAGCAGCACCCGTAGCTTCATGATCTCGAACAGATACGCGGTAGCCATCGGGTAGCTGCCAAAGCGGTCGCTGACTTCGTTCTGCACCTCCAGGACATCATCCACGTTTTCAGCCTGGGTCAGCTTTTTGTAGACCACCAGGCGCTGGCCGGGATCCTTGACGTATGTCTCAGGAATGAAGGCGGGAACTTTAAGGTTGATTTCCGGTTCCACGCGTTCGGTCATTTCTTCGCCGCGCAGGCGGCAGATCGTCTCCTCAAGCATCTGGGTATACAGCTCAAAACCGATTTCGGTGACGGTGCCGGACTGGCGGTTGCCCAGCACATCCCCTGCGCCCCGTATCTCCATGTCGTGGGTTGCGATGCGGAAACCGGCTCCCAGCTCGGAGATATCCTGCAGAATCCGTAGCCGTTCGCGAGCGTCCGAGGTTATTGATGCCTCACCCGGGATCAGCAGGTAGGCGTAGCCGCGCTGCGTCGATCGCCCGACCCGTCCGCGCAGCTGGTACAGTTGGGACAGGCCGAATTTATCGGCATGATCGACGATCAGGGTATTGGCATTGGGGATGTCCAGCCCGGATTCGATGATGGTGGTACAGAGCAGCAGGTTGGTTTCGCCGTGCATGAAGCCGAGCATAACCTTTTCCAGCTCATGTTCATCCATCTGGCCATGACCCACGGCAATCTTTGCTTCCGGTACGATTTCAGCCAGGAGTTCGGCTCTCTTGGCGATGGTCTGCACCCGGTTGTGCACGAAGAATATCTGCCCCCCCCGGCGCAGTTCGCGCATGACCGCCTCGCGGATCAGTTCTTCGGAGAAGCGTGAGACGAAGGTTTTGACCGCCAGACGATCAACCGGGGGCGTATCGATGATGGAGAGATCCCGGATGCCCATCATGGACATATAGAGCGTGCGGGGTATGGGGGTGGCGGTCAGGGTCATGACATCCACAACGGCACGGAATGCCTTGAGTCGCTCCTTGTCCTTGACCCCGAAACGCTGCTCTTCATCGATGATCAAAAGCCCAAGATCCTTGAAGGCCACGTCCTTCTGGAGCAGGCGGTGAGTGCCGATGACGATGTCGATATCACCTTTTTTTAGCCGCTCCAAAATGCTCTTCTGTTCCTTCGGAGAGCGGAAGCGGGAAAGAACCTCCACGGTGACCGGATACTCCTTCAATCGCTCGTGGAAGGTTTCATAGTGCTGCTGGGCAAGGATGGTGGTGGGCACCAGAATGCCGACCTGCTTACCGTCCAGCGCGGATTTGAAGGCGCCCCGCAGGGCGACCTCCGTCTTGCCATAGCCCACGTCACCGCACACCAGGCGATCCATGGGGCGCGAATGCTGCATGTCGGCCAGCACATCCTGGATGGCCGAGAGTTGATCCGGAGTCTCATCCCAGGCAAAGGATGCCTCGAACTCGCGGTACATTTCGTCCGGCGGCGAAAAAGAAAATCCATCGGAAATCTGGCGGCGGGCATAAATCTCCAGCAGTTCGCCGGCCAGCTCCTCGATGTTCTTACGCGCCTTGCCCTTCGACTTCTCCCACCCCGCACCACCCAGTTTGTCCAGCGCCGGCTGGCTTCCTTCCGGCCCCACATAGCGCTGAACCAGTCCCAGGCGGTCAACCGGCAGGTAGAGTTTGTCGTTGCCGGAGTATTCCAACAGGAGGAAATCCCCGCCAACGCCGGCAACGCTGATATGCTGCAAACCTCGATACAGAGCGATGCCATGGTCAATATGCACCATGTAATCACCCGGCTTGAGCTCGGCCAGCGATGAAAGTATCTGTTTCTTGCGTACCTCGGAAATGCCGCTGCGTCTAACCCGTTTGCCGAAAAGCTCTTCTTCGGCGATCAGCGCCAGTTTGGACTGGGGCAGGCGAAATCCGCGCGTGATATCTCCGAGGAGCAGTGTTACCTGTCCGTTTGGATGCCCGGACATTGCATCGGGAAAGGAATTCTCACTTATGACGCAGGGAATCCCGTAGGGGGTCAGCAACTCTTTAAGCCGATCGGCCTGGGGGCGCTGATGGCAGGCGACAAGAACACGGAAGCCCTGGTCAAGCCATTCACGCAGGGTGCGGGAAAGTGGCGCCAGGGCATGGGTGGTTTCCTTCGAGACTGTCACCCGCAGTCCATAGGAACCCTCGCAAGGTACTGATATAATGGTGGTTTTTCCAGTGCTGTCGAGCATAAGCCCGGATAGTTCGATCCGGCTGCGCTGGGCAATAAGAGCTGCCAGGTCATCTGGTTCCAGAAAGAGCTCTTCAGGTGAAGAATGGGGCAGGCAGGCGACTTTTCCCTTTGTCAAACCGCCGGATATTTCAGCATTGAATCCGGCAGCCGCATCGAAGATCGCGTCATAATCCAGTAGCGCCACTGGACAGCCGGGTGCGTAATCGAAGATGGTTTCCAGTCCGGGATGCAGCAGCGGCTGAAGGTATTCGACTCCATGGAAATAGACGGCATTCTGCAGGTCTGTCAGAATATTACGCCGCCGGTCGGCCTTGATTTCAAGGTTGTCGCAGCACTGTTTGAAACGCGGGGCGATACCGTCCAGCACCTCATCAGTCAGCAGTATCTCGCGGGATGGGAGCAGCACCAGCTCTTCCAGCGGGTGCAGCGAACGCTGGGTGAGCGGATCGAATGAGCGGATGGTTTCTGGCGTATCGCCGAAGAATTCGATGCGTACCGGCGCGGTCAGATTTGGGGGGAAAATATCCAGAATCCCGCCACGAACGGCAAATGAACCCCGATCCTCGACCAGGGGGACATTGGCGTAGCCCATTTTTACGAGTTTCTTCAGCAGTTTATCATGCTCGATCTCCTCACCGGCCACCAGGTAGCAGGAGGCCTCACTGAATACCCTGCGGGACAGAACCCTCTGCAGGGCGGCAGCAAGGGGTATGATGACGACTCGAGCCAGATTGTTCTGCAAACGGAAAAGCACATCGAGACGCGCCCCGGAGATGTCGCGGTGAGGTGAAGAAGGAGAAAAGGGCTGGCAGTCCCAGGCGGGAAACAGCAGGGGAGGCGCTTCGGTGCCGCTGAAAAAAGCCAGTTCCCGCCGGAATTCCTCCGCAGAATCGTGATCCGCAGTCAGGACCAGAACGGTTTGGGAGGCTGAACGCAGCAACTCTGAAAGAATACAGGCCGGAGCCGACCCTTTGAGACCGGGAATGGTAAGGTGCTGACCAGTCTGCTGTAGAGCCGCCATGACAGGGGGTAGCTGGGAAAACTGGGGGATCTCGCACTCCTTGAACACAGAGTTACCGGGGAGATGGTGCGGCAGGTTATTCAGGTTCATTTGCTCTGGCTTGCTTTAATTTTTGGCTTGCCGTCTTCCACCACAACGCGGAAATTAATTTTGTCGGTTCCCAGCCTGGCAACCAGTTGTGCCTTGTTCTTTTCTATGGTGGCTGCCACCAGTTCGCGACTCAGTGATTCAACGGGAAGATTACATGCTCTGCGGGCTTCGCGAAATTCGTGGTAAATTCGGTCCAGCTCCGTATCGTGCTTCGCAGGCTGCTGGACAGACTCTTTGGGCGCCCCGGCAGTCGACTGCTGACGTCGTCGAAGATCGCTGATAAAACGGTCGCGGGAGTACTTGCCGTCTTCAATCAGGCGCAGGATGCGGTTCCAGTGCTCACGGTAGGTGCCGAGGCGCGCGACGAGCATGGTGTATTTGTGCTTGTACATGGTGTTGTTGATGGGGACACCGGCATAGCGCCGAACCATCCTCTCAACGTCCTGCATCAGTTTCAAAGGCTCACGTTTTTCAAGTCCGCTGAAATATTGATCGTAACGGATGACCAGCTCAGCCAGTGACTGTTCCAGTAGTTGAAGATCGTCTGCGATTGCCATGAACAGTCCTTGAGTGCCGTGCGTACTTTCGAGGCGTTAGATATATCCAAACCGGTAATATTTGTAAAGCGCTAATATTTTACTACTTTATTTTCTCTATTGACTTGACGGCATCCGACGCATCGAATAAAATGCAGCGCTGTTGGAGTATGTGAAGCAGCATACATCTGAACGACAAGAGCCGGAGAGGAGTCTGATCCGATGGAACATATCGCAGCTGTCGTACTTGCCGCGGGCAAGGGAACCCGTATGAAATCCGAGCTGGTCAAGGTGCTTCACCCTGTGGCAGGACGTCCCATGATCGCATGGCCGGTGGATGCTGCCCGGACTGCAGGGGCAGCGCCGGTTGTCCTCGTGGTGGGTCATCAGGCCAATGCAGTGCTAAACACGTTCCGGGGCGCAACGGATATCCGGTGCGCCATGCAGGAACAGCAGCTGGGAACCGGTCATGCCGTAGGCTGTGCACGGGAAGAACTGGCCGGATTCAGCGGCACGGTGCTGATACTGTGCGGAGATACGCCGCTCTTGACGGATACGACGCTTAAACGACTGATTTCGTTTCATCGGTCACACGGTGCATCACTGACCGTCCTGACCGCCAGCGTCGATAATGCATTCGGCTATGGAAGGGTGGTGCGGGACCAGAAAGACAGCGTGCTGCGCATCGTCGAACAGAAGGACGCCACAGAGGAAGAACAGGCCATCTGTGAGATCAATAGCGGCATCTACTGCATGGAATCCGGCTTCCTGCTGGCCCATATCGACCAGATCAGCAGCGATAATGCCCAGAACGAATTCTACCTGACCGACCTGCTCTCGATTGCCGTGAGCAAGGGGCTTACCTGTCTGGCGCTTCGCACGGACGATGCAGACGAGATCATGGGGGTCAACGACCGCGCCCAGCTGGCTGCGGCTTCCCGTATACTGCGAGGACGCATCAACAGTGAGCTGATGTGTTCGGGGGTATCGCTGACGGATCCTGACCACACCTATATCGATTACGGGGTTTCCATCGGCCCTGATACGATCATCCACCCCAACTGCTCCATCGGAGGAGAGACCGTCATCGGCTGCGGGTGCACCATCGACAGCGGTGTTTCAATCGTCGGCTGCCGCATCGGCGACGACTGCCATATCAAGGCCGGATCGGTTCTGGAGGGTTCGGAACTGCACGCGGACGTCAGCATCGGGCCCATGGCCCACCTGCGCCCCGGCACGGTTCTGCACGATCATGTCAAGGTGGGTAACTTCGTGGAGACAAAGAAGGCGGTTATGGGCGAAGGATCCAAGGCATCCCATCTTACCTATCTGGGAGATGCGGAGATCGGCAGCAATGTCAACATCGGCTGCGGAACCATCACCTGCAATTATGACGGCGTCAACAAGCACCGCACGGTCATTGGCGATGACGTCTTCATCGGCAGCGATGTGCAACTGGTGGCTCCGGTTGTGGTGGGGCGCAACTCGCTGGTGGCTGCCGGTACAACCGTGACGGTCGATATCCCGCCTGATTCACTGGCAATCTCCCGCACCCCCCAGACGAACAAGATCGGCTGGCGTCTAAAAAAGAAGTAGCCTCCGACCGCGCCTATTCTGAATCAAAAACGGCAGTTCAATAACACAGATACACTGAGAGCACAGAGAAATAAACGGCTTAAGACAAAAATGCCGTGACCCTTTCGGGTGAGCCATAAAACCCGTTTTTCAGCTTATACCTCTCCGTTTTACTCTGTGTTCTCTGTGCCCTCTGTGTTTCAAATGCTTTTTCCAGGATCAATCTCACGTCGCCGGAATGGTGATACAGAGGCACTCACCTTCGGCGTATATCGTTTTTCCGCAAAAAATCCTGCCGTGCACCATGATCTTGCGTCCTTCTATCGAGATGACCTTTCCCTCGACCGTCACAACTTTTTGCAGTGGCAGCAGGTTGCGAAAGCTGACATTCAGGTTGCCGACCACGATCGGATAACCGGCAGCCCAGGCCGTCAGACCCAGCACTTCGTCCATCACAGCGGCTACCGAGCCGCCATGTGCACTCCCCGGAGGCCCTCCCGTTTCAGGTCCGAACCAGATACGCGCCTTGAGCTGCTGCTCAGGGTCACGGTAATATTTCACCCGGAAGCGGTTGCCTTCCGGATCGCCGGAAACAAAACGCAGTGATTCCCCCACCAGCGAGGGGGCGTCAAACGGGGTCCAGCCGGTTTCGCCAGAAAGATCAACGGTTAGAGAGTGAGACGCATCTTTTTTTATTTTGTTCACGGATGAAATTCCCCCGGAAAATCCGGTACGGTGTACCGGAAATCTTTATTTTCCAATAATAGTCATTTTCCGCAGCACTTTTTAAATTTCAAGCCGCTGCCGCACCTGCACGGGTCGTTGCGCCCGATTTTGTCGACCGTCAGCGGCCTGGGCTTTACCATGGTGCCTTCGGTGAAAAACCAGGCGCCTTTGGAGCGCTTGAACTGGCCGCATTCGTGGTGTTCGAGGGCCTCGCCATCCTTATTGCCGAAGCGCGCAATGAATTCAACCTCGCCGATACTGTCGTCCGCACTCCCCCTCCGGGTGCTGATAATCTCCAGTCCCAGCCATTCCGAGTTTTCGGCCCACTCCTTTGTGCCCGCATGGTCATAGCCCGTGCGATGTTCGGGATGGGTGCTTTCAAAAATAAAATCCATCCTGACGCCAACGTACGCGGAATAGCGGGCTCTCATCAGCTGTTCCGCCGTTTCGGCCGGACGTGAGCCATTGATGATCGGTTCACAGCACTCGGCGCTGGCAATACCGCTTCCGCAGGGACAGATGCTCATGCTGATTCTCCTTCAAGTCTGATGATGTGAGTCTGGAACAGGTGAGGTACCTTCAGCATGGCAGCAGTCCGTCGGCGATCTCCAGGATGGCGTCTGCACGATTGAGGGTGTAAAGGTGAATGCCGGGGGCGCCGGCGGCCAGTAATTCCCGTGCCTGTTGCCGGGCATGGTCGATTCCGACCTTCTGTACGGCAGACGCGCCCCCCTGACGGTCAGCCTCTTCCAGTTCAGCCATGTAGGCAGGTGGCAGACCGGCGCCGCACAGCGACATGATCCGTCGGACTACCTTCAGGTTGATCACCGGCAGAATTCCGGGGATAACCGGTTTGTCGATGCCGATGGAACGGATTTTATCCACAAAATCAAGATAGTGGCGGTTGTCGAAGAAAAGCTGGGTGATGATGAAATCGCCCCCGTGGTCCAGCTTGAGTTTGAGAAAGGAGAGGTCGCTCTCCGGGCTTGCCGCCTCGGGGTGCGTCTCGGGATAGCCGGCAACACCGATGCCGAAATCGGGGTGCGCCTGCCTGATGAATGAAACCAGGTCTGAGGCGTGCAGAAGGCTCGGGCAGGTCTCGTATTCCGGCGGCGCGTCAGTGGGGATATCACCGCGCAGAGCCAGTACATTATGAACCTCGGTCTCTGCCAGATCATCGAGAAACCGCTGAAGTTCGTCATGATGGGAGCCGATGCAGGTCAGGTGAGCCATGCTCTCCAGCCCCTGTTCACGTTTGAGGCGCGATACGATCTCCAGTGTGTCGCGGTGGCTGCGTCCGCCTGCTCCGTAGGTTACGGAGGCGAAAAGGGGGTTCAACTGTGTCAGCCGCTCGGCGGTCTTGAAAAAGGCGTCCCACTCAGTTCGTTCCTTTGGGGGGAAAAACTCCAGTGAGATGAATGGTTTTCCGGTTGCGATGGCGTCGATGATGCGCATGGATCTCTCCTGAACTGTTCTCGTTGTTCTCCCGGCGGGATAGCGGCCAGGCGGCGGCATGGTAGCACATTTTTTTAAAAAATCATGGGATAATTGAGTATAACCTGACAGGAAGAACCGGACAAACCTTCAGCTCTTACGCTTGGCTCACGATGCAATTGATGATATGGTGTCCGCACCCTACACATATCTTCTCCCGGAGAACCGCGCAGCCATGACCGAATCCCGGCACCCTTTCCAGAATCTTACCCCCGGCTTCATAATGGATGCCGTGGAAAGCCAGGGCTTTCACTGTGATTGTCGCACGTTTGCCCTGAACAGCTACGAAAACCGGGTCTATCAGGTCGGCATTGATGAAGAGCAGCCGCTGATCGCCAAGTTTTACCGTCCCGCCCGCTGGAACAGCGAACAGATTATGGAAGAGCACCGGTTCTGTTTCGAGCTGGCAGAACACGAACTGCCGGTGGTGGCACCCTGGCGCAACGGTTCCGGCGAAAGCCTGTTCGATTATGGCGGTTTCCGTTTCACCCTCTACAAACGCCAGGGGGGGCATGCCCCCGAGTTCGACAATCTGGACAATCTGCCGATACTGGGCCGCCTGCTGGGGCGCATCCACAGCATCGGAGCGGTGCAGCCGTTCCTGCACCGCCCGGTTCTTGATTGCCGGAGTTTCGGGTACGAAAGCGTTGCCCTGATCAAAGAGCGGTTCATCCCTGCCGACTATCTGCCCAGCTACGAGGCCGTAACCAGCCGGTTGCTGGAAACCATTGACGACATTCTGGGCGCTGCCGCTCCGATCCGTTTCATTCGCTGCCATGGCGACTGTCATGCCGGCAATATCCTCTGGCGTGACAATGCGCCGCATTTCGTCGACTTCGACGATGCCCGCATGGCTCCGGCGATTCAGGATCTCTGGATGATGCTCTCCGGTGACCGCCAGCGACGCACCGCCCAACTGGAGTCCCTGATCGAAGGCTACCGCGAATTCCGTGACTTTGACCCCCGTGAGCTGCATCTGGTGGAGGCGTTGCGAACCCTGCGCATGCTTCACTACAGCGCCTGGCTTGGCAGTCGCTGGGATGACCCGGCCTTCCCCGATACCTTTCCCTGGTTCAATACCGTTCGTTACTGGGGGGAACAGATCCTTGAACTGCGCGAACAGCTGGCGCTGCTGGCGGAACCCCCGCTGGAGCTGGAGTAGTTGCCGCGACAGACTCCGTTGCGGCGGGTCCGGTTTTATGATACAAACGCACACTCGGCAATAAATACAGCGCCATTTGGCGGACAGATGAGGAGCCAGACACCGATGAAACTGCTGGACGGCAAGAAATGTGCTGAACATCTGGTTGCCGATATTTCGTTAAAGGTCGCCGGGTATGTGGCCTCCGGTCTGCGCAAGCCCCATATGACCATCATCCTGGTGGGAGACCATGCACCCAGTGAATCGTATGTCAAATCGAAGATCATCTCCTGCGAGAAGGCCGGTTTTGAGGGCAACCTGATCCGGCTGACGGATGATATCAGCGAAGCCGAACTGCTGGCCAGGATCAGCGCCATCAACACTGACCGGGGCACGGACGGCCTGATCGTGCAGCTTCCGGTTCCGAAACACATCGACCAGCAGAATATCATCAATGCCATTGCCCCCGAAAAGGACATCGACGGATTTCATCCCACCAATTTCGGCCGCATGACTCTGGGGCAGAGGGCCTTCCGTCCCGCCACAGCCTACGGTATCTGCAAACTGCTGCAATTCTATGAAATCCCCACCAAAGGCCGCCACTGCGTGGTTATCGGCCGTTCAAACATCGTCGGAAAGCCGATATCGATCATGCTGGCAAATGATTTTGATATCGGCAACGCCACCGTTACCCTGACCCACATCGAAACACCCCGCGCGCTGCTGCTGGATGAGACCCGGCGTGCCGATATTGTGATCGTGGCGGTGGGTATCCCCGGATTTGTGACCAAAGATATGGTCAAGGATGGGGTTGTCCTGATCGACGTGGGGATCAATCGTCTGGAGAACGGCAGACTCGTGGGGGATGTGGATTTTGAAAACGTTGCTCCGAAGTGCTCCTGGATCACACCGGTGCCGGGCGGGGTGGGGCGGATGACTGTGGCGGCTCTGATGATAAATACGCTGATGGCGTATCAGAATAACTTCAACCTGGCGTAATCATGACTCTCTCTTTGCAAGGAAAATCCATGACCAGACGGGCAGTTGCGATATGCATGAGTATGGTTTGTGCGGTATGCTTTACAAGCGCGTGTTCCAGAGAGGTTCCTCAAAAAACGGGTACCGGTGCGGTTAAGCCTGAACCCGACCCCCAGGGGCGGGCTCTTGACGGCGAGGCGCTCTTTAAGCAGTACTGCGCCACGTGTCACCCCGACGGTGGTAATGTGAATGACCCGAAAAGGAATCTTCGTGGTTCGACCTTGCGGGCAAACCACATCACTTCTTCTGAAGATATCGTTAGAATCCTGCGTAATCCGATCTCACGCATGATCCGCTTTGATGCGGCAATGCTTCCCGACAGCGAGGCGCGGGCGATCGCCGGATACGTGCTGAAAACATTCAAATAGCACGTCTGCTGTCAACACTTCGCTGTGCCACAGCTTCTGATCCGTGCTGCACATTCCGGGCAACCCTGAAGCGACAGGGGTCTTTCAAGCTGGCACTCCTTCAGCAGTTCCCCATTTTCGAACAGATCTCCGGTAGAACCGTCTGCGGCTACCATCCCCCGCTTCAGAATGATTGTGCGATCACAGACTTCATAGACCATGTCCAGATCATGGCTGGTAATGATGCGGGTATGCTGAAAATCCCTCATCAGACCGATCAGCTGCCGACGGGCGAATGGATCAAGACCGCTGGTCGGCTCGTCCATTACCAGGATGTCAGGCATCATGGAAAGCACGGTGGCAATTGCAACGCGCTTCTTTTCACCACCGGAAAGATGGTAGGGGGGCTTTTCGCGCAGATGAGCGGCGCCTACCCGCTCTAGGGCATCTGAAACACGCTGTTCGACATCCATGCCGGAAAGGCCGAGATTGCAGGGGCCAAAGGCGACATCTTCGAAGACGGTTGGCATGAAGAGCTGGTCGTCCGGATCCTGAAAAACCATGCCGACGGTGCGGCGGATATCAGGCAGCGTGCCTGCAGTCAAACGTGTGTCTCCTATCCGTATCTCACCGCTGGTGGCGGATAAACAGCCGTTCAGGTGCAGCAGCAGGGTCGATTTGCCGGCTCCGTTTGCGCCGATGATCGCCACGGATTCTCCGTGGGTGATGCGGAATGACACATCAAAAAGTGCGGCGGTGCCATCGGGATAGATATGGCTCAGATTTTTGACTTCAACAATATGGTGACTCACAGACCGCCTCCTGTAAGCAATGCTCCAATCGACCGGGGAATATCAAAGCTGCGGATGATGGCAAAATATACTGTCCATCCCAGTACGAATACCAGATCCGGTGTACCGAATCGTGATGTTTTGGGAGAACGGAATTCTCCCCGGAAGCCACGGGAGAGCATGGCAATATGGATGCGCTCCGCCCGCTGCCACGTCCTCAATAACAGGTGCCCGGTCAGTGAGCCGAAGCTGCGTATCCCCTTCCCACTCTTCCCGCAGGAACGCAGTGCCCGTGAACGGGAAGCCCGGTCGGACTCCTCGGTGAGCACAAAGATATAGCGGTAGAGAAACAGCAACTGCACCGCAAAGATCTGTGGAACCCCCAGTCGTTCAAGGGCTTGACAGACTGCGGTAAAACCGGTCACCCCCACCAGTATGCATGCGGTTCCAACGGTCAGGGTGGAGCGGATCAGGATGGAGGCAAAGGACATCCAGCCGCCGGAGATGCCTAGAGGGCCGAGTTGCATGAGTATTTCGCGGTCAAAAACGGGGTTCAGGATGCCGACGGCCAGAACGAACGGGCAGATTAATGCGATTTTTCTTATGATAAAAAGCGGCGGGAGATCTGACAGGGAGATCATGACGACCGGAAAGACACAGAAGGGAAACAGCGCGGCCACTTCGTACCTGTCGCAGGAGACAACACAGATGATGAACACAAACGAAACCAGAACTTTGGCCCGTGCGTCCAGCCGATGAATGGGTGAGTTGCCGTTTGCCAGCAGATCCAGATTTTTGAGATCCAGAACCGCTTGCTGTAGTGAAGCCATGGAGTGTCCTTTACCGGAAGGGCTGATGATCTGTATCTATTTGTGTTTAAATAGAAATTAAGTCAGGAGAGCACTATCCGCTGCGGGAGACGTCGGCGCTTCAGCGCAAAACCGATCAAAAATGCAATCCCCAGGGTCATAGTACCCCCCACAAGCCCTGCAACGCTGGTTCCAGCAAGATTTTTCTGATCTTCCGTTTTCTTTGCTTCAGTTTTTTGAAAAGGCTGCGCTGCTTCCGGTTTTGATTCTTCTTTACGTAACTCGGAATTTTTTCTGAATGAGTAGTCGGGCAGGAGAGCGATCTTCTCCTGCAGCGCAGTGAGGGTTGCGTGCAAACCCTGTTCAGGCCCCTTCATCCCAACCTTTCCCGTCACTTTGGTTATGGACCATTCCAGACCGTCGGGATTTTTTGAGGCAAACCGGGAAACAAATCCTCCCATTAGCATTGCCATCACCAGGAACGCCAGCAGGATGTTCCGCATCGGATGACTGCCCATCGGGGATAACTCAAGAGTGCTCTGGATGATTTCCGGTCGGGCTTTGTAGACAAACGAGACAACCGCCGCAGTGACAACACCTTCAACAATGCCGATGGCCAGGTGAATCGGTTGCATCATTGCAACAAAGGTTAAGAATGGGAGTGCGGAAATTCCGGAGAAAACTGTTTCCAGTACCACCCCGAACGCGCCCATCTGTAACCCGATGACGGCGGCAACAATTGAGGCAGCCGTTATCTTTGCCGACGTAGGTTCGCGACCGATTATTTTTTTATAGATGAGCGGGTACGCTATGAATGCAGGAAAAAAACCGAGATTGAAGATGTTGCAACCCAGCGCCAGCAAGCCGCCATCGGCAAAGAAGAGAGCCTGAACCACCAGCACCGAGGCAATGGTGAGAAAGGCCGCGTACGGGCCAAGCAGAATCGTCAGGATGAGACCTCCGCCAAGATGGCCGCTGGAACCGGTGACCGGTATAGTGAAGTTGATCATCTGTGCCGCAAAAATGAATGCTCCCAATACCCCCATAAGCGGAACCTTCCCGCTGTCCATCTCTGTGCTGACTTTTTGCGAGCAGTACGCGATGGTCCCCGCAGAAGCCCCCCACAGCGCAACTCCAACGGTGGGTGACAGCAGTGCGTCTGCCATATGCATGATGGAATCCTCCCGGCATTGTAGACACGATTATAAATTTAGTAGCACGATTGTTATGCAATATGAAAAAACAGGTGTCAAGGAGTATTTCAGGTGAGTATCGTCTGCACAAAGCGGTTTCAATCCGGGCCGGAATCGACTATAAACAGCATCATATCCAAATTGCCACATCTTCATTGAGGGGGGCGCAGACAATGGGGAATACCGTCAGGTTCGGCATATCGCTTGATGAAAAGCTGCTGGAAAACTTTGATAAACTGATTGAGCAGAAAAGCTACATGAACCGCTCCGAGGCGATCCGCGACCTTATCCGCGCGTCACTGGTGGAGGAGCGGCTCGGATCGGAGGACCAGCAGGCGGTCGGAACGGTTACGCTGGTTTATAACCATCATGTGCGGGATCTTGCCGACAAGTTGACCGAGCACCAGCACTCGCATTATGAGCAGATCGTCTCGGCCGTGCATGTTCACCTTGACGCCCACAACTGTCTCGAGGTGCTGATAATCCGCGGTGAGGTGAAAGTCATCAAAAACATTGCCAACGAGTTGATCGGGGTCAAAGGGGTCAAACACGGCAAACTGGTCCTGACGACTACGGGCGAAGACCTGTAAGTGCTGAACAGCGGCTGGCTCACATATCTGCCGACTTTCATCCGTAAGCGGGTGGAGGGGCGCGAGACCCTGCAAAAGATTATCGGCAATAGCGGCTGGTTGTTTTTTGACAAGGCACTGCGCATGTGTGTGGGGCTCTTCGTCAATATATGGGTGGTTCGTTACCTTGGGCCGGATCAATTTGGCCAATTAAGTTATGCAACGGCATTCGTTGCCCTTTTCGGCACTTTTGCAACGCTGGGACTCGACGGAATCGTTATTCGGGAGATTGTCCGCAAGCCTGATGCCGCGCATGAAATTCTGGGATCAGCATTGTTTTTGAGGCTCGCCGGTGGAATCACCGCGTTTTTTGTCTGCACGGTATCCTTTTTTGTTGTGCGACAGGGCGACTCTTCCGGTACGGTGCTTGTTGCAATCATTGCGGGCGGGATGGTATTTCAGGCTTTTGATGTCATCGATTTCTGGTTTCAGTCACAGATGCAGTCGCGCTCCACGGTAATCGCCAAAAACAGCGCATTTCTGGTAACGGCTCTTACAAAAGTTGGACTAATTATTTTCCATGCACCATTGATCATGTTTGCCTGGGCTGCAGCACTTGAAATATTTCTGGGAGCTGTGGGGATGGTGCTTTCCTACAAGAGACATGGCTACAGGCTCACAGACTGGCTGGGCACTTTCAGTAGATGCCGTCACTTGTTGAGCGATAGCTGGCCACTGATTCTGAGCGGGCTCTCGATTGCCGTCTACATGAAGATTGACCAGATTATGCTGGGCAACCTGGCGGGAAACGACGCCGTTGGAATCTATACCTCGGCAACCAAGCTGTCGGAAATCTGGTACATGATCCCGATAATTGTGGTGTCGTCGGTTTTTCCGGCCATCGTTCAGTCCAAGGAGCAGGACGAAAGCCTGTACCATCGACGCATCACCCGTCTATTCAGTCTGATGGCTGCCATATCGCTGCTGATCGCCGCACCGATTTCATTATGCTCGAACTGGATGGTGACCACAATCTACGGAGCTGCCTTCCGGGCGGCGGGACCGGTGCTGGCGGTACATATATGGGCGTCGCTTTTCGTCTTTTACGGTGTTGCCCAGGGGCCGTGGGATCTGACTGAAAACCTGACCCGCCTGGCCATGGTGCGTATCGTCATCGGCGCGACGGTAAACATACTGCTCAACCTGTGGCTCATTCCCGTGCATGGTGCGCTGGGGGCGGCGGTGGCCACGGTAGTTTCCCAGGCGCTGGCAGCGGTGTTCCTGAATCTGATGCACAAGAAGACCAGGCCAATTTTCTACTGCCAGATTAAATCACTGTTATTCCATCGCTACCTGCGCGGACTGTGACGCTTGTACACATTCGGGAGTACACGTGAAGAAAAGACTTGAAAGAATCATTGCGGCATCATATCGGGCGATATTTGCCCGACCGTCATGCTACCTTTTCAATAAACTGCTTTTCGACCTGAGTCTCCGGGGGCTGGGTCTGCTCAACTATGAAAATGATCTGGTCAGCGGTGAATCATATTTCCTCCGGGAAATTCTGAAGCGCTACGACAAGCCATTGGTACTTGATGTCGGCGCGAATCGCGGCACCTATGCCCGGAAGATTATGCAACATGCTCCCGGCGCTCTTCTGTACGCCTTTGAGCCCCACCCGGCGACGTTCCGGGTCCTGCAACAGGCAGGCCTGCAATACGGCTTCGAGGCAATCAATTGCGGTATGGGAGCCGAAACGGGAACTCTCACATTGTACGACCGACAACCGGATGATGAAGGAACCGAACATGCCACCCTGTATCGTGAGGTTATCGAAGACATTCACCAGTCAAGCGCTTCTGCCCTCGATGTAGAAATCGGCACAATAGACAGGTTCATGGCGGATCGCGGCATTGATCACATCACCCTGCTCAAGATTGATACCGAGGGACATGAGTATCAGGCGCTGCTCGGCGCACGGCGGGCGCTGGCTGAGGACCGGATAGACCTGATCCAGATCGAATTCAATGAGATGAATGTTGTCAGTCATGTTTTTTTCAGGGATTTCATGCAGTTACTGGGTGATGCGTTTGATGTGTATCGACTACTGCCAAACGCTCTCCTGCCCCTGAGCACATATCGACCGAGGCTGTGCGAGCTGTTCGCTTTCCAGAATCTCCTGTTTGTCCGGCGTGGCAGCCGACAGACTGCCAACGGGAGGAATTGACATGAGCCTGAAAACTCCCGTAGCCTTTCTGGTGTTCAACCGTCCCGACACCACGGAGCAGGTCTTCGCCGCCATACGACAGGCACAGCCGGAAACTCTGCTGGTTGTGGCTGACGGCCCGCGCCTCGACTCCCCCGGCGATGCGGATGCCTGCTCAAAAGTGCGCGCCATTATCGAGCGCGTTGACTGGCCGTGCACCGTGCGCAAAAATTATTCGGATGTGAATATGGGGTGTAAAGGGCGGGTATCAAGCGGCCTTGATTGGGTTTTTTCCGAAGTTGAAGAAGCGATTATCCTTGAGGATGACTGCCTGCCACATCCGGATTTTTTCCCCTTCTGTGAAAATATTTTAGAGCGGTACCGGCATGATGAACGGGTGATGATGATCGGAGGCACTAACTATCTCATCGATCGCCTACAGGTCGAGGAGAGCTATGTCTTTTCCCGATACTTTCCGATCTGGGGATGGGCCTCATGGCGAAGGGCATGGGGAAATTACGATGTCGAAATGCAGGAATGGCCTCGGTTCAGGAAAGAGCGGCAGATGTGCGGCTATTATGCCGACGGCTATATGCGGCGCTTTCTCGCGTCCGCTTTTGATGGCGCGCATAGCGGTCGCATCAACACCTGGGACATCCAGTGGTTCTTTGCGTGCCTCTTCAATAATGGACTAAGCATCATTCCCGGACGAAATATGATTTCCAATATCGGTACGACAGGGGCGCACGCTGGCGGGTATTCAGCCAATAATCACTTTGCAATTTTCCCCTGCGAGGTGGAACGTCTGGTTCACCCGACGTTTATAGGCCCGAACCGGTTGTACGATCAGCAGTTTTTTAAAGAACAGTTCAGGATGCAGCCTGCTACGATTGTCCGCAGTCTTGAGACGTTCGTGCGGAAACGGGCGCGTCAAGTCTGGCCCGCCACAGGGATTTTATAATGAAGCGTTTGAATGATCGTGCGGGCAACCTCTACCGCAAGATATCCCGTTTGCTGGGAGTTCCGGAGATTTCCCGACAACGCATCGTACGTTTTCTGGATAAAGCCGCCGGCACTATTGAACCACTGCGGAATGACTTCCCACCTGCTTCGTTAGCGGTAGTAGTTCCCTGTTATGGTCATGCATCGTTTCTGCCGACCGCCCTGGAAAGCATTGCCAGCCAGACGAGGCTGCCGGATGAGGTTATCGCAGTTGATGATCATTCGCCGGATGGTTCAATGTCTGTTCTGGAAGAACAGTTTTCACGGCTCCGGGAACAGGAAAAAATTCACTGTACCCTTTTTTCCAATGACAGAAACAGGGGACAGGCCTTCAGCCTTAACCGTGCTATTGCTGCTGCCGAAAGCGAACTGATCATGGTCCTTAACGACGATGATTACCTGATGCATGATGCCGTTGCCACCATGCTCGAACTTTTTGAACGGTATTCCGACACCGTGATGGTTGGGGGAACCAGCATTCATTTCCGCACCAACGAGGACCTGGGGGTGCACTCGAGGCGCTGTCAATCCATGGGATACGCAGCTCCGGTGGTTCTGACCGTCCGCCGGCCGCCTGACGTTGTGAATTACCGCCATTACAACGACCTGAACATGACCCACTCGGGGTGCTGCTTCCTGAAGTCTGCTTGGGAGAAGGTTGGTGGATACTACCCTGACAAGCGCAAACGGCTGGTACCTTTTTCTGACCGTGATTTCCAGTTGAGAGTCAATGCCATTTTCCCCGTTGCCATAAGCAGTGCCGTTCCTTTTTCATTTTGGCGGAGTGGCAGCAGTGTCGACCAGGGAAAAGACTCATGACGGAAACAAATGGCAACTTCGGGAAGAAAGCTGATGCCTGTTATGATCCAGCTTTTGCCGGTCGTGACGTGTATGAAAATGTGAACCCCAAGATCGCCGGCCTCTACGCAGGCGAAAGCACCGTGTTGGATATCGGCTGCGGATCGGGTGCGCTTGGGGCATGGATCAAGCGAGAAAACCCGCAGGCGGTGGTTAACGGCATGGACATGTCTCCGGAAGCGGGTAGAGCTGCGACGGAGCGCCTTGACGCGTTCTGGTGCATCGATCTGGATCTGTCGCCTCTCCCTGAAACCAGCTTGAAGTATGATCTGATTATTCTCGGAGATATTCTTGAGCATCTGAAGCGGCCTGACCTTTTTCTGACAGGAATGCACGACCACCTGTCTCCCGGTGGTGGCGTCATCGTCTCGGTCCCGAACATTGCCAATTACAGCATCCGGCTGCGCCTGCTCTTCGGTGAGTTCCGCTACACGGAAACCGGCATCATGGATCGAACCCATCTCCGTTTCTTCACCTGGAACACTTTTGCTGAACTGATTTCACGGTGCGGTTTTTTCGTCGAAAAGCGGACATTTATCTCCCGTTTCTCCGGCCCCCTGCTGCGCATCTTCTATCCGTTGCTTGCGGTGCAGTTTATCGTCAAATTGAAAAGGCGCTGAGAGATGGGACTGGAAGAGTTCACATACAAGGTGCAGAGCGCCTGTCAACAGTATCTGCCGCAGCGCACCCTGAACATCTATCCCGAGGGAAAGGGCAAGCCGGGAGGGCGGGTGCTGGTCAGCTATCTGCCACTTCCGCTTTTTGGCGATCCAGCCGAATTTCGCGGACACTCCAATGTCTGGGAAAGTTCTGAAATAGTAGGCATTTTCAACCGGCTCGGCTACAGCGTTGACCTGATAGCCTGGAACGATAGTTCATTCATGCCCGAGAGCGGCTATGATCTGGTATTCGACATCCACCGCAATCTCGTCCGCTGTAGCGGTGATGATACACAGGCAATCTTCCATATTACCGGAAGCAATCCCGAATTTTCCAATCGGGCAGAAGCGTTACGGCTTGACGAACTCCGGGCGCGGCGCGGCGCAGTGGTTGCTGCCCGCCGTGCTGTGGGCGATGATGACATGCGGCTTTTTTCAGAAAACCTTGCGAGGGCTGACCTGGTCACTCTGATAGGTAACAATGTGACGGCCGCGACTTTTCCCGACAGTGTCCAGGCAAAGTTGAGGCGAGTCGTAGCCACCGGCGCCCGACTTCCTTCGACCCTGGAGAGCACGCCGGTCTGCTCCAGGCCGCAGGAATTCCTCTGGTTCAACGGTAAAGGGGCTGTTCTGAAAGGTCTCGATCTGGTGCTGGAGGTGTTTGCAGGACACCAGGAACTGATCCTGCATGTCGTGGGGCCCTACCTGCGGGAACGTGATTTCGTGGCGGTCTACCGGACGGAACTTTTCGCGATGCCGAATATCCGAAACCACGGGTTTCTTTTACCTGCGAGCAGGAAGTTTCAGGAAATCGCCGCGCGGGTGCGAGCCTTTGTCAGTCCGTCGTGCAGTGAGGGCATTTCGACAGCCGCAATTACCTGCATGCAAGCCGGGATCGTTCCGATCATAAGTCGAAATTGCGGGATTACGCTGCCGGATCACTCTGGAATTCTGCTGGACGACTGTTCAATCAGCACAATCGAAAGCGCAGTGCAGTCTATTGTCTGCATGAATGATGACTCCTGGCACAGCATGGCGGAGAACACTCGGCAGTTTGCCCTGGAAACCTATTCGCGCGCCCTGTTTTCCCGCCAGATGGAAGAAGCCGTTGCTTCCCTGTTGCCTGGATCATGAGCGAATTCATGTCCTGCAAGATTTGTTCACATCCTACTGAGCCTTTCGCCCGAGCTCTCGTACTCGGCAGGTATCAGGCTGAATTCTATCGGTGCGGATCGTGCGGTTTTATCTGTACCGAAGATCCTTATTGGCTTGATGAGGCATACTCGACTGTCATCACAGGGAGTGATGTCGGGTTGGTCAGGCGCAATTCCCGCCTGGCAACCATTGTTCATCTGCTGCTGGCCGTTTTTTTCGGTTCATCCGGCCGGTTTCTTGACTTTGCCGGAGGCTACGGCCTGTTTGTCAGGATGATGCGTGACAGGGGATTTGACTTTCGCTGGTTTGACCGTTACTGTACGAACCTGTTTGCGGGGGGCTTTGCGGCAGATATGGATGATGGGGGCGCATACGATCTCGTTACCGCGTTTGAAGTATTCGAGCATCTGGTTGATCCGCTGACCGGGCTGGATGAACTGATGGGGTTATCGGGCAGTATACTTTTAACGACGGATCTGCTGCCCGAACCTGCTCCAAATCCTCATCAATGGTGGTATTACGGGCTTGAACACGGGCAGCACGTTTCATTTTACACACGGAAATCCCTTGAGGTGCTGGCGGAAAAGAAGGGGCTGCGTTTTTATTCCAACGGTTCCACCGTCCACCTTTTCACTGAAAGAAAGTTGCCGGCATCCTTGTTTTTTCTGCTTGCCCGGCACAGGACAGCGAGCCTGATAGCCCCGTTTTTAGGTAATACATCGCTGTTGGACGATGATTTTAGCGCGCTCTCCGGTAGCAAACTGAGCTGAGGTGGCTATGAAAAAAGCGCTTATTACCGGCATTGCCGGTCAGGACGGATCATACCTGGCGGAACTGCTCCTTGAAAAGGGGTACGAAGTGCACGGCCTCGTCCGGCGTACTGCCATTGAGGATACCGAACACAAACTGAAAAACCTGGTACATCTGCTCGACAGAATTCAACTGCATGTGGCATCGCTGGACAATGTTCTCTCCCTGATAAAGATCGTCAAGGACATCGTTCCGGATGAGTGCTACCACCTGGCGGCTTCGAGTTTTGTCAGCTACTCCTTCGAGGACGAAATATCCATCATCAACAACAACGTCAACAGCACCCACTATCTGCTGGCCGCCGTAAAGGAATTTGCCCCCTCCTGCCGGGTCTATTTTGCCGGAACCAGTGAGATGTTCGGCACTGTCGATCGTGCACCGCAGGATGAGCAAACCCCTTTCAATCCACGTTCGATCTACGGTATCTCCAAGGTCGCCAGCTATCATCTGGTAAAGAACTACCGCGAACAGTACGGCATGTTTGCCTGCTCCGGCATTCTCTACAATCACGAATCTCCCCGGCGCGGCTACGAATTCGTCACAAGACAGATCGTCTCTTCGGCGGTTAAAATCAAGCTCGGCCTGCAGGAATACCTCACTCTCGGCAATCTGGATGCCCGGCGCGACTGGGGGTATGCCCCGGACTACGTCCATGCCATGTGGCTGATGCTTCAGTCGGAAATCTCGGATGACTATGTTGTGGCAACCGGGGAAACCCGAACCGTTCGAGAGTTTGTGGAGACATCCTTTTCGTGCCTTGATCTTGATTACAGAAAACATGTGACCGTTGATCCCCAGTTTTTTCGGCCGACAGAGAAGATCGACCTGTGCGGGAATCCGGAAAAAATTATCACCCGCCTTGGATGGGGCAGAACCAGATCTTTTGCCGAGATTGTCACCTCAATGGTGGACCACGAGATAAAACTCCATTCGGGCCAGCGTACGGAGAGCTGACGGATGAGGGTCGGACTCAATGCCACTGCTTTTCTGCCTGGCCGCATGGGTGGCATGGAGACCTATTTCAGAAACCTTCTTGACCATTTGCAGCGCCATGATCACGAGAATGACTATCTGCTCCTCTGCGACAAGCGCTTCCGCCGAGAATTCAACCTGTTCAATCCGGCTTTCCAGATGGAATATATCAATTATGCCAAGCCTTCTCCTGCCTGGTTTCTACGCGGGGCAATCCGGAATTTTTTCAATCGGGACATTCTTGCAGCCCGGATGAACCGTGTGAAGGCGGACATTATTCACCACCCTTTCACCGTACTCACCCCACCCGGTATAAAAATCCCCTCCGTCTTGACCTTCTGGGATATGCAGCATGAATTCTTCCCCGGGTTTTTCAGCCGTATGGAACTGCTCAAGCGTCGGCGGCTTTACCGGGCTTCAGCGGAATGTGCTTCGCGGATCATTGTCAGCGCCGCTTTCACCAAAGAGTGCCTCGTTAATCGATACGGTATTGATGCGAAGAAGATCGAAGTCATTTATACCGGCTGCGGGGTCGAATATCGCCCTTTGAATGACACGGAATCGTTGGCTGCGATTCGCAAAAAATATGGTATTGACAGGCCGTTTCTCTTCTACCCGGCCGCCACATGGCCGCACAAAAACCACACACGCCTTCTGGAAGCGCTCAAAATAATGCGGACGCGTCATGGCTTCGACGGACTGCTCGTACTGACCGGAATAGCAATGCAGTCCCAGGCTGAAATTATGGCTCTCATCAGCCGCGCCGGGCTTGCCGGATCGGTCAGGATTCTCGGTTATCTCCCCGCCGCTGACCTGCCGTACCTCTACAATTCTGCCCGGATGATGGTATTCCCTTCACTGTTCGAGGGCTTCGGTATCCCACTGGTTGAAGCAATGGCGAGCGGTTGTCCGGTTGTGTGCGCCGATGCCACCTCATTGCCTGAGGTTGTCGGCGATGCGGGAGTGCTTTTCAACCCGCTTGATCCGGAAGAAATGGCCGAAACGCTCTGGACAGCATGGAGCGATGAGGAAAAACTGGCCGGGATGCGTAGGAAAGGACGCGAGAGGGCACCACTATTCAGCTGGGACATTGCCGCACTCAAAACCATGGCGGTGTACAGTGCAGTTGGTGCGGCCTGATGTGTTTTTCCATCATTACCATCACCTTCAACAGCCGGGAATATCTCGCAGAGGCTATTGAGAGTGTTCTCTCCCAGGATTTCTGCGACTTCGAATATCTCATCGTCGATGGCGGTTCTACGGACGGCACTCTGGAGACAATCAGGGAGTATGCCGCAACTGACCCGCGTATACGCTGGATTTCCGAGCCGGACGAAGGTATCTCCGACGCCTTCAACAAGGGGATAGGGATGGCTCGGGGAGAGATAGTCGGCATCCTCAACTCCGATGACACCTATACTGCCGGTGCGCTCAAAGCTGTAGCGGCGGTTTTTTCTGCTGATCTCTCCCTCGATGTGGTGCATGGCGACATGCTCCGCTTTCAGGGTGAAACCCCGCTCTTCCTGCTGAAACCGGCTCCGGTGGACGATCGGGTCTGGCACGGCATGCCGGTCAATCATCCGGCAACCTTTGTCCGCAGGCAGACCTACGAAAAGGTTGGCCTGTTCGATACGCACCTTGCAGTCGCCATGGATTATGAACTGGTGCTGCGCCTCTATCGAGCCGGTTGCCGTTTCTGCTATCTGGAGCGGGTGCTGGCAAACATGCGCTACGGCGGAGCCAGCGACGAGCGCTTTCTGGCGGCGCGGCGTGAGATATTCGGCGTTACCGTTGCCGCAGGCTATCCCCGCTGGAGGGCATGCGGCTGGTTCGTGGTGAAAACATGTTTGAACATCACCAAGAATCTGTTGAGAAAACTGGGGCTGCACGGACTCATCCGGCTGCACCCCAAATTCAGAAAACATCAGGAGACGAGCTGACCCGTGCGAATTGCCATTGACGCCTCCACCATCTCCACCCAAGGGGGGCCGCGAACATACGTATTGGGCTTGGTTGACGCCTTGCTGCGGATCGATACAGATAACGACTACGTCATTTTCTACAACGATCCGGCACATCTGGGACGTTTTCCGCAAACCAAAGAGATCGTGTTGCCGGGAAAAAGTCCGCTGGCCCGACTCTGGCGTGAACATGTCCTGCTGCCGAATGCCTGTCGACGTGAATGTGTCGAGGTTCTCCATTGCCCCAAAAGCGCTATTCCGTTTAATTCACCCTGTCCGGTTGTGGTGACGCTGCACGACCTGATACCACTGAAGCACCCGGAGACTGAAACCTTTGCCGCACAGATGTACTGGCGTCTTCAAATCCCCATTGCGGCACGTCGCAGCAGCTTCATCATTACCGATTCGGAACATGCCAGACAGGAAATAGTGGAGCAGTTCGGCTGTAGTCCGGAAAAAATCAAGGCCATAATGCTCGGATTTGACCCGCTTATGACCGGCCAGAGAAATGTTGCCGACGGCGATGCCATCTACCGGAAATATGTTCTCCCGTCCGAATATCTGCTCTATGTCGGCACGATTCAGCCGCGCAAGAACCTCGATACTCTGATCAGGGCGTTTTACCGCTTGAAGCTTAGCGGTTCGACTGACCTGAAGCTTGTCATCGTCGGTCGCACGGGGTGGCTCTGTGAAAAGCTTTTTGCCGATATAAGCGAGATGGGTCTTGAGTCGGAAATCATATTCACCGGTTTCGTCCCGGACGCGGAACTGCCGTACATCTATGACAGGGCGCGGGTTTTTCTGTACCTGTCCCTCTTTGAAGGTTTCGGATTGCCGCCGCTCGAAGCAATGGCGTGCGGGGTTCCGGTCATCTGCTCCAATACGACATCGCTGCCGGAGGTCGTGGGTGATGCAGGTATGACCGTACCTCCTGCCGATACGGATGCCGTCGCATCTGCTCTCTTGCGGGTAATGACGGATCCCGTGCTGACTGCGCAAATGAGGGTCGCAGGGCGGAACAGGGCGCGGCTTTTCTCCTGGGAAACGGCTGCCCGCGAGACCCTGGCAGTCTATTCATCAATTGTGAGGCCGATATGAGTGAACGAAGAAAAAATTGTATCCTGCTGGCGGCCCTGCTGGCCATCTGCATACTCTGTTACGGGAAAATCCTTTTTACTGAGAGGATCATCCGCGCTCCTGACATCATCAACGAATACTACTGGGCCGTCATCAATCTCTCAAATCAGTCCCTTGCAGACATCTTCCGTTTTAAGCTGACGGCGGCCTGGGACATTTACAACAACAGCGGCAACACCCTGGAGGGGGGAGGACTGGGCAATCACTTCCTGTTCTGGCAGGGACTGCTCTACTACTTCATCAAGCCGCCAGCCAGCGTCGGCTGGTTCATCGTACTGCATTTTTTTGTCGGCGGAGCCGGGGTTTTCATGCTCTGCCGCGCCATCGGGGCAAGCCTGTCGGCAGCTCTGCTCGGCGGCGTTGTTTTCTCTCTGGCGCCGGAGATGGCGTCGCTTATCAACGCCGGCCATGTCCTCAAAATTGCCACCATCTGTGTAGCCCCCTGGGCATTCTATCTGCTTGAGCGCGGATTTCAGACCCGGCGGCTCGTCTGGTTCATGGCAACCGCTCTCGTGCTGGCCCTGCAATTTTTCTACACCCACTGGCAGATCGCCTACTACACCTGTCTCTGCGCCGGTTGTTACGGCATCTTCCGTACCATCGGCGCTGCTGTGTCCGAACAGGATTCGGGGCGCACGTTCCGGCTGGTCGGACTCAATCTGGTGGTGCTCTGTTTCTTCCTATCAACTGTGGCCATCGATCTGCTCCCGCTTGCCAACTGGTCGAAAGAGACCAATCGCGGCGCCATGAGCGGAGCTAACCAGGGAAAAGGTGGACTGAACCGTGAGGAAGCGATGTTGTGGTCCATGCCGCCCGAGGAGTTGACCGGGTTTATCATCCCCGGTTTCTTTGGCTTTTCGCGGCAGGAGGCGGGTGAAAATCCGCCGAATATCGGCACATACTACTGGGGAAGGATGACGTTCACGCAGACCGTCAGCTATTTCGGGCTGCTCCCCTGGTTTCTGATACCGCTGCCGCTGCTCTTTCGCCGTGACCGTTATACCTGGCTTGCAGTCGGGGCTATCGGCGTCGGCCTGCTCTTTTCCATGGGAAAGTACACCCCGTTCTACAACTTCCTGTTTGATCACTTTCCGGGTATCGACCGCTTCCGCGTTCCCAAGATGATTCTCTTTATTCCATTGATCGGTGCTGCCGCTCTGACGGCCCGGGGTCTTGATCTTCTCCGTGATGACGAGTGTCGGGAAAGCCGGACATTTCGCCGCTATCTGTACGGGGTTTCTTCGCTGGCTGTTGCCCTGCTGGTGCTGCTTGGCGCAGAGTACGGGGGTAAAGACTTCCTTGTCCAGCGGTTCGCGGAGTATCTTGGCCAGCCGACCCGTTACGAACAGGGTCCACTGCTGATCCTGCAGCGCTGGAACAACCTGATGACAGAAACCGCCATTGCGGCGGCCTTTGCCATCGGGTATGTGACAGTTATTGCCGCAACTCTCAATCGGGCTGTGGCACGTTATGCCGGATACGCGCTGATTTTCCTTTTTGTCCTGGATGTCGGGCGCGTCAATGCCAAGTATATGTTTCTTGTCGATCCACCCAAAGAGACAGCAAAAAATTATACCACTCCGGTCATTGAATACCTCAAAAAGCAGTCAAAGGAGTACCGGGTTCTGCCGATCGGCAGCGGTCCCGGGCCATACTCTTCCAATCAGGTTCCGGTCATGTTCGTTCCCATGCCGGTCCAGCAGCAGCGCTGGCAGGATTATCTCGAAGTACTCGGCCTGATGTCGGCACTGCCTGATCTGATCAATGTCCGTTACCTCGTCTATCCGGCAGAGCAGTACGCCCGGGAGCGTACCCAGCTTGAGGCCAAATACACCCCGGTCTTTCAGTCACCGGACGGTGGCGAGGTGGTGCTGGAGAATCGGAAGGTCATGCCAAAGGCATGGCTGGTCCCTTCTGTTCTGACTGTTGCCCAGCCGCAGCAGGTCTTGGGGGTCATGCTGAGTGAGCAGTTCGATCCACGCCAGCTTGCCGTAGTGGAGGCTCCGCCACCACTGGCCTTGCCACAGCCCACAGCTTCTTCTGCCGCTGGAACGGGAAATGTCCGGATCACCCGATATGAAGGCGAGTGCATCGAGCTTGCGGTCACTCCTTCGGCGAATGCCCTGCTGGTTTTGGGTGAAAAATACTATCGGGGCTGGCAGGCCACGGTGGATGAGAAGCCGGTCGATATCCAACGGGTCAACTATATCCTGCGCGGCGTCTATCTGACACCCGGCACCCACAAAGTCGAATTCCGCTTTGACCCGCTCCCCTTCAGGATCGGCAGATTCCTGACATTGGCCTCTTTCGCCCTGTTCGCCGGGATGATGATCCGTGAGTGGCTCATAAAAAGAGGCAGATCTTGACGCGGGACGAGTTCAAACTGTTTGATCTGGAGCTATTTCAGCCTCGACATGGCTATCGCTATTCACTGGATGCTCTGCTTCTGGCACGGTTTTGCGGTGTGTTGAAAGCGGGGGGGAGCATCATCGACCTGGGGGCCGGGTGTGGGGTCATATCGTTGGTGCTGGCTCGGATTAACCCTGAGGCTTCGGTGGTTGCGGTCGAAAAAAACCTGGAGATGGCAGCGCTCATCGAACGGAATATCCATCATAACGAACTTGCCGGGAGGGTTTCCGTGACTCAGGAGGATGTCGCCAATCTCAGAAAAAACCATACTGATTCAACCTTTGATCTGGTCGTATCCAATCCCCCTTTCCGTAAAGCGGGGAGCGGGAAAGTCAGCCCGTGTGCCGGACGTGATGCTGCACGCCACGAAACGACTGCCGGGCTCGCTGATTTTCTGGATGCTGCAAAATATCTGGTGCGGCCATCGGGAAGGATCTGCTTCATTCAGCTCCCATCCCGTCTGCCGGAATTCATGGCGCTGGCAGGACAGATGAAATTGTCAGTGCTGCGTATCCGGATGATTCACGATAACGCCGGAGCGCCAGCCACCATGTTCATGGCTGAACTGGCGAAGGGAAGACGGAGTTCACCGGTGGTGGAGCCTCCCCTGTTTGTGCGGGACATGAGTGGAGAGTATACGAGTGAAGTCTGGCGGTGATAGGCGGGTTAATCAGATAATGGAAGAAAACCTCCGAGGTACGGGGAGCCTCGGAGGTTTTTTGTCATGAATCTATATTCGCCTGAATCAGTTCGTTATCAGGAGAATCAACTCCATCCTGTCGCCTTCTCCAACGTGAATGGGGAAGCAGAGGGCTGTCTGCCCATCAGGAACCGGCAAACCATCCACAGGCGGGTGGATGGTGACGGGCGGGTGGATGTCGATGATTTTTCCCATCTGGGAGGCCTTGGCCGCCACGTTGCCGCAGACAACATTGACAAACTCCATGACCGTATCTTCGAGTACCTCGCCCGGTTCCGCATCCACGTTCATTTCATGCAGGACGGCCTTGGCAATCTCTTTCTGCAGGCCTTCCGATACCGAGATGATGTAGCGCGCCTCAGCGTCTCCGGTCATGTCCATTGCCGCCATCATGAAGTTGGTCCCAACGGTGGCAACGGTCTGACATTTACCCGGCCGGAACTGGAGACCAAGAACACGGGTGATCATCTTGTACGTCAGGTCGGCAGTCATCTCCCATATCCTGGCATTTGCGACTCCATCGGGAAGTTCAATCCGCTCGGAAACATACTGTGCCTGATCCTGTTTGAACTCATCAAGATGCCTTTGAAGCTGCCCGTTACTCAAGGCCCCGACCAGCACCAGCGCCTCGCCGATGTACAGGTGGGTACTTTTCTGGCGGACTATAACCTCATCGAGCTGGGTCAGGGTTAAGAACCCCATTTCCACCAGAAGATCTCCAAGCTTCATGTCCTTTGTCATCTGGGCACCGTGCGCCCGTTCAATATCAGACCGTGTGACAAACCCCAAGCTGATGGCCATCTCGCCCAATTTAAGGTTTTTTTCGTCCTGAAGCTTTATCGCCCTGAGAAGGGCTTCACGGGAAACTATTCTATTTTCCACCAGAAACTGCCCGAAAAATTTGACGGCCATATCACGTCCCCTTGTTTGTATCGAGTTGATTCGTTGACGCGTTTATAAATTCCGCAAAACCCGCAGGACATCATCGGTAGTGAAAGGTTTTGATATGACACTTCGGGCGCCCAGCTTGATCGCCTCGGTAAATTTGTCTCCGATCCCGCCCAGTGAGGTAATCATCACCACCTTGACCTCCTTGTCCAGCACCACCAGACTGCGCAAAGCCGTGAGACCGTCCATCCCGGGCATGTTCATGTCCATGCAGATTAAATCAGGATTTTCCGTGTGATTCATCCTGATTGCTTCTGCACCGTTTTTCGCGTGGCCGACACAACAGAAATCGCCGGAGTCAGCGATGATCTTTTCGAGCTGACGGGCTACAGAAAGGCTGTCGTCAACGATCAGAACCTTTTTCATGGCTGTACGTTCCTCCTTTGGTGCATGGAGCAGGTGTCAAGGATCCGGAAACAACGTATCTGGATATTCCTGAAAATGTGGCGCGAATGTATCCGAAAGAAAGCAAAAAGTCAAAATTATGTTTGCCTTTTCATGGTTCCCCCAATATGCTACGAGCTCAGTGACTAATAAACCAAAGGAGAACCAAGAGATGCACCTATCACGCACAATGCATTGCGCTACAGCATTATTGATCGCAGCGCTCGTTTCAGGCGGCTCTGTTGCCTGGGCAGCAGAAGCCGATGTAAAACCGACAACGCCCCACGTTGAAGCAACTGCCACCAAGAACGATGTGGTAGTCCGTGTGAACGGCGTGGATATCGGCGAGCTCGAACTCAATAGAGCCCGCAAGGCCATGCTTTCCGGATTGCGGGGCGCCACGCTTACTGCTGAACAGCAGAACGAGTTTGACAAACAGGCCATCCAGCAGTTGGTTGCCGGGGAACTCCTCTACCAGGCAGGTCAAAAACTGGAAATCAAGGACCTCGACAAACAGGTTGATGCCAAACTTGCCCAGGGCAAAGCCAGATACACCAGCGAACAGGATTTCGCCAAGGCTATAAAGGAAGCGGGGCTGGACGAGAAACAATTGCAGGTTTATACGCGCCGCATCATTATCATCGCCAATTTTGTCGACAAAACCTTCGTTCCCAAGGCCACGGTCACCGAGGAGGACGCAAAAAAATTCTATGACCAGAACCCGGACAAGTTCACTCGGAAAGAAGCCCTGCGAGCCAGCCATATTCTGATCGGCGCAGACGAAAAAGCTACGGCGGATGAAAAGAAAAAAGCACGGGAAAAGGTTGAAAAACTACGCAAGGAACTGGCAGGCGGAGCTGATTTCGCCAAACTTGCCAGGGAGAACTCAACCTGCCCCAGCAACAAACAGGGCGGTGATCTGGGGTATTTCGGCAAAGGTGATATGGCTCCGACGTTCGAACAGGCTGCTTTTGCACTTAAACCGGGTGAGCTTAGCGATGTTGTTGAAACCCGGTACGGGTTTCATGTCATCAAACTTGTGGAAAAAAAGGCTCCCGAGACCGCTCCATTCAAGGATATACGCGTAAAATTGACTGAACTTCTCAGGGAGCAGAAAGTAAATGCTGCCATAGGGGAATATCTGGCCGTCGCAAGTAAGAGCGCCAGGATCGAAGTCATAAAGAAATAGTTGTCAAACACGTCCTTCCATGCAATGACTGCGGCTGGCCGGAATCCGGTCAACCGCAGTCATTGTGTCCCCATTGAAACCCGTTTGATCCGCCCGGACGATATCCCCTCAAACCTGAAGGTTCCCACATATTCGCTCTTTCGATATATGCCGGCTTCCCCGGCAGGAAGATGCGTTGAAGCTGTATTATTAAGCACGAATGAAGAGGATGTCTGCACCCCGGTGCCGAAGCGTTCCTCCGTAACCGGCAATCGAAAACCGCCCAGCCTGGCTACTGCCCCGGCCTGGGCCGGAAACAGCGGGGCCGTGGCATTATCAGAGAGCTGGGCAGGAGATGCCTTCAGCAGAAAACCGGTAAAGGCTCCGGGAAGCTGACCCGACATCTGTATGACGGCAGTTCCGTCACCATTCAGATGAATATCGTAGCGCGGCACCCAACCCTGCTGCGCAAGAGCGTATCTGACGACAACTTTCCCCTTGGCCGGGGATACAAGAACCCGCGCGATGGCCTCCGAACCCCGCCGACCAGCTTTTGCTGCCGCAATACGACCGTCAAGCCGCCTGATCTCCTGTTCCGCTTTACGCCGCGCCGTATAGACAGCTTCAAGCTGGGCTATGGCAAATTCGGTGCCCTGGCGGATGGACTGCATCGGATCGGGATTTGTTTTTGTTTTCCGCGGTGCCTTGCCGCTTTGGGATTTCGCAGCCGCTGTAAAGATGGCTTCACGGGTTGCCAATGCCTGCAGCCGGTCATTCAGTCGGCTTTTCTGCTCGACCAGAGAGTCCAGATCCTTATCGCCCGCGTCTCTTTCCGGCGAAGCCGGCAAAATATCAACACGCTGAATGCTCGTTCCGCTGTCCGGACGCACCCGCAGCGATCCCTCGATCATCCCGGCAGGCAGAGCTATATCAACGCTGCCTTTGGCGGCAGTCATGTCCATTTCAACCATGGCGCCATCCGAAAAAAAGGTGACACTCCTTGCCAGAGCGGAGGTGTTAAACGCAGCTGCCAGGAACAGGCAGAGCATGCTTATCAGTTTCATGGGAAGCTCCTTATTGAATGTTTGGCGGATTATGTCACAGGACTGTCGATAATTGCCAGTGATAACATTCTGAAACTTGCACTCGCCGAAAGATGCAGGTATAGTTTGGATATTCTATTGGAGGGCGGCGAACATGGACTTTGATGCAGAATTATCCGTCAAGGATATAGTAAATTTCTACATAAAAATAAACGATGCCGCCAAGGCAAAGAAGGATCTTGCACAGCTTTCCGCAAAGGACAAGGCGGTTGCCTTCGAGATCATTGCGACATCTTCGGCCATGCGGGAATTCAAAATAGAGGTTGCAAAATATTTCATTTACGATCTGGACGCCAGGGTGCGCAAAAAGGCCGAGTTCATGATGGAGGCGCTGGTGCCTGGATGGGTGTCGGATCCGGCAGAGAGCATCCTGAAGCTTCTCAAATCCTCGGATAACAAGGGTTTCAGCAAGCGTAACGCGGCTGTAAAGTTCCTCTTTGGCGTCGTGGACGCCGTGAGTCTGCGTGACACCTTCATGACTCTTCTCAGTAGCCGGAACCGGGCTCACATGTCTGAAATTATTGCCATCCTCGAAGAATACATCGACTGCTCGCAGGACGAACTGGAGCAGGTCAGGATATTTGACGCCTGTCTCGACATCATTATCTCAGATGATGCCGATAACAACATGAAGCACTATGCTTCAACATTGCTGAGCGTGTTTTTCAAAAAGGTGCAGTCCACCAACCTGGGGTTGGCGCTCCGCCAGAAATATGTTGAAAAACAGATTGATAAGGCCGAAGGGGTCTACCGCTTCCTGTGCAATGGGACATCAGGCCTGAATCCCGCGTTTCTGGAAGATCTGCTGCGTCCTCTCAACGAAGGCGGTACAAACTATCAACTCAGGATACTGACCTACTTCCATTTTGTTCTGCAAAAAATCAGAGACGGCGAGAGTGTGGATGCGGTGCTTGATACCTACCCCGATTACTGGAATCAGAACGAACCGCTGAAGGATGACAAGATCAAGCTGATCTCCCGCCGGATCATTTCGGCAGTGGATCACCTGTGGGATTTTACCGATGACAGCGAGGTGCGCAGCCTGATCGTCAAGATCAGGTTTGGCGATTCCGCCAACAAGCGGGATCTGCTGGAACAGATTAGGGGCAGGATTGAAGGCGAGTCGCTGACTCCTGCCGCTCGCGAAAAAATTGCCTTGATGCTGCGCTGCTTCCTGTTGCCTGAAGAAGAGGATGCACTCAAACTGCAGGTTGCCCATCTGATGCTGTTCAAGCTGGGAGACCGGGAGAGCCAGGCTGCCGCTCTGGCCTATCTGCACTATTACACCGTCAGAAAAAATCTCAACTACGCGGAAAACGGCAGCATTGCGACAGTTATGGAGTCGCTCCAGAAGGATATGAGTCTGGATGACTCCATCCGCTCAATGGCGCGCTACATCCTGTTCATAGCGGCTCCCGAACGGATTGTATCCGATGATGAGCGAAAGGCTCTTCTTGGCTTTGTCAGAAAGAGGGTTGAGGGGGGCTGCTTTGATCACAAAGAGGAGGAGTCGCGGATACTCCAGTCGCTGAAGCAGCTTGCCGGTCAGGTGGGTGACAGTGATAAACAGGGAAAAGCTATTCAGTACCTCGAGTTCAAGATTCGCAACCCGAAGAAAACTCCCCCATAGATGTGTGAAGGGCCTGGTTATCTGCCGATTGCCTGCTCCAGATCGGCTATCAGATCGTCAGGATCTTCAAGCCCTACAGAGAGCCGCACCAGTGTATCGGTTATCCCCTTGCGCAGCCGCTCGTCTGCTGGAAGCGAGGCATGTGACATGCGGGCCGGGTAGGAAATAATGCTCTCCACGCCACCCAGACTGACGGCAAATGCCGAAAGCCTCGTTCCTTCCAGCACTTTCCTGGCAGTTTCAAAGCAATCCAGTTCAAAGGAAAAAACCGCGCCGGGGCCATCGGACTGAGAGTGGTGAACCAAATGCCCGGGATGACTCCCAAGACCGGGGTAATGCACCGCGGTTACCAGCGGGTGACGATTCATCCATTCGACGATCTTCATGGCGGTCTGCTGGCTGCGATCCATTCTGACTTTGAGGGTCTTGACTCCGCGCAGTGTCAGGAACGAGTCCTGCGGCCCCAGCCCGGTACCAAAAGCGTTCTGGATGTACCGGATGCGGCTTCCCAGTTCAGTGTCCTTGACCACCGCGAAACCACAGATGACATCACTGTGGCCGTTAAGAAACTTGGTGCCGCTGTGCAGGACGATGTCGCAGCCCAGTTCCAGGGGCCGTTGCAGGTAGGGAGTCATGAAGGTATTGTCCACCAGGGTTATGATGCCGTGATGACGGGCTATTTCCACCGCGCCGCGCAGATCGGTAACCTTCAGCAGCGGATTGGAGGGGGTCTCCAGATAAAGGCCTTTGGTGCTCGACCGGACGGCTGCTTCGATGGCACTCAGATCGGTCGCATCCACAAAGGTGGATTCGATCCCCATGCGGCTGAAAATCGTGGACAGCACCCGGTATGCCCCGCCGTAGACATCATCGCAGATTACCAGGTGATCGCCGGGAGAGAAGATCATCAGGGTGGTGGAGATGGCGGCCATGCCCGAGGCAAAGGCCAGGCAGCGGGTTCCGCTCTCCAGAACGGCAATGGTATCCTCCAGCGCCTCACGGGTCGGGTTGTCGCCGCGGGCGTAATCATACTTTCTGAAATGTTCGACCGATGTCTGCTGATAGGTTGAAATCTGGTAGATCGGCACACCCAGCGCCCCGGTCTGGGGATCAACGTTCGGGCCGCCATGGATGAGTTTGGTTGCGAGTTTCATGGTAACTGTCCTCACCCCTCCAGGGCGTTCTGAAGGTCATCAATGAGATCGTTGACATCCTCAATCCCCACCGACAGACGCAGCAACAGGTTGTTGATCCCTAAACGGGCCCGCAGTTCCGGGGGGATGTCGGCATGAGTCTGCACCTCGGGGAAGGTCATCAGGCTCTCCACCCCCCCCAGACTCTCGGCGAACGAGATCAGGCGTGTTTTCAGCAGCACCTGCTCAACCAGCGCGTGATTGTCAACCTCGAAGGCAATCATTGCGCCAAAGCCGCGGGCGTCTCGTGCCATCAACTCATGGTTAGGATGTTCCTCCATGCCGGGATAGAAAACGGTGCGCACACGTGGATGGGCGTTCAGCCACCGGGCGATTCTGATTGCGTTCTCCTGTTGGCGGTCGAGCCTCACCCCCAGGGTCTTCATGCCGCGGATCACCAGCCAGGAATCCTGAGGCCCCAGTACGGCGCCGACGGCATTCTGCTGAAAGTAGACCTGCTCGGCCAACCGGGGATCCTTGACAACCACCAGTCCGGCGATGGTGTCGTTGTGCCCTGACAGATACTTGGTGGCGCTGTAGACGGTTATGTCGGCTCCCAGTTCAAGCGGCTGCTGCAGGTAGGGTGTCAGGAAGGTGTTGTCGGCGATCAGCAGCAGATCCCTTGAGCGGCAGAGCGCGGATAAGGCTGGGAGGTCAGCGAATTTCAGCAGCGGATTGGTAAGCGTTTCGACGAACAGCGCCCGCGTAGCGGGAGTTATTGCAGCCTGCACTGAAGCGGTGTCACTGGTATCCAGATATGTGAAGCTCAGACCATACTGGCTGAATATCTTGTCAAACAGCCGACAGGTGCCACCATACAGATCTTCCGTAACCACAAGGTGATCGCCGCTCTTGAACAGGTGCAGCAGATTTGCAATCGCCGCCATGCCGGATGAGTAGGCAAAGCCCCGCGAGCCGCCGTCCAGGAGTGCGATACCGTCTTCCAGCGTCTGGCGGGTGGGGTTTCCGCTGCGCGAGTAGTCATAACCGGTACTCTGCCCGAGGCCAGGATGACGGAAGGTGGCGGTCTGGTAGATCGGAACCGTCACCGCCCCGGTTCTGGTATCCCACTCCAGCCCGACCTGAACCGCCCGTGTTGAGATGTGCATCACGTACCTCCGAAAAATAAACATCCCTGTCTGCCTCGGACGGGATTTCTTCACCCTGCCGTACATTCCAGCTCCGCAGGAAAAATCTACTCCAGTATCCCGGATACCGCCTGGTTTCTACCGTTGTCCTTGGCCTGGTAGAGACAGGAGTCGGCCACTTTAAGTATCTGCTCGATGGTGCGGCGTGACTCAGTGAAAGACGGTACGAGCGTTGCCGCGCCGAAGCTCGCCGTAACGTTTATCTCGAACCCGTTCACATCAACCGGTGTGCTGGCAATCTTCAGGCGCAACCGCTCCGCCAGAGCATCAATCACGGCCTGCCCGGTTTCAGGCAGTACCACCACGAACTCTTCGCCGCCATACCGCGCCACCCAGTCAATCCCCTTGCGCAGAGATGACATGATGCTTTCGACACACGACTTGAGAACCTCATCACCTGCCAGGTGTCCGTGGGTGTCGTTGACCGCCTTGAAGTGATCCAGATCGCACATGATGACCGAAAGGGGACGGTGATAGCGTTCACAGCGAATCAGCTCCAGCCGGAGCTGCTGATCCATGTAGACCCGGTTGAAAGCCCCGGTCAGAGGGTCATGAATGGCAAGCTCGTGGCTTTTGGCCAGACTGTTCTTGAGTTTCGTTTCCAGATCCAGAATCCTGCATGCACTTTTGATACGCGCCCGCAACTCGGAGTGGTGGATCGGCTTGATGATATAGTCATCGGCGCCGGCATCCAGGCCTTTGATAACATCTTCGCGGGAATCCTGGCTCGTCACGAAAATGATGTAGATATATCGGTCTATATTCATGCTGCGGATCATGCGGCAGAGCTCGATGCCATCCATCTCAGGCATCAGCCAGTCGGTGATGATGACGGGGAAGAAGTCTTCGCTGTACTTGTCGATGGCGGCCTGACCATTGGAGGCAACATCAACCTGATAGCCATCCTTTTTCAGGCTTGCTGAAAGAATGGCTCTGGCGATAGGATCATCTTCAACGACCAGAATACGGGGTAGTACCTCTGATGTGGTGTGAACTGACGTCATTTCTGGCTGGTCTCCTGTCAGGGTCAAACTCGGCTGATGCCAAACCGATTTTTTGCCGGTACTATAACACCATGTTTTAATCTTGTCATTATAGACGTACGTTTTATTCGGCATACATGGAAAATTGTTCCATCCGCATGACAATTGAGATAGTGCGTTCCGATAGAGCATGAAGAAAGCTTGAGAAGATTTATTTTTGTGGTAGGATTCACAAAAAATACGACTCTGGGAGGAGATGATATGAGGGGATTATGGGTTGTTGCAGCAATGGCCGGATGTGGTTTGCTGGCCGGAAATAGCGCTGCTGTACATGCTGCCGAACAGGTAAGACCGTATCCGCATTACTGGATGAGTGTGTCAACAAGCAATCAGAGCATCCCCGGCATGTCGGCCGAGATGTCCGGCATGGGCGGCATGTTTGGCGGCAGGGGCGCTTTCGGGCCAAAAAGGGAACTGATTCTGCAGGTCGAGTCTCCCCGTTCCCCCGCGGAATCTCCCCGGGCCGATCATGCGATACCACCCGGACAGAACATGGGGGCAACGCTGCCGCTGATTACTCCCATAGTTGAGAAGAGCGAGCGTGTTCCGCAGGAGCGACGCAGGATGGAATACGAAAAGCCCAAGGCACGGATGTTGATCTACTGGGGATGCGGTGAAAACATTGGCAAAGGCCAGCCACGGGTACTCGACACAGCGCGCATGAGCCCCGAGGATTTCGGCCGGGCATTCACGGGACACACGCCGACACGCCAGTCTCCGCCATCGGCTCACAAAGGCTGGGTGTATGGCGAATGGCCAAACAAAGATGATAAAAAAGATGTCCCCAAGGATAGCTCACTGGTCGGCAGTCACCTCGTCAGGGGCAACTATCTGCCGGACATCGGCTTCTCTCTGGACCGGAAACGCGACTTCATGGCGCCGGTCACGTTCTCATCGATTCAGGCCACTCCCGCCGGTGCGACAATCCTTGAGTGGCAGTCCATACCCACTGCGATCGGCTATTTTGCCGCTGCAATGGCGCATGACCAGAAAACGGGGGATTCAATCTTCTGGTCCGCAAGCGAGATGCCCGAGGTCGGTTTTGCATTGCAGGATTACCTGTCACCTGCCGACGTGAGCCGCTTCATCAGGGAAAGGGTTGTCATGGATCCTTCACGGACAACCTGTACGGTGCCGCCGATTTTCAAGGATGTGCAGGGCGCCATGCTCCAGTTTATAGCCTATGGTGAAGAATTGAACCTGGTACACCCGCCCCGCCCAAAGAATCCCGGACATCCGTGGGATCCGCAATGGTCGGTCAAGGTGCGGTTGAAATCAACCGGAATGACAATGTTGAGGGACGGGAATGAGGGACGGGATCGAAAGAGCAGACCCCGGAAGAGCAGGCCAGCCGATGATGACTCCAGCGCCCCGCGGGTAAGGGATGAATCTTCAGACGGCGATTCAGACAAGTCGCGTCCCGGCATCGGCGGTTCGATTATCAAGGGGATCTTCGGTTTCTGAGATTTCCGAACATCCGGGAGGAAAGAGCGAGAGGCTGCCCCCTGACGGGATAGCCTCTCGTTGTACAGGGGGTTTGGTCGGGCTCAGTGTTTTTTGCTGAAATCCTTGAAAGAGCCGGCAGGAGCGGGAGCCTTTGGTTTGGGTGGGTTGGTGTGCGACCAGATATACTCCGAGAGTCCACGTTCAATGGGGGCAATCACCAGGGCAATTACAAACAGTATCACAAAAGCCATGGTGAAGATGAAAAGCATACCGAAGGTCATGATAAAAGCTTCCATAATCATGGACATGGCAGGATCCTCGCTGATCGCATACGGGTGATTGTGAACGATCTTCCAGGAGTCAGTATACATGCGAATTTGTAATTAATCAAACTTTGTTGCAGAAGCCCTCTCCGCATGTAGCCAACAGGCGGCATCCGTCATGAATGAACGCTATAATTTGCAATTTAAGGATGAATTATGTTATAGGTTTTCAACAATTTCCGCCACATCCCGCACACAGGATCGCAATGCTGATACGTATCCACAACACCATGATCAACCTTTTCTCCACTCAGAGCAGGATCACGCTTGTCGCCCTCAGCATCGTTACTCTGTTTTGTCTGGGTTATCTGGATTATGTGACCGGTGACTATTCTCTGATCGTTTTTTATCTTTTTCCGGTCTCTCTGGTGGCCTGGTTCGTTTCCCGGTCGTACGGCCTGCTGTTCTGCTTTCTTACCCTGATCACTCGGGTCACTGCTGATGGGGCCTCCGGTCTTCTCAGTGATAAAATCGCCAGACTCCATTACTGGAACATAACCGTCGAGTTTCTGTTTCTGCTGGTCATGAGCCTGCTTTTCTCGGCGCTTCGCAGCAATCTGGATAAGGAGAAGGCACTGGCAAGCACTGATCCGCTGACCGGTGCTCTCAACCGGCGATCTTTTTTTGATCTGGCGGAATATGAAATCAACAGATCGCGGCGTTACAAACAGCCTTTTACCATAGCCTATATAGACCTGGACAATTTTAAGGGCATCAACGATCATTTGGGACACAGCACCGGAGACAGGCTTCTGACAACAGTCGTTACGACCATCATGTCACAGATACGAAGCACCGACATTCTTTCTCGATTGGGCGGTGACGAGTTTGTCCTGCTTTTGCCCGAAACCTATACCGATGCTGCCCGGACGTTTCTTGAGAAACTGCACGCCAGCATGCAGAAGGCAATGGATGACAACCGCTGGCCGGTCAGCTTCAGTATCGGCGCCATTTCATACCAGAACGCCCCTGTAACCATCGACGAAGTCATACAACAGGCTGATGCACTGATGTACGTGGCCAAGCACAGCAGCAAGGACAGGCTCGTCTTCAAAAACGCCGACGAGGTGGAGAATGGCTTCTAAAAGCAGTTTTGACGCAACCGGACTGATAGCTCCCTTAATGCTGCGCATACCATTGGGACTCATTTTCATGGCCCACGGATCGCAGAAATTATTCGGAATTTTCGGCGGAAGAGGCCTTACCGCCACCTTTGCAAGCTTTGAAAAGGATCTGGGCATCCCTGCCATTTTTACCCTGCTGGCAATCATTGCTGAATTCGGCGGTGGTTTCGGCATTCTGACCGGTTTCCTGACGCGCCTTTCCGCCGCTGCTATCTCTGCGGTCATGCTGGTGGGTATCTACAAAATACATTGGGCCCACGGCTTTTTCCTGAACATGACCTGCAGGCCGGGCCTCGGGCACGGCATTGAATACAATCTCGCGCTCCTCGGCATCGCGCTGTACCTGCTGATTGCCGGTGGCGGAAGATGGTGTCTGGACAGGCTGATTTTTCGCGGCTGACCCGCCGACACACCATAAAGTAAATGCTGTGAACTCCAAAAACGTACTTCTTAAGGAAAATTCTGAATGAGTCCCGACAGACCAGAATCCGTTGCACGAAGACGCAACTTCATCGTACGGCTTATTGTCGGTTTCATGCTGATCAATATCTTTGTCGTTTCACTCTCGGCGCTGTTTTTGATTCAAAGCAGACAGCAGTACGTGAGCAGAGCCGAAGCGCAGACTCAGAACCTGGTTATGGCACTCGAACTGACTCTCTCCGGCATATTCAACAGGGCCAATCTCACTCTTCTTACCATCATAGATGAAGCTGAAAAACAGCTTGCCAACGGCTCCATCGACTGGAAAAAACTGTGTGAGCTGGAAGATCGCCAGCATTCCCGAATCCCGGAAGTAACCAATATTCAGATCATCCAGCCCAATGGAGATATGGTTGCCATTGAAGGCGGCGCATTTAAAGTCGTTGTCAACATAGCCGATCGTGAACATTTCATCAGATTGAAACAAAATGCTCACGCGGGTCTGATCTTCTCAAAACCGATACTCGGGCGGGTGAATAATAAATGGATCCTGATCACTGGCCGTCGCATCAATAACCCTGACGGCTCTTTTGCGGGAATCGTTCAAGCCACCATGGCAACCGATTCGCTGGTCAAGCTCTTCTCTGCGTTTGATCTGGGAAAAGACGGTGTCATCACACTCCGGGACTCTGACCTGGATGTGATAGCACGTCACCCGGAATCTCCGGGTGGCAGCAGTACCACAGGCAGCAAAACCGTTTCGGAAGAGTTGCGCCGTCTCGTAAAAAGTGGGGAAGAAACCGGCAGCTATAGCACCCGGGGTAGCATTGACACAGTGCCTCGAACATTTTCTTTCCGAAAACTTCCCGGCTACCCGCTTTATCTCAACGCCGGCCGGTCGCCCGGAAATTATCTTGCTGACTGGTACGATGAAATCTGGAAAACATCGATTCTACTCCTGCTGTTTGCTCTGGGCTCTCTCTTCTCGGCACGCCTGATGTTTCAACGATGGAAACAGACCCAACTGTCTGAAATTGCTCTTCATCACCACAACGAGCACCTGGAGGGGCAGATATTGGAGCGGACTTCAGAACTGAACTCCGCCAATGAACAGCTTCGCTTGGAACTGAATGCGCGAAAGAGGGTTGAAGACGTTCTCAGGGTTCAGGAACAACAGTTGAAGACAATTATTGAAACGGTGCCCGACTGCGTGAAGATACTTGATCGTGACGGGGCGCTCCTGATGATGAACCCCGCCGGATTGGCCATGATCCAGGCTGAAACATTCGACGAGGTCAAGGGAACATATGCCTACAAGCTGGTTAACCCGGATTACCGCGAAGCATTCATACAGGCTACAGAGGATGCCTTTGATGGCAATCCCGGTACGTTCTCATTCAGCATGACAGGTTTGAAAGGTTGCTCGTTATGGCTTGAGAGCCATGTTGTCCCCCTGAAGAATGAGCAGGGCGACATTGTCTCCATACTTGGCATCACGCGAGACATTACCGAGAGAAGGCATGCAGAAGAAGAGCGGATCAAACTCGAAAAGAAGCTCCAGCATTCCCAGAAACTCGAGAGCCTTGGCATACTTGCCGGTGGCATAGCACACGACTTTAACAATATCCTTACCTCGATCATCGGCCACGCGGAACTGGCGAACAGGCGCATCAATCCCGGGTCGCCCGCTTTGGACAATCTGCGCAAGATAGAGCAGGCCGCGGCCCGGGCTGCTGATCTGGCAAGGCAGATGCTGGCTTACTCGGGCAAGGGCAGGTTTGTGATAGAGAATATCGATCTGAACTGTCTGCTGGAGGAGATGCTCCATATGGTGGAGGTATCCATATCGAAAAAGGCGGCTCTCAGTCTCAACCTTACCCGGCCCCTGCTCCGCGTTGAAGCCGACGCAACCCAGATTCATCAAGTGGTCATGAACCTGATCATCAATGCCTCGGAAGCTCTTGGAGACAATAACGGCACAATTATCGTGAGTACCAGTCAGATGCATTGCGAGCGGAGCTACCTTGCCGGCCTCTGGCCTTCCGAGGATCTCCCGGAAGGTTTATACATCGTGCTTGACATTGCCGATTCCGGCTGCGGCATGGATAAGGATACACTGGCTAAAATATTCGATCCCTTTTTTACGACAAAATTCACCGGCCGCGGGCTCGGTATGGCAGCGGTGTTCGGCATAATCAGGGGCCATAAGGGCGCAATCAAGATATACAGCGAACCCGGCAAGGGGAGCGTGTTCAAGATACTGCTTCCCGCAAGCACATCGCCGGTGGAATCTTCCGGGGATGTAGTTTGTCGCGACGACTGGAAAGGCAGCGGCACGGTCCTGCTCGTTGATGATGAAGAAATTGTACGCTCCATTGGGAGCGAGATGCTCAAAGAGCTCGGTTTTGAGGTCATCACCGCCAACGACGGGCAGGATGCGCTTGATATCATGCAGAGTCGAACCGGCATAAGCATAGTGCTTCTGGATCTAACCATGCCACGACTTGATGGAGAAGAGGCTTTCAAGGAACTCCGCAAAATCAAACCGGACATTAAAGTGATCATGTCCAGCGGATACAACGAGCAGGATGTCACACAGAGGTTTGTCGGCAAAGGTCTTGCCGGCTTTGTGCAGAAACCGTACAAGCTCTCAGTTCTGCGTGATGTATTGAAAAAACTGGCTTAATAATTAAAATAGCAAGGATAAATGGTGATCATACAGGCGGGCTGATGCCCGCCTTTCAATTGCACAAGGAGTTGGACCGGTGGAAATATTTAATGCGCAGGAAGTCGATAAACGCCGCACCTTTGCCATCATCAGTCACCCTGATGCCGGCAAGACGACCATCACGGAAAAACTGCTGCTCTTCGGCGGAGCCATCCAGCAGGCCGGCGAAGTTCGTGCCCGCAAATCCGCCCGGCACGCCACATCGGACTGGATGGAACTGGAGAAACAGCGCGGCATTTCGGTGACGTCATCGGTCATGAAATTCAGCTACGACGGATGCGAGATAAACCTTCTGGACACGCCCGGCCACAACGATTTTTCCGAGGACACCTATCGGGTGCTGACCGCCGTAGACTCTGTGCTGATGGTCATCGACTCGGTCAAGGGGGTGGAGAGCCAGACAAGGAAACTGCTGGATGTCTGCCGACTGCGGCACACGCCGATCATGACCTTTATGAACAAGCTGGACCGCGAGGGACAGGAACCGCTTGACCTGCTGGATGACATCGAGAAAAATCTCAAAATGCAGACGGCGCCGGTTACCTGGCCGGTCGGCATGGGCAAACGCTTCCGTGGCACCTATCACCTCCATACAAGGGAGCTGATTTTCTTTGATGCCGAAGCAGCCAACGGTACGGGAGATAGTATCACCATCACCGGACTTGACGACCCGCGACTGGATCAACTGCTGGGCAGCCAGGTTGATGAACTGCGCCACGACGTGGAACTGCTGGAAGGCGCCGCACACCCTTTCGACCGCGACGCCTATCTGGCCGGGATTCAGACACCGGTTTTTTTCGGCAGCGCCATCAACACCTTCGGCGTGCAGCAGCTGCTGGACGCCTTTGTACAGCACGCCCCTCATCCGCTCCCGCGCGAAACCGTAACGAGGGCGGTCTCACCCTACGAAGAGCCATTCAGCGGTTTCAGCTTCAAGATCCAGGCAAACATGGATCCGGCCCACCGTGATCGGATCGCCTTCTTCCGTATCTGCTCCGGCAAGTTCACCCGCGGCATGAAAGTACGTCATGTGCGCCTGGGACGCGAAGTCCAGATCGCCAACGCAACCATCTTCATGGCTCAGGATCGCACAAATGTCGAGGAGGCCTGGCCGGGTGACATCATCGGCATCCACAACCACGGCACCATCAAGATCGGCGACACATTTACCCAGGGTGAAGAACTGAAGTTCACCGGCATTCCCAGCTTTGCACCGGAGCATTTCCGCAAGGTGCGGCTACTGAACCCCATGAAATCAAAAGCGCTGGAGAAAGGTCTGGTCCAACTGGCCGAGGAGGGCGCAACCCAGGTATTCAAGCCGCTGATGGGGGCGGACTGGGTTATCGGGGCCGTAGGTCTCCTTCAGTTTGAGGTGGTCATGCACCGGCTTGAGCACGAATACAGCGTCAAGGTGGCCTTTGAGCCGGTCAGTTATGTGACTGCGCGCTGGGTTACGGGTGAGAAAAAGAGGATTGAAGAGTTTGAGAAGAAAGAGGCCATGCACGTCTACATTGACGGTGAAGGCAAACTGACCTACATGGCGGGCAGCCAGTGGCGGCTCGACAATACCAGGGAGCAGTGGAAGGAACTGGAGTTTCATGAAACCAGCGAACACTCGTGAATTGTAAAGCAACCTGGTATGCCATCAGGTCAATCCCCGTCGGAACCTTTCCGCTGATCCTGCCCGGCGTGCATCCTGTCGCGGCCTTCTTTATCCTGCGTCAACTGAAGCGCCTCGGCTATTCAAACTGCAAAGTGACCAGAACCGGCAAGGGTCTGGTTGTCCACGCCCACAGATAATTGCTATGTATCTACGGCAGTTTCAGCAACTGCTCACTGCGCCACACTCTCACAACACGTACTCTGTTCCCGTCATGACGATAGACTATCCTGAACGGCGGGTGAATCAACTCGCGGAGTGTAGCGACTTCAAATTCAGGAACAATTCGCCCCATGTCAGGATGTGTCTGCAATACCTCGACCTTTTCAATGATCTCTCTGGCAAAACGCTCCCCGATCTCCGGCACACCCTGCTCTGAATACCATGCCCGCATCTCCTGAATATCGCTCAAGGCCGATGGAGCGAATGAAACGGTCGTTTTTTTCGGCATGCTCAGACACCCATGTTCAACTGTTTCTTTACATCGGCAACGCTTATTTCACGCCCTTCTTCCAACTCTATCAGTCCCTGGACAATGGCTCGCATGAACTGTTGTTGCTCATCGCGAGCCTCAAAATCGGCAATCCCTTGCAGCACGGCAACTCCGCGCCCACGACTGGTAAGCAGAATAGGGCGGTGATTATCGGCCACCTGTTTAACCAGTTTCCCAGGATTAATTTTGACATCAGTCAATGGAATTACATCTTCCGAAAATTTTACGGTTTGCATCTGGCCTCCCTGACAATTCAGATGACCTGATAATAGCACCTGTTAAAAGTGCTGTAAATCGGTTTAACGGAATTTTTGCTTCGCATCTGCACCCTCTTCCCGTTCAATCAAGCGGATAATCTCCCGCAGATCATCCAGCAGTGGTTCCGGTTCCATCATTAGGCCCCTTCGCTTGTTCCAAACTGCAAGGTTATCAGACTGCCCACAGGCAAAAGAAAGGGCGACCCGGAGTAGGCCGCCCTGTTCTTTTTGCATATCAAGACGTTGCGAGACTACTTTACTGTGTGACTGACCGACCTCCCAAGACAGGAATACTCGATTTCACGGGTCACCATGCTTGATATTTTACCGGTTTCCATATTGATCTTTCTAACAAACACAAGAACCTTGTTGTTGCCCAGATAGCTGTAGGTTCCTACTATCGCCTCTGACTGGGAATACTCATCTTTCTTGATTTCATTTACTTTGCGAGTCAGTACTACCAATCCGTTTTCAGACAGCTTGAAGTATTTTGCAAACTCTGCCTGAATAATCTTGTAGCAACAGGCTTTGTTCAAACTGCCTCGCATCAGCTCCCCCATCAGCAAACCGGACTGATTTGGAATAAAGGTCTGGATGTCGGCAAAGTCAGTGACAAGAACGGACAAACGCCTTGCATCGTCGCGATCCGCACAGATTGATGCGTTTTTTTTGTCATCAGGAGTTCGTCCCGCACAATCTGAACACACATCTACACAGAGTTCTGCGGCCATATCCTGAAACAGTGCTTTGAGATCCGTTGAATCGAGCAAAACCGACAACGACTTTCCATAGCAGGCACTATATGTATCGGGATGGTAGATTGCGCAACCCGCCAATACCTGGACCAGTAACATGCCCGCGAGAATTGGGATGACGAGCCGCAGCTGCATCAGTGCTTAGCACCTGAAGGTACATCACCAACAATCTTCATCGACCTCAGATTGTCTTCATTGAACAGCAGCGCGTCGGTGAACCAGTTTACCTGCATATTCGCCTGTGCCGACGAAGCCACCAGACCCGAGTTTATGTCAATTACCCGCGCGTTTACCATTATATGGTCGTTCACCACCGAATAGGTACCGGTTACAATGCCGCCAACCTTGTACATTTCCCTGATTTTATTGATATCACGGCTCAGCGAAAATTCCCCGGTTTCGTTTATAATTACGTCCTTGGTCAGCCGCACTTCAAAAACCTTCCATTTTCTCACTTGCAGCTCATGAATGACATTCTCTGCCACCAGTCGCCCAAAAGCGTTGGTTTGCGATAGCTTGTTGAGATTGGCAAAACTGGTCACTATAAAGGTGTTCTCGAGACTTTTTCGGTCTGCGTTCCGTTCTATCTGGTCAGCCATGAATATTATTTGCGCATTAAAACGGCCAACGGTAGACTGGCTACGCTGGACTCTCAATGGTTCATCCACTATGTAGCGCTGGTTTGCGTCGAGTAGCCTCGTCTGATATTCGTGGGCAGGAGGATACGAGGCAGAATTCACACAGCCGGAAGCGGTAACGGCTATTATAAGAAACAGTAAAAAGGAGATAATCTGCTTAGCGTACAAACAATTCATCTTACCCTCCCCGCGTGTCCCTGTTCCAGCACGACAGATTTTGGCAATAAAATATATTCAACCCTGCTTGACTCGTATTCTGACTGTTTGGTTCTGTATGATATCGGATAATCACGCTGGCTGGAGGTGCACCAGTAATCCCATGCGATGTTATACGAATCCCGGAAACACAGGTTATCACTCGTGCATGGCGTAAACACCCTGCTTTGAGTTCCGTTTTCAATTACTACAGGCTTCGCACAACCAGAGACAGCGCCCATCAGAAACATGAAACACAAAAGTTTTTTCACAGTACCCTCCTCGTAACAGTAATGTTCTATCTTTTGCTGAATTTTTCAGAACAATTTCATATATAGACTTAAATGTCAAATAGTAACTCCAATAGCCTATTACCTTATCCGAGATTTTGCTTATGTTCAGTATTTATGAGACAAGAAAATTTTCTGATAGCCTTGGGGAGCTCGATACGAGCACGACGAAAAGCGCGAGAGATGTCGCAGGAAAAACTTGCCGAACTGGCAGACCTGCATCCAACCTACATCAGCGAGATAGAACGAGGCCGCGTTAATGCCTCGGTCTACAGCATTTTTCTCATCACCAATGTGTTGGGAATGGAGTTGGCTGATGTTTTGAACCTTCAAAGCTCAAACCTTGATCGGCTTTTTGAGAATGAACTAGCCGATATTTCCGGGAAAATACGCAGGTTGGAAGCGAGCAGGCGAGAATTGCTGCTGAATGGACTTAAGGGGATGCTGAAGGGCCTTGAAACCTGAAACTTATCCGGAATACCTCTTGTAATTATTTCTTTTGATCGTGATCCCACTGGGGTACAGTTGCTCAAGACGGCATTTAAGCAGCAAGTGGAATGTATAGCTATGCACATGAAAAGAACCTTCACCAAAAATGAAATATTGAAATGCGGTACCGGCGAGTTGGACGGCATCCAATATCCACGCCTGCCATTGCCGAACATGCTTATGCTGGATCGTATTACCGGAATATCCGACACCGGAGGCAGATACGGTCGCGGTGAGGTTGAGGCGGAGTTTGAGGTAAATCCGGATTCCTGGTTTTTCGCCTGCCACTTTGTAGATGACCCTGTTATGCCGGGCAGCCTCGTGCTTGATGGACTCTGCCAACTGCTGGGCTTTTATCTCGGGTGGAAAGGCTATAAAGGGAAGGGACGTGCCCTGGGAATAGGTGAGGTCAAATACAAGGGCGAAATAGTGCCGACATCAGGAATACTCACGTACCATCTCGATATCAGGAGGATTGTGAAAAGACCCATCGCCATGGCAGTAGCCGATGGTGAGGTTCTGTTACAGGGGCACGCCGTGCATACGGCACAATCGTTGCGGGTTGGGATTGTGCCGTATTGATTTCGAAAAAGGATTTGGAGCCTTCTTGACAGCCCCTTCCGTGTCCACAGACCGGAACCCGGAGCCGTCATCGTAACTGCGGGTTGTCACACCATATCCCCGATCATTACCATCCGCTCCGCCAGGGGAGTACCCTTGAGCGCATTACACAGTTTCTCGTCAGCAGTTATCATACGGCAATTGAAAGCGACCGCCAGGGCAAGGTAGATGCTGTCGTAAAAGCTCCGGCGCCAGCCAACGGCGATTCCGGAAGCCTCGTTGATAAGAGAAAACGATGGCACAATGCGGATATTCATTCGGCGAAGATCACCCAGCAGAACTGGAATGACGTCGGCTTCAAGTTCCTGGCGCAGCCATTTTTTCCAGAGCACATTTCCGCATTCGGGAAAAATAAGATCCGGCGCTACCAATTCGTTTCCTGCATCAAGCAGCCTGATGGCATTGATGGAATAGCGCTCCGGCAGAAACCACTTGATGGCAACGCTGGCATCTATCACCAGAGTGTTCATCGTTCACGATCCTCCCGCAGCAGTTCAGCGCTCTCACTGAAGGCGCGACCGGCAAAATAACCCTGCCAGCGATCGGCAATCGCCAACGGCGACTCGTCGGGGCGGGCAACGTATTCCTCCAGAATCAGCTTTACTTCCCCCTGCAACGAGCGGTTATGGCGTTTCGCCCGTGCTTTAAGGTTTTCCACGGTCTTTTCTTCCAGATTTCTGATCAGCAACTGGGGCATATTCATACCTCCTCACGATAGCATAATGCTATCATGAGTTCAAAAAAGACTCAAGCAGAAAGGGAGTTGTGGTTACATGAGAGGCGCCTGTCCATCTATTCCCCCAGGTAGGTATACCCCAGCAAAGTCCGATCAAGCAGTTCGATGAAATGGCTGCTCTCCTCGATGGAAATCTTTTTCAGTGCCACGCTCTTCTCCAGGTTGTCGCGGACGTGCTTGAGTATCTCCGGCCCCTTGTACTGGACGTATTTCAGGGTTTCCCAGGTGGCGTCGCCGTTGATGACCGTGTCGATCATGTAGCCGGTTTTCTTGTTGAAGGTAATATGAACGGCGTTGGTGTCGCCGAAGAGGTTGTGCAGATCCCCCAGGATTTCCTGGTATGCGCCGATCAGAAAGAAGCCGATGTAATAATCTTCGTCCTTTCTGATCTTGTGCAGGGGCAGGGATTTGGTGCGGCCATGCTCTCCCACGAAGCTGGTGATCTCGCCGTCCGAGTCGCAGGTGATATCGGCGATGGAGGCCATGACATCCGGTTTCTGGTTGAGCCGTTGCAGCGGCATGATCGGGAAAAGCTGATCGATGGCCCAGGAATCGGGTATGGACTGGAACAGCGAAAAGTTGGCAAAGTAGGTCTGGCGCAGATGCAGTTGGAAATTCTGCAGTTCTTCGGGAATCGGCTTGATCTTTTCAATGATGCTACTGATCTTGCGGATGATTTTTGTGTAGAGCCACTCTGCGATGGCCCGGTCCTGCAAGGTCAGATACCCCAGATTGAAGAGGCTGACCGCCTCGTTGATAAGCTGCAGGGCGTCGTGGTAGTCCTCACGCAGCGAATACCGGTCGATACTTTTGTTAATATCCAGCAGCTTCTTGACCGTTGGCACAATCTTTTCGGTGTGGGCCAGCATGTCTTCGAAGTCGGGCATCAGGTTCTGGGTATTGGTGTTGAGCACGTTGGTCACCATGACCGAATAGTGGGCAACCGTTGCACGTCCTGATTCGGAAATGATATTGGGGCATTGCACCCCGGCTTCTTCGCAGATGTTCTTTACCTGGTAGATGACGTCGTTGGCGTATTCTTCAATGGTATAGTTGACGCTGGAAAAATAGCTTGATTTGGAGCCGTCATAGTCTACGCCCAGGCCGCCGCCAATATCCAGATATTCGATACCGACCCCCAGTTTGCGCATCTCGGTGTAGATGCGCGTGGCTTCGATCAGCGAGGTCTTTATCTTGTCAATCTTGGTGATCTGGCTGCCGATGTGGGAGTGCAGCAGCTTGACGCATTCGAGCATGCCCTGCTCCTGAAGCAGACGGATGGCGGCCATGATCTCGGACATGCGCAGCCCGAACTTTGCATCCTCACCGCCAGATGTTGCCCATTTGCCGGTACCTTTGGAGGACAGTTTGACCCGGATGCCAAGCTTGGGCTGGATACCGGTTTTCTTTGCCAGTTCGATGATCTTTTCCAGCTCAAAGAGCTTTTCGATGACGATGGTTATGTCGTAACCGATCTTTGTCGCGTAGAGTACCGTCTCAATGTATTCGGCATCCTTATAGCCATTGCAGATGATCGGCAGACCGTTACCGGTTGAGATGGAAATGCCCGCCACCAGTTCCGGCTTGGAACCCACTTCCAGGCCGATGTTGTAACGTTTGCCATAGCTGGCAATGGCTTCCACCACCTGGCGCTGCTGGTTCACCTTGATCGGGTAAAATGTCTGGTATCTGGCCGGATAGTCATTTTCGGCAATGGCATTTTTAAAGATGCGGTTGATGCTGGCGATGCGCCCCTGCAGAACATCCATGAAACGGAGCAGGATCGGGGGCTTGATTTTGCGTTTGATCAGGTCATCAACCAGGGCTCGCATGTCGATGGACTGTTTGGAGTTGGACGAAGGGTGAACGCAGATATTACCCTTCTTGTTGATCGAGAAAAGGTCGGCACCCCAGTTGTCCAGATTGTATGTTTTAGCGGAATCATTTACAGTCCAGCGTTCCATCCTTTACCCCTCAACTTTCTCTGTCAGCGAGCGGGAAACTCCCGAAACAATGCTTGATGCAGCATGACGACATGCGGCAGAAATGAAAAAATATCGTGTATACCGTCCGCAATGTCAATTCATTTTTGGATCAGAGGGCTGCCGGAGGTCGCTGGCCTTGACAATGGTGGCAGGAATGGTTACATCTTCATGACGTAATCGGATTACCAAGGCAGGCAGGTGATGATATGCCACGCTTTTCGGGCAAGAAACCGTTTCAGCAGGAAATATTCAGCAGGCACGTCGGTGAGATACGCAATCTGCTTCACGCCCTTGAGCTGCGGGATATCCTTGACGAAGGTGAAAATCGTCCGCTGATGGATATGTACGAAACGGCTGGAACGATTGTTCTTGAATTTGATCTTCCCGGTTTTAAGCGGCAGGACATCACCCTGACAATACGAGGAATGACACTCGTTCTGAGCGCACAGCGCCCTCGTGAGAAGGCCGAAGAGGATGTGCGTTTTGTCTGCATTGAGCGCAGCCATGGCACGTTTCACCATGCAGTACATATACCGGTCAGCATTGATGCCTGCTCTATTACGGCGGAATACCGGCGGGGAGTATTGCGGGTGACCTGTCAAAAAAACGGTGACCAGCAGGTAGAGATAAAGGAGATAGTTGATTGAGCGAACGTGAGAAGGATACCGATAAGCAGGAAGCTGAAGAACTGAGCATTCCCGAGATATTGCCGTTGCTACCGGTGCGGGATGTGGTGGTGTATCCGTTCATGATCATACCGCTTTTTGTTGGCCGCGAGATGTCGGTCAAGGCTGTGGATAACGCCCTGGCGGGCGACCGCATGATCCTGCTGGCAACCCAGCACGATATCGGCGACGAAGACCCGACACCTGACAAGATCTATGAAGTCGGAACGGTTGCCATGATCATGCGTATGCTCAAGCTGCCGGACGGACGGGTCAAGGTTCTGGTACAGGGGCTGGCAAAGGCACGAATCACGGAATATATCTCGGACAAGCCCTTCTATACCGTCCGTACCGAGCGCCAGGTTGACCATCTGCTGCTGGATGTTTCTCTGGAGACAGAGGCGCTGCTTCGCACTGTGCGTGAGCAACTGGCGAAAGTCATCGAGCTGGGCAAACAGGTGTCGCCAGAAGTATTGGTAATCCTTGAAAATATCCAGGATCCGGGCAGTATGGCCGACCTGATCGCCAGTAATATGGGATTGAAGGTGCCGGACGCGCAACTGTTGCTGGAGATCAACGACCCGATTGTTCGCCTGACCAAAGTTAACGAATTTCTCAGTCGCGAAGTGGAGCTTCTCAGCGTGCAGGCCAAGATCCAGAATGCGGCGCGGGAAGAGATGGGCAAGAACCAGAAGGAATATTATCTCCGGGAGCAGATGAAGGCTATCCAGCAGGAGCTTGGCGACGGTGGGGAGAAAGAGGAACTGGTCGAGATTCGCAAGGCCATTGAATCTGTTAAAATGCCGGAGAACGTCCAGAAGGAGGCTCTTAAACAGCTTGGCCGCCTGGAGAACATGCACCAGGATGCCGGCGAGGCCGGTATCATCAGAACATATCTGGACTGGCTGGTCGAGATCCCCTGGAGCAAGACCTCCCGTGACAATCTGGATATTGCCCGTGCTGAAAAAATCCTTAACGACGATCACTTCTACCTGGACAAGATCAAGGAGCGCATCCTTGAATTTCTGGCGGTGCGTAAGCTGAGGAAGAAAATGAAAGGCCCGATTCTCTGCTTTGTCGGTCCTCCCGGCGTGGGCAAGACCTCACTGGGTAAGTCCATTGCCCGGGCCATGGGGCGCAAGTTCGTTCGCATGTCCCTGGGAGGGGTGAGGGATGAGGCTGAAATTCGCGGCCACCGTCGCACCTACATCGGCGCACTGCCGGGACGGATCATTCAGGGCATGAAGCAGGCCGGCACAACCAACCCGGTGATCATGCTGGATGAGATCGACAAGCTTGGCTACGACTACAAGGGAGACCCTTCGTCAGCGCTTCTGGAGGTGCTGGATCCGGAGCAGAACCACTCCTTTTCCGACCATTACATCAATCAGCCATACAACCTCTCAAACGTCATGTTCATCGCCACGGCCAACCAGATTGATCCGGTGCCGTCGGCCCTGCGCGACCGCATGGAGGTGATCAATCTCTCCGGCTACACCGAGGAGGAAAAGCTCGAAATCGCCAAGCGTTACCTGGTTCCTCGCCAGATCAAGGAGAACGGGCTCAAGGACAAGTATATTTCCTTCGAGGATGATGCAATCCGTGAAATCATCGCCAAATACACCCGTGAAGCCGGTCTGCGTAATCTGGAGCGGCAGATCGGCACGGTCTGCCGCAAGGTGGCGCGCAAGGTGGCGGAGGGCTCCCGGCGCAGCGTGAAGGTTGCCGTCAAGAATCTGCACATCTTCCTGGGAGCCGCAAAATATCTGCGTGAGGACGATCTGGATCATAATGAAATCGGTGTGGTCAATGGTCTGGCCTGGACGCCGGTGGGGGGGGAAATCCTCCATATTGAGGCTTCGTTGATGCAGGGCAAGGCCGGACTGACACTGACCGGACAATTGGGCGATGTCATGAAAGAGTCGGTCCAGGCGGCGCACTCCTACATTCGCGCCCATGCCGATGAGCTCTATATCAAACCCGAATTTTTTCAGGAGCACGAGATTCACGTGCATGTGCCCGCCGGAGCCATACCCAAGGACGGCCCCTCAGCCGGGGTTGCCATGACAACGGCTCTGGTTTCGATCATCACCCGCACTCCGGTCAGAAAAGATGTGGCAATGACCGGTGAGGTGACGCTGCGGGGCAAGGTACTGCCCATAGGTGGCCTGAAAGAGAAGATTCTGGCAGCGGTGCGTTCGGAGATGAAAACGGTTATCATCCCCCTGCAGAACAAGAAGGATCTGGAGGATATACCGGCTGACATCCTCAAAAAGGTCAGGATTGTTGCGGTCAGTGAGGTAAGCGAAGTGCTGAAACTGGCGCTGGAAAAATACCCTCCCCCGGCACCGAAAGGGAGCAAGGAACCAGCCAAACCACCACGTGTGGCGATTACAACTCCCAAGATGCTCATCCGTCCCGGCAAAGAGATTTCGGCAGGTGCGCGCGGGTAACAAGCTGAAATGAAATACGTTTAAAAAAGAGGGCGTGATTGGTTTCATGCCTTTTTTTGTTGTTAAGCGAGGCAAAGCGGGTTACGGTTAGCTATAAAAAACGAAAACAAGGCCTTAGGCCGAACATGACAGAGGAGCGTGCTATGAAAAAACTGATTTTGGGACTGGGGGCAGTGGCACTCGTGTGGGGCGCACAGGCAGCCGGGGCAGAAGTTACCTGGCAGAAGGATATCAAGCCCATCTTTGACAAGCAGTGTGCCGGTTGCCACGGCACGGGCTCACCGGAAATCGAGGAGTTCGACAAGGACAAGAAAAAGTGGACAGACAACAGCGTCGGCATGCGGATGAATAGCTATGGCACTATGATCTCATTTGTTGGGTGGCCGGATACCGGTGCCCTGATGCGGCGCCTTGATGACGGCAGCGGCAGGGCTGATAAAAAAGCGGGAAACATGTACGAGAACCTTGGCAGTTCCGATGCGGAGCGGAAGGCGAACCTGGATATATTCAAGGCCTGGGTCGGCAACTGGAATCTGAAACGCTGGAAAGATGTCACCAAGGACGAGATGAACTCACTTAAAATCACGTACTGAGCGGGGCTTTGTGTGAGAGGAACTCCAAAGATTACATGAAGATATCGCATGATGACCAAACAGTGAAAGACATCTCCAATCTGGGCGAATTCGGCCTTATAACCCGCATCGCCTCAGCATCAAAACCGGGTATCGGTGTCATAACCGGCATAGGCGATGATGCCGCAGTGACTGATGTATCCCCCGGCATGCAACTCCTGACCTCTACCGACATGCTGCTGGAGAACGTGCATTTCCGCCGATCCTGGCATGACCCGTATCGCCTGGGGCGTAAGTCGCTTGCCGTCAGCATCTCTGACATCGCCGCCATGGGCGGTATTCCCCGCTGGGCGCTTATGTCTCTGGGGATTCCCGCCGACCTGTCGCTTGAGTTTATAGACGAATTCACCCGTGGTTTCCTTGCCATGGCTTCTGAACACGGTGTAGCACTGATCGGCGGCGATACCTGCTCTTCCCGCGGCGGCCTGATTATCTCGGTAACAATAATGGGGGAGCAGTACCCACAGTTGGTGGTTCGTCGTTCTGGGGCACAGCCTGGGGACGATATCTGGGTGACCGGCACGCTGGGCGATGCGGCCATGGGGCTGAGGTTGCTCGAACAGCTCCCTCTCCATGAGGGTGAGGGTTGGGGTGAAGGGGGATCTATCCTCATATCCCGCCTGCTCGACCCGTCACCCCGCACTGCTGCAGCCTTTGCCCTGGCTGAAACCGGAATGATCACCGCCATGATCGATATCAGTGACGGTCTGCTGGCAGATTTCGGGCATATTGCCGAACAATCGGCCGTCGGCGGCACAATCAATCTGGATGCCGTGCCGCTGTCAGCAGGGTTCCGGGCCGCATCCTCGTATATATCCGAATTTCCCTACAATTTAGCAATCTCCGGTGGTGAGGATTATGAACTCTGCTTTACCTCCCCCCCATCCCGTCGAGAAAAAATCGCGCTTCTCATGAAAAAGTGTGGCATTGAGGCGACACCTGTTGGTATAGTGACCACCTCGCCCGAAGTCTGTACCCGTGCGGCAGACGGCACGCGCTGCAACCAAAAAAATCAAGGATTCAATCACTTTACCCGATAGTTTGAAAGGAATTGCAATGCAGCAGATCATGATCTCCCCGGACCAGGCGCGGCTGTGCGCCGATGCTATCCGCTTTCTCTCCGCCGATGCCGTTGACAGGGCCAATTCCGGTCATCCCGGGCTGCCCATGGGTGCCGCCGACTGTGCTGTTGCCCTGTGGGGTAATCATCTCTCCTTCAATCCCGAAGATCCGGCCTGGGCAAATCGTGACCGCTTTATCCTCTCGGCCGGCCACGGCTCCATGCTGCTGTACTCGCTGCTGCACCTGTTCGGGTTTGACCTGCCGCTGGACGAGTTGAAAAACTTTCGTCAGTGGGGCAGCAAAACGCCCGGTCATCCGGAGTTCGGTCATACGGTTGGCGTTGAGGTTACTACAGGCCCGCTGGGTCAGGGTTTTGCCAATGGCGTCGGAATGGGGATCGCCTCAAAGATGGCGGCTGATCGTTTTAATACGGTCGATTTCAAGCCGATTGACCACACCATCTATGCCCTGATGGGGGACGGTTGTCTGCAAGAGGGCATCTGCTACGAAGCAGCCGCGCTTGCCGGTCACCTCAAGCTTGGTAATCTGGTCTACATCTACGACAGTAACGGCATAACCATTGAAGGGAAAACCGACCTTGCCTGGTCGGAGGATGTTGAAGGGCGCTTTATCGCTGCCGGCTGGCATGTTCTTAAGGTTGATGGTCATGACCATTCCCGGATTTCTGCCGCCATTGCCGAGGCCAAGGCCGAGACCGTCAAGCCGTCACTGATTATCGCGACCACTCATATAGCGTTTGGGAGCCCCAAATGTCAGGGGTCGTCGGGTGCTCACGGCTCGCCGCTGGGTGCTGAGGAGATTGCCGCTACCCGCGCCAACCTGGGATGGCGGCATGAGGCGTTTGAAATACCGCAGGAAGTCCGTGATATCTGCAAGATTCAGGTTGAGGCAAAAAAACTTCAGTATGCAGCCTGGCAACGCACGTTTTCTGCCTGGCAGGCTGCCAATCCGGAAAAAGCCCAGTTGTGGGATTCAATGTGGCATAAACGTCTGCCCGCAGACCTTTCCGAGCAGTTGATTGCAGCTACGGATGGCAAGGATGGCGCTACCCGCGCCCTCTCCGGCGCGGTGCTGCAGAAAGTCGCTGCCCTGCTCCCTTCGCTGATCGGTGGGTCGGCTGATCTGGCGCCCTCCAATAACAGTGAGATTAAAGGATCGCCCGCGGTTCAGGCCGGTGCCTTCGCAGGCCGAAACATCCACTTCGGCATCCGCGAACACGCCATGGGAGCGCTTCTGAACGGAATGTCCCTGTACGGTTGTTTTATCCCTTACGGCGCAACCTTCCTCGTCTTTTCCGACTACTGCCGTCCGGCGATCCGACTGTCGGCTCTGATGAAACAGCAGGTCATCTATATTTTCACCCACGATTCCTTCTTTGTCGGGGAGGACGGACCTACCCACCAGCCGATCGAGCATGTGGCCTCCCTGCGCTTGATTCCCGATCTGCAGGTGATTCGCCCCGCTGATGGCTTGGAGACCGCCCTGGCCTGGCAGGCTGCTCTGGAAAGAAAGGATGGACCGACCGCACTGATCCTGACCCGTCAGAAGCTTCCGGTCATTGATCGTGGAGCCGCTAGCAATAACGATATCCTTAAAGGAGGCTACATCGTCTCCACACCGGTCGGAAAGCCGGATGTCGTTATTATGGCCAGCGGTTCCGAGGTTCATGTTGCGGTTGAGGCCGCTGCAAAACTTGCTGCGGACGGAATTGCAGGCCAGATCGTTTCGGTGCCCTGTCTGGAGAGTTTTCTGGCCCAATCGTCTGATTATCGCAGCCAGGTGCTTCCTGCCGGTGTGCCACGCGTCGCCTTCGAGGCCGGACGTGGTGAATCATGGGGCAGGCTGGTCGGCTGCGAAGGCCTGTTCATTGGTATCGAGCATTTTGGCGCATCGGCACCGGATAAGGTTCTGGCAGAGCAGTTCGGTTTTACAGCACCGCAGGTAGCTGAGCGGATCAGGGTGTTTTTGAAAAAATAGGGATGGAACTTATCGAACTGCTCAAAAAATCGCTGCTGTTCTCCGGAATGAACGACGCGGATCTGGCGGAACTTGCCACGATTATCGTCCGGCGCACGTTTAAAAAGGGCGAGTCCCTGTTTGGCGAGGGAGATGAGGCGACCGGTTTCTATCTGCTGGTCTCCGGTTCCATCAAGCTGTGCAGGATCGCACACGATGGCCGCGAGAAGGTGCTGCACTTTGTCCAGCCGCATGAAACCTTTGCTGAAGCGGCGTTTTTTGGCGATGGAAAATATCCTGCCGAAGCCCGTGCCCTGGAATCGGGGGAGGCGTTGTATCTCCCACGGGAAGGTTTTCTTGGTTTGATGGGCAGAAATCCTGGTTTTGCTTTGAATCTTGTAGTGTCGTTGTCCTTGATGCTGCGGCGTTTTGCCCGGCAGATCGAGGAACTCTCCTTTGCCGATGTGACATCGCGGCTGGCATCATTCCTGATCAGACGGGCTGATGAAAAATCGACCAGCTACGGCGGAATTACCTATGTGGATCTGGGTATCAAAAAGGGGGAGCTTGCCTCACGTCTGGGGACGGCCAGCGAAACCATCTCCCGCACGCTGAGAAAACTGAAAGACGATGGCATCATCGAAGTGCAGGGCAACCGGGTTGTGATCCATCGGATGGACAGGTTACAGATGCTGTGCGAACGTCACGAGCAGAAGCTGCCGACTTCAGACAGAGGAGACACATTCGGAAGATCGTAGAAGTATTCTTTCAACTGGAATCTTCCGAGGGGCACCAGGGCGGCTTGTCAGGTGTAATCTCAAAGGTCACGATATGTTAAAAATCATATCAGTTTTCGGAACAAGGCCTGAAGCCATTAAAATGGCTTCGGTCGTGAAGGAACTGGAAAAATATCCGGGTTCAATTATCAGCAGGGTCTGCGTCACGGCTCAACACCGGCAGATGCTTGATCAGGTGCTTGACCTGTTTGAGATATATCCGGATTACGACCTCAACATCATGAAACCTGGGCAGGATCTTTTTGATGTCACCTGTAGTGTCCTGCAGGGGCTCAAAGAGCTATTCGAACAGGAGCAACCTGATATTGTCCTTGTTCATGGTGATACGACCACCACCATGGCTGCATCGCTGGCCGCCTACTACTGTCGCCTGCTGGTCGGGCATGTGGAAGCCGGATTGCGGACAGGCAACAAATTCGCTCCGTTTCCGGAAGAGATCAATCGAAAGCTTGCCGGAGTTTTGACAGATATTCACTTTGCACCCACTCCCTGGGCGCGCGCCAACCTTCTTGCCGAAGGTGTTTCCCCTGAGGCGATACATCTGACCGGCAACACCGTCATTGATTCGCTCCTCACGGTGGTAGCCAAGGTGAGACATGACGCCAAAATCGGGACACGCATGGCGCACGCCTTTTCTTTTCTCGATATGAACAAGCGGATGATTCTGGTCACCGGTCACCGCCGCGAAAATTTCGGCGAGGGGTTTGAGCAGATCTGCCGGGCATTGGCAGAGATTGCCGCAAACCGTAAGGATGTTGAAATCCTGTACCCGGTCCATCTCAATCCGAACGTTCGTGAACCGGTTCAGAGACTGCTGGGGATGGGATTACATGAGAATATTCACCTGATCGATCCGGTTGACTATCTTCCCTTTGTCTGGCTGATGGATCGGAGCTATCTGATCATAACCGACTCGGGCGGCGTGCAGGAAGAGGCACCGTCACTTGGCAAGCCGGTGCTTGTAATGCGCGAGACGACTGAACGGCCCGAAGCGCTTCTGGCGGGAACAGTCATGCTTGTCGGCACCGATACTCAAAAAATTGTCAGGGAAACCTGCCGCTTACTTGATGACGAAGCCGCCTACACAAGCATGAGTCAGGCTCATAATCCATATGGGGATGGGCAGGCTGCCGGGCGGATCGTGGAAGTTCTTATGAAAACACTGATAAGGAGAGGAGAAGATGGCCATAAATGAAACATTCCTTCCTTGTGGCTTTTGTTGCGGGATGGCTTCTGGTATCGATCTTATGTGAAACTGCTACACACGCATCAGGCAATCCAATGCCCCTCTCCATCGTCGAGGTGCAAAGCGCCATAAACAGGTTCCTGGGAGGAGCGTTTTGATCAATATAATGGCAACAGGACAGGGGTCTGTACGGCAATGAGTTTTACCTATGTCGATTACTTCGCATTTGTGATGCTGGCATTCAAGGGGCTGCTTTTTGTGGTCGCCTGCGTATTCCTTGTCAGCGGCATCGATGAACTCGTGGTTGATGTCATGTATTTTACCCGGACTATCTACCGGGCGCTCTTCGTAAGAAAACGCTATAAACCAATAACCGAGCAGCAACTTCTCAGTGTTCCGGAACAACCGATCGCCGTCATGATTCCTGCCTGGAATGAGTCAGCAATCATTTTCCATATGGTAAGTAACTCCATCTCGACACTCAACTATTCAAATTATCAAGTATTTATAGGCACATACCCCAACGATCCCGACACCCAGCGCGAGGTGGCGCGCTTGCGGGAAATCCATGACAACATTCATTGTATTGTCTGCCGCGATCCGGGTCCCACCAGCAAGGCCGACTGCCTGAACTGGATCTACGAGGGTATCCGTAACATGGAAAAAGAAAATCATTTCGAGTTTCCTGTTTTTGTGATGGAGGATGCCGAAGATATTGTCCATCCCCTTACTCTCAAATTGTTCAATTTCCTGATCCCCCGCAAAAACATGGTGCAACTCCCGGTCGTTCCGTTTGAACCCCAGCACTGGTACCAACTGACCAGAGCGCATTACATGGATGAGTTTGCCGAAAATCACCACAAGAACATGGTCATCCGCGAGGTCTTCGGTCGCGGCATCCCGTGTGCAGGTGTCGGCTGCGGATTCAGCAGGCACGCACTTGAGTTGCTGGCGAGCGATAATGAAAAGCATCTTGTTTTCAAACTTGGTTCTCTGACCGAGGATTATGAGATGGGAATGCGCCTGAAAGCCATAGGTGTGGAAAAGGCGATTTTTGTAAAGTTGCCGATAACCCGAACCACCACCGAAAAATCTCTACTTACCGGCAAAAAAATTCCGGTAGATAAAAATGAGCTGATAGCCATCAGAAATGTATTCCCGGCTGAATTCAAGGCATCGGTACGGCAGAAATCCCGCTGGATCGCCGGCATTGCCTTGCAGGGGTGGGAAAGCCTAGGTTGGAAAGGTGATGCACTGACAAAATATGTGCTTTTCAAGGATCGCAAGGCTCTACTGACCAGCCAGGTAAACATGCTGGGATACCTGGTAATCGTGTACGTACTGTCGTACTATACGGCTGTACGGTTCTTCCCCGATGCCTATCACTACCCACCTCTTGTAGAAAAAGGGACCCTGCTCTGGAAAATAATTCAGATTACAACCGTTTTTCTGATCATGCGTCTGGCCGTCAGGATGTACTGCGTATTCAGGTTCTACAACCTGAAGCGGGCACTGCTTTCAATTCTCAATTTTGTCTGGGCGAACGTCATCAATTTTTTTGCAACCAACCGGGCGCTCTTTATGTTTTCGCGGTATCTGATGACCGGGAATTGGATCAAGTGGGATCATACAACTCACGTTGTTCCCAGCGAGGATGAGTTGAAGTCATTCCGGAAACGGATCGGCGACATGCTGGTGGAAAAAAGGGTTATCAGCTTTGAACAGCTGGAGTCTGCCATCAGCGAACAACAGAAAACCGGACGTTTGCTGGGTGATATCCTGATGCACAAGGGTCTGGTCACCGAGGACGAACTGATACAGACCCTAGGTATGCAATTGCGAATCTCAACCCGTGAGATAGATCCTTATGAAACACCTGTTGAACTGCTGCGCATGTTGCCGCGCGAGCTTGCCGTGCTTCATTCGGTATTCCCCATAGAACTGAAAAACAACAAACTGATTATCGCCGCCTCCTCAGTGCCACGCCGGGAGGAGTTAAGCAAGATCGAGGCTGCAGTCGGCCTGCCGATCGAACTGTGTCTCACCACAAAAAACAGTCTTTCATTTTCAATTCAGCGCGGCTACGAAAGGCTTGCCGAACAGGAAAGCGATAACACCAAACCGAGGCTGGGACAACTACTCATTGATAAAAAACTGTTAACACAAGAGCAGTTGTCCGAGGCGCTCAGACGACAACGACGAACATATTCACGACTGGGAGACATCCTGCTCGATGAATCCTTGATATCCTGTGATGTTCTTAACAAGGCATTTGAAGAGCATGCTGCCAATCCCGGAAAGCGTTTGGGTGATTTCCTTGTCGGGAGAGGATATATTTCCCCTGAGCAACTGGATCACGCGATGAACCTGCAGAAAGCGAGATTAAGGAGTCTTGGTGACATTCTTACGGAAATGCAGGTTGTTGCTCCGGATATTATTGCTTCCATCTTCAAAGAGATGGCTGGAAAGGAACACGCGAAATAACATGCGTAACATACTGAAAAATACCAGTACCTATATGTTGATGTCGCTGCTGTTTTTGCTCATTCATCTGCCTGGAAACCGGGTGAATCCCGCAAATGCTTCTGAGAAGTTACAAGCATATCAGCCGAATTTCGAGTATTACCTGAAAAAGGTCGAACCATCTAAAGGGCGGGGTTTTATTAAAGATGAGATCAAGAAATATCGTTCCTTTCCCCATCTGGAACGCGCCTACCGGCTTCAGCGCGAACGTCAGTTACATGAGGCCCGCAAGGAGTTTGAGGCTTATCTTGTTCTTGCTCCTGATGATATCCGCACTCGGGTTTCCTATTTGCTGCTCTTGGAAAAGCTGGCTCTTCATAACGAAGTGATTGCCCAGGCAGATCTGATTCTTCGTCGCTGGCCAACATTTGTTCCCGCCTATTTCTTCAAGGGGTTGGCCTTTCAGAGGCTGGAAAACGCGGACCTTGCTTTTGCCGTATTCTCATCGGCTGCAGCCGTAAAAGATATCAAAAAAGCGGATCGAATTTTTGCCCTTTCGATGGCAGCCGATCTTGCACTCTCCGGAAAAAATTTTGATAATGCAGGCAGAATGCTGCAGGCTCTCACCGAAATCGAGAAAAAGCATGACTTTTTCATGAAAGCAGGCGTTGTTTTCGAAAAGTCGTCTCATCTGAAAGAAGCCATGAAAGCTTTTAGCGAATCCCAGAAATCAGCGACGTCGCCTGCTGAAAAAGTTGCGGCATCCCTCGCGTTGGCCGAGGTTGCCAAAAAGCTGCACAACATGGAGCAGGCAAAGCAGGCTTACGAAATGGTCATTGAAAACGATAACAATAACCTGTCGGCGTTGCGCGGGCTGGCATTTATCGCCTACCAGGGCGGCAGATACGATGAAGCGGAAAAATGGATGACATTGGTCAAACCTAGCGGATTGAACCAGGATGATAGGGAGTTCCTGGCTAATTTGCACCTGAAGAGGCGCAATTATGCAGCGGCAATTCAGGAATTGAAAGTGTTGGTGGAGCAGCAGGGAAAAAAAGTTACCGTGGCAACCTTGACAATTCTGGCGCAGGCATATGAATCAGCAGGGATGCTTCGGGAAAGTGCGGAGATCTACAAGTTGCTCCTTGTGAAAACCCCTAAAAACGGAGATATGTTGCTACGCTATGCAAATCTATTGATCAGAATGGAAAAGTTCGACCAAGCCGGAACGGTTCTCGAGAAGACCCTTTTTCTCAGGCTTTCAGACCTGCAAAAGACTCTTGTACAAAGAAATCTTGCCTTGGTGTATGAAAAAGCGGGCAGCTATGAGAAAGCAGCAGATGCCATGGAGAAAAGCCTCGGTAGCCAGACAAAGCCCGGAGGTGGCTCATTGGTTCGTCGTGCCCTTTTGTTGGGCAGGGCCGGCAAATCGGACGATGCGCTCCAGCTTCTTGATCGAGCTCTTGCTGATCCTGCTTTGCCAGATGATCTTAAACGGGTGGCTTATAAAGAAAGAAGTGTCATTCTGGAGAAGGCTGGTCAAACCGCGCTTGCTGCCACTGAACTTGAAAAAGCATACCAGCCTGTTTCAAATGCTGATTCAGAGACACTCATCAGGCTGGCCGTTTTGCTGAACAAGGCTGGCAAACCGGAGGAAGCGCTCCGCTATCTTGATCTGGCGCTCTCAGTTACGTCCTTGAAAAATGATCAGAAGCGTGTTGCTCTGCGGGAAAAAGGGCTGATTCTGGAGAAAACAGGAAACTGGAACGAAGCTATACAGGCGTATGAGAGTGTCGTGTCGCTTGGTGATAGTTCACCGGGAATCTTTCTCATCTTGGCCAACCTGTACCGATTTGCCGAAAACCCGGAAACAGACGGGCGCTATAGAAGCTATTTACAAAAGATTGTCGAACACCCTGACGCTACAACTGCTGAAAAATGTTCCGCTGAGGACAGTTTCGGAATTTATTCCTTCAATAAGGGAAACATTCAGGAGGCGACGGACCACCTCGCTACCGCATTGAAGCTGTGTGGCGAAAACTGGCCGCGCCATTATTATCTGGGGCTTTCCCACTATCGTTCACAACAGTGGGAGCTGGCTTTACAGCAGTTTCTTCTGGCGGATCGACAGAAAAAGGATCCTGCTTCAATTCTGGGCATTGCGCTTTGCCACAAGGAGCTCGGCAGGCCTGGAGCCGCGGTGGAATACCTGCTGTCGGCACTTGAGAAACCATCTAAACCTTCTCCGCCTCAGTTGAAGCAGATATATGATACATTGGGGCATCTCTACGCGGAAGAGTATGCATATGACAAGGCGGCCGATGCTTTCAGCCGCTCGCTTGCACTCGCACCAGACCATATGGTCTTACTGAATCTTGCCAATGTGTATTACCTTGACAACAAGACCGATGAAGCATGGAAGGCCTTGAATGCGATTGCCCCGGACAAACTCTTATCTGCTGATATATCGGGATATTATGATCTGAAGTCCGGCCTCTTGCAAAAGCTGGGAAAAAATGAAGATGCGCTTGCATTGATGGAGAAAACCTGGAAGCTGCAGCCAAAACCTTCCAGGTCATATGCATTGGGGATACTGTATCAACGAACCGGTCAACAACAGAAAGCGATTGACTCTTTTCAGGACGCATATGAAAAGGAGCCGCAACAGGATGACTACGCCTTGTCCCTGGGATATGCCTACGTTGCCGCCGGTCGTTTTGATGATGCCATCAGGATCTTCGAGTTGGTGGCAGCTCGCACGCGAGAATCCCAGAAAGTTCTTGAGGAGCTTGGCTACCTGCATATTAAAATTGGCAAGAATGAGAAGGCTGTTGAATGGTTCAAAAAGACACTCGATGCTTCTCCACTGATGCCGCAGGGCGCTTCAGATGAAACAGCCCGATTGGAAAAAGATGCCCACCGGATTCGCAGCGAAATCAGCAAATTGACTAAGACAACGAGTTTGGCGTTGTATGCTGCCTATAGAACCGGAAAATCACCAAACTCTCTCTTGGGAAGCGGGCAGCAGATCAGTGGGGAATTGAGCGGCCAGCTTGGCTTCGAGGCATCGTACAGGCCACCGGTCATTGGTTTTAGAAATGATCGCATTCTGGAACTTTTTGGAAGAGTATTCGGAAGCCTGAAGCCCGACACTCTGAACTACAAAGATGACTCGACCCAGGCGGGCATTGGCCTTCGCTATAAGTTCCTGCAGAGCGAAAACCTCTGGATAAGCGGGGAGCAACTGATCAAGATCGGAAAAAATGCTCAGGATGATTGGTTGTTTCGTCTCCTCTACTCACGGGGAAAAGGCTTCGAGCCGCTTCCACTGGTGCAAAACCAGGATTATTACCTTGTCTACGGCGAAATTGACGAATACGTGCGTAGTGCAACAGTTGCAGCTTCCGTTGAAGTTCGGAAGGGACGCGCTTTTACTTTCCTCTCCAATTACATGCTGACTCCCCATCTTGTTATGGATGCTCACTGGCAGTCTCCTTTTAATGCAGGGGGAAATTTTTTGGAGGGGGGGGCGGGTATTTCTCTGAAGTACTTCTTCAACAACACTCGCTATGAGAACTATCGGAGCGTGATCGATTTCAGCATCAACTTCAAGCATGGCAAGTTTTTTGACAAGGGATTTCGCAATTACCGTGGGGATTATGACAGTGCACTCTTCAGTCTGGGGTTCTTTTATTGATAATAAAACCTATAAAAAGATTTTATCTGCGGCTGTTTCGACTTTTTCTGGTTCTTCTTATTGGTGGAGCAACCATCTCAAGATCATACGCTGAGGTGTCAGCCAGTCCAGCAAAAAGACCACAACTGGACGGCACATTTATCCAGCTTCTTGATAAAAATAGCAACTGGAATACTGCCAGGTGGGAGAAATTGTTTGATTCCTTTCAGGCTATCGGTCTGCGGTACGTTATTGTCCAATGGACTCTGCACGACAACATGGCATATTATGCTACCCGAACATTCGAGCAGGTGCCGCGGGTGCCGCTGGAAATTATTCTCGAATTGGCGGAAAAACGAGGCATCGACCTCTATCTGGGATTGGCTGCGGAATCACAACACTGGGAGATGGTCAGGCAATCATTTGATCGTCAGCAAGAGTATCTGAAACGCTTGCGCTGGAAATCGGAGCGAGTCGCTCAGGAAGTAGCTGTAGTTGCGACTAGATACAAGGCGTTCAAGGGGTGGTATATACCGGAAGAAATCGATGATCTGACATGGCGGTCACCACAATTAAGGGAACTGCTTTTTCAACATCTCAAGCAGCTTTCCGGTTTTTTGAAAAAAGTGTCTCCCGATGGTTTGGTACTTCTGTCCGGTTTCTCCAATGCCCGCATGAATCCTGATTCATATGAGGCCTTCTGGAATAAGCTTTTGGGGGGGACATCGGTGGATGTCCTTCTTTTTCAAGACGGTGCCGGTACCGCGAAACTGCCCCTCGAAATTCTTCCACGCTACCTGAAGGGCCTCAGAAAAACCACAGATGCCAATGGCAAAAAGCTTCAGGTGGTTGTAGAACTCTTTACTATGGTTTCAGAATCTCCCTTTGAAGCCAAGCCCGCACCCTTTTGCCGTGTAAAACAGCAACTCCGGATTGCCGGCGAATATGCATCAGACGGGATTACCTCCTTCAGTGTCCCTGACTATATGTCAGCTGAAGGTGGTGGTGCCGCAATGGAACTCCTGCATGATTACCAGAAATACACAGGGGGCGGTCTCTCGACCGCCCCCTGAATGCTCCCGAATCTGATAGATTGGCTCATTTCCTGCGCCGATTCCTCAATAATGCGAACCCCGCGATTCCTGCTCCAAAAAGAATGATTGTAGAAGGTTCCGGCACGGGCGAAGGCTGACCGTCGTCGAAAGTAATTTCACTGCAAAAGAGCCAAAAGCGGGTTCCACCGAAGGTATCCCTGTCAATTTGCACGGTCAGGTCCTGGATCATAGTCAGTCCAAGGTTGTCTATATTAATCTCTACCGGACCGGTGCCCGGCACGTTTTTTTTGGATGTGTCGTAACCGGAATCGAAATGTTCCCCACCTATCTCAAAACCTGTGGGTGCTGCTACTCCACCTTGAGGATTGTTTAATTTGTCATTTGACGGGCTATCGACATAAAAGGTTATGTTATCAATGTTAACCTGATTGGTGAAATGAAATACAATCGTTGGGTCCCCCCATGTCCACCCAACATACCGATCGAGGGTGCCACTCGTATGAAAAGTTCCGTCAGCATCAGTCCATGCCCAACTCTCCGTTGCGATCAAGCCATCTGTGAGTTTCCCTGATACGCCGGTCAATTGGGCACCATCCGTAGTTTTTTCCCCGGAACCGGTGGAGCTTACATCCCAGTAGTTATACAATCCGCCACGAGCGATGCCGGACCCATTAGGCATGTCATAGCTTACAGGCTTAATCTGAACAGCATGGGAAATTACAGCTACGCCCAGTAGTACGATAATAATCGAAGCTACCTGGATCAATGTTCTTAGTGCGAATTTCATGGAGCCCTCCTTTTAACGAACTCACTGCAAATGCCTCATAACTGCGCTCATCAAAAGCCTAGGGAATTCATCATACATCACCATGAACAAAAAAAGCAAACCCTTACATTATATTCTCCTGCCGACTGTGCAATGAATCCAGCAAGTAAGAGTGAAACTTTGATATCTGTGACTACGCACAAAATATACCATTAATAAAAAAACTTGATTTCATTGAATATAGCGCTGGTGTTTCTAAAGGGAGTCATTGTATTGTAAACTTTTTCGACAACAGCATGGGAATACCATTTTCAGCACTCAGCAAACTTGTGCGAGTTAACGGTGAAAGAGCGGGCGGGTACTCCCAAAAACGTACCACATCTCTACTTTGAAACAGCTCTGGAGTGTGGTAGTTTTGGCCTGAGTTGATTATCGTTGTACATTATTTGCGGGGCATGCCATTATTCCCGCCACTCCGAAAGTGAGGATACATCATGCTGATCGTCATGAACCACAACGCTACCCAGACAGATGTGGATTCAATAACACACATAGTTTCTGAAATGGGATTTACCGCCGCGCCGATCCCCGGTAGCGAGCGCACTGCCATCGGGGTGCTGGGCAACCATGGCTATGTGGATGACAGCAAGATTCTCGAACTGCCGGGTGTACAGCGGGTTATTCATGTGTCCAAGCCCTACAAGCTGGTATCGCGTGATTTTCATCCCGAAGATACGATTGTCGATGTGGCCGGAGTCAAGGTCGGGCAGGGTTGCCGTCCGGTGGTGGTCGGCGGACCCTGTGCGGTGGAGAGTGAGGATCAGATTGTTAAAACAGCCCTCTTCGTGAAGCGGTGTGGCGCTGACATGCTGCGGGGCGGAGCCTTCAAGCCGCGCACCGGGCCTCATACCTTCCAGGGGTTGCGCGAAGAGGGACTGAGGCTGTTGGCAATTGCCGGAAAAGAGAGCGGACTGCCGATTGTGACGGAAGTGATGAGTCCCGATAACGTGGGCTTGGTAGCCGAATATGCCGACCTGCTGCAGATTGGAGCGCGCAACATGCAGAATTTTGATCTGCTGCGCGAGGTGGGCAGGATCCGCAAGCCGGTGCTGCTCAAGCGTGGTATGAGCGCCACGGTGGAGGAGTTTCTGGCGGCTGCGGAATACATCCTGGCCGAGGGCAACGAACAGGTGATCCTCTGCGAACGCGGTATCCGAACCTACGAAACCGCCACCCGGAACACCCTGGATCTGTCGGTGGTGCCGCTGATCAAGGAAATGTCCCATCTGCCGATCATGGTTGATCCCTCCCACGCCACCGGCAAGCGCTCGCTGGTCTCCCCCATGGCCAAGGCCGCTCTGGTCTCTGGCGCTGACGGGGTTCTGGTCGAGGTGCATCCGAACCCTGAGAAGGCCGTGTCAGATGGCCCCCAATCGCTTACATTTCCCGGTTTTGAGCAGCTGATGGGGGAGATAGACCGGCTGAATAAGTTTCTTGGCTTTGCCTGACGGCCTGGTCATGCTTGTCCTCCAGGTTCTTCCCGCACATCAAACTTATACCCGACCCCATACACAGAGTGAATCAGCTCACATTCATTGCTGACGGCAGTAATTTTTTTGCGGACTTTATTGATGTAATTGTCAATGGCACGGTCATTCAGTGCCCGTTCATCCGGGTAAATATTGTTCAAAAGTTGCTGCCGGTTATAGACCCGCCCCGGATGGGCAGCAAGATAGTTGAACAGCCTGAATTCAGCTGCTGTCAGTTGCAGATCATGCCCGTTCAGGGTGGCGCGGTAGCATGATTCATCCAGTTGAAGTCCTGCTTCCAACGGAGTCACCGCAGTTCCAGCTGCTCTTCGCAGAACCGTCTTGACTCGTGCGACCACTTCGCGTGGGCTGTACGGCTTGCAGATATAATCATCGGCTCCCAGTTCCAGCCCGAGAAGGCGGTCAATCTCTTCGACCCGCGCCGTGGTTATGATGATCGGCACCGATGAGAAGGCGCGGATCTCTTTACAGATGTCCAGTCCGCTTTTCCCCGGCAGCATCAGGTCAAGCAGGATCAAGGCCGGTTTATGCTCACGAGCCCAGGAAACAACCGGTAATCCGTCCGTCAGCAGATGAGTTGTATAGCTATCCAAACGGAGATAATCCGCCAGTATCTCTGCGGTGGCAACCTCATCCTCGACTATCAATATGGTTTCATTCATCAGGCACTCCCGTAACAGGGCAGTTCAACCCGTATCCACACCCCGCCCAGTGGTGAAGTCTTCGCGATGATACTCCCCTCGTGCGCCTCGGCAATGTTGCGGCAGATTGCCAGACCAAGCCCGGCACCTCCGGTAGCTCTGCTACGGGAAGATTCCACGCGATAGAGGCGCTCGAACAGCTTCTCCAGTTCCGCTGCTGCTACGCCGGGTGTTGAATCCTGAAAGTCAATTATCACCCTGCCGCCATCTTTCCATACCTTGATGTTCAACTCACCACCAGAATCGGTATATTTCAGCGAATTGTCGAGCAGGTTGCCGAACAGTTGCCGTAAACGTTCCGGATCACCAAAGACGGTGATGGTATCTGTCGCTTCGTACTGTAGTGCAATGTCCCTTGTTGAAAATTCCGGGCTGATTATCGAGACAGCCTGATGAAGAACTTCGGAGACTGTCACTTCATCCTTGCGATAGGTCTGAGCGCCGACATCGGAAAGGGACAACTGATAGAGATCATCCACCAGTCTCGTAAACCGCATGATTTCATTGTGGATTGCCTTGACTGATTCAGTGGTCGGTTGACGCACTCCATCCAGAATTGCCTCGACCTGGCTCCGCAAAAAGGTGAGCGGCGTCCGCAGTTCATGGGAGATGTCAGCAACCCAGCGCCGCCTGGCCCGCTCGTTCTGCTCCATTGCCAGAGCCAGTGCATTGAAATCGGCGGCCAATCGTCCCAGTTCATCATGTGAATCGACCGGAACGCGGACTGAGTAATTGCCCTGCGCCAGCACATGAGTCGCCTCGGTAATGTTTTTAAGCGGTCTCACCAAACGGGTTGCCAACAGCAGCGCCAAGCCGGCAGATAGTAACAGGACAACTGTGGCAATAATGACAAAGGCATATCTCTGCTCATGTAAAAATCCTTTATGCAGCAGACTGTCCAAGGTTCTCTGAGGGCGAATTCCAAGGTAACCGATAACTATGCCTTGATGGTGCAGGGGAATTATATCGGCATCCGCTGGCACAGTATCCGGTCCGATCAGCGTGTTTTTTGTTGCATCCAGCAAAAACAGGCGATGACTGAACTGCTGGGCAAGATGTGGAGGGAGAACATCAGGTGGTGGCTGAGCACTGTTTTCTGGTCTGTCAGCGGGATGAATCCTATCCGTCGGAGGCGGCGGTTTCAATTCCGGGAAAGACGAATCAACCATCTGACGCCACTTCATCTGGTCACGGAGGATCAAGGCCCAGCCTGATTCCACGTTGTATTGATTGATGAGCAAGGAAGCCAGGCGCGATACGCCGCTCTTTTCCATACCATTGATCAGTCGCAAAAATCCCCGGTTGAGATTCCACTGCATAATCAGGGTAGAGCTGATTACTGCAAGGCTTGCCGCCAGAAATATCGCGAAAAACAGCTTGTGAGTGATGGTAAGTTTCATAGTCAAGCCTCAGTGTTACAAAATACCTGAATCCATTTTTACCAGAAACATTCTCGCGTGGAAATACTCAAAAACGGCTTTTTCCTTGTCAATCCTCAATAAATACATTTACTACACAATTCGGATAAATTCTCCTTGCCGAGTTTTAAAACTCAATATAGACTGAATTCAGTTTCAAGACTACAGGAGGTTATCATGTTGCTACAAGAAGCCGTAAAACCGATCAGTTACGTTAAGGCGCATGCCGCCGATATTATCCTGAACATAACCGAAAGCCGCACTCCCGTCATCATCACACAGAACGGCGAAGCTACTGCGGTTCTGCAGGATATCGCCTCATATGAAGAGATTCAGGAAAGCCTGGCACTTCTGAAAATTTTGGCAATCAGTCGCAAGGATGTCGAGGAAGGGCGTGTAAAGCCCGCAGAACAGGCTTTTGCTGACATAAGAGAACGAATCAGGCAAAGGCGCCTTTAATGAAGTTCACGATCACGCTTTCCGAAACGGCTGAATTTGATATATTCGATATTCATGACTATGTAGAGTTCCACGACACTCTGGAATCGGCAGAGAGACTACTTGACGGCATTGTTCAAGCAGTTTTTTCTCTGACCCAGATGCCGCACGCGGCCATTACCCACCGGAACTGGATAGAATTGGCAATCGGGATTTCCGGGAAATTCATTTCAAGCCATACCGAATCATTTACTCCATTCGCGAAAATGAAGTGATTGTACTTTGTGTGCTGGACGGTAGAAGTGATATGCAAACTCTTTTGCAACAGCGGTTGTTGCGATGATCACAAGTAATCGTAATTCAAAGCAGGCTGTGAAAAATTTGTAAAAGGTGACAAAATGAACGACAAGCGAAAGTACCCAATGCTATGCAGGCGGTTTTTGATGCGGTTTCGGGGGGCATCAGTTACCTTGATCCACGTTGGAGCCTGCCAAGCAGGCAGAATAATAATCTGCTGGTTTGGATGCTTACCGTGAACGGATTTGCCGTTGATATCCGCAGAGCCCCTTTGGAACTGCTGGAAGAGGCATTCCGGTTAGGCTTCATTCCGTATATTCCAGGTAGAAAAACGGAATGAATTTTGGCAGGGTGAACGTATTTTTCGTAGCCTGCATTGCAATATGACAATCGATAAATTAATAAAATTCCGCTTCTGGTTTTAATCAGTCATACCCTGCGCATCTTTTTTACCTATCCCCTCCAAAAAATACATTTACTACATAATTCCAACACATTTGCTTGTTATCTCTGAAATCAAGAACAGCACACATCAATGCGATGTGAACAACTTGAAAGCGAGGTACATACTAATGAGACGGAAACTGATGACTACAGCAGCAGTCCTGGCAGCGATGATTGGCAGTGGGACAAGCGCAGTTTTGGCGGAACGGGGACCGATGCCCGGTTTTGGAGGACCACCTCCGGGGATTGAAAGATGTGCAGAGAATTTTGAGGCGCGTATGGCAAAAATTCTCAAACTGACAGAATCGCAAAGAATCCGGATCAAGGCCCTCCTTGACGCCGAGCGGGAAAAGCTCAAGCCGCTTATGGACAAGGTGCACGAGATCAGAGAACAATTGAAACAGGCAGCAGATGCGAGCGTCTTTGACGAGGCTGCCGTGGGGGCACTTGCCGTTGCTCAGAGTCAGATTGAAGTGAAATTGATTGTGTCACACACCAGAACCCTTAATAAGGTCAACGCTTTGTTAACGCCTGATCAGCGGGAGTTGCTGGCTAATCTTATGTCTGAACCACGATAGAATGGCGAATCTCAAAACCGAAGCAGGTAAGCAAAACATTTCAACAGAAGGAGTCAATCATGTCAGGCAAAAGAATCATGTCATTGGTGCTCGCTATTATTGGAACTCTCACTTTCCTTGGATGCGGCGGCACCACAACATCAACCAGCTCAACTGCTTCATCAACAGCAGGCGACACGTCTGCAATAACGAACACAACGCCTGCACAAAGCACTTATTCCATCGTCGATACGGGGCAAACAAAGAGCTACAACGCCACTACGGAGATTTCCCCCCCCTCTGCCGAGCAGGCATTCTATGGTCAGGACGCCCAGTTTTCCGGTGTTCAACCCAGCTATACCAAGAGCAGCGATGGCCTTACGGTGAAAGACAACGTCACCGGTCTGACCTGGCAGCAAAACCACTACACCGGACAGGTCTACTGGGCGGAAGCACAAGCTGTCCCTACAGCCCTGAATGCACAAAATTATGGCGGCTACAGCGACTGGCGTCTCCCCACCATCAAAGAGCTGTATTCCATTTGGAACGGCAGCAGTGGCTGGCCCTACATTGACTCTAATTATTTCACCGTCAATTACACAAGTGAGATGGAACTCAGTCATGCCATCTTCTGGAGCAGCACAAAGTATACGGGACTGCTTGAAAGCACGGTAGAGCCTGAGACCGGCGCAGAAATGGCGTTCGGCGTAAATTTCGGCACGGGACATATCAAAGCGTATGCCATCAGTACCGGGCCGAGGCATCTTGCCCGCTGTGTTCGTGGGGATGTTTACGGTGTCAATAATTTCAAAAATAACAGTGATGGCACTATTACGGATCAGGCCACGGGCTTGATGTGGGCCCAGGCTGACAGCGGCTCGGGCATGGATTGGGAACACGCCCTGGCGTTTGCCCAGACCAAAAATGCTGCCACCTATCTCGGCCACAATGACTGGCGGCTGCCAAACAGCAAGGAACTCCAGAACATCGTCGATTATACCCGCTCCCCCGGTGCAACTGATGCAACAAAGGTGGGTCCGGCCATCGATCCGCTTTTCAGCAGCACCGGGATAACCAACGAAGCGGGAACGGCCGACTATCCCTGGTACTGGACCGGTACGTCCGCAAAAGCCAACGCGACCGCAGCGTACAACTCCGCCTGGTATGTGTCCTTCGGGCGTGCTGTTGGCTCCGATGGAAAAGACCTGCACGGAGCGGGGGCCGTCCGCTTCGACGCAAAGGTTCAAGGGGCTTCTGGTGGTGAAGATCGGGGTTTGAATTACGTCCGTTTGGTGCGGAACGCGCAATGAAATTTCAATCAGTAAGAGATGTTCGAAAGGGTGCTGTTAGATTAACCTCTATCAGCGCCCTTTTGACTGCCTAAAATCCTCCAGCAATCCGCACAAGCTCCGCCTGCGCAAGCCGATAGTACAAGCGCAGTTTTAGCGGAACGGTGACCAATGCCAGGTTTTGGAGGACCACCTCCGGGGATAGTCCGAGGTGCGGCACAGGATGGGCATTGATGATAAGAATCTTCATGGAGGCCTCCGCAACTTGGAATGCATGAACTTTGAATTGACGGTAAATGGTTGAATCCGCTTATTTCGTGCTGGATGATTTCAGTCTGTCAAGTAGCTGTCTGATGATCGGACGTTCATCGCCCCGTCGCCATGCAGCAGTAAAACGTACTGGCTCAAGTTTCTCCCTGATTGGAACGAATACCGAATCCGGGTGCGGCAGACTGGCTACGTCGGCAGGCATCAGACAGACACCGGTGCCGGCACCGATCATCGCCAAAACTTCAACCAGACTGTTCGCCCGATATTTCAAGTGTGGCTTAAAACCAGCCACCTTGCAGGCTGTAATAATTGTCTGGTTCCTGCCGGGAAAACTGTCCTCACTGTAGCCGATGAACTCCTCCTCGTGCAAATCCTTCAGATTGATTCGCTTCCTTCCGGCAAATCGATGTCCGGCAGGCAACACAACTTCCAGCTTCATCTCATACAGAACCATTGTTTCGCACTCGTCATGAACAGCGCCACATGGATTGCCAATCAATGCAATATCGATCTGTCCCTTCCGCAAAGCCTTCCCCTGTTCAGCTGGTGAAAGTTCAAGAATCTTCACCGTGTAATCCGGATAACTCACGCGAACCGATTTCAGGGCTGAGCCGAGGAAAGAACTGAGCGACGAAGCGATGAAGCCGATGGAAATGTTCGGTACTGCTGTAGGTTCATTGCGGAGTGCCCGGGTTGCTTCGTTGCTCAGGTCAAGGATCTGGCGGGCATAAACCAGTAGCTTCTCCCCGGCAGGAGTGAGGGCGAGACCAAACCGTTCGCGATTAAAAAGAGTCGAGCCAAGCTCATCTTCCAGATCATGAATAAGGCGGCTCATTGCCGGCTGGGAGACGTTCAGCCGACGGGAAGCCCAGCTGATGTTGAGTTCCTCGGCAGCGGCGAGAAAGTATCTATAATGCCGTAATTCCACGCGTTATAAGCTATAGCAAAAAAACATACCTGACAACGGAAAAGAGTATGAGGTGTTTCGAAGAAAAGTGATTTAAGGTGGTGTAACTATCCATTTAAGTCTCAACTCCAATCTGGTAGCAGCGATCTCAGAATGGTTTCTAATACCTTCAAGGCTGCATCAGGTGTCACGTCAAACTGTGCTCTGATAATTGCACCATCGACGGCCAGCGCCACAGCCTGGGAATCCTGCTCACGTTTTGCAGATGGCGGCAGCATATTTTCAATAACTGACATCATGTCCTGCTTATGGCGGCGCGTGATACTTACAACTTCCGGTAAGCTACTGCCCAGTTCACTCACGGAATTGATGAAGGCACAGCCGCGGAAACCTTCGTCATGAAACCACTCTGCCAAGGCAGGTATCAGTGCGGAAATATCACCACCATAGCGCTGTAAGGCATCGATGAACCACGTCATCCAGCGATGATGGCGGTACTCCAGAAATTCATAAATGAGGGCATTCTTGCTTGGGAAATATCGATAAAATGTGACTTTAGTAACGCCTGCTTCAGCGATTATCCAATCAATTCCGGTTGCCCGAATACCTTCACGATAAAAAAGATCATGGGCAGTATTAAGAATACGTTCGCGGGCTGATAGAGTTGAATAAATAGAGTTCCCATTACTTTTCATAATTTCATTATAGACAGGTCTGCCTACTTTTGCTAGATTACTGTTGGTAGACAGACCTGTCTACCAATACACTTGTTATGGAGAAAACTATGGAAATGAGAGCACCTGTTCCACCTTTCACAGAAGAAACTGCAACACAAAAAGTACGTATGGCAGAGGACACATGGAACACTCGAGACCCCGAACGTGTTTCTCTTGCCTACACCATTGACAGCTCATGGCGAAACCGTCACGAGTTTTTGTCGGGTCGTGAGGCGATTGTGCAATTCCTCCAAAGAAAATGGGCGAAGGAACTTGACTATCGCCTCATCAAAGAACTATGGGCGTTTCATGGTTCGCGCATAGCGGTGCGGTTCGCCTATGAGTGGCATGACGATTCAAGCAACTGGTTCCGTTCCTACGGTAATGAAAATTGGGAATTTGACGAGCAAGGTCTTATGCGGCGGCGAATCGCGAGTATCAACGACCTTCCGATCAAGGAAACTGATCGCAAGTACCATTGGCCATTGGGGCGACGTCCGGAAAACAATCCAAGTTTGTCAGACCTTGGGTTATAGACCGCTTGCCGATTCACACACAGGGGCGTGCAGAAGTATTTATGCCGTTGCTGTTTTATCGCTGATTACTATGAAAGGATTTTGGTATGAATGACAATTCTTCCGATCGAAAGATCGATGTATTTTTTTATGGGCTTTATATGGATCCAAGTCTGCTTGAGCAAAAAGGTATAATACCACGAAACCCGCGCGGAGCTAAAGTAGAGGGATACGCCATTCGCGTTGGACAAAGGGTAACACTCTTGCGAGAAGCCGGTAAAAGTGCATTTGGCATGGTCTACTCACTGACTCACGCAGAAATTCATAGCTTATATTGGGGGGCCGGCATCGAAGTCTATCGAGCCGAACCAGTCGTAGCACACATCATCGGAGATGGTTCTGTCCCTGCACTCTGCTGCATTCTTCTGGTACCACCTGAAACAGATGAGTCCAATGCAGAATATGCTGCACAATTGCGAACTGTTTTAAAGCGGCTGGAGTTTCCTACAGAAGGGGTTTGATTGCCAATATGAATTCAGAGAAGTCGCAGATAAAAATACTGAGGGCTGTGGTGGAGCACACTTTCAGTCAGTAGCGAACGTCAACACCCATCAATCATGTTCGTGCAGCACAACCCGCTGCATCAGCATACCCATACTGTAATCGGGGAAAGCGGCAGTTGGGGAATCGGCTGCACCTGCTTTGCATTTTAACAAAATGGTAGTACCTGAAACGCGATGCCTAACTGCTTTTGAAGGAGGTTGACACTATGAACATTGAGAAAAATATTCCGCTACTTGAAAACATTCTTGGAGCACGAAGGGAAATGTTTGGTCGGGATTATGAGCCTTACAGGAATCATGTTTATCGCGTCCTGCACTTCTGTTTTGCCTTCCATGATCGGGCAACGGTTGAGGAGAAGGAAAAGCTGATCATCGCCGGATGTTTCCATGATCTTGGCATGTGGCCCGGTGAAGTTGTGGATTATCTGGCACCTTCTATCGATCTGGCCAAACGGTATCTGATCGAACAGGGCAAGGTTCAGTGGTCACCTGAAATTGAAATGATGATTGATCTGCATCATAAGTTCCGCATAGTCTCGAACGGAAAATATCCTCTGGTTGAAATTTTCCGAAAAGGGGACTGGGTTGACGCCTCAATGGGCATGAGAAGATTTGGACTGCCAAAGCAGATAATCAAGGACGTTCAGGATGCTTTTCCCAATCTTGGCTTTCATAATAATCTGGTCAGACTGGCTACCAAGGAACTGTTTGTGTATCGACGAAATCCTCTGCCAATGATGAAATGGTAAAGGGAGTCTCAATAAGGGAGGTACTACAATGCTACAGATACGAAGAGCCAACGAGCGCGGCCATGCCGATCACGGCTGGCTGAATACCTATCACAGTTTTTCTTTTGCCGATTATTACGATCCGAAGCATATGGGCTTCAGACAACTGAGAGTCATCAATGAAGACCGGGTTCAACCGGGCAGAGGTTTCCCAACCCACCCCCATCGCAACATGGAAATCATTTCATATGTTCTGGAAGGTGCGCTGGAACACAAGGACAGCATGGGTAACGGTTCGGTAATTGTTCCCGGCGAGGTGCAACGGATGAGCGCCGGTACCGGCATAACCCATAGCGAGTTCAATCATTCTCAAGCGGAATTGGTTCACTTTCTCCAGATCTGGATTTTACCTGATACGGAGGAGGTTAAACCGAGTTACGAGCAGACGTATTTCCCGGACGAAGAGAAGAGAGGAAAACTTCGCCTGATCGCATCGGCAGATGGTCGCGATGGATCTGTTACCATACACCAGGACGTTAATCTCTATGCTACGCTTCTTGAAGCGGGAGAAGAGATCATGTATTCCATTTCATCTGGACGACACGTCTGGCTGCAAGTGGCACAGGGAAAGGTAATTGTGAATGATAATAAGTTGGCTCATGGAGATGGTCTCGCTGTAAGTAATGACTCCCAGTTGAAAGTATCCGGAGATGGCTTTGCAGAGGTGCTTCTTTTCGATCTGGCCTGACGGGTGAATCTATTAAAGCTCGCACTTACCAACAAACATTCACGGTAATTTTTACAGACCAGGGGTGCAGTGGGATTAACCTCCTTCAGCACCCTTTTTTTGCGACCAATTCAATGTATCCCTCCGGCCTCTGAAATAAGCCATTCGGTATATCTCCGATGAGAAACAGGATCATCTGACCCAGGCATACTGATATCCGTAAAATCATCATTTATTCTCTTCCCGCAAAAAAATACATTTACTACACACTTCCAACACATTTGCCTGTTATCAACATAATCATAAAACGTGCAAAGGAGCTTATCATGTCAAAAAAGCAATTAACATTGTTGCTGCTTACTACACTTGGAACTTTCACGCTCCTTGGCTGTGGAAGCAGTTCGTCAAGCACATCATCAACGACATCAACGACATTAACCACCACACCCACAACGACCACCACGCAAAGCACCTATTTAATTGCAGACACAGGGCAAACAAAAACTTTCAATGCCACTGTAGAGATTTCCGCACCCTCCGCCGGGCAGGCATTCTACGGTCAGGACGCCCAGTTTTCGGGTAACCAGCCCAGTTACACCAAGAGTGCTGATGGTCTTACGGTGAAAGACAACATCACCGGTCTGACCTGGCAGCAAAGCCCGGACACCACGGGTGATGGAACCATCGACTCAAAAGACAAGTTGACCTGGACGCAGGCGCAAGCCAGACCGGCCGTATTGAACACGGCCAAGTACGGTGGCTACAACGATTGGCGGCTGCCGACGATCAAGGAGTTGTACTCACTGATGAATTTCATGGGAACCGATGTCGGCCCCGGCAGTACGGCCGCGACCCTGACGCCTTTCATTGATCGGAACTATTTCAGTTTTGGCTTTGGTGATACGGCTGCAGGAGAACGTTTACTTGAAGCACAGTACGCCTCCAGCAATCTCTATGTGAGTAAAACCATGATGGCTGTGCAATATGGCTTTTCCGGTGACGAAACCCTGTTCGGAGTGAATTTCGCCGATGGCCGTATCAAAGGATACGGCTTATCCAATAGCTTTGGTAACACGGGTGAGAAAACCTTTTATGTGCGACTTGTCAGGGGTTCAGTTTATGGGGTCAACGATTTCGTTGATAACGGCGACTCTACCATCACAGACCGTGCTACCGGCCAGATGTGGACCAAGGGTGACAGTGGCAAGGGGATGAATTGGCAGGAGGCGCTGGCTTGGGCGCAAACCAGGAATGCCGAAAACTATCTCGGGCACAATGACTGGCGTCTACCTAACGCCAAGGAGCTCCAGAACATCGTCGATTACACGCGGTCGCCTGCTACAACATCATCCGCTGCCATCAATGCACTTTTTACCTGTACCGGCATCACCAACGAAGCAGGTACTGCTGACTATCCTTATTACTGGACCAGTACGACGCACATCCTCTCTGATGGCACTGCCGCAAAGGCTGTTTACATCGCTTTTGGACGGGCTTTAGGTTACATGACCTCACCGACTGATCCCACCAAGAGCGCTTGGTTGGATGCACACGGTGCGGGTGCCCAGCGCAGCGACCCCAAGGTCAAAGATTCAACAAAGACCTACCCCTATGCAGACGGCCCGCAGGGCGATGCCATCCGTGTCGACAACTACGTGCGTTTGGTGCGGAACACGCAGTAAAAACTCAAAAAAGGAGGAGTAAATCATGAGCAGTATCGGAAGTGTTGGAATGAGCAGTATGCAGCGCCCTGACCCGCTGGGAATTTTCAAAAAAACCGACAGCGACGGCAGCGGCGGGGTGTCACAGGCAGAATTGAAAAATCTGGCAACCGTGATCAAAGAGAAAACCGGCAAAACGTTTGAGGTCAGTGACGCATCTTTCAAAACTTATGACAGTAACAGCGACGGTTCTTTGAGCGGGGATGAGTTGAAATCAGTTCTGGATAACAGTGGTTTCGGGCCGCCGCAGGGGATGCAGGGGATGGGACCTCCGCCTCCACCACCACCGCAACAGGCAACAGATTCGTACGAGGCAAACTCATCGAGTTTTGGGCAGGAGAGTGTTTCAGATTTGGTAGAAACATTGAAGGCGCTACTTGAAAAGATTACCACCTCAAATTCTGAGAGCAATCAGCAGAGTTCTTCAGACCAGTCATCTGCCGGTTCATCGTATGATCAGGCAGGCGAACTGAAGAAGTTGCTGGAAGCACTGACCACATACGCCGACCTGAATAGCAGCAGTTCAAAGTCATTGATCAGCGTCAACTCGTAAGTCATTTAGTCATAAAGGAGAACACCATGTGGAAGAACATCATAAAGAAAGTCCTGATGGTCTGCCTGCTTGCAGTCATAGTACCCAATCTCGCGTGGTCGGCCTCAGATTCACAAAGACCGGCTGGAGATCACAGAAAACCACCCAGGGAAGCTTATGAGGCCTGTAAAGGCAGGAGCGAAGGGGGGGCAGTAGAAGTAAGCACTCCCCATGGAAAACTAAAAGCAACCTGTAGAAAAATGGAAGGGCAGTTGGTCGCCGTTCCTGAGGGGGCACCGCCTCCGCCATCAAATTCCAGCGGGCAGTGAATTCAGATGAGAGCCGGTTCAGTTCAAGTAATGTCTCATCGCCACGCTGCAAGCGTGACACAAATATATCCTCTGGCCGGTTTCCTCAGCCACCCCTGAATAGTGTCTACAATTCGCTTGTAATTATACGGCGCGGAGTGTAATAATCGATCATCAAACGTTCTCTCTACCCTGCTCGTTGGTTGAAACGCCCGGGCGGAATGCTATACACAAAGGAAGTCGCTCCCTGCTGCCGTGTGCTGCCCCATACGCGGGAATTGCCTGAAACAGCATACTGACTTCCACCGTTAAGGAACTCGCCGGAGGCCCTTAATGCCGACGACAGGGTGGAGAGAATAAAAAAAGGGGATGCCTGCTGCAGGTATCCCCTTCTTTAGAAACAACTCCATGAATATCGGACGGTTACATTTTTGTATCGGACACCACGACAATCCCCGATTCGGTAACGGTATAACCTCTCCTGATGTCCTCTTCGAGATCATAACCGATGGTCGCGCCTTCCGGAATGACAATGTTCTTGTCAATAATAGCCCTCCTGACCTTTGCGTGCCTGCTGACGGTTACGTTTTCAAACAGGATCGAGTCCTCGACCAGGCTATAGCTGTTGACCTTCCCGCGTGGACCTATGATGGACCTCCGCACGGTGCCGCCACTGGTTATACAGCCGGCACAGACGTATGAGTCGATGTTCTGGCCGCGTCGGTCATCGTCGTCAAATATTGTTTTTGCAGGGGGCAGATTACCCTGATTGGTAAGTATCGGCCATTTGTAATTATAGAGGTTCAGTTGCGGGGATACATGGATGAGATCCATATTGGCCTCGTAGTATGAGTCGAGAGTCCCCACGTCCTTCCAGTATCCCTTCTCTTCAGGCTTCATCCCCGGTATCAGATTGTCGTTAAAATTATAGGCAAAAACCTTATCGTTGTTCGCAAGCATCATGGGAATCACGTGCTTGCCGAAATCCAGATCCTCGTAAAGTTTTTTGCCCTCCTGCAGGACATCAATCAGTTTTTTCGTGGAAAAGATATAGTTCCCCATGGATGCAAAACAGGTGCTCCTCCCGGGAATAGTAACCGGTTTATCAGGTTTTTCATCAAAACCGGTGACCTTGTAATCCTCATCCACGGAAAAGACACCGAACCTGCGGGCTTCATCAACCGGCACCTCAAGGGCGGCGATCGTAATATCGGCCCGGTTGGCGCGGTGGTATTCAATCATCTGGCTGATATCCATCCGGTAGATGTGGTCACCGCCGAATATGGCAACATAATCGGCGTCGGATGATTCGACAAACCTGAGGTACTGCAGTATCGCATCGGCCGTCCCCTTGAACCACTCCTCGCTCTCACTGCTGGTTTCGGGTGAAATCGCGACATAAAACTCACCCAGTCCGGTCCAGGTGCCCCAGGATTCCCTGATATGCTTTGTCAGAGAGTAGGCTCGGTACTGAGACAGGATGTAGACCTTCTTGATGCCGGAATTGAACAGGTTGCTGAGCACAAAATCGATAATCTTGTATTTTCCGCCGAATGAAACGCATGGTTTGGGTCGGCGCAGGGTCAGCGGACTGAGCCGTTCTCCTTTTCCTCCCGCCAGCACCATCGCAATCGTGTTTTTACCAACATTTTCTGTCGTGTACATGACGTGAAACCTCCTTGTGAGACTATGGGTATGTGTTTTTGAGAGCGGCCAGCAGGCGTTTGTTTTCTTCGGTGGTGCGAATGGCGATGCGGAAAAAGAACGGTGAAAGGCCCTCGAAGCTGGAGCAGTCGCGAATCATGATACGCTGCTGCAGCAGGCGGTTTTTCAGTTCGGACGAGGTCATCCCGTTGGTAATTTCCACCAGCAGAAAGTTTGTATGGGAAGGATAGACCTTCAGATGACTGAATCCTGACAGAGAATCAACAAGAAAATCACGTTCCCTCCGGACATGGCTGATGGTCTGCCGGTTATGTTCCGAGTCTTTGAGGGCCGCAACACCTGCGGCCTGTGCCAGAGTATTGACACTCCACGGAACACCCGTTTCATTCAGGCGTTCTGCCAGATCCGTACCGGAGACGGCGTACCCGAGTCTGAGGCCGGGAATACCGAAGAACTTGGTCATGGAACGCAGCACAATACCGTTATCTCGCCTGACGATGATATGCTTGGCCGAGGCATCCTCGCAGAAATCCATAAATGCCTCGTCCAGCACCAGTACCGTGCCGGATGCGATACACAGGCCATGAATCTGCTCGATTGTCTGCCGAGGGTAGAGCACGCCGCCGGGGTTGGACGGATTGCACAGATAGAGCGCATCATACCCCCGGTACAGAGCCTGTTCAAGCAGTTTGAGATCAGGCAGAAAGTTATTTTCAGGCGATAGGGTAAAGTGGTGCCACTCCCACTGATGCCGGGCAAGAGCCCGGGCGTACTCACTGAAAGAGGGCGAGATGATGAGAGCCCGCCGGCCGTGAAGGGTGGCGGGAAGGTTGTAGATGAGTTCGGTGGAGCCGTTTGCAATGACCAGGTTTGCGGGCGAAAGACCATGGTGGTCGGCCAGCGCCTGCTTCAGTTCGCGATGACCGTTGTCGGGGTAGTGTACCAGGCTGTCCAGTGCTGAAACAATAGCCTTCTTCACCATCGGTGACAGCCCGAGCGGATTGATGCTGGCGGAGAAATCCGCAATTTCGGATGGAGCCAGGCCGAGTTGCTGCGCGACATCGAAAATATTTCCGCCGTGGTCATGGTTACGGTACATGAAAGCCTTTCAGTGCATACGTGGCGGTGATACAGATTGCTGCCATGATCAGGGCGGTCAGGTACATAAGTTTAATCATACCGCGATATGAACGCTCGTCAAGGGGCACACGCGGATCGCCGATATACTTTTTCCAGGACTGCCGGCCTCGATATGAACATGTGCCGCCCAGTCTGACGCCCAGGGCCCCGGCCGCGGCCGCCTCGGGATGTCCGCTGTTGGGCGACGGGTGGTTCAGTCTGTCACGCAGCGTGATCCGCAGGGCGCCACGGGGAGACAGCCCGGCCAGCGGAGCAGCCAGGATCATCAGCAGGGCTGTCAGACGTGCCGGAATCAGGTTCAACAGGTCGTCCATGCGCGCCGATGCCCAGCCGACCTGAAGATACCGTTCGTTTTTGTAGCCGACCATCGAGTCCAGCGTATTGACTGCCTTATAGGCCATACCGGCGACCGGACCGCCGATTGTCAGCCAGAACAGCGGCGCGATAATGCCGTCGGAGCTGTTTTCCGCAACGGTTTCTATCAGGGCGCGCCAGATGTCCGCTTCTTCAAGCCCTGCGGTGTCGCGTCCGACGATGAACGCAAGCGTCCGCCGAGCTTCGTCGAGATTTCCGGCACGCAGCGCCTCGGCAACCAGTGCGGATTCGTGGTGCAGCGAACGGGTGGCCAGGCAGGTATAGGAGATGACGGCGGCAGCAAGGAAGCCTGCCAGCGGGTTGATGCGGGAACAGACCAGTATCAGCAGCCAGGCGGCGACGGCGGCGCAGGCGGTGGTGGCAATCAGCAGCAGTGCGCCAGCCGCCCGTTCATTAGGCACCATTTTTCGGAAAAGTATCTCAAAGAAACGGATCATCCGCCCGATCATGACTACCGGGTGCGGCAGCCAGCCTGGATCACCCAGGGTCAGGTCGAGCAGGAGTGCCAGGATCAGTACGGCCGGATCGGCAGGGATCACTGTCCTAATCCGCAGATTGCCAGCAGTTGCTTGACATCAAGGTGGCGCTCAAGATGGTCGGCCAGATGATCAAAGGGATCGGCCAACGGCGCTTTGCCTCCTCCGCAGTGGGGCTGCATGCCTTTTTCCCGCCGGATACCGTTGAGATAGGGCTCCCTGAAGCGGACGTTGTCGAAAATGCCGTGCAGGTAGGTGCCGATGATTCTGCCATTGAGCGAAACGGCGCCGTCTTCGACGCTGACAGAGGTTTCGCCGCGTTTGAAAATGCGGGCGAATGGTCGCGGAACACCCAGATGTGTTGTCCGGCCCAAATGTATTTCATAGCCGCTCATGACGCCGTCGCAATCGGAGGCAATACTCTTGACGGCCTCTCCCAGATAGGCCAGTGACTGGTGAGTCTCCTTTTCCGGCAACAGTTCCGTTTCCACCGGAAGCAGCGCAAGTCCAACGGCGTCGCGCATGGCGGATTCAACCCCGTTCGGGTCAAAGATGCGTCGCCCTAGCATCTGGTAACCGCCGCAGATACCGATGATATGACCTTTAAAGCTCTTGATCGCATCATGCAGGTCGCGCTCCAGCAGGAAATACATGTCGGAGATGGTTGACTTGCTGCCAGGAATAATCAGAAGGTCGAGTGCGTCGAGTTGCTCCGGCATGTCCACATAGCTCAAGCTGACGTCCGGTTCGGCCTGGAGCGGGTCGAAATCGGTAAAATTGGAGATGCGTGGCAGTTTGATGACGCCGATCTGAATTTTTTTCTGTCCGGTAATGACAGCTCCCCCCCTGGATTGGTTGCCGAGCACGACACTGTCCTCCGCCGGTAATGCAAGGTCGGCCAGCCAGGGAATGACACCCAGCACGGGAATGCCGGTCCGGTTTCGGATGAAATCAAGACCTGACGCCAGAATGGAGGCGTCACCACGAAACTTGTTGATGATAACGCCCTTGATGAAGCTGCGCTCCAGGGGATCCAGCAGCTCTACGGTTCCCACTATCTGCGCAAAAACACCGCCGCGATCGATGTCGGCCACCAGGATGACCGGACAGCGTGCCATCAGAGCCACCTTGAGGTTGGCAATATCATTTTGTTTGAGGTTGATCTCGGAGATGCTTCCGGCACCCTCGATGACGATGAACTCATATCTCCGGCGGAGGTTGTCAAAGCTTTTCCTGACCTTCTCGAAAGCCTTTGGCTTGAAGGCGTCATACTCCGGGATATTCATGTTTCTCACGACTGTGCCCTGCACGATCACCTGACTGCCGGTGTCAGAGTTGGGCTTGAGCAGGACCGGATTCATATCAGTGTGGGGATCGATACCGCAGGCCTGTGCCTGAACCGCCTGGGCACGGCCGATTTCTCCCCCTTCCGGGGTGACAGAGGAGTTGAGCGACATATTCTGGGACTTGAAGGGGGCCACCGAAACGCCTCTGCGCAGCAGTATCCGGCAGACTCCGGCGGTGGTCACCGACTTGCCGACATCAGAGGCGGTTCCGCAGAACATGAGCGCTCCGGCCTGCGGATGCGGCCCCTCCTGTGTCAAAAATTCGACCGGAGTACCGACGTCAGGCTGAAAGTCAACTTTACTGGCGTACCCGCGCGGGGTGATCATCCTGCCTGACCTGTCCACAAAGGTGCTGGCATTGCCGACGATGATGATCGTTGACATGTCGATGTCGTGTTCGAGAAAGTTTCCGAGAGTTGTGACGGTGACGGATTCGTTGTCGCGGCAGGCGTTACGCACGATGCCAACCGGTGTACGGGGGGGGCGTGCCGCGCTGATGATGCGCCGGGCCTCCTCGATCTGCGTAACGCGGCTTTTACTGCGGGGGTTGAAGATGACGATCACGAAATCTGCCCGCGCCGCGGCTTCGATACGTGCGGTTATCAAGGGCCAGGGCGTCAGAAGGTCCGAAAGAGATATCACCGAGAAGTCGTGCATCAGGGGGGCGCCGAGCCGTGAGGCTGCAGCCTGGATGGCTGAAATGCCGGGGACGACGCAGACTTCAAACACCGGCAAAGCCGTGTCGTCGGTTTCCAGAAGCTCGAATACCAACCCGGCCATGCCGTAAATGCCCGAATCTCCTCCGGAAACGAGAGCTACCGTGTCACCGTCGCGGACCCGGCGTATCGCGGCGCGGCAGCGGTCGATCTCCTTCATCATGCCGGTTGAGACGATTTCTTTGCCGTCAATCAACGGACGGATCAGGTCGATATAGGTATCATAGCCGATAATTACGGAAGAGTCGGCAATGGCATGACGGGCTGCCTCTGTGAGATGGCTGATGTCGCCCGGGCCGGTGCCTACAATAAAAAGTCGTGCCATATATCACCTGGAAAGAGAATCTGTCCGAATCGCTGGACGGTGGAAAATAATACACGCCCGCACAGCCGCTTGCAAGGTTGAATTGGTTATTCGAGCGGCTATGTTGGCGGGAAGGATGGCGGTGCGCTGATCAGGCGGAGTAGGAACCGTACAGTTGTTTAACGCGAACGAGATAATCCCTGGTTTCACGGGGCAGACGATCCGGCTTCCTGTCAACATTGCCGGGTCCCCAGTTGTAGGCCGCCAGCGCGGAATCCAGATCGCCGTTGTAGCGTTTGAGGAGGTCACTCAGAAACCGGGTGCCGGCCATGACGTTCTGTTCAGGGTCAAATGAATTGCTGACTCCGAGAGAACGGGCGGTTCCGGGCATCAGCTGCATCAGGCCCTGGGCACCGGCTGAGGATACGGCATTGGGGTTGAAATTGCTCTCAGCCTTGATGACCGCCTTGATCAGACCTGGGTCAACACCGTAGCGGCTTGATGCCTGGGCGATGATCGGATCAAGCCCCTGAACGCCCGTCGAAATTTTGTGTGTGGCGGCGGGTGCAATATCCTGGAGCTGTGTCGGTTGTGCTGCAGGATGGGTTTCCTGCGACAGAGCCGCTGGCTGCTGAGCGCTATATGCATTGATCAGGGCCTTGACGTGCCGGGAGGTCAGGTCGAAAGGGATGTGTGACGGACTGTTGTCGCCGGAGTTGTCGCCAGCCAGGGAGAGTGTGGTGTGGAGCATCTGAAGGCTGAGGGCATCCGCAAGGGCCTTGGCTTTGGAAGGGGAGGCGGGAGAGGGGGGTTCACCTGTCTCCAGAGCACGATCAAGTTGCCCGGCAAAAACGCCATCCGGCTGTCCCGGGTTCACAGCGCGACTGCCCGTGGTGTGGGCATGTCCCGGTACGGCGCCGTTCAGCAAGAGGTTGTTCGCGATGTTTATTGACATGGTGTCAACTGTCCTCGTTGAAAATAAGATTCTTCTTCTTCAGTTTTTCAATCAGAGTCGTACGTTTGAGGTTCAGCAGACCGGCAGCCTCTTTTTTGTTCCCGCCGGTACGGGCAAGCGCTTGAATAATAAGACGGTTTTCGAATTCATCAACGGCCGTGTTAAGACAGATTCCCCCCTCCGGGAGGACATCGCCAATGGCTGCCTCCGTCATCGGGACATGTATCTGCTGGCCGGACAGATATTTGTCCGGCAGGTCGTCAGGTGTAATGAAGCCGCTGTCTTTGAGTATGACCAGGCGCTCCACCAGGTTTTCCAGCTCCCGCACGTTGCCGGGCCACTCGTAGTTGCCCAGAATGTTGAGGGTCTCGCGTGAAAAACCTTTGACGGCATGACGCCGGTCACTGTTAAATCGGGACAGAAAATTGTGAATCAGCAAAGGAATATCGTCGCGACGCTCTCTGAGCGGCGGGATGATAATCGGGATGACCGAGAGGCGGTAATAGAGGTCTTCGCGAAAATCCTTGCTGGCCACCATCTCCTCCAGATTCTTGTTGGTTGCCGCGATGATGCGCACGTCAACCTTCTGAGATCGCGTTGATCCCACCGGCTCAAACTCCCGGTTCTGGAGCACGCGCAAAAGCTTTACCTGAAGATTCGCCTTCATATCCCCGATTTCATCCAGAAAGAGCGTGCCCTTGTCGGCCATCTCGAACCGTCCGGCCCGGTTTGCGTAGGCACCGGTGAAGGAGCCTTTTACATGGCCGAACAGTTCACTCTCCAGCAGGTCATCCGGGATGGCTGCACAGTTGACCGGCACGAAATTCTTGTTGTTTCTGCCGCTCAACTGATGAATGGCACGAGCTGCAAGTTCCTTGCCGGTTCCCGATTCTCCCTGAATCAGGATGGTGGCTGAAGACTCGGCAACCTTCTCGATCATCTCAAACAGCGACTGCATGGGGCCGCTTCTGCCGATCATGGTTGAACAGAGTATATGCGGATGGCGCACCTTCTCATCATCATGATCGTGCATCTTCATGGTCTGGTACTCCATGGCACGCATGACCAGGCTTTCCAGTTCATCGAGGTTGAGGGGCTTTGGCAGGAAAAAAATGTTGTCATTGCTATCGCCCGGCAGGTGCTTGTCGTTCTGGCGTCCGTAGCCGATTATCACCAGCAGGGGATTTATTTTTTGTGCCTGTGTGTAGAACTCCGGCCAGGTGGTTTGAAAATGTTGCAGATTTGCGATGATAATGCCGATCTTCCTGTTCTGTATCGTGTCAATTATTGCTGTGTCGGGGTGGGCTGTGACGACGTTATATCCCTGGTATGTCAAAAATGCCGATACCAGGTCGCAGGTTTTATGTTCATTGTCGATGATGAGCAGTGTACTGGTCGAGGACATAAAAAACTCTTTTTTCAGCAGGATAGATTGCATACGCGTCAATGAAATCCATAATAAGCAATTTTATATAAATGTCAAGAAAATGACTTTAGCCGAGTGTTACACGATGCAGTGTCATGGTATTGATATCTGTGTCATGCCACCTGATGCCATTTTTTTGTGGATGTAATATTGATGAGAAGAGTATATAACCGCATAAAGCAACTTGATAAATGCATGTCTACGTGATAATTTCCCCAAGTGTTTGTCGGCAGGTCCTGATGGGGGATCAGGTCGGGACGCGTGCGCACTGCGGGTCTAAATCATCAGTTTGAGGAGGCGTATTCCATGAGTAATGCTCTTGTTCCGGTCAGGACGGACGAATCACACGGCGAATTGATCCAGTTGGTCAGCTTCAACCTTGACAGGGAAGAGTACGGCGTGGAAGTGCTCAAGGTACGCGAAATCATCCGTATGCCGGTCGTAACCCGCGTTCCCAATACGCCTCACTTCGTCGAAGGGGTTATAAACCTGCGCGGGAAGGTTATTCCGATCATTTCAATGCGCAAAAAATTCGGTCTCATGGATTGTGAAACCGACAAGCAGACCCGCATCATTGTCATGGAAGTGGACGGGGAACTGAAGGGATTCATCGTTGACGCGGTCTCCGAAGTGATTCGCATTTCCAGCAGTGAAATCCAGCCATCACCAGCCGTTGTCGCCAGCGGCATCGATCAGGACTGCATTGCCGGTGTCATCAACCAGGCCGAAAGACTGCTGGTTCTGCTTGACCTTGAAAAAATGTTTTCCCACGACGAGAAAAACGTGTTTGGATCGTAACAGGGCAGGGCGATCAGCGAAGTATTCTCGTACGGACTAGGAGTTTTGAATGCCAATTGATTGCGAAGATCAGGAACTGCTGGAAGGATTCCTGGCCGAAACGACCGAACTGCTGGAGAAGCTCGACGACGATCTTGTGGCGCTGGAAAAATCGTCGGATGACGCCGATCTGCTGAACCGCATCTTCAGATCCATCCATACCGTCAAGGGGGCGTCAAGTTTTCTCGGTTTTGATCTGCTGGTAAAGGTGACCCATAAGACGGAGGATGTGCTTAACCGTCTGCGTAAGGGGGAGTTGTCTGTTACCCCCGAGTTCATGGATATTATTCTCGAGGCAACCGACCTCGTCAAGGTTCTGGTAAACGATATCAAGGCGGGAGAGATCCAGGAACGGGAAATTGACGGTACTATCGCCAAACTTTTGCCGCTCCTCTCCGATACTCCTCCCGGCCAGCCATTGCCAGTAGAACCGCCCCCCGCCGTTTCCCAGCCAACGCCTGCATCACCTCCAAAACCACAGAAACCGACCGTCTCTCCGGTGCCGGAGCCCGCAACTCCTCCGCCCGCCCGGCAGGATCCGCCCGCACCCGCAGCCGTACCGCAGAAAACCGGTGGTGAGATCGTTGCCAAGAAGGCTGTGCCACCACCGAAACCGGCAGAAGGCAAAGGTGATGACCTTTCTGACAACACCACCGTGCGTGTCGATGTCAAACGCCTGGACGATCTGATGAACCAGGTTGGTGAACTGGTGCTTGAGCGCAACCGCATGATTCAGATCAATCAGGATCTGCAGCAGGGCGAAGCCGAAAAAGTTGATTTCAATGAAGAGTTCGGCAAGCTTACAAAACGCATGAGTTTTGTCACCTCGGAGCTGCAGATGCAGGTGCTCAAGATGCGCATGCTGCCGGTGGACAAGGTGTTCAAAAAGTTTCCCCGGATTGTCCGCAGCATGGCGCGTGATCTGGGCAAAGAGGTGGAACTGAAGATCTTTGGTGAAGAGACGGAGCTTGACCGTTCGGTGGTTGACGAGATCGGCGATCCGCTGATCCATCTGATCCGCAATGCCATGGATCACGGGCTTGAGACGCCGGATGCCCGCCTGGCTGCGGGTAAGCCGCGCGGTGGGACGCTGGTGCTTTCAGCGGTTCATGAAGGCAACCAGATCATCATCAGCATAAAGGATGACGGCAACGGTATCGACACCGAGAGGGTCGGCCGCAAGGCTGTAGAAAAAGGGCTGGTCAGCGAAGAGCAACTGGCAGCCATGAGCCAGCGGGAACTCTTCGACCTGATCTTCCTGCCCGGGTTCTCCACCAAGGATAAGGCTTCCGACTTGTCGGGGCGCGGCGTCGGCATGGATGTCGTCAAGACCAATATCAAGAAGCTGAACGGTCTGATCGAAATCAAGAGCGAAAAGGGGCGCGGATCCGAATTCATCCTGCGTCTGCCGCTCACCCTTGCCATTATCCAGTCTCTGCTGGTTGATGTGGAGGGAGAAGTCTACTCGATTCCGCTCTCTTCGGTTCTGGAGTCGCTGCGTGTGGATCAGCGCCAGTTCCACCTGATCGGTAACAGGGAAATCCTCAAACTGCGGGATATGGTGCTGCCGCTTGTCCGTCTTGAAAGTATTTTCGGCGTAACACGGCAGAACGAGAAGAATGATTTCTGCTACGTCGTCGTCGTGGGAACCGCCGAGAAACGGATGGGGCTGGTTGTGTCACGGCTTGTCGGACAGCAGGAGGTTGCCATCAAGTCGTTGGGTAAATATCTGGCCAATATTCCCGGCATAGCCGGTTCGACCATTCTGGGCGATGGCCGGGTCGCGCTCATCATTGATCCGGTCGGCCTTGTTGATGGTGGCGACAGCCGCTGATTAACGGAAGTTTTGCATTAACATCAAGGGGATTGCCACGTGGCGATAGCGGATAAAGATTTTGAACTGATCAGGGATTTCATCTACAACATTTGCGGGATGTTCTTCCATACGACCAAGAAGTATTTCCTTGAGAGCCGTCTTGCGCGCCGGATGGATGCGACAGGGGTCAAGACCCATCTGGAGTACTTCCAGCTTCTCAAATCGCTGCGCGGCAGTGAAGAACTCAAGTTTTTGATGGATGAGATCACAACCAACGAGACCTATTTCTTCCGTAATGTCCCCCAGCTCAATGCCCTGGAAAACAAGCTTCTGCCCGAGATTGTCGAGATAAAGAACAAGATGGGATTCCGCAAGCTGCGCATCTGGAGCGCGGCTTCGTCATCAGGCGAAGAGGCCTATACCATGGCGATGATCCTCCTGGAAAAACGGGCCACGCTCCTCAAGGACTGGATCATCGAGATCGTCGGAACCGACATCAACGAGACCGTCGTTGCCCAGGCCAAGGAAGGTATCTATAACGCCTATTCCGTCCGCAACATACCCGATGCCTACAAACGCAAATACATCAAGGAAGACAACGGCAAGTTCATCCTTTCGCCGGATGTCAAAAAATTCGTCACCTTCAACAAACTCAACCTGTACGATGACAACAAGATGATCTTCATGAAGACATTTGACATCATCTTTTGCGCCAATGTCCTGATCTACTTCGATACCGCTTCCAAATCGAAGGTAGTCCAGCATTTTTACAACAACCTGCAGCCCTACGGGTATTTTTTTGTCGGCCAGTCAGAGTCGCTGCACGGGGTTAACGACAAATTCAAAACGGTGCATTTTCCGGGTGGTTTCACGTACAAAAAATAGTCTGAAAGGTCTCTTGTATGGATAAGAACTCGATGATGGACAAGGCCCGGCAGCTGGTGGAGAACATGGATGATCTTCCCACTATCCCTGTCGTTGCAACACAGGTGCTCCAGCTTATTGAGCAGCCCGATGTCCGTATAGAAGACGTTGCCGACCTGATGCTGACCGACCAGGTCATGACGGCCCGCGTCATGAAGATGATCAACTCTCCGGTCTACAAGCCCGAGCATGAGATCACATCGCTCAAGCGGGCTCTGGTATATCTCGGCCTCCGTCATATCCGCGAAGTGGCTCTGACGACCTCCTTTATCAACGCCTTTGACGAGGACAAGGGGGCGATGGAGCTGAGCGCCTTCTGGGAACACTCGTTCGGCGTCGGAATGGTGTCCCGGATTATGGCTAAAAAAATCGGGTATCAGGATCTTGAAAAGGCCTATATCGCGGGTATCATCCATGACCTGGGCGAGGTTTTTCTCAGCAATTTCATGCGCGAAGAGTTTCAGGCGGTTCTTGACAGCATCAAGGGCAAGCCGATCAAACTGGTCGATGCCGAGGCTCAGCAACTGGGTACCACTCATTGCGAGATCGGACTGTGCATGGCTCACAAATGGAATTTTCCCGAAGCGTACTGTGAGGTTATCGCGCAGCATCATACGCCGTCGGACGCCACCATCGATCCGATTCTGTGCGCCATCGTGAACCTCTCCGATCTGTTCTGCAGTGTGCGGGAGCTTAATTACGGCGGGCGGGAGTGGGTGAGTTTCAATCTTGTCGAGGAAGAGGCATGGCAGATTCTCAAAAATGAGTCGCCCAAACTTGCGGAAATGGATGTGGAACGTTTCTGCTACGATCTTGACGATGCCATTCCCGATGTCAAGGAACTGGTCAGCTCGATTTTCACAGCCAAGGAGTAGACGAGAAACTCATGCTACCGTTATCGCAGGCCAAAACACGAATACTGATTGTGGATGATTCATCTTTCATGCGTATGGCTATCCGCGGCATACTTTCCAAGGATCCTTCGCTTGAGATTGTGGGAGTCGCTGCCGACGGTATGGAAGGTGTTGAAAAAGCCATAGCGCTCAAGCCTGACCTGGTCACTATGGATGTGGAGATGCCGAGACTGGACGGAATTTCGGCTCTCCGCCAGATCATGGCAAAGGCGCCCACCAAGGTTTTGATGGTCTCCACGCTCACCAATGAAGGCGCCAAATCAACCTTTGAGGCGCTTGACGCCGGTGCGATCGACTACATTCCCAAAAATGTAACCGACTCGGCTGAAGCCCAGAGTGCGTTTCGCGACGAACTGCTCCGCAAGGTCAAGGATGCCCAGAAATCGCACTTAAGCCGCTCACAGACCGTATCGCCTGCCTCTTTTTCCACCGTGCCGCGTCCGGTTGCAGCAGCTCCGGCTCGTCTTACCACCAACTTCAGCGGCAAAAAAATCAATTATGTGGGTATCGGCGCTTCCACCGGAGGTCCGGTGGCGCTTCAGGAAGTACTCTCGCGAATCCCGGCCAACTTCCCCTACGGCATTATGGTCGGAATCCATATGCCAAAAGCTTTTACCGGCCCCTATGCCGATCGTCTCAATGCAAAATGTTCCCTGGCCATACGCGAAGCGGTTGATGGTGACGTGCTCAAGCCGGGTCTGGCCCTGATCGCGCCGGGCGGCATGCACACAACCCTGGTGCGTCAAGCCGGACAGGTGATTGTCAAGGTTCTGCCTGTCAGCAACTATCCGCAGTACGTCTATATACCGTCTGTTGATCTGATGCTTTCCAGCATGGCGGAAGCGACCGGAGGCTCCATGCTTGGCGTCATACTCACGGGCATGGGAAACGACGGTTTCAAGGGGATGCAGCAGATCAAGCAGAGAGGCGGGATTACGATCGCCCAGGATGAGGCCACATCGACTATTTACGGTATGCCCAAGGCCTGCGTCGATGGCGGGGTGGCTGACGAGGTGCTGGCGTTAGGTCAGATAGGTTTTGAGATATCGAAGTTTATGGGGTAGCCTTGATTGACTCCGGTTTTTCGATCTCAGTGCGAACACTCACAACAATCCTGCTCACCATCCCTCCCTTTCTAGCCTTGCTGGCTCTCTGTGCCGTAACCCCCGCTTTTGCCCTCGATCAGGTAACCCTCCAGCTCAAATGGCAGCACCAGTTCCAGTTTGCCGGATATTATGCAGCCAAACAGCAGGGATATTATCGTGATGCAGGGCTGGATGTTACTATTCTTCCCGCAACTCCCGGCAAAGATCCCGTTCTTGATGTTATTGATGGCAAAGCCCAGTACGGTGTCGGTACCAGCAGTCTCCTTCTCGTGCGCGATGCCGGTAAGCCGGTGGTGGCGCTGGCGGTCATCTTCCAGCATTCTCCCTACATCCTGCTGACCAAACAATTTTCCGCAAGCCAGACTATTCACAGTCTTGCGGGTAAACGTCTGATGCTGGAACCGGAAGCGGATGAGCTGATTGCCTATCTTAAAAGCGAAGGAATTTCGCTGGAGAGTTTGCAGGTGTCCAAGCACACGTTTTCCATCAATGATCTGATTGTCGGAAACGTTGACGCCATGTCCGGCTATATTACCGATGATCCGCATGAGCTTGAGCGAGCCGGTTTTGCGTATCATGCCTATACGCCCCGCTCGGCCGGCATCGATTTTTATGGCGATAACCTTTTTACCACTGAAAATGAGATCAGAAATCATCCCGCCAGGGTCAGGGCCTTCCGTGAAGCGAGTCTGAAAGGGTGGCACTATGCCCTGAAACATCCGGACGCCACCATTGATCTGATCATATCCACATATTCACCCCAATCCAACCGTGCCCACCTGAAATACGAAGCCGGGCAGATCCGCCAACTGATGCATCCGGATCTGCTTGAAATCGGCTATATGAATGCCGGTCGCTGGCAGCATATCGCTGACACCTATGCAAGCCTGGGCATGCTATGGAACAAGGTGGAACTCCGGAAATTCATGTACGATCCGGATCCTCATGCCGATCTGACCCTTTACTACCGGATCGCTGGTGCTCTGCTCGGTATTGCCCTGCTGGCCAGTGCCGTGCGTCTGATAAAAACCACCCGCGACCTGAAACGGAGTGAAGAGCATATCCACAGACAGTTCGACGAGATCAGTCTGATCAATGCAACGCTGGAGCATAAGGTTGAGGAGCGGACAGAAGAACTGCGCCTGGCCAAGCGTGATGCCGAAGAGGCCAATCTGGCAAAAAGCCGGTTTCTGGCGATTGTCGCACACGAATTCCGCACGCCGCTCGCCCTTCTTTCCATGTCAGTTGATATTGTTGACCGCTACAGCGAGCGGCTTTCCACGGAAGAGCTCCAGAATCAGCACCAGCAGATACGTAATGCGAAGGTTCAGATGGCGCGGCTCATAGATTCGGTGCTTGTCTTCAGCCACCAGGGAAAAACAACATTCCCGGAAGCTCCTCTGCTGCTTGATGTCGCCGAGGTCTGCCGCACTGTTGCCGAAGAAATTATTCTGGCGTGGGGACGTGAGCACACTTTCTCCATCGTTATTGATCCAGAATGTGGCGAACAGTTGCTGATCGAAATCCCCTTCCGACGGATAATAACCAATCTTCTCACCAATGCCCTCCGTTTTACACCGCCGGGGGGATCTGTAACGTTCAGCGTTGCACTTCAGGAAGATCGCCTGGTAATTCAGGTTGCCGATACCGGCATCGGTATCCCGGAAGAGGAACAGCAGAAGGTCTTTGAGGCATTCTGCCGTGGCAGTAATGTGGATGCCCGGAGAGGACTCGGTCTGGGGCTTTCCATCGTGAACGAGGCTGTTCATCTGATGAACGGCACCATCTCCCTGATCAGCACGGTCGGCGTGGGTTCGATTTTCCGGGTGGAACTGCCGGTTTGAATTTTGAAAGGAGCCGATAGTCATGCATTCAATTCTGATCATTGAAGATGATGATGACTGCCGTAAATCGATGGCGCTGATCCTCACAATGGAGGGTTTTGAGGTCCGCACGGCAGAAAATGGGACAGTCGGCGTGGCCATGATCCGTGAAAAACGACCGGATCTGATCCTGTGCGATATCCTCATGCCCGGCATTGACGGGCACTCGGTTCTGGAGCTGATGAAGAGCGACAGCGGTGCCGCCGACATTCCGTTCATTTTTGTGAGCGCGCTGGATGATCGTGCTGATGTGCGTTCCGGCATGTCCAAAGGGGCTGACGATTATCTTCCCAAACCGTTTAGCGCTGAAGAGCTGCTTTCGGCTGTCTCTGGCCGTTTGCAGAGAGTTGGACTGTTTCGCCAGGGTATTGAAAAATCTGTGTTACGGAAAGAATGTGCTGCGCTCCGGCAGCGGATTACGCCACGTGAACTGGAAGTACTGGTGCTCGTAGGCAAGGGTTTTACCTCCAAAGAGATCGCCGAACATCTGGAAATCACTTTTAACACCGTGGAGGTTCATCGGGCGAACATGATGCGGAAACTTGATGCGACGAACGCGGCAAGCCTTTCCCGATGGGTGGTTCTGGCGGAACAGATGACGTAACGGATCCTTTTCCCTTATGCTGCTCTCCCTCGAAGCTCTATTTATTTACAAAAAAATAGCCATCTAATGGTTTTCAGGGATATACATACGTGTCACTATTGGTGTATTTTAGCGGTCCTGGAAAACCATTGCCCCGAGTTTGTATGAAAATTTACCATAATTATCATAAAACTATGTGAAAAAGGCGTCTCAAATGGCAGTAATCTTGCACAGACAGACAGACAGACAGACAGACAGACAGACAAAAAATTTTTCCTTAACAAACGACTCTGTCGACAATCATTCTGATCGCTGCCATTACAGACCGGCGTTGCGTATTTTACGCGCGTCGGTTTTTTTTGTCTAAAAAAGACCGTAGTCTCGTACACGGAGAAAACCATGAAGATAGTCACCTCAGACGCTGAGGTACACGCACACCTCAAAAGCCTCACGGTTTTGTATGTCGAAGACGAAGAGACCACCCGCGAAATGGGCAGCGAGTTTCTGTTACCTCACGTCGGAGTTCTCCTCACGGCTCAAAATGGCGCGGAAGGGTTGAAGGCTTATCAGGAACACAAACCGGATATCGTTATCACTGACATCAACATGCCGATCATGGACGGGTTGGCCATGTTGCAGGAAATCCGTACTCTTGACAAGGACAGGCTGGTTCCAGCCATAATCCTGACAGCCTTTGAGCAGGTTGAATTTCTGAAGCAATCCATTGATCTTGAAGCGTACCGATATGTGGTCAAACCTATCGACATACTGAAGTTTAATGAATCATTACTGGAGTGTGCACATAGACTACTGGTGGAGAAAAAGCTGCATCTGGCATATGACTTTATCGAAACGATCGTAGAAAACATTCGTCCGCCACTGATAGTGCTAAATTCTGACCTGAAGATTCTCTATGCCAACACCGGCTTCTACGAAACCCTCAATGTGCTGTCAGGTGAAACAATTGGAAATTCCATCTATGACCTGAGCAACCGGCAATGGAACATTCCTGAACTGCGACTGCTTTTTGACGAACTGCTTTCTTTTAATACTGCGTTCATAGATTACGAATTTGAGAGTAATTTTCCCGTGATCGGTCACAGAATCTTCCTTCTCAGTGCCAAACAGTTAGTCTGGGAGAGTACCGCTTCAAAGATTATTCTCCTGTCCCTGCAAGACATTACCGAGCGCAAAGAGACGGAGGCATTGATTCAGGAGAGTGCCACCAAACTCATCAGTCAAAATGAAGAGTTACTGGCAATTACGGGAACCCTGCAAGAACAGATTGAAGAATACGAAATCGCCCAGGAACTTCTTCGCGAAGCCAAAGCCGCCGCAGAGACTGCCAATCTGGCCAAGAGTGAATTTCTCTCCAATATGAGCCATGAAATCCGCACACCAATGAATGGTCTAATCGGAATGGCTCAACTGCTCTCGATGTCGGAATTGTCTGATGAACAGAAGGAATATGCAGAGGCGCTGCGCGTTTCCGGTAATAATCTGCTGTCACTGATCAACGACATCCTTGATCTCTCCAAGATTGAGGCCGGGATGATCACGATCGAACATTCTGAATTCAGTCTGAAAAAATCTCTGGACGATATTCTGCTGACGCAAAAATCGCTCATTTACAAAAAGAAGCTTTCCCTTACTCTGGAAGTGGCCAGCGATTTTCCATCTGTCGTGATGGGTGACCAACTGAGGATCAAGCAGATAATAAGCAATCTGCTCAGTAACGCCATCAAGTTTACCACTCAGGGTGGTATCACCATTTCTATGCAGGTACTCGAACGCCACGATTCCAACCTGCTTGTGCAGATAGGCGTCCGCGATACCGGCAATGGCATGTCTGCCGATGTTCTGGACAAGATTTTCACGCCCTTTGTCCAGGCGGAGAGTTCTACAGCCCGTCGTTTTGGTGGCACCGGTCTTGGCCTCAGCATCTGTCGCAATCTGGCGGAACTCATGGACGGGAGCATTGCCGTTGAGAGTACGCCGGGGGTTGGCAGTTGTTTCAATCTCACTGTTCCCTTTGCCATCTCACAGGATGCAGCCACCACGGTAGAGCCGCTCCAGAAAGCTACCCATGAATTATGGGATGGCCCAAAACTGAAGATCCTGCTTGTCGAGGATAATCCGATCAATATCACCTACAGTATGGCGCTTTTCAAAAAACTGGGATTTGACGTGGTACTTGCGGAGAATGGCAGGGATGGTCTTGCAGCACTCGAGAAGGACACGTTTGATCTTGTGCTGATGGATGTTCAGATGCCGATCATGGACGGAGAAGAGGCGCTCAGAGAAATCCGCAAGAAGAAGCTGGACACAGCATCACGCCATCAACCAGTCATAGCATTGACAGCCTACTCGCTGCGTGGTGACAAAGAGCGATTTCTCCAGCAGGGATTTGACGGTTATGTATCAAAGCCTGTGGTTATCGAGGAGCTGATTGATGAGATGAAGCGGGTTGTGGGAGAAGTTGCCTGATGAACATCAAAGCAAAACTTTTGCTGACGGTTTTTATCGCCTCATTAATTGCACTCGCCACACTTTCCGGCATCGCGGTTTACCGCATGCATCTGATCTCAGATGCAGCGCTTGCCAGTCAGAAAAAGGCTCTCCTGAATGACTATGACCTGATGATTAAAGGGCAGGTGCAGACCGCCGTCAGCCTGCTTGCTACGTTGGAGTCGCGCGCCGCCAAAAGGGAAATCGCACGTGAAGAAGCGAAAAAACAGGGAGCTGATCTGATCCGGCAACTCCGCTACCAGAAGGAAGGCTACTTCTGGATTGATACCGTCGATGGTACCAATGTCGTGCTGCTTGGCAAAGCGGTCGAAGGGAAAAACAGATTCGATCTGCAGGACGTGAAGGGTAAATATCTCATAAGGGAGATTATCGATCAGGGGCGCAAGGACAAAGGGGGATACACCGATTACTGGTTTCCCAAGGCAGGCAGCGATACGCCGCTTCCCAAACGGGGTTATTCACTTGAATTCAAGCCCTGGGGCTGGGTTGTGGGAACCGGCAACTATATTGACGACATCGCGCTTGTTATGGAAGAGCGTCAAAAGGTCGTTCAGACGGAGTTCCGTACCAACATCATGTTTTTTATCGGCGCATCGTTCATCCTCATTTTTGCCGGCCTCTCAATCGGACTGATGGTTTATCTGATGCTGAAAAACAAAAACAGGACCATCGAACTGGCAGAGGAAAAATTGCGCAAGTTGTCACGCGCTGTCGAACAGAGCCCAGTGACCATCGTGATTACCGATCTTCAGGGTTCAATAGAATTCGTAAACCCCAAATTCACCGAGCTGACCGGCTATACAGCCGAAGAAGCCATCGGCAAAAATCCCCGCATCCTTGATTCGGGTAAAAATGCACCCGATTTACACAAGGATCTATGGTCAACGATCAGGTCGGGTAACACGTGGCAGGGGGAATTCCGTAATAAAGCCAAGGACGGCACGTTATTCTGGGAGCGTGCCGCGATTTCACCGCTTCTTGATGAGCATGGAGCCACAACGCATTATTTGGCTATCAAGGAAGACATTACCGCCCGCAAAAATGCCGAGGAAAAGCTGCTGGCCTTTTCCGTGTTGATGGAACAGAAAAACGCCGAACTGGGTGGGGCTCTGATAACCGCAGAGCATGCGACCCAGGCCAAGAGCATGTTTCTGGCCACCATGAGCCATGAAATCCGCACCCCCATGAATGGTGTAATCGGGATGACCGGTCTGCTGCTCGATACTGAGCTGAGTGCGGAGCAGCGTCAATATGCCGAAATCGTGAACAAAAGCGGTGAAAACCTGCTGAGCCTGATCAATGATATTCTGGATTTTTCCAAAATTGAAGCGGGCAAGCTGGATATGGAAATACTCGATTTCGATCTGCGCACCACGCTTGATGACACGGTAGAAATGCTTTCCTTGCGAACGTCGGACGCCGGGCTGGAACTGATCTGCCGGATCGATCCTGCCGTGCCGTCCCATCTGAAGGGTGATCCGGGGAGACTGCGCCAGATCATCACCAATCTAGCCGGAAATGCCGTCAAGTTCACCCATGCCGGTGAGATCGTTATCAGCGCGGATCTTGAAACGGAAATTGACAACGTCGTCGTAGTTCGTTTTGCCGTCAGCGATACCGGCATCGGCATTCCCGAGACCCGACGCGCCGCAATCTTTGCCCCCTTTACCCAGGTTGACGGTTCCACCACCCGCAAATACGGCGGTACCGGTCTGGGGCTGGCGATCTGCAAACAGTTGACGGAAATGATGGGGGGTGAGATCGGTATCGAGAGTGAAGAGGGGAAAGGTTCGACCTTCTGGTTTACCGCGAAATTCGAGAAGTCAACCTTCGATGCTTTCAAAACCTCGGAGGTTTTGGCGCACGCCGACATCCACGGCACCAACGTGCTGGTTGTCGATGACAACGCCACCAACCGGATGCTGATGATCACGCTGCTTAGCCACTGGGGGTGCTGCTATGAAGCCGCCGCTGATGGCGAAACCGGGCTGGCTCTCCTGCATGAGGCGGTGGAGCATGGTGAGCCCTATCGCATTGCCGTACTGGATCATGAAATGCCGGGGATGGACGGCTGCGAGCTTGGACGCCGCATCAAGGCTGATCCCCTGCTGAATGCAACCCAGATGGTGATGTTGACCTCACTCGGCCAGCGAGGGGATGCCGCAAAACTGGAGCAGATCGGCTTTGCCGCATACCTGACCAAGCCGGTGCGCCAGTCGCAGTTGCATGATTGCCTGGGAATGGTTCTTGGGCGGGCAAACCAAAACCAAATCTCCGAGGATTCAAAAACCTCGGAGATTTTTTCACAGGTACAAGCCATAATAACCCGCCACACCGTTTCCGAGTACACCGGCACCATCGCTCGTATCCTGCTGGCAGAAGATAACGTCATCAATCAGAAGGTTGTCCAGCATATTCTGAAAAAACTCGGATACCGGGCCGACGTTGTTGCCAACGGCCTTGAAGCGGTGCGGGCGCTGGAGCTGATCGATTATCACCTGGTGCTGATGGATAGCCAGATGCCGGAAATGGATGGCTTTGAAGCGACCGCCATGATCCGGAGTCCCGTTTCTAAAGTCCGTAATCACTCGGTGCCGGTCATCGCCGTAACTGCCAACGCCATGAAGGGTGACCGGGAAAAATGCCTTGAAGCCGGAATGGATGATTATCTGACAAAACCGGTAAAGAAGGATGAGCTGGCAGCGGTGTTGGCTAAGTGGTTGAAAGGGTGAAGTGCTGTGTCCTGAGCGGCCTGCCCTGGGCGGAGTCGAAGGGTGGGGATTACACCGTAAGCACGATCAGACCCGGAATATCTTTAAAATCGCGTAGATTGCGGGTAAGAAAAGAAAACCCCTGTTGAATTGCCTGACTGGCAAGCCAGATGTCCTGTATGCGTGGACGTGGGTTTATACCGCTCATTTTCAATTGGGCGGCCAGGGAACCAAAAATTTCACCGGTAGTCGCATCCATCCTCAGTACCGGTTTGATACGTATTCTGGCAAGGGAAGCCAGGCGTTGCTGCCGTATCGCCTCAGTTGCAGCACATTCAGCACCGAATTTCAGCTCTGCAATTGTAATCGGTGAGAGAAAAACCGGCTCTTTTCCGGTGACGGCAGCAATATCAGCAGGGGAAAGCTTTCCCTGCTCGACGTCGATCCAAATGCATGTGTCAATCAGGACGCCCATGGGTTACGCACCTCGCCATCCACCGTTTCATCAATGCGGCTGTCAGCGAGCCATTGTTCTCCCGCCTCCTTTGGGAGAGTGCAATACAGGTCGGCAAAGGCTTCTGCAGCCGTCATTGTCGCAAGGTCAGGGAGAAGACGGGCTACGGGAGAATTATTTCGCACGATAAGCAGTTCTTCGTGCTGAAATTCAACTCGATTAAGCATAACGCGAAAATTACGGGAAAGATCCGTTGCGGTAACTGTTTGCATAGCTTCCTCCGATAATCAGATAATCAGATAGTATGATTTTTGGTGTCATAAAGCAAGAGCAAAATGGCCTGCAACGGGGACACTGGTGCAAAAAAAAATCGCCATCTAATGGTTTTCATGAATATACAACGTGACACTATCGGCGTATTTTAACAGCCGCAATAATCTGTTTACCTGCTTCGCAGTACCGCAATGAACGGAGAAAAAATATGCTTGCAGGCCTGAAAATCAGTACTCGCCTTATTGCTGCCTTCGCCATCATGTTGCTGCTTATTACCGCCATCGGTGTCGCCGGTTATGTCGGCATGGAAAAGATGAAGTTTCACCTCCATGACGTTGCCAATGATGATGCCAAGCAGGTTGAATACGCCCAGCGGACGCGGGCCAACATGAACATCTTCCGCCGCTACGAGAAGGATCTGTTTCTCAATATCGACGACCGCGCCAAAATTGAAGAATACGCGAAGAAGTTCGCTGACAACGGTGAGCGCTTTCATAAACGGATTGATCAGTTGGAAAAACTGGTGGATACCCCGAAAGACAAGGAGACCATCATCGCCGTCAGAAAGCTGATAAAAGAGTACGAGACCGGCTTCGTCACGGTTTACGGGCAGATAAAAGCGGGTGTGATCACCACGCCGCAGGATGGCAACAAGGCAATGGAGGCGTATAAGAAACCGGCAGAAGAAGCGCAAAAAATGATAATCGAATTCGCCGGGGAGATCGACAAGCGGATGGAAACGACTGTCAAGGAGGCCATTGCCAGCAGCGGAAAGATTCAGATGACCATTGTCGTGCTGGCCGTTATCGCATTTATTCTTGCCATGATTCTCGCAACCCTTATTACCCGCTCCATCACCAGACCGCTGGCAGTCTTCCTCGAACGCACCACCGATATCGCCCAGGGTGAAGGCGATCTGACCAAGCGTCTTGAAGCGGGCGGCAGTGACGAAATTGCCCAGGTCAGCCGGATGTTCAATCAATTCATCGACAGGCTCCACGGCATCATCAGCCAGATTTCCTCCACTTCCAGCCAGGTTGCCTCTGCTTCCAGTCAACTGCATAGCACCGCCGAACGGATCGCCACCGGCGCTGAAGAGGTTGCCGCACAGGCTGGAACGGTTGCCACAGCCGGAGAAGAGATGTCGGCCACATCCAGCGACATCGCACATAACTGCCTCAAGGCTGCCGAAGGGGCGCAACAGGCATCGCAGTCGGCGAGTGACGGGGCAGAAGTAGTTGAGAAAACCGTTGCCGTTATGAATCAGATTGCCGTCAATGTTCAGGAATCGGCCAGGACGGTGGAAACCCTCGGCGCCCGTTCCGATCAGATCGGCGCCATCATCGGAACGATTGAAGATATCGCCGACCAGACCAACCTGCTGGCTCTGAACGCCGCTATCGAAGCCGCCCGCGCAGGTGAACAGGGGCGCGGCTTTGCCGTTGTCGCCGATGAAGTCCGTGCCCTGGCGGAGCGCACCACCCGTGCCACCAGGGAGATCAGTGAAATGATCAAGGCGATCCAGAAGGAAACCAAAGGCGCCGTCGCTGCCATGGAACTGGGTGTTCAGCAGGTGGAAACCGGCACGATGGAAGCAGCTAAATCCGGCCATGCATTGATTGATATTCTCCTGGAAATCAATGAGTTATCTATACAGGTCAACCAGATTGCCACCGCTGCCGAAGAGCAGACCGCCACAACCCACGAGATATCCGGCAACATGCTGCAGATCACCGAAGTTGTGCAGCAGACCTCCCTCGGGGCCCACGAATCCGCCACGGCAGCGGCGCAGTTGAGGGGCAATGCCGAAGAGTTGCAGCGCCTGGTGCGTCAGTTCAAGCTATAGCGTCAGTATGCCCGGGGAGAGCATTCCTGCACATACACATCACAATAAAAGGGAGAAAATCTGGATGTCCATACAAGTTCTGAACTGCGTCGGTATGAAATGTCCCCTGCCAAACCTGAAGGTAACCGTTATGGCGATCAAGATGAAACAAGGCGAAATACTTGAAGTTGTTGCGGACTGCTCGACATTTGAAAGCGACATCAGGGACTGGTGCCTTCGAGCCAGGAAAACCCTTCTCTGGTGTAAAGAAGAAGAGGGCGGAAGAAAGCGGATACAGATCAAGTTCTGACAGGCGTTGACTCATGACAAGCGTTGAAGGAGGCGCTGACACCATGACATCATCAAAAGGGAAGGTGCTGATTGTAGACGATGAGCCGATAAGCGTGGAAAGTTTGTGCCACTTTCTTGCTCCCGACTACGAGATATTGCAGGCCACGTGCGGAGAATCGGCACTGGTGATTGCCGAGGCCCAGCAGCCTGATGTCATCCTGCTTGATATCTTTCTGCCGAAGATGGATGGTTTTGAAGTTTTCCGGCAAATTCTTCAAAACCCGCAGCTCCACAATATTCCGGTGCTCTTCATTACCGTGATGGCAGAAGAGGAATGTGAAGCAAAGGGACTGGAACTTGGCGCCCACGATTACCTGACAAAACCCTTTAATCCCGCAATTGTGAGGCTCCGGGTGAAAAACCACATTCAATTCAAGCGGCGCAACGACCTTGTCAGGAGACAGAGGGATGAGCTTGTTCATAAAAACGGGGAGCTTGAGGCAGCGCTTTCGAGAATGAGACGGCTGGAGGGTATCATCACGATATGTATGCACTGCAAACAGATACGCACCGACTTCGATAACTGGAAACAGCTTGAGGTTTACATAAGCGATAATTCCGAAGCGCAATTCAGCCACAGTATATGTCCGGGCTGTCTGGAGTCGCATTACGGAAGTACAAGGATTGGGGAGGCATGTCAAAATTGAACGCAGGCTGGATTCTGGTGGTCGACGACGAGGAGATGAATCGCGAAATACTGCGGCATCTACTTGCCGGGCATTTTGAGCATTTCCTCATGGCCGTCAATGGCCGTGAAGGGTTGGATCTGTTGAATCAGTACCCCGACGTTGCCCTGATTCTTCTGGATCTTGAAATGCCGGTCATGAACGGTAAAGAGATGCTTGTCAGCCTCAGGTTGTCATCGCAATTCGGTTCCATCCCGGTCATTGTCCAGGCCGGCAATCGGGAAGACGCCATCCGGTCGCTGGAAAATGGCGCTGATGACTTTATCACAAAGCCGTATGACCCTCTTGAAATAACCCTGCGCATACAAAATCTGTTACAGAAAAACGCCGCACTGACCCAGATTAAATCTGCAGAAAAGAAGCTTCATGATTTTTCAATAGAGCTGGCAGGAAAAAATGCCCAGCTTGAAGCGGCCCTGCTGGATGCGAAAGAGGCGACACGTGCCAAAAGCGAATTTCTGGCCACCATGAGCCACGAGATCCGAACCCCTATGAATGGCGTGATCGGTATGACAGGGCTTCTTCTCGATACGCTGCTCTCGCCCATTCAGGCCACGTATGCAGGTATCATTCGCTCCAGCGGCGAATCGCTCCTGGCATTGATAAACGATATCCTGGATTTCTCAAAAATCGAGGCACGGAAGCTCGACCTGGAAGAAATCACGTTCGACGTGAGAACCACTCTGGACGAAACGGCAGAGATGCTTTCCACCCGTGCACTGGAGAAAGGTCTGGAACTGCTCTGCCTGACCGATCCGAACATGCCGCAAATGTTGAAGGGTGATCCGGGAAGAATCCGTCAGATCATAATCAATCTGGCCGGCAACGCCCTCAAGTTCACCAGTTCCGGTGAAGTATTCATCATGGCTGAACTGGAGTCGCAGACGGAATCTCAGGCGATCATACGAATCTCGGTAAAGGATACGGGCATCGGCATTCCGGAGGATCGTCTGGATACCATTTTTGATCCCTTCACACAGGCAGACGGCAGCACCACCCGAAAATACGGCGGCACCGGTCTGGGTCTGGCTATCTGCAAGCAGCTCTGCGAGCTGATGGGTGGTGACATCTGCGTAACAAGCACCGAGGGTTCCGGATCCCGGTTCTGGTTTACCGTTGTATTGAAGAAAGTTATCGAAGAGCCTGCCATTGAGCCCAAGGCGGCAACGTTTGCTGATATTACCGGTAAAAACGTCCTTGTTGTTGATGATAATGCGACCAGCCGTTTCCTGCTGATTACCCTGCTTGAGAGTTGGGGATGCCGCAACGCCACCGCCACAAACGGTTTTACCGCACTTGATCAGCTTCAGGATGCGGTTTCGAAAGGGATGCCGTTTGATGCTGCTATCATAGATTTCCAGATGCCCGGCATGGATGGTGCGGAATTGGGTCAGCGCGTCCGCAACAACCCTGATTTTGCCGCGACACGAATGATAATGCTTACATCCCAGGGGTGGCGCGGTGATCGGCAGGTAATGGAAAAAATCGGTTTTGCTGGATACCTGACCAAACCAACCCGACAGGACACGATGAGAGACTGCCTCTCACTCGTGATGGGGCATGGGACATCCACCGATTCGGGATCTGCTCCCATAGTGACCTGTCATGTTGTCGCGGAAGCCGCCGGTCTGAAAAAACGGGTGCTGCTGGCCGAGGACAATAGCGTAAACCAGATGGTGGCAGTGGCGCTCTTGAAAAAAATGGGGCTTGCAGTCGATGTGGTCGCCAACGGCAGCGAAGCTATAAAGGCTCTGGAGCTGATTCCATATGACCTGGTGCTGATGGATTGCCAGATGCCGGTAATGGATGGCTATGAAGCCACGCATGTCATTCGCGACCCCGCATCCCAAGTTCTCAACCACACGATACCGGTAGTAGCGATGACCGCCAACGCCATGCAGGGCGACCGGGAAAAGTGTCTCAAGGCCGGTATGGATGATTACATAAGCAAGCCGGTCAATATGGCTGATTTACAAAAGGTTATACTCAGTTCTCTCAAGAATGATCAGCCGCCTCGCCTGATCACCGCCAAACAGTGAGCTGTTTTCACAGCGAATCTTACAGCCTCTGAAATATGAGGAAGCCCCCCTGCGTGAACTTTTTAAAGTACACTGCCGGGGGGCTTAAATTGGTAATGCTCCTTGTGAATATCCCGTACGTTACCACCAACCTGCTGAATCTGTCCGATCAATCACCCCTCCTTGAACCGCTACGCCTTCGATAGGCGGCCTTATTCCAGAAGGCATCGACTATCTGCCACGCACCGGAATCCTCTTCTTGAGACCGCCTCTCTCCGAGCCTGCGATCCAGATTAATCATGAATCTTACCTGTCTTTCTCTATCGATCATTCTTCCCATCTCAGTTCACCTCGCTTTGTCCTGAAGGGAGAACCGCACATTCGATACCGTAACCAAATACCGAAAAGGGCAAATTAACTGGCGGAACGTCCTCTGACATGCGATCCTCCCATGGTACAGCCACCAACTTCCAGATCCACCGTCCATCTGGTCTGCCAATAAAACATCCATACAGGTGCGCCACCTACGATGACTATATTCGCTTGAAGTCAAAAAAAACAGTCTGTTTTAAATTATGTAACGGGAGTATAATCGTTCATCCCTTGAAATCAAGATCATAGAGATGAATAAGTTCCGTCTCGGCTCCTTGAGACGCTGCGCCTTCAAGAGCCTGTTCAAGCAGCATGGCGGTGTTCCATTTCTTCCTTGGGCTGCCGTTTATCGCGATTACTTTCATCTGTTTCTCCTCGATATGTGCTCACTGT
>CAIPTY010000009.1 GCA_903868145.1 uncultured Desulfuromonadales bacterium | reverse complement strand
TCTTTTTTCTTTGCTTCGTTTTTGGTATCCGTGCCGGCGTCAGAGCCAACCGGTTGGGCCTTGCCTGCTATGCTCACCGTGTCAACCGGATTTGTCTGCTTGTCGTTGGCGGGCTGCTCACTCAGAGACGAAGAGAGGGATTCCCCTTTTTTCAGGGAAGTGTATTGATTCTGAGTCGACCTCTGTGCAGCCTGTTGAGATATGCTGGAAATTTCCATCGGCATCACGCTTCATCACCCTTCACATTATGAGCGCTCTGAAAATACCTCTACTATCCACATTCTAAACCGCATTTAGAATTTTCTCAAACATTTTTTCACTATCCCCGTTGTAGTGGCCGGAATTTATCCCGTTTGGGATGCCGCCAGCATTTCGGATGCGTGCGCACGTGCAGAATCAGTGATCTTTTCACCCGCCAGCATCCGGGCAATTTCTGAGATACGCTCCGTTCCATCCAATTCAACCAGACTGGTCGAGGTTCTGCCCTCGAAAACTTTTTTCTCCACACGCAGGTGATGATTGGCAAACGCCGCAACCTGCGGCAGATGGGTGATACAGAGTACTTGCTGACGTCCGGAGACTTTTTGTAATTTTCTCCCCACCAGCTCCGAGGTCGCCCCGCCAATGCCGGTATCAACCTCATCGAATACCAGGGTGGGTACATCTCCTTCAGGCAGGATTTGTTTGATAGCAAGCATAAGGCGTGAAAGTTCGCCGCCTGAAGCAATTTTTGCCAAAGGTCGCGGCGGTTCACCCGGATTCGGTGAAAAGAGGAACTCTGCCTTCTCAAACCCTGTAGATCGGGATTCAACAGAAGCTATCAGTTCGACGTCGAGCAGAGCATTCTTCATGGCCAACTGCCGCACCTCGGATTCCAGAGCCGTTTTCAATGAACGGGCCGCAACTACGCGTCTTCTGGTCAACTCTGCTCCGGCAGTGCGCAAAGCCGCAGTTCTCTCCGAACATTCAATCTCAAGTTGCTGCCTGTCCAACTGTCGCCCGTTCAACAACTCGAGCTCACTGTCAATCTGTTGTTTGAATGCCAGAATATCTTCAACTGTTGGCCCATATTTCTTCTTGAGGCGACCGATCTGGTCGAGGCGGTCATCAATGCCCTGTAGTGCTGCAGGATCAGATTCAATGCGGGAAGCGTAATCACGGAGACTTATGGCGGCGTCCTCCAACTGCAGGTAGGAGCTTTCCAGCGTAGCGGCTACCTCGGTCAAAGCATGATCGATGACTGCAATCTCGGTGATCGAAGCCGAGATGCGACGCAGCTGTCCCAAAAGAGCGCCATCGCCACCATACAGACGTTCAAAGGCTTCTGAAGTCGTACCGCCCAGTTTCTCGGCATGGGCCAGCAACTGTCTGCGCTCCTCCAGTTCTTCCTCTTCACTCGGTCGTATCTGCGCAGCGGCAATCTCATCGGTCTGATAGGTAAGAATATCCCGTTTACGAACGTTATCACGCTCATGTTCTTCCAGTTGATCGCGCCTCTCCAACGCATCCTGCAACTGGTGAAAGGCATGCGAAAAATCCTCGCGCATCGGACCGGTACCGGCAAACGAATCCAGCAGGAGAAGCTGATTTTCCGATCTGAGCAGCGTCTGGGATTCGTGTTGACCATAGATGTTGATCAGACGGCGGGAAACGTCAGCCAGCAAGGCCAGGGTCGTCATGCCGCCGTTTATGAATATCCGGTTTTTCCCGTTGCGGGAAATGGAGCGTTTGACCAGCAGGTCGTTATCGCATTCAAAGCCCGATTCGCTCAGCAGCTGAGCGATTTCCGGATGGTTTGAGATGTCGAATATTGCTTCCACCACAGCCTCATCTTCGCCTGAGCGTATCAGCTCGGCAGATGCCCGCCCGCCCATAATAAGACTCACCGCATCGATGATGATCGATTTGCCGGCTCCGGTCTCACCGGTCAGCACGGTCAGACCAGGCCGTAATGAAATCTGGAGCGTGTCGATAATGGCTATGTTTTTTATAGATAGATCAGTCAGCATATATGCGTCAGCGTTCTCCCCATTTGAGTTTGGTACGAAGTACCTCAAAGTAGTCGCGAGTTTTTGACATTACCAGTGCCGTGGTATTGAGTGCTTTGCGAACCTCGACCGAATCTCCTTCACGCAGTTCAAAGCCGACCTGTCCATCCAGGGTCAGATAAACCTTTTCATCGAATGAGGCGGCTATGGTCACGGAGACAACCGATTCATCGGTGACGACAATCGGCCGATTGGTGAGAGTATGCGGGCAGATAGGGGTGATGACAATGCAGCTCATAAGGGGATGGATGATCGGCCCCCCGGCGGACAGGGAATAGCCTGTGGAACCGGTCGGGGTGGATACGATCAGGCCGTCGGCTTTGAAAGTGGTCAGAAAAAACCGGTTGACCTTGGTCTCCAGATCCACGATACGAGCCAGCGCCCCCTTGTTGATCACCACATCGTTCAGCACGTGGGTTTTCTCTATTACCTGTCCGCCACGGTTGACAGTGACTTCCAGCATCATCCGCTCGGATACACGGGGGTTACCCTCCAGACACTTTTCCAGACGTGGATACATCTCCTCCACCGTTGTCTCAGTCAGGAAACCGAGGCTGCCCAGGTTGACACCCAGAATCGGAACATCTCTGCCGCTCATCAATCGCGCCACGGAGATCAAGGTGCCGTCTCCCCCCAACACTACCACCAGTTCTGCCTGCTCACATATAGTATCGGGAGAAACCCCTCTGTCAAAACCGATATGGCTGGCCAGTTGAGACTCCACAAGCGGGAGGCATCCCTTAGCCTCCAGCCAGATGATCAGATCATCGGCGACGCTCTGGCAGCGGGGGTCGTGCATCTTTGCAAATATGGCAACTGAACGGATCTGCATGGATTTTTCCTGTTTTCTTCTCTGATCTGTTTATGTCGTGCAGATGTTAACGTGAAACCTTGTGCTGAAATATCCTGATATCGTCTTTAAGCTGCTGCAGCAACTCGGAGGCTTCTGCGATTTTTCCTTCCCGAGCGAGTGATTCCATTGCAGAGGTTGTTTCCCGGATCCGGCGGGCTGAAATGTTTCCTGCCGCACCCTTGATCGTATGGGCCTGAACACGTACCTGCTCGACGTCACCGTTCTCGAAAGCTGTTACAAGTGACTCCATATAGCCGGCAACATTCCGGGAGAACATATCAATGAAACGGCTCAGCATATCTTCCCGACCTCCCAATCGCTCCAGCAGATCCTCTCTGTCAAATACAGGCAGTCCTGTTGATTGCTCGCCTGTTTCCTTCTGCGAGAGGTCGGGAACCAGTTCGGATTCCCGGTGACTGGGCATAGCCGAAGTCATGTGTACCTCTGACGGCGATTCTTTAGCGTCAATCCCCTGCTGCCTTCCTATAACGGTAACAATATCATCTGGCATGAATGGTTTGCTGATGTAATCATCCATGCCCGACTCTCGACAGCGCTCCATGTCTTCTCTC
>CAIPTY010000008.1 GCA_903868145.1 uncultured Desulfuromonadales bacterium | reverse complement strand
TCCACCCTTATTCCGGTTGGAGTAAACTCGAGAGGGAACCAGCCGAACATGCCGGCGTCCATCTTTTGCGGTGCCCGTGCACTGATGTAGCGGAACTCCGGGCGCAGCGACGGAGCGAGCTGGATCAAATCTTTTTCGTTGCTGCCATAGCCGTGCAGCATGATGATGAGGGGGGCATTTTCAGGCTTTGCCGGTGCAAGATCCAGACAGGTAAGCGAAAGATGGTGTCGTTGAAACATCGCAGAAACAATGGTTATAGTTGGGAATTATGAATGACTCGAGTAATGAAGCCTCCGCCAAGCACTTCGCGGCCGTGGTAAAAGACCGCCGCCTGCCCCTTTGCTACAGCGCTTTTTGGTGAAGTGAATGAAACCGTTGCCGACCCTTCGCCGAGTGGCTCAATCATGCAGGGCGTCTCCCGGTCACGATAGCGGATTTTTCCGCTCGCCTCAATCGGGAGGTTGAGCCGGTCGATGCCAATCCAGTTTATCCCGGACGCGACAAGCGACGAGCACTCCAGGGATGACTTTTTACCGACCTCGATCCGGTTATGCTCCGTGTCGAGCGCCGTGACATAGAGCGGCTCTTTGGCGGAAACACCGAGTCCCCGTCGCTGGCCGATGGTATAAAAGGGGTAGCCCCGGTGCTTTCCGATTACCGTGCCCGTTTCGTCAACAATATCGCCATCCGCCACCCTTTCGGCCAGGCCGGGGATAGCGCCGGCGAGGTAGCCGCAGTAATCGTCCTGAGGGACAAAGCAAATCTCCTGGCTCTCCTTCTTTTCAGCCGCCCTGACTCCAAATGAGCGGGCGAGCGCACGAACCTCCGGTTTGGTCAGTTCCCCGAGCGGAAAGAGGGTTTTTGCCAGGTCATTCTGCGTGAGCATCCAGAGGAAGTAACTCTGATCCTTTTCCGGGTCAGCCCCTTTATAGAGCCTGTACCTCCCGCTGCTGAAGGCCGTGGCCGCAAAATGGCCCGTAGCAACAAAATCCGCATCAAGCAGCTTCAGTCCCTCAAACAGGCCGAACCACTTGATTTTTTTGTTGCAGACCATGCAGGGGTTGGGGGTCTTGCCGCCAAGATAATCTTCATGAAAATAGCCGATGACATCATCGCGGAATTTACGGCTCAGGTTCAGGGTGAAAACAGGAATCTGAAAATCAGGATGGTCACTGATCACCAGCGGCGATGGTTTCAGCGAAGGGCTCTCGTCAAGAGAATCGAGCACCCTGATGTTCAGCCCCGTCACCGCATAGCCCTGCTCGGCCAGCAGACAAGCTGAAACAGCAGAATCAACCCCGCCAGATATACCTACAACAACTTTTTTCTGTACGCTCATAAATTAAATGAAATTATAATGCAGGCTACTCCGATGAATGACGGTCATCAATCGGTTGCCAGAAGCAGCTTCATGGCGCTTTTGACAGCCTCTTTGTCTGATTTCGATAAACTGCCCAGGCGGTGAGTGATGAGCTGCCGGTCGCCGTTTTTCCGCAAGTTTGTCGGTGAAAGGAAAGGGAACAACGACGACATCAAATGATCCTCCTTGATTTGAAAATGCAAGAGTATCTCC
>CAIPTY010000007.1 GCA_903868145.1 uncultured Desulfuromonadales bacterium | reverse complement strand
GCAAGAATCATCGCGGTGGACTGGTTACACTCGCCGAGAGGAAGTCTCGTTATGTATTGGCCGGGCATATTCGTAGTAAGCATGCCAACGTCGTAACATCTGTAACAACGCGCTTACTGACACCCTTCAAGAATCAGTGCCGTACCATTATACATTCGACAACGGTAAAGAGTTCGCAGAGCATGAGTGCATAGCTGTAGAACGGCTAAATCACAGACCACGTAAAGTGTTGGGATTCAGATCACCGCATGAGGTGTTATTCGGGGTGGAAATATGTTACACAAAACCACCACTGGCTGTTGCACTTCGAACTTGAATCCGCCACTCCAAATGATGGTCGCTTATAACCTTCATCTAAACCGCGCATCATAAAGAAGCCAGCAAGAATACCATTGAAGCAAATCCCCCAATAGCGATCCTCCCGCACCACCTCCAGTTGTTTCTCAAGGCTTTTTATGTCGGTGGCAAAGGGGATGAAGTACTGACTGTAATCATTGCCGTCATCCGTAAGCAGTCGGGACAGAGCCAATGAATCAGCCGGTGTAATGATTGATAAATGGAGATCGTTCATAGACGCTCACCACAAACACCCCATGTAATAATTTCGTCTATTTGAATATCCCGTGTTGCCCTACAACCAACTACTTCCGACAGCAAATCAGGTCTAATTCCTGTGCCTGGACGCTTGCATGTTATCATATTTTCACTAATGGCTTCACCCTCCTTGATGATACGAGAAGCCACAAGACTGCGTCTCATTCCTTGCGCGTTTTCAATCTCTGCCACGCCTGGCTCCTTCCTTGCTGAGCCAAGTGTGAGTTCAGCTTCACGGATTGCCTGACAGAGTCGCAGAAACTCTTCAGGATCAGCTGAGGCAGCATGGTCAGGTCCAGGTAAATTTTTATCAAGAGTAATATGTTTCTCTATCACCCTTGCCCCCAAGCCAATCGCAACAAGACAAGCGGTATCAGATTTGGTGTGATCAGAGTAGCCCATTATTGTTCCAAAAGCAGCCGCCATGGTTGGAATTGTTAGAAGATTTGCATCCTGAAGACGTGAAGGATAATTGGTAGTGCATTGGAGCAAAACTATCTGATTATTGCCAGTTGACCGTATAGCACGCACAGCGTTATCCACTTCCGCAAGAGTAGCCATACCGGTGGAGAGGTATATCAGCTTACCGGTTTTGCCAATGACCTGTAAAAATGCAGGCTCAATCAATTGGCCCGAAGCAACCTTATAGGAACCAATCCCAAGATTTTCCAACAGTAAAATGTCTGATATGCCATATGGAGTTGATAAAAAATCAATGTCAACATTTTTACAGTGTTTGATAAGGTCAAGATGGTCATCAAAGTCAAGTTCGAGTCCTTTTAGCATTTTAAGTTGTGACTCATTTTTGTCGGTAACTTCAAGCTGATATTTGGCTTTTGGTGCAGATTCAGTTACAATCTCTTCCGCCCTGAAGGTTTGAAATTTCACGCAATCTGCACCGGCATTTTTTGCACCATCAATTAGTTTTTTTGCCAAACTGATATCACCATTATGGTTAACACCAACTTCTGCGATTACATAAATATTATTTTTATAGTTCACTTTTATCCATCCCCAAAGTTTCATGCCGAATCATTGAACATCTTCTATATTTGATGTTTTAAAGTTTGATACGACAAAATAATAGTGCGTCATCGATTGGAATTACTCCATAAATCCTTACATCAACAATATTGAAAGCAATTTCCAGCTGCTACGAATAAGACTTCCATAACCTTTAAACCGATCATAATCAACATAATTTCCAGTAAAATTGTCCGACGTTAAGTCTATAGAAATTGCATTTTCGCACGCATCATCAACCTCCCGCTGGTGAACAATCCAGACTCCCAACGTGTATTCACCAGGCATTAAACTTATTTTCGGGAGGTCAACTTGAAAATAATTAATTCCTTTTTGAATATCATTAAACCCCTCAGCAGCACTTGAAATCAGGCCCAAAAGAGTTTGTCTGTTATCAAGAATAAAAACACCAACTTCTAATTCTTTACTATCGTCTGTAACTTCGAGTTTCACTTTAATTTTAAGACTGCTACCCATTTTAAAACTGCTTTGCCTATTATCTTTTTGATCAAGAGTTTCAATACTCAACAAACTTGAAAAAGCTTTTGGTTGTGACCACCAACTCGATTTTTTATCATGTAGATCTGCAAAGCCTTTTAAATGTTCAATATCGTCTAAATAATGATCAATTCCCTTTTCCACGTCTCCATCAAAAGCAATTTTGCCGCTTTTTAACACTATCGTTCTTTCGCATAACGAAGAAATAGCAGCCATATTATGACTCACAAAAATAACCGTCCGCCCTTCCTTCCCAACTTCCTCCATCTTCCCCAAACACTTCTTCTGAAACTGCGCATCACCTACCGCAAGCACTTCATCCACAATCAGTATCTCCGGTTCCAGATGCGCCGCCACGGCAAACGCCAACCGCACATACATCCCCGAAGAATAGCGCTTGACCGGGGTATCCAGAAACTTCTCAATCTCCGCAAAATCGACAATCTCGTCAAATTTCTTCTTAATCTCCGCCCTTCCCATCCCTAGAATTGCGCCGTTAAGAAAAATATTCTCCCGCCCGGTGAGCTCAGGATGAAAACCGGTGCCAACCTCCAACAGACTCGCCACCCTCCCCTTGATTCTGACACTGCCGGTAGTAGGCTCGGTTATACGACTAAGGATCTTAAGGAGTGTGGACTTGCCGGCGCCATTGCGGCCGATGATACCGATCCGGTCGCCCTGCTTGACTTCGAAGGAAACATCTTTGAGCGCCCAGAAATCTTCTGATGCCGATAAGGGTGAAGAGTGAGGGGTGAAGGGTGAAAAGAACTTTTTTGACAGGTTTCTGACACCGTTAGAAATTACATCCCGCAACGCGGTATACTGTTCCCGCTGCTGGTGATGCAGGGTGTATTTTTTACCTAGGTTTTCGACGGTGATGACGGTGGACATGTTACTTTATTACAGCCAAAATATGAAAAATCTTATCTTTTAGAAGGTCAAGCTCATTTTGAACAATGTCCCAAACAATACGAGAATCAACTCCAAAATACTCACGAGTTATCTTGTTTCTGAATGACCGTATTTCTTGCCAGAGCACTTCAGGATACTGAAGTTTGATTTCGTCAAAAATATTTCTAATTGCCTCACTGATAATTTCAAGTTCATGAATCGTTGCAGCGAATGTTTTACGATCGCTACAAAAGTAATCAAAGTCAACTCCAGCCACATACACCCGAATTGCATCAATTGATTCAATAATATCAGACAGAAACAGTTTTTGGCTTCTTTCAGACATAGAGAATCTCCTTGGCAACACGCTCTCTAGCAATTTGCTTCAAGGTAGATTCAATGCCTAGATCAATATTTTTTTGGAATCTTAAATTTAAAAACGCTTCAAGAGCAAAAAACTTTCTGAAGAGCCTGTCTCCCTCCAACTCGACGGCAATATCAATATTCGAGTCCTCCCTGGCATCCCCACGGGCATAGCTGCCAAATAGTCCTATCTTTACAACTCCAAATCTATTGTTCATTTCTTCTTTGTGCTGTTTCAAAAAATCAAGAATTTGCTCTCGTGTCATGAAAAATTTCCTCCGCAAGAAGACTATACCACATCCGCAAAGCTGCGTTCCATGTTTCTGAAATAGAAAAGACCTCCAATAAACATCAGCAGAGTCAAAAATGCAGACAGAGCCAAACCCGGCCAATAGACCGGAAAAGCATCGCCCAGTATCGCCCAGCGGAAACCATCAATGACGCCAACCATCGGATTCAGGAAATAGAGCATGCGCCATTTTTCAGGGACGATGGCACTGGAAAAACCGACCGGAGAGATATAAAGCCCAAACTGGACGAGAAACGGTACAACGTAACGGAAATCTCGATATTTGACATTGAGAGCTGAAAGCCACAGACCGGCTCCGAATGAGGCCATAAACGCCAGCACGAGAAAAAGAGGTAACAGCAGCATTCTGATATCCGGGACAAAGCGGTACCAGGCCATGATTCCGAAGAGGATGACAAGCGAAATAAAAAAATCCACCAGGCCGACAATTACCGACCCCGCTGGTACGATGAGACGTGGGAAATAAACCTTGGTCAAAAGATTTGCGTTATCGATCAGTGAATTGCTGCTCTCGGTCAGCGAGTTGGCAAAAAACTGCCAGGGGAGCATGGCGGTATAGACCATAATCGGGTATGGCACGCCATTTGACGGGAGTTTAGCCAGAGTGCCGAAAACGATTGTAAACACCAGCATGGTTGCAAGCGGACGTATAACGCTCCAGGCAATGCCGATGGCGGTCTGCTTGTAGCGCACCAGAATATCGCGCCAGGCCAGGAAGAAGAAGAGCTCCCGGTAGCGCCAGATATCTTTCCAGTAATGGAGCGCCCCCATGCCCGGTTTTATGACAAGTTCCGACTGCTCATGCATATCAGGAATACCGATACCCTTCCTTCTTAAACGGTGCAGTGACCGCCCCTACCAGAAATCCGATGCCGAATCTGCCCATCTCCCGGAATTTTCTGACCGGCAGCAGATACAGTGGCGCATGTCGGGCACAGTTAAGAATAACCAGCAGCCAGACTACTGCAGAATAACGCGATTTCAAATGAGAAAATGAATATCCGACCGCCTGCGGCTTGCGGAAATTAGGTACTAAGAGAGGGGGGTGAAAATAATCAAGTTCAGGAACCGTACAACTTTTTTTGCCCGCAATGGTAAAACGCACGGCATATTCAACATCTTCCTGCCCGATGAAATCATTGATAAAACCACCCAGCTCGGCAAGCACGGACCGGCGATAAGCGGTGCATCTGCTGGTCATGAAGTAGGGGTCGTGATAATCGTAACGGCCATCGATCAATGAATATGCGGAGTTGCCGTGGGGAATCAGCGCATCGGCATCGGGATGTGACTCGAAGGCTGCAGTCAGGGAAGAAAGAAAATCCGCCTGCGGCAGCACGGTGTCATCATCCAGAAAGAGGATATACCTCCCACGGGAATGAGCAAGCCCGAAGTTTCGTGAGTATCCCATGCGACCGAAGTTTGCATCCAGCGGGAGATAGCGAACCGGCAACACCTTTGCAAAACGTTCTGCCGCAAGCCGCCCTGCCTCAGTCCCGCCTTGATCTTCAACAAGTACGATCTCAAACTGGTCATGCGGCAGATCCTGACCCTGCAGGGAGAACAGGATGCCTTCCAGCAGATTGATCCGGCCATAGAAATTGATCACACACGAAAGAGTGATCTCATCTGAAGCATCAGAAACCGTGCAATCCCCGCGCAAATCAAACGGAAACCAGCGGTAGAGGGTCTGGAGAATCCGCTTACGCATGGGGCAAGATTCCCTTCATGCTACCTTCCATAGATCCCCCACCCCACCATGCTCACCCAGGCTGCGCCGAGTAAGAACAGCGGCACATCCTTCGTTAATGATTCAGTCGGATCTCCGCTCTTGCCGGACTGAACCCGCAGTATGTACCTTAACAACCCAAAGCAGCATAAAGGCACCGTGTAGAGCAGTAAAGACGAGTGCCGTGAGATAACGTACATGGTGTAGGTAACCAGAACCGAACCCCCGGTCATGTACATGGTACCTTGAAGAAACCCCTTCGGATACGCAGCCAGCGCCTTGCGATGATGGTGAGCCGCGTCACCCAGGTGTGATTTTTCGGCCAGTCTCTTGCCCGTACTCAAAAATACCGAAAGAAGAAATACGCTTATAAACAGCCATTCGGAAATTGGCACATGGTAGGCGGCACCACCAGCTTCAAGGCGCAGTAAAAATCCCGCCGAGATACAGAAGATATCTACCAGTACGATGTTTTTAAGTTGTGCGCTGTAGGCCAGTGAAACCACACAATACGCTGCCAGCATCAGGAAGAAGGAGTTGGAAACATTCAACGCCGCCGGGACACTGAACGCCAGCAGCACAGCGACAAGCAGCAGGGCAGAGGGCACAGAAACACGCCCGGAAGCGATCGATCTTGTAGACTTCTCAGGATGATGGCGGTCATTTTCCCTGTCAAAAAGGTCGTTCAGGATATAGGTGGCGCTTGAGGTCAGGCAAAATGCAGCGAAAGGTATGAGCGATCGAAATGTAAGGCAATCTGACACAAGAGTCCCGCCCAGAAAAGGGGGGAAAAACAGCATCAGGTTCTTTAACCACTGATGAACTCTCAATAGTTTCAAAATTCTTATCAGCATTGCTTAGCCGGATTCCCGACCGACCGAAACCAGAGAAAGGAAGAAATCCTCCAGATTACGACGCCTGGTCTCCACAAGTACAACCTCCGTGCCTGAGGTATTCACGGTTCCCATGAAAGAATTGAAAGCCGGGCACGGTACGTAGAATTCGGAAATGGCGCCGCTCCGGCGAACAGCCTCAAAACCTCCGAAAACCGCTGGGACATCCTCCGAAAGGCGCAGATGAACCAGATACCCTTCCACGCCGCTTTTCAGAATGTTTTCAACCCGGTCAAGAGCCACCAGGGCCCCTCGTACAATCACCCCGACCCGGTCGCAGACTTTCTCCACATCATCAGTGATATGGGTACTGAAAAAAACACACTTCCCCTGATTTTTCAATTCCAGGATAATATCCTTGACCAGCGCCCTGCCAATCGGATCGAGTCCACTCATCGGTTCATCCAGGATATAAATATCCGGATCATGGACCAACGCCTGTGCCAGTCCCACCCGTTGCACCATCCCCTTGCTGTAACTGCGGATCGGTCGCCTGCGGGCATCCCACAGATCCAGCCGTTTCAGAACATCCTCCGATCTGCGCTTCAGCAACCCATCATCCATCTTGAATTGAGAACCGACAAACCCCACGTACTCCTCCGCGCTCAGGTAATCAAAAAAGGCCGGGTTTTCGGGAAGAAATCCGACCCGCAGGCGGGAAGCGGCCAAACCGGAATGCACCCCCAATATCCGGGCAGTGCCTGACGAAGGCCGCAACAACCCCATAATGATTTTAATGGTCGTACTCTTTCCGGCACCGTTTGGACCGAGAAAACCGAATATCTCCCCTGTTTCGACCTGGAGATTGATGTTTTTCAGGGCATCGATTCTGACTCTCTTCTTACCGGTAAACTGCTTGCACAGGTCCGTTATTTCAATCGCGTTCATGGATTATTTACTCTCTTTGCTGGTAGTATCCCTGCCTGCGCCGGCAAAAGCAAACTTGCTGGTCGTGGAGACCCTGCCGTCAGATCCAATATAAAACTCTCCGCCATACGGATCTTTCGGAGGCGGCACAAGCATTCCGTCACGGACGAGCACATCCAGTGATGGCGGTGCGACTCCCCTCTCTGCCAGGTAGCGTTCACGGGCGACCTCAATCCGGCGGACTTCCTGGAATGCGGTCATCCTCAGTCGGAAGTTCTTTTTTACCGACGGATTTCTCTCACCCTTTTCCATTGCCGACAGATACGCGATGGCCAGATCCGTCTGCCCCGACTCCTGCATGTAGCGTCCCGCCAGCAGCCTGCTCAGATCGGAGCCGGAAAGTTCACCCGCACGTTTATAGTATTCTGCGGCTTTCCCGTAATCCTTGAGAAAATAGGCGTGATTGAAACCGGCAAGAAACGGCAGATACCAATCCCAGGTACGGTATTTCATGCCGTAAGCCAGCAGATCGTTGGCCATCTTGTACTGTTTCACATCCCAGGTCAGAAAACTCTGGGCAAAATAGTAGGCATCCATATTGTACGGATCAAGCTTGACCGCGCCATGCAACATTCTGGACATAGCCATGTAATCGGGCGGGATGTGAATCTGGCTTTCCGGCTTTTCCACCTGCCCGCCAAAATACATCAATACTTTCAGCACCAGCGACGCCGCCACCAACTCTTTATGATCGGCGGAAACTATTTTGAGCGCAGTCACAGAAGGGACATATCCCAGTTTTTCCACAAACGGTTTTTTATGGAGATATGTCGTGAAAGGCACCATCAGAAAGCTGTATATCACGATGCAGATCAGAGCTGTGGAGGCTGTCTTCATGTTTCTCTACCTCAATTCACGTCGCGAGAAAATGGCCGTGGAAACTGAAAGGAGAAAGGTCACGTACACGAAAAAATAGCCCAGCGTCAATAACAGCCCACCCGTGGGCAGCGGAAGTCCATAGATTGCATTGACCTTCAAATCAAAGGCTTCAAAATTAGGCAGCAGATAATACAACCCGTTGGCAATCTGCCTCACCACCGGCGATATGCTTTCTGAAGCAGGCGAGAGGATGTATTCGTGAACCTGCTGGGCGACACCACCGGCGAAAAACATGGCAATTGTTCCGAAAACCGGGAGAAAAAAGGAGGTGCTCACGGTCGAAAGAAGGAAGGCGACTGCTATCAGCAGAATATATTTGAGGGCATCGAACAGGATGCAGAGCGCCATCGTGCTCCAGATGATCGGGCGATCAGCGGGGTAGATGGCAGACGAATAGCAGACAACGGCGAATGCGGCCGCCCCCAGAACTGCGGCGGACAGCATCACAAACAGGGCCGTGCCGCAAAAACGTCCCAGCAGATAGCTCTGCCGTGAAAGCGGCAGACCCAGCACACTGAAGGTATAGCGACGATCTATATCCTTCCAGAGAGAGGTTCCGCCGAGAAAGACCGATAACAGCAGCAGGATGAACGAAATCAGGGAGAGTGACAGGGTCACGGAAAGTTCGGTCACCTGGCGCATGGAAAGCGATGCTATGACCGGAATCAGAAGAAAGGCGCACGCCGTCACCATAATCCCCTGAAAAACCCGGTCACGAAATATCCCTTTGAGGGTAATTCCTATCATTGTCATCATGGTTTAGGTAACTCCTTGCTGCATCTACCAGTCTCAAGCGGTCGGGAAAGCGTTGCCTGCTGTGTCTCCTTACCGGAAACATAGCACCTGATCCGAGTGTTCGTCAAATCAGTATTATAACGCTGCCCCTCATATTTAACATACTGCTGTTCATCCCCGGAAACTCTGGCTGAACACTCAGTAGACAAAGGGCAGCAGTTTTCGTACACGCCTGCGGTATGCGGCGTATTCCGGGAACTTCTCCTCAAGCAGACGTTCTTCAAGACGCGATTTTATATCAAAAAATGCCAGGAGCATCAGAGCGTAGATAATGGTGAGCCAGTCATGCAGCCACAAGCCCCAGCCAAAGGCCATGAAAATAATGCCGCTGTAGATCGGGTGACGTACAAAGAGATAGGAGCCGGTTATGATCAGGGTTGCGTTCTCTTTTGGCAACGGAAAAGGGGTAAGGTTCTTTCCGAGATGTATCGCACCGCCTGCGGCAAGAACTACACCTGTCACAAAAAGGATTACGCCCACCGGAGAGAGGATCCAATCCGGCGGAGATATCCAAAACGTCATCTTCCAGGACGAGCGAGGCCCGAAAATTAGCAGTGAAAACAGAACAGCCTGGACGATCAGGTACCACTCGCCGCGCGAACCTTTCCAGAATGGTTTTTCCGGCACCACGACCTCTTCACACAAACAGTGGGGATTTGAAGAAAAAAAATGCCGGCAGAAAGTCTGCCAGCATTTTTTTTCAGTGGAACGTTCGCTCTATTTCCGGACAAAATCAGCTCTGGCAAACGAATATTCAAAGTTCATATGGTCAGTGTAGGTACCGTTCAGGATAGCAACCACATCCTCGGTAAAGACCAGTTCTTCATCGGTTGGAATGACATACACCTTGACCGGTGAATCGTCTGTGGTTATCAGTGTCTCACGCTTACGGGTCATGGCACCTCTGTTGCGCTCCTTGTCCAGATGTATGCCCATATGTTCAAGCCCTTCAATGGACTTTTCACGTATCAGGGCCCCCATCTCGCCGACCCCTGCGGTGAATACCACTGCATCCAGTTTGCCCACTGCCGCCATGAACGCTCCGATATATTTTTTGAGCCGGTATGCCTCGATATCAAGAGCCAACTGACAACGCTTGTCTCCGGCACCGGCATTCTCGATAACATCGCGGCGGTCGGTAAAGCGCCCCGTGACGCCAATCACACCGCTTTTCTTGTTGAGAATGCTGTCTATCTCTTTTGCCGAAAGGTTCTCCTTCTGCATCATGAATGCGGGGATTGCCGGATCGATGTCACCGCAACGGGTACCCATGACGGCGCCTTCGAGTGGTGTGAGCCCCATGGTGGTATCAACCGAAATGCCGTTTTGTATGGCACAATGGGATACTCCGTTTCCTATGTGCATGGTGACGATGTTGCAATCGGCAGGATTTTTGCCGAGCAGCACGGAAGCGCGCTTTGAAACGTACAGGTGAGATGTGCCGTGAAATCCGTAGCGGCGCACCTGATATTTTTCATACCACTCGTACGGCAATGGATAGATATAGGCATGCTCGGGCATCGTCTGATGAAAAGCAGTGTCAAAAATCGCGACGTGGGGAATTGTCGGCATCAGCGCCTGGGCTGCCTCAATTCCTTCGATATTCGGCGGGTTATGGAGCGGCGCCAGATGCTGAACCTCTTTGACAGCATCGAGTACGGACTCGTCAATCATGACCGAGCAGGTAAACTTCTCGCCGCCATGAACAACCCGGTGACCGACCGCAGAAATCTGGTCAACGCTGTTAATCACACCATGAACCGAATCGGTAACGGTTTTGATAAGCAGATCGATGGCGGCCTGATGATTTGCACAATCCTGTTCGTGCCGATAGGTTTCGCGACCGGGTACTTCGTGCAGAATGAATGAATCACCGATGATGACGCGCTCAACCATGCCCTTCGCAACAACTTCCCGCGTATCCCAGTCAAAGAGCTGGTATTTCACAGAGGAACTGCCGCAGTTAAGTGCCATAATTATCATTGTAGCCTCCCGAAAATAAACAGAGATTTATTTATAATATCAATAAAAAACGAACCATGAGTATAAAACAGAATGGCTGAAATAAAACCATTTTTGACATATACAATAGTGTTTGCAGGATTTCAATACATTTCGTATCCCTGAACTGTTTTTTCACTGTTTCATTGATACCAGGCCGCCCCCGTGAAGCAGTTCATCAAGCTCACGAACTACTGCCCGGATATTGCCTTTTGGCAAAAACCGGGCAGTGAGAGAACTGCGGCGAGTTCCGAACAGTTTGAGGCAACCGGATAGCAGGCGCCGTGACCGCACAGTGATACCGCTGGATTTCCCTCACCTCCAGCTTCACCGGAGATGCAGAGATTCGGAATCCAGGCCGATTTCAGTTGTCTCAGAAGTTCCCGCATTGCCGCAGTTTTACGCCCCCCCTGGAAAACAGCTGTTACCGGCTCGTTTTCAATCATTTCCAGCGCCTGCAACGCTCCAAGGTGAGCCGTGGGATGTCGCCGCGCATCATCAAGCGACAGCGCGATGATCGCATGGGCATGATCGAGCAGATCAGTGCGTTCAGCAGCACGCGCCAGGCGGGTCAAACACTTTGCCGTCAGCGAAAAGGGCGAAGGCAGCACACCGTCATGTTCCAGCGAGGCACGTACCGGCATCTGTTCGGCGTCGTAGCCGGTCTTTGAATATTCTCCGGTGGCAGGATTGTAGAAGAGTCGTACCGTTTCATCGGCCAGACGTACCGCCTGCTCCAGCCAGACAGTTTCGAGGGTCGCCTCGAAAAGCTCGATCAGGCCCAGCATCAGCGAGGCATAATCTTCCAGGAACGCGGGAATCGGGGAGGCACCATTCATGAAAGAACGCAGCAGTCTGCCGTCACTCTCCCGGCGAAGGTTGCGCAGGATAAATTCCGCCGCCCGGGAGGCACGCTCGATACATTCTTCTTTACCGCTTATAACCCCACCTTTGGCCAATGCGGCAATCATCAGTCCGTTCCAGGAGGTAATGATTTTTTCGTCACGAAGCGGGTGGATACGATTGTCCCGGTACGCGAGGAGGCGCAGACGGCAGTCATGAAGCAGCAGTTCCAACTCGCCGGGATCGTACTGTTCGGCGAGGCTGAATTCTTCGATTGGCACAGGAATGTTGAGAATCGTACTCCCCTCGAAATTACCGTAACGGGTAACAGCATAGAATCTGCAGAACAATTCTGAGGCCGTGCCCAGTATCTCCTCAATCTCCTGGCGAGTCCAGATGTAGAATATCCCCTCTTCTCCTTCGGAATCTGCGTCGAGTGCAGAGTAGAAAGCGCCCTCCGGGGATGTCATTTCAGCGGTTACAAAATCGAAGATATTCTCAGCCATATCCAAAAAGAAGAAGTCTCCCGTGGCCTGGTACGCTTCCAGCGAGACCTGGGCAACCATGGCCTGATCATAGAGCATCTTTTCGAAATGAGGCACCAGCCAGTTCTGATCGACAGAATAACGGTGAATCCCTCCCGCCAGCTGATCCCAGATGCCTCCGTGCCGCATCATGCGCAAGGTATGCTGCGCCATCCCGGCTGCCAGGACATTGCCGGCCGCCCCCTGATCAACCAGCCAGCTGATGTTGATGGGCATGGGAAATTTGGGCGATGAGCCGAAACCGCCCCGGGTGTCATCATATATCCCTGAAAGCTGACGAAAGGCGTTCCGGTTCAGCTCACCGAGCTCGGCATGATCCTGGGGGAGCGGTTGTGCAATATGCTCCAGCGTATCCATAATGGCATTACAGTTGTTGTCAATCTTGTCGGGGTGCTGTCGCCACAAAGTGGCGATATTAGCAAGAAGATCCATAAAACCGCGCAACCCCTGGCTGCTGCGCTTGGGCAGGTAGGTCATGGCAAAAAAAGGGCGTTTGTCAGGGGTCATAAAAATATTCAGCGGCCACCCCCCGCTCCCCGTCAACACCTGTGAAACGGTCATGTAGAAGTCATCAATATCAGGTCTTTCTTCACGGTCAACCTTGATACAGATGAAATGACGGTTGAGCAGGTCGGCAACCTCCTGATCCTCAAACGACTCATGGGCCATGACATGGCACCAGTGACAGGTGGCATATCCGATCGAAAGCAGTATGGGGCGGTTCTCATTCCGGGCTGCGTCAAAGGCGTCAGCTCCCCATTCATACCAGTTTACCGGGTTTTCCGCATGCTGCAGCAGATAGGGACTGCGCGCAAATATCAGGCGGTTGAACTGTGTGCCTCCATCCGGAGGCAGGTCGCTTGTGTCGCGAGAAATCAATTCAGCCACGTAGGCGCCACTGTCTTTAATAGTCATGGTAGATCCTCTCTATGGTTACGCATGGCGGCATAGTTACAGAATCCTGCAGGAGATTCCAGTAAAAAACTGACTGGCACAGATCAAACAACCTCCCGAATGAATTTGGTGATTGTCTCGGAAAGCATATTTGATGTAGTATCGCCAGACATTGAATATCTTGCCGGCACGGGAAAAACAAATTGCTGCAAAAGGAATTACGGTATGAACATTTCTCTTGATCTCAGGATGTCGTTTTGTCAGGAACCCATCGAACTGCCGGTCTTTAATCCCGTTGCCGTAGATCTTCTTCGATTGTTGAACGACCCTTCCATGGAAATTGACAACGTAGTCAGGATGATCAATGAAGATCAGGCGCTCTCGGTTCAGGTCCTCAAGATGTCCAACTCTCCTGCCTACGCGGGCCGAACAAAGTGTGAAACGGTACGTGATTCTGCCATGCGTCTCGGAACCCGTCAGATAACCAATCTGGTGATGGCGGCATCTCAGGCCTCCCTGCACACCTCAGAGAATACTGTCGTCGATGATGTCATGCAGGAGCTGTGGCTGCATTCACATGCCTGCGCACTCGGTTGCTGGTCAATCGCCATGAAGTCAGGCCACCAGCCTCTCGCCGACCAGGCCTACATGGCGGGCCTGCTGCACGATATCGGGAAGCTCTATATTTTGAAGGCGATGGAGCGTATCAGCCGGGTTAAGGAAAATGGAATTGTTCTGGAAAGAGCGCTGCTCCTGAATGTCTTCAAAGAGATGCATGTGGAAATGGGGTGCCGGCTCATGGACTACTGGAACATTCCGGATATTTATCGCGCAATTGTCGCCAATCACCACACGGAAGAGTTTGACCGGAATGACACGACGCTTGCCATTGTGCGTCTGGTGAATTTCAACAGCAGGGACTTTAATCTCAGTCTGAATCAGCCCATGGATCAGACCGGAGAAATTCTGCCGGAGGCGGCGGTTCTCAAGCTTGACGATACCTACCGTGAAAAACTTCAGGAGGTCATGGTCACCTCCAGTTGTATCCAGTGAATGCGCCCGTAAACAGGGCGTTACGATTCCTCGGCACCACCGCATATTTTTTTTAGAAATTATTTCTGCATCCATGCCTTGAGGTATAAGTGTCCACTCTCCTCTCCGTTACAAACCTCACCACCTGTTTCACGGGAGCCACCGGGACTGCCACGGCGGTAAACGAAGTCAGCCTCTCCATTGAGCCCGGTCAAACCGTTGCCCTCGTCGGTGAATCCGGCTCAGGAAAATCCATGACTGCTCTCTCGATCATGAGATTGATACCTCCTCCCGGTTTCATCTCTTCCGGCAGAATCGAATTTGAGGGACAGAATCTGCTTGAAATTCCTGACAATGAGATGAGATCCATCAGGGGTCGCAGGATTTCCATGATCTTCCAGGAACCGATGACTTCCCTGAATCCGGTGCTGCGAATCGGGGATCAGGTTTCAGAACCATTCCTGCTTCATCAGAAGATTTCCCGTCGGGAAGCGCTGGATCTGAGCAGCGAACTACTCCATAAGGTGGGCATTCCGTCTGCCGCCGAACGTATCCGCGACTATCCGCATCAACTGAGCGGCGGGATGCGCCAGCGAGTGATGATTGCGATGGCGCTGGCCTGCAATCCCGCCCTGCTGATCGCCGACGAGCCCACAACTGCCCTGGATGTCACCATACAGGCCCAGATTCTTGAACTGATCGACTCATTCCGGCAGGCACGCAACATGGGGCTTCTGCTGATTACCCACGATCTTGGCATCGTTGCCGAACGGTCGGAGCACACCTGTGTCATGTATGCAGGCCGGATCGTGGAAGAAGCTCCCACCCGGATGCTTCTTGACACCCCGCACCATCCCTACACCCAGGCTCTTTTGTCATCACTGCCCCAGAACTCGCTGCCCGGCAGGCCGCTTGCGACCATTCCCGGCCAGATATCTGCCACTGCCGGCGCCTCCAGAGGCTGCGGTTTTTGTGAGCGCTGCCCCCGTGCCCTGCGCGAATGCCGGACTGAGGCTCCGCCGGTGCGTGAGGTTTCCACGGGACACACTGTGAGATGCTGGTTATGAGCACACAGGATACCGCCATTCTGGGCGCTTCAGGGATACTAAAACAGTTCAGGCTGACTACTCCGACGGTCAAAGGGGGTCTGCTCACCGCGCTCGACGATGTCACTCTTGATCTCAAGGCAGGTGAGACTCTCGGTATTGCCGGGGAATCGGGGTGCGGCAAGTCAACGCTGGGTAAGATTCTGGCCGGGCTCATGAAGCCGGACCGGGGAGAGGTGCTGTATCAGGGATCGGCGCTTGCTTCTCTTTCAAAAGCCGATTTTACTGTGTTTCGGCGCACGACCCAGATGATCTTTCAGGATCCGTTCTCGTCGCTCAACCCGCGCATGCGCATCGGGGATATCATCGCTGAACCGCTCACCGTGGCGGGCGTGACGGCGGATGCCCGGCGGGAGGCGGTGGGAAGGATCATGGAAACCGTCGGCCTCAATCCGGAGATGGCCCGGCGTTTTCCTGACGAATTTTCGGGCGGTCAGCGCCAGCGCATAGGCATCGCCCGCGCTTTATCCGCATCACCGCGGATTCTGATTGCCGACGAACCGGTTTCATCACTGGACATCTCTATCCAGGCGCAGATCATCAACCTGCTGCAGCAGATGAAGGTCGATTACAGCCTTTCGCTGATCATGATCTCCCACAATCTCTCCGTGCTTCGGCATATCTGCGACCGCGTGATCATAATGTACCTGGGAACCATTGTGGAAACGGCACCTGCCGCCGACCTGTTCCATCAGTGCCTTCATCCCTACACCGAGGCTCTGCTTGCCGCAATCCCCCGGCTTGATCCCGGAGAACGTCATACCCGCGTCATATTGACCGATGACCTCCCATCGCCCCTCGCCGTCCCTTCAGGATGCCGTTTCCATCCACGCTGCCGGTATGCAGCCGACATCTGCAAAATAACCGCCCCGCCGCTGACCGGGCAGACGCCGGGACACGCCGCCGCCTGTCATCTGTCAGCGAGCATCTTTCAGCGCCCCGCATGACGATTCAGCGTATGAAACAAAATGCAAAGAAGCGGCTGTCCAGGCCGCCCCCGCATTCAGAAATTGCCTGGCTTTTCAGGTTTTACTGCTGTGCGCTGATAACCACCGTATAGATTTTTCCACCGACCGACACGCTGATCTTGAGCGGCAACCCGCCAACCGGAACATTGTTGGCCACAATTGTCTCTGAGCCCGGTTTGTACTGTAGCCAGTTCGGCACAGGTTTGCCGTCCGGCATGGTGATAATCGGCGTGCCCCCGGCAGCCTCTTTAGACAGGGGGAAACTGAAGCTGGAACCGGGCTGAGCCAGGCCGGTCGGGATCGAAACGGTCACTACCCCTGGGCCTGCAGTATTCGGCAGACTGAGTGTCTGGATTACAATCCCGGTCGGAGTCGTAACGGGCGGGATAGAGGTGGTTGGCGTACCGGTGACGACGATTGGGGTGCCGGTTCTGCTGTCACCTCCACCAGTTCCCGTTCCACCAGTTCCCGTTACACCAGTTCCAGTGCCACCGCTGCCGGTACCACCGGTTCCTGTTCCAGCAGTTGAAGTGCCGCCTGTGCCTGTGCCACCGGTTCCGGTACCGCCTCCGCCTGTTCCGCCGATCAGACTGCCAGGAGGCGCAGTGATGGAGGATGGCGGCGGCACGACCGTTAAAGAGGTCGGCGGCGCGCTGCCTGACTGCTGCGGTGTCAGTGTCGGAGGTTGAACCGGCGTTGTTGGCGTTGGTGTCGGTGTTGGCGTCGGTGTTGGCGTCGGTGTTGGCGTCGGTGTTGGCGTCGGTGCTGGCGTCGGAACCGCGGTAATATCGGCAGTCAGGCCGGTCGGCTGGGTCAGGGTGTAGTTGGCTGAGTCATTGCCTGCCAGTATCAGGCCTGCGGTTACTATTTTTACCGTACCGACGGTTGCGTCGGTGAATGTTCCGCCGCCGCTGACGGTTACGGTGTCGCCGGTGATGACGCCGGTGAGGGTTTCGCCTGTGATGGTGGCGGCGGTTGTTCCGTCATAGACCTTGCTCTGGGCGGCGGCTCCGGTGGTGCCCAGCGGGGTTTTGGTGATGACGCCGGTTGTGTTGGTTACGGTGGATACGGTGTAGTTGCCTCCGCTGTTGCCGTCGCTGACGGTGTAGCCTGCTGAGACAGTGAGGGTTTTGCCGCTGACGGCGGTTTTGTCGGTGTAGGTTTCAGCCAGGCCGGTGACAGTGTCGCCGGTCTGCAGGCCGGATACGATGGGCGTTGCAGCGGCAGAGACTCCACCGTCGTAGACTTTGGTGTTGGTGGCTGCGGTGATGGTGAGCGGGGCTTTGCTGATGGTGCCGCTGGCGGAGGCCAGGGTTATCTGGTAGTTGCCACCGCTGTTGCCGTCGGTCAGAGTGTAGGTGGCATTAAGGGTGCTGCCGCCGGTTCCGAGGACGTTTCTGCTGGCAAAGCTCTCACTGAGGCCGGTGAGACTGTCGCCGCTGAAGACGGTGCCTGCGGTGACGGTGGGTGAGGCACTGGATGATGTGGTGCCGTTGTACGGGCGGCTGTCTGTGGCAGCGGTAATGGTGAGCGGGGCTTTGGTGATGGTGCCGGTGGCGGAGGCCAGGGTTATCTGATAGTTGCCGCCGCTGTTGCCGTCGGTCATGGTATAGGTGGCATTGAGGGTACTACCACCGGTTCCGAGGACGTTTCTGCTGGCAAAGCTCTCACTGAGGCCGGTGAGGCTGTCGCCGCTGAAGACGGTGCCTGAGGTGACGGTGGGCGTGGCGGTGGACGATGTGGTGCCGTTGTATTGGCGGCTGTCGGTGGCTGCGGTAATGGTGAGCGGGGCTTTATTGATGGTGCTGACAGTGTTGTCGGTGTAGGTAATCGTGTAGTTGCCGGTCATGTCGGCGCTGCTGCCGTCTTTGATGGTCAGGCCGGTTGCGGTGACGGTCTTGTTTGCCGTGCCAGCGTTTTTGTCCAGAAAGGCCAGTCCGGCGGCAACATTCACCAGATCACCGCTCGCCAGTGTTCCAACGGTTGCACTGCCGGTGGCACTGGTGGTGCCGTCGTATGTTTTGGTGACAAAGGGTGCTGTGACGGTGAGCGGAGCTTTGCTGATCGAGACGGTTCCGGTGCCACCGGTAATTGTATAGTTGGCGTTGTCGAGGGTCAGGTTGGTCAGGCTGGAGATATTCTGGCTGCCGAAGTTTTTGCCGGCGAGCGTACCGGTACCCCCAACTGTTACGGTGTCGCTTCCAACCTTGTTGGATACGGTGAG
>CAIPTY010000006.1 GCA_903868145.1 uncultured Desulfuromonadales bacterium | reverse complement strand
GAACGGCTTTCCCTTGATGTATCCATGATAGAGCCGCACCTGCACCCGGTCCATCAGGATGTATGGCAGCGAGATGCTGGCGATGCTGATGGCCCAGTACCAGAATGTTCCCAAGAAACAGAGGCCGACCAGCAGGCCGGCAACCGCGCTGGTGAGCAGGGTTACGAATAAGGCGACCGCCACTGCCGGGAGCTTAGCTCGTTTTGGCTGTGTCTCTCTTAACCATTGTTGGGCGTCATAGTATTTGATGGTGTTTGACATATGAACCTCCCCGGATCTTGTCTGGTGTCAGCAGGTTAATCACACTCTGTCGGTCTGCGACTTGGTAAATGACTGAATTGTGCTTGCCCAACAAGCCGTCTTTATGGTAAACAGAGTATTCCATTAAATGGCCACTTGATTCTTTTGTGGTATTTTTTGTGGTAGCAACATTCAGGCGGCCTACCGGTTCTTTTTTATATCAGTAGGTTGAGTCCGCAGTTCGATGGACTCTCTCGCCAGAAATTATTCCGGCGTAGTCCGATGTAGTGCAAAAACCCTTTAGAAATAGAGGGTTTTTTCTATTTTCGTGTCCAAACACACTCTCCGTAATTGCGGGCCAGCATCTTAGCCGCATTGCCAAGCAGATTAAATTCCGCCTTCGTCAGATTGATACGCTCGTTCTTGCTGCCGCTTTATCCGTCGATCATATCGCTACAGCGCTCATTCGGATTGGCCAGGGATAGGTTCCGGGTTTGGTATCTGACGGGAGGATGAAACGATAGGTCAACACAAGAACTTCCGGCCCACGGCTGTGAGGTTTCAGAACCCAGCCGTCGCCTGATTTGATCTGCAGTTCGGTTCCCAATCCCCTTATGAGAACATGCTGGAACTGTCCCTCCTGCAGTTCAAACATAATCATATACCCTGCCAGACTGCTGTTTCTGACTTCCACACGACTTGCAGCATGCACCTCCATGTACCCCTGGGCAATGTTTTCTCCGGTGATGAGCATCTGCTCCTGTTGATGTAGCACCGTAAGTCGGGCGACCTTCTTTACCGATGCAGTTGCGCTGAAACCTGCTGTCGAAACACCTGCATGAACCGCGACAGGCACTGAGAGTGCGATCAGCGTTCCCAGGGTCACTGATGCCAGTAACTGCTGGAGTCTGACCCCCTGATCAACCTGATTTTTCTGCAGATATCCCTTCTCCACAAGCAGTTCACCTATTTTCATCGGAGAATGTTTCTGTTGTTCAAGGGTGTCATTCAACTGTGCAGGAGTGATTTGTCCGGAGGCAATCAAGATGTTTCCCAATCTGAAGGTTTCAGACACATGGGCATGAATCCTCCACTCCTCATTCACAATAATTTTCCCCAGTAACCTTCCAAGCAGATTTCGTATCGGTTGGGATAAATATCTGGTCTCGCTCATGGCATTGCTCTCCATCCCCGGTCTTATAAGTAAGCATGGTTGGTGGTTATACTTCCGGTTCGGCGACTGCCTCCGCCGTTCAGAGTGATGAGTCAGGCCCTTGGCGGGTTTCCTAGCGGCAGTAGCCCGGAACAACGCTGACCTGCCAGATCATGGGCCATGCGCTCATTCAGGGCATACATTAAAATAACGACCCCACCTATTCGTCAAGGGGTCGTTATTCTAAGTGCGAAAACTTTGGCGGTATACCCACACTTACTGACAACATTGCAAATATAGCCAATTATAAGATATTGATACTGAAAGTCTCCAGCAATGCTGTTGAAGGTTTTTACTGTTTACAATTAACCTGTTTTTACTATTTAGATGCCGGGCCAGTTTCACCAGTCGCTCCAGGTTTTCCAGTAGCACCAGTGGCACCAGTAGCTCCTGGAGCACCAGGAGCACCAGACACACCAGGAGCACCAGACATTCCGGGTTCACCAGGTGCTCCCTTTTTGTCGCCGCCTATACTCCAAGAACAACCAGATAACATTGAGATTGTTAAAGCCATAACTGCAAGTCTAATTAAAATTGTTTTTTTCATTTTAAATCATCTCCTTTCAGCGTTGAGGTTGCTACAACATGTGAAAAATCAAGACACTGTTTCCTTCATGCCAATCTCCTTGCTCCGAGTGGCCCGATGCTATCGAAGCAAACACAAATACGGCGGAAATAACTGTTAACATCACTCTTTTCATCTGACTCCTTCTGAAATATATTCTTCACTGTTATTTGAAACAAAAGCAACTAACGCGCCAAAAACGGCCCGCGGATTCTTCGAGTGTAACATGCTGAAAGTAATGGGTGAGTTGAAAGTAGTGTGCGCGAGTTGAAGTAAAAACTGGTGGCTGAATCTGTGGTATTTTATTGAACCGCCATATTTGGCGGATCACGTTGTGGCTAGCTTTATTTACCGGAGATTCCGTTCCTGTCCACGCCTGTCCCGCCGGTTGCAACGCGGGAGATCCGCAGGGCATTCAATGAGTGCCCTTACAAAAAGCTGGAAACGATCGCCATAACTTCAACCTGCACAGTCCGATGTAGTCAAAAAGCCTCTGAGAAATCAGGGGCTTTATCTTTTTGCAGTCCGATACTTGCTATAATCCTCTCTACTATCCGGCTCTATTGGAGGTAGTTTTAGGGGTATCTCCAAGGTATCAGATCAGGATACCCCCAAAGGAGGCCAGCATCATGCCTGTTGGACAATCATTGAACTGAGAACGGCGATAGCATTATCAGTTTGATAAAAACTATTTACTCAACCTTGAGGGACGCCATGTCGATGGAGAACCGGTACTTTATATCTGATTTGACCAACCGCTCATATGCCTCGTTGACCTTCTGGATGGGGATGATTTCAACATCGGCAGTGACCAACCACACCGACTTTCTTTCCATTGAGATCACCCCAGCGGCGCATTGGGGAGTACGTTGTTATCCCGGCGCAGAGTAGCGGTGCGACCCCGGCCAGGCTGAGATTTGTGGGAACTTGCAGCACGAAGGCCCCATACAGGATAAGTTGTCAGGTTGTTCATGTATGTGCGCCAGGTATGGAGCGAGACGCGAAAGCGCCATCCAATCAGCTGTAGTAGTTGATTGGTGACTTGGAGGTGAAAGTCCCCTCTCTCCGCCATTAATAAACCGATGTGCCACTAAACCCGTTAGAAATAGCGGGTTTTTTCTTTTTCTTTGCCCGGCATGGTGCTATAACTGCCGTGCGAATCCGACTCCTTCACGACGAAAAACTGGATCTCATGAACATTTCGTCCACATTCATACACCGCCCGGTGGCAACCACACTCCTGACCGTGGGACTGGTACTGGCCGGGGTGATAGCCTTCCAGCTGCTGCCGGTGTCGCCGCTGCCGCAGGTGGACTTTCCGACCATTTCGGTGTCCGCCTCCCTGCCGGGTGCTGATCCCGAAACCATGTCCACATCGGTGGCGGCGCCCCTTGAGCGCCAGTTCGGCCGCATCGCCGGCGTGACAGAGATGACCTCCGTCAGCAATCGCGGCAGCACCAGCATCACCCTGCAATTTGATCTGAACCGGGATATCAATGGGGCGGCCCGCGATGTCCAGGGGGCCATCAATGCAGCACGAAGCTACCTGCCTGCAAATCTCCCCAGCAACCCCTCCTATCGCAAGGTGAATCCGTCGGACGCCCCAATAATGATCCTGGCGCTCACCTCGGACAGCGTCAGCAAGCCCAAGATGTATGACGCCGCATCATCTATCCTTCAGCAGAAGCTGTCCCAGGTGAAGGGCGTCGGTCAGGTTTTCATCGGAGGAGGCGCACTGCCGGCGGTTCGGGCTGAGTTGAACCCCCTGACCCTCAACAAATACGGCATCAGCATGGCCAGAGTGCGGGCGGTTCTGGCAAGCACCAATGTCAATCGCCCCAAGGGGATGCTCTCCAATGACTCAACCTCGTGGGAGTTGACGGCCAATGACCAGCTAAAAAAAGCTGCCGACTATCGCGACCTGGTGATCAGCTACAGATCCGGGGCAGCGGTGCGACTGTCAGATGTGGCCAGCGTGGAAGACTCGGTGGAGGATCTGCGGGTCAGCGGTTTTGTCAACGGCACTCCGGCGGTTATGGTAATCGTATCCCGCCAGCCGGGCGCCAACATCATCGAAACCGTGGACAGTATCCGCGCCCTGCTGCCACAGATGGAGGCCTCCCTTCCGACCGGGGTCAAGCTGTCGGTTGTCTCCGACCGAACCCCTCCCATCCGCGGTTCCCTGCGCGACGTGGAGTTTTCACTGCTGCTGTCCGGGATCCTGGTAGTGCTGGTGGTATTCTGGTTCCTGCGCAGCGTGCGGGCGACACTGATCCCGGCTGTGGCCGTTACTTCATCGATCATCGGTACCTTCGCGGTCATGTACCTGTTCGGCTATTCACTGGACAACCTCTCGCTGATGGCACTGACTATCGCAACCGGCTTCGTGGTCGATGACGCCATCGTAGTTTTGGAAAATATCACCCGTTACCGCGAGATGGGGCAGTCTCCGCTTCAGGCGGCTCTTTCCGGCAGCAAGGAAATTGCCTTCACCGTTCTCTCCATGAGTGTCTCCCTGGTTGCAGTTTTTATCCCCATCCTTATGATGGGGGGGATGGTTGGGCGGCTGTTCCGGGAGTTTGCCGTGACGTTATCCGCCGCCATTATGGTTTCGCTGGTCATCTCGCTCACCGTGACCCCGATGATGTGCGCCACCATTCTCAAGGATGAAGAGTCAAAACCCCACGGCAGGCTGTACCGGGCCAGCGAAGCGATGTTCACCTGGATTCACACGCACTACGAGAGTTCGCTCAGGTGGGCGCTGGGACATACGCGGACCATGCTGGGGCTGACGCTGGCAACCGTGGTGGCAAGCATCACCCTGTTTGTGATTATCCCCAAGGGATTCTTTCCCGAGCAGGACACCGGAAGGATTTCCGGGAATGTCCAGGCTGCCCAGGACATCTCATTCCAGGCCATGCGGGATAAACTGATCCAGGTGGTGACGATCATCAAACAGGACCCGGATGTGGAATTTGTGACCGCCTTCACCGGTGGCGGCGGCGGGGGTGGTTCAACGGTCAACACGGGACGCATGTTCATCTCGCTCAAACCTTTTGAAAACAGGAAAGCAACCGCTAATCAGGTCATTGCGCGGCTGCGCAAAAAACTTTCCCATATTCCGGGCGCGCCCACCTTCCTGCAACCGGTGCAGGATCTGCGGGTCGGAGGACGGCAGAGCAATGCCCTCTACCAGTACACGCTACAGGGCGAGAATGTCACCGAATTGAACAGTTGGGGGCAGAAGATGCTCCAGAAGATGCGCAGCATGCCGCTCATTGCCGATGTGAGCAGCGACCAGCAGAACAGGGGGCTGGAGGCGAAGCTGGTAATTGACCGCCCCACGGCCTCACGGCTGGGCATAACCCCTCAGCAGATCGATGAAGCGTTGTATGACGCCTTCGGCCAGCGCCAGGTTTCGGTTATCTATACGCCGCTCAACCAGTATCATGTGGTGATGGAGGCTGCTCCCGTTTTCTGGCAGCAGCCGGATACGCTGAAAGACATTCATGTGTTGTCAGCGGGAGGTCAACTGGTGCCGTTGTCCGCATTCACCACCTACAAGACCGGCGCCAGTTCCCTGGCAGTCAACCACCAGAGCCAGTTCCCCGCAGTGACCACATCCTTCAACCTTGCGCCGGGAGTCTCATTGGGTTCTGCCGTCGAGGCGGTGGGCGAAGCCAGCCGGCAACTGGGGATGCCAACGACTATCAGAGGAAAGTTTGCCGGCACCGCCCAGGCCTTTCAGGACTCTCTGAAATCCCAGCCACTGCTGATACTTGCGGCGCTGGTTGCGGTGTACATCGTACTGGGGATACTCTATGAGAGCTACATCCATCCGCTGACTATCCTGTCCACACTCCCCTCGGCCGGCGTGGGCGCAGTAGCCGCCCTGATGCTTTTCAAATCTGATCTGAACCTGATCGCCATCATCGGGGTGATCCTGCTGATCGGTATCGTCAAGAAAAACGGCATCATGATGGTTGATTTTGCCCTGGCGGTTCAGCGCACCGAGGGGAGACTGCCCGCAGACGCCATCTTCGAGGCCTGTCTGCTCCGTTTCCGCCCGATAATGATGACGACCATGGCGGCCCTGCTGGGCGCACTGCCTCTGGCCCTTGGAACCGGCGTCGGCTCGGAACTCAGGCGGCCACTGGGTATTTCCATCGTGGGTGGACTTATATTCAGCCAGATGTTGACGCTCTATACCACGCCGGTGGTATATCTGTATCTCGACCGGTTCCGCACGTGGCTTGAAAAAAGGCGAGGCAGCCGGAAGCCTGGGACAAGGCTGGAAACAAAACAGGAGGACGTGTGAAAACCACATATTTTGCCGCTCGAATAATTCCGGGAATATGCCTGCTGCTGGTGACAGCCTGCACCGTTGGCCCCGATTATGTCAGGCCGACCGCAGTCGAGACAATGCCCAATGCCTATAAGGAACAGGCTGGCTGGAAAGTGGCGCAACCCCGGGATGGCACGGTTCCTCAGCGCTGGTGGGAAATCTACAATGATCCCGTTTTGAACTCTCTGGAGGAGCAGATCGCGACCTCGAACCTCTCCATCGCATCGGCCGAGGCGCGCTATCGTCAGGCACGGGCCCAGGTACAGGCTGCCAAGGCGGGCTATTTTCCCACGGTCTCAGGGGGTGTCTCCGCCTCACGATCACAGAAATCCGGGAATGTTGGTACAGCAAGCAAAACCGTTCCGGCACCATCTTCTGATTTTCAACTGCCGCTTGATGCCTCATGGGAGCTTGACCTCTGGGGCAGGGTTCGCCGGGGAGTGGAGGCAAGCCGGGCTGGAGCCCAGGCAAGCCTGACAGATCTGGCTGCAATAACTCTGAGCATTCAGTCCGAACTGGCACTCGACTATCTTCAATTGCGGGTGCTGGACGCCCAGAAAATGCTGCTGGATGACACCACCAGCGTGTACCGCAAATCCCTCGAACTGACTAAAAATCGCTATGCTGTGGGTGTCGTGGCCAAATCGGATGTGCTTCAGGCCGAGACCCAGCTCAGAAGCACCGAAGCGCAGGCGATAGACCTTGGTGTCCAGCGCGCCCAACTGGAACACGCCATTGCCCTGCTGATCGGAAAAAGTCCTTCCGACTTTTCCCTGCCTGCAACAAAATTGACGGCCAAAATTCCCGCTATCCCTGCCGGGGTGCCTTCCGAGCTTCTCGAACGACGACCGGACATCGCCTCGTCCGAAAGGAGTATGGCTGCTGCCAATGCCCAGATCGGCATTGCCAAGGCGGCCTATTTCCCGACCGTCAAGCTATCCGCCGCCGCCGGCTTTGAGGCGGCGACTCTTGCCTCCTGGTTTACCTGGCCGAGCCGGGTGTGGGCGGTCGGTTCAGCCGTTTCAGCAGCCCTGTTTGACGGCGGGTTGCGCAAGGCCCAGACCGATCAGGCGAAGGCGGTCTATGATGCAACGGTTGCTTCATATCGGGAGACTGTGTTGACGGCCTTTCAGGAGGTTGAGGACAATCTGGCGGCGCTGCGTATTCTGGAGGCGGAATCAGTGGTTCAGGATCAGGTGGTGCAGTCAGCGCAGCAGGTTGTGGCCATCACCACCAATCAGTATCAGGCCGGTACCGTGGCATATCTCAACGTGCTTGTCGCTCAAACGACGGCTCTTGCAAATGACCGGGCGGCTTTGGGTATTCTGGGTCGAAGGCTCACCGCCAGCGTGCTGCTGGTCAAGGCCCTGGGTGGTGGATGGACTCCTGAAAAATCCAACTGAGAAAAGCGGTCATCCTGAATATGTAAAACTGTGTTGAAAAAAGCGACCGAATAGCTATACAACCGTGTTTCAGTCTCCTGTAAACAGCTTTTTCGGGGAAACGAAACTCTGTGCTCGCGGGAATCAGCGGGAGCAGTCCGGCGTGAACCGGCGGTTCGGGGTCAGAGGCTTAAAATGACCTGTCGCATCAGTCACTGTGGCTGGACCGGCGTTTTTTTTCTTCTTTTGGGTATTGCGAAATATGAAGACATTATGGGCAGCGGAGATAGTTCCTGCACACCCAGAATCCTGATAATTTCTTCAAGTCCAGCGGAAACAGCGTTCAATTTTTCCAGGGTATTTTTTTCAAGTCCCCTCACCAATAGAGTCTGCACGACTTCCGGAGACTTTTTCACAACTTCCTGCCCCTGTTCCGTGAGTTCGATATGAACGACTCGACGGTCCTTGTCAGATCTCGTGCGCGTGATCAAACTCTTTGTTTCAAGCCTGTCCAGCAGTCCAACCATTGTAGCCGGGTGCAGGTACATGCGGCGCGCCAGATCCGATGCCTTCAGGGGGGATGATTCTTCCAGAATTTTCACAGCCCATAACTGTGACGCCGTCAGACTGGTTTCGTACTCGACACGCTGCGACTGCTCCGTCAACACCTGATATATCCGCCTGATATCATCCACGATCCCCGCCATCACATCAGACTTCTTTTTCATAATCCCCCCTCATCGCTGTCGGCATATTTTCATTGGAATAAAACCGGAACGGTCATTTTGCCGTTAAATCGTTTGATGCTGTAACACACTGTAATAGTTATACTAGCTGACAAATCGTTGCCAGTCCATATATTTTAGTTGCATGCATAATAAACAATTGTTATAAACACGAATAGTTTACAACACATATAATTTAATACACAAAATTTTTATACTACAAATCAATATGATCCGATCAATCCGCATTACATAAACGGAGTGCCTGATGACGCATGAGAGCAGTGCCTATACCGTGCAAAACGTCCATAAGGCATTTAAAATAATTGATTTTTTGACTGAGTCTCCTGACGACAGCAGCCTCCAGGCTCTTGCATCCAAGGTTCAAATGACGCGCAATAAGACGTACAGGATCTTGGCAACGCTCTGCGAAGATGGGCTTGTTGAAAAAAACATGCCCACCGGCAACTACAGACTCGGCTTCAGTTCATTTTCCATGGCTCAAAAACTCATCCGGAATTCAAACGTCATCAGCCTGGCGCATCCAATCATAGAACAACTCGCAAAAAAACATGGTGAAGCCTTCTATATGGCCGTCATTCGCGGGGACGAAGTCCTGTTTCTCGATATGGCGGACTGCAACCAGCAGATAAAGGCGGTGTCACTTATCGGGAAGAAATTCCCCTATTTTACCAACGCTGCCGGAAAAGTTCTGAAAGCGCTGGAATCCGCAGAGGTTATTGAGTGGCTGACAACGAGAAAGTACGGAAGAAATAAAAACATAAAAGATCCCGAATTGCTGGCTTCGGAACTCCGCGTAATACGGTCTAACGGCGGGATGGCGGTTGATACTGATGGCCTGGGGGAAGGAATCATAAGCGTGGCGGTTGCTGTCAAGGATTATGCCGGCCAGGTCATCGGCGCCATTACAATGCTCGGTCCCTCATTCAGATTTGTTAAAGAGCGGATAGAGAACGAAATCATACCATCATTACGTGAAGGAGCCGCCCTGGCTTCACAGAAGTTCGGTTATGTACCGGCAGAAACGCAATTAGCATCTTGACGAAAGGGGGGTTTGTCTCGAACTTGAACACCGCATACACCTAAATGAAAGGAGTACTAAATCATGGCAGAAAAACAGTATGACTGGGCAGCAATCGCCAAGAACCCGAAGTTCGTTGAGCTTCACCACAAGAAGACGGCCTTCCTGTTCGGCTGGTGGATCTTCTCCACCGCCTACTACTTCCTGCTCCCCATCGGGGCAGCCTATGCACCGGGCCTGTACAAGATCAAGGTTCTCGGGGCAATCAACTTCGGTTACGCCTTCGCCCTCTCCCAGTTCTTTGTTTCCTGGGCCCTGGCGCTCTATTACGCCAAGGTCG
>CAIPTY010000005.1 GCA_903868145.1 uncultured Desulfuromonadales bacterium | reverse complement strand
CAGAGACCATTTTGCCTGCTGCAGACGTTCAAGCGCCTCGGCTAAGTTGTTTTCGACATGCATCTCATTCAGCATCACATCAAATTCTTTTTCATCGGCTCGCAGCTCGGAAAAGATTTCTGCTAACGCATCAAAGTGGCTTGTTTTACCTTGCTCATAACTTGTCCACGACGCTGCGGCGTCTGGAGGTAGGTGAGAGAGGGCTACTTTGTAAAAATCATGTTCTGTCATGGTGCCGTCGAAATCGCTGACAAGTATCTTGTCCTTGTTCTGCATTATCATCTCCATTCGGTTTGTCAGCCGTTACACGATATACATCGTCCCTTGGAACTATATTCTATCGTTACCATTTCTTCTTTCGGTAATAGCTGGAGCCATTGATTTTATCCGTTTCTTATCGTGTCGGTTGAAGCGATGTTACACTTCTCGCTTGTCAGGTCGAAGACTACGCTGGCCCTGCCATCCTCCAGCTGCTGGAGTACCTGCTCGATCTTGTCGTCAAACGTGTAGCCTGTGTCGGCTAATGCGCTCCACTCCCGCGTCACAAACTCTTCTACCATTTTGCGGAGCGTTTCGGGGGCAATCCGTTCAAACGGAACAACGACACCTTCTTCGGATTGATTTTCATGTCGGTCGTATTCTGTGGTTACTTCGTTGAAGTCACTCATCTGATGCGGACTTACTGTTTGCCAAAATTGGCTCCTGGCTACTCATGACAAAAACCGGTGAACATCAATTATCCTCCGCTTAAACCGGCAGCAGTATACTGGAGCCGGTGGTTTTGCGCGCCTCAAGATCCCGATGTGCCTGTACGGCATCTTTCAGGCTGTACCGCCGGTTTATGTCGATTGTAACGCCGCCGCTCAGGACGATGTCAAAGAGTTCCTGAGCCGCAAATTCCAGATCAGAACGTTCTGCTATATAAGTGGCAAGTGTCGGGCGGGTAATGTAGAGGGAACCGTGCTGCGCCAGAAGCCCCAGTTCTAATGGTGACACAGGTCCTGAAGCGTTCCCGAAACTTACCAGTAATCCGAGTGGACTCAAGCATTTCAGGGAGGCATCAAACGTGTCCTTGCCGACAGAATCGTAGACGACCGGCACCCCCTTACCATTGGTTATCTCCTGTACGCGTTCGGCAATATTCTCAGTTCGGTAGTTGATGCAATAGTCTGCACCATGCTTGAGTGCGAGCGCACATTTTTCTGCTGATCCTGCTGTTCCGATAATTGTGGCTCCGAGAGATTTCAGCCATTGGCAGGCAATCTGTCCTACTCCACCGGCTGCAGCGTGGAAGACGACAGTGTCCCCCGGTTGTACTCTGTACGTTCTGCGGATGAGATAATGTACGGTCAAACCCTTGAGCATCATTGCCGCAGCTTGCTCAAAGCTCAGTTCGTCAGGAAGGGTGCAGAGTCTGTCAGCCGGAATGTTACGTATTTCACAGTAAGAGCCGCTTCTCCCGGCATAAGCAACCCGGTCGCCTGCTTTAACCTGAGTGACACCGTCACCGACTGCTTCAACAACACCAGCGCCTTCGTTCCCCGCAACTGCCGGAAGCGGTACCTTGTACAGACCGCTCCTCTGGTAGATATCGACAAAATTAACTCCGATTGCCTCGTGCCGAATCCGTGCCTCGCCAGGGCCTGGATCGGCAATATCAGCTTCTTCCCAGCGAAGCACTCCAGCATCCCCAAACTCATGAAACCGTATCGCTTTGTTCATATAACTCCCCTGTTTTACGCAACTTTGTAATCTGCTGGCCAATATGACTCTTATTCTGTGATAACCGATGAGAGCTTATCGAGCATTTCGGCATGGATTAAGCCGTTGCTTGCAACGATCCGGTCATTAAAGATGTCGTAGGTTGAACCATCGAAGGTTGTCACCAGGCCGCCCGCTTCGCGGATCATCAGGACTCCTGCTGCGACATCCCATGCTTTCAGCTTAAGCTCCCAGAAGCCATCCATTCTTCCGGCGGCAACATACGCAAGGTCAAGAGCGGCTGCACCAGCCCGACGAATGCCTCTTGCGCTTTTCTGAAAGGCAATAAAGTTGGCAAAGTTGTTGGCCGGATCAGTGGCGCAATCATAGGGGAAGCCGGTTCCCAGAAGAGAACTGTTCAGTGTCGCGCGAGTGGATACAGACAGTCGGTTAGCGTTTAACTGTGCGCCACCTCCCTTGGTTGCCGTAAAGAGTTCATCATAAATCGGATTATAGATGACTCCGGCAACCAGATCTCCGTCTACTTCCAGCGCAATAGAAGAGCAGAACCAGGGATATGCGTGGGCGTAGTTGGTTGTACCGTCAACCGGATCAATGATCCAGCGGCAAGGTGAATCACTCTGAAGGTAATCTCCTTCTTCAGCAACAATGCCATGGTCGGGAAAGCACGAGAGCAAGTGGGCCACAATCAGTCGTTCTGACTCCTTGTCAACCTCGGTTACCAGATTCTTGTCACCTTTCATCTCTATGTCCAGGGTTGAAGCAAAGCGGGATTTCTGATACTGCCCAGCAATTTTGGCTGCATGGACGGCCTCTCTCAAATAGTCGTTATACGTTATCATTACTATCTCAACTTTCGCAGCTTGGTGATGTCGGAATGATTGACACAAAACCCGAACAACAGATTTCACGTGTTTTTGAGGGGAGCATTTGATTGATAAAGTCAGGGCTCCGGCCATTGGCAAAATGTTCTGAACACCCTGTTTGGGAGGCCATTGCTGGGGAGGTGGCACGTACGAAAACAATGGTGCAGAGCGCAAAGACATTACGGATTATTTTCATGATATTTCCTCGGATGCTGAAGTCGTAAGCGTATCAATTTAAGAACAAAAAGTCCAATAACCAAATGAATACGCGCCGAAGGTGGTACGCTGCTGCAATTCCGATTGTGGTTTGGGTCCAGGTGCTCAACGATGACGAGGGCCATTCTGCTCCCCTGTGGCACGTTTGTCAGAAACATCTCCAGCGCCAGGCAGCCGGCTAAACTTCTTCGGATGCGTCGATAAATTCAATGAAGCAGAGCAAAATAGAGGTGGTTACCGGCGAAATAATTTGTCGTATATGGCAGTTTTGCCAAACGTGACGGATTCATTTGACGGTTTACCATGACCGCCGTACTGCTTATTTCCGAACAATCTCTTTATAATCATATTGTTACCTATCGACTGCTCGCGATCCTTTTCTGGCACGTTAGTTGCCGTTTAACCATATTGCGTATAGCAAGAGAACTTTTGCGCTTACAAGTGTCCGGTAGCATACAAAGGGAGGGATGAAAAATGAAAAAAACTTGTTTGATAAGACTGGCAGTTCTGTTTCTGATGATCGTGGCCATGACCGCTTGCTCCTGGAGTATTGGTGGTGAAAGACAGGGTGATGATCACCGTGAAGACAAACAAAAGGATACGAGTGACCGCCGTTAATCCTGAACTATTTGCCTTACACACAAAAAGTAGAATTAAATTGATGTTTATCTGAGTGCGGCATAGCAGCAACCACAAATGGAAACAGATTTGAACATATTCAATTAGAAGTTGTTTCGGCGCGGTACAACTAAACCTACAAGGAGACAGAACATGAAACAAGAAGTTTATAAAGGGTTTACATTCATTGTTGCAGTGGCCGGAATTCTAGCCACACTTTTATTAGCCAATGCGAATTTTTCTTATGCAGCTTCGGACAAGGCCAAATCATCGGCAGTTGTAAAAAAATCTGCTGCAGATCAGACCGAGTCACGCATTATAATGCTTCAGAGCGCACTGAAGATTACTGATGCACAGGAATTATTATGGAACAGCCTTACGCTGGTGATGCGTGAAAATGCGAAAGAGATGGATAGCCTTTCCAAAGACCGGGCTGAAAAAATGAACACCATGAATGCTGTTGAACGCATGAAATTTCACAGTCAAATTACCGATACCCAATCGGGGCAACTGAAGAAATTCATCCCGCCTTTCGAGGCTCTCTACACAAGCATGTCGGAGGAGCAGAAGAATATTTCAGACTCCATATTCCGGACAGGAAAACATGGAAAGAAAAAGATGATGTGATAGCTGTTTTTGGCAGCTTGAGATTGATGGCACTGAGACGATTGATATTGATCCAAGAATGGAGATGACTGTATGAAAACAGCAAGCAGATGGAACTATAAACCCGTAATTGGCTCAGTATTTATAGGGCTCGTTTTAGCTGCGTTGGTCGGCAGTATCGAAGTTGTGTCGGCCCATGCAAAAGATTATAAAGGGAAAGGTAACAACGGCCATTACGAGAACAGAGGACGCGGATATGATCGCGGACATCCGGTTCAGGGTAGGCGCGTATACCGGACATATGGCTATCGGGAACGAGTGTATGTCCCACCGCCAGTCTACTATGCTCCGCCTTCACCCCCGGGTATCGGTATCTTTTTACCACCTATATTTATTCATTAAAAGAATGCTTCGCATAACAGTCCGGTGTTCATGATCAGCTGAGCCGGATTGCCGTTAACTGTTCAAGATCAAAAGATGTGGTGGTGGCAAGAAAAATTAGTAGAGGTTTTCAGAGGGGTTGCCAGTAAAAAGTAAGGGGAGCTAGTTGCTACACTAGACTCCCCTTAGTTTTTGATATTGCTACTTAATTTGGTGGGCGAAACAGGGATCGAACCTGTGACATCCAGCTTGTAAGGCTGGCGCTCTCCCAGCTGAGCTATTCGCCCGTACTATAATGGCGGGGTTGACGGGGCTCGAACCCGCGACTTCCAGCGTGACAGGCTGGCACTCTAACCGACTGAGCTACAACCCCGCAAATCAAAGAGTGATGTCTACAGATTATTTCTTGCTGTTGACGGCCTCTTTGAGGGTTTTACCCGGTTTGAACTTTGGTACGGTAGCAGCAGGAATATTGATCTTCTTGCCGGTCTGGGGATTCTGGCCTTTGCGGGCAGCCCTTTTGGCCGTGGAGAAGGTTCCAAATCCTACCAGACTCAATTTATCGCCCTTTTTGAGGGTTGCAGTGACTGTGGCGATGAAAGCTGCGATTGCTTTTTCGGCCTCAACTTTTTTCAGTCCTGCTTTTTCTGCAACTGCGCTGATGAGTTCTGCCTTTGTTGCCATGATGCACCTCCAGAAATTTTTGTTTTATTTATATACAAAGCGAGTCAGTGTTTATCAGATTTTTTTGAGACCTGTCAAGAAAAAACATGGTGCAAACCTGCGTTTTACGGGCATCAGGGGGTATTTCCCCTTGTACTTCAATAGACGTTTAAGGATGCGATGCTTCTGATATCCCGTGCCCTTATTTCATAACTAGCTTAAATACAAGTAGTTGTTGGGTGATGTCTGCTCAGGCTGCGTCAGAAACGGCCTGCTGCTCATGCACGACAATCGGTTTTTCCTTGTGATAGATAACATCTTCACTTATGACGACTTCTTTTACCGTAGGCTGGGAAGGCACATCGTACATGATGTCCAGCATTGAATTTTCCAGGATTGATCTCAGTCCGCGAGCGCCTGTGTTACGCTTGAGGGCCTCCTTTGCAATCGCCACCAGAGAGCCGTCCGTGAAGCGGAGTCGCACGCTTTCGAGGTCAAACAGCTTCTGGTACTGTTTAACCAGCGCATTTTTTGGCTCCTTGAGGATCTGCACCATGGCATCTTCGTCCAGTTCGGTCAGTGTCGCCAGCATGGGAAGACGCCCGATGAATTCTGGGATATAGCCATATTTCAGGAGATCGTCCGGGGTGACATTGACCAGCAGTTCCCCCAGTTTCTTCTCCTCGCGTTTCTTGACATCAGCGCCGAAACCCAGACTTTTCATCCCTATGCGCTGCTGGATGACGGTTTCCAGGCCTGCAAAAGCGCCCCCGCAAATGAAGAGAATGTTGGTGGTGTCCACCTTCATGAATTCCTGCTGGGGGTGTTTACGCCCCCCCTTTGGAGGAATGCTTGCCACGGTTCCTTCTATGATCTTGAGCAGGGCCTGTTGTACCCCTTCGCCTGAAACATCGCGCGTAAGAGATGGTGATTCGCTCTTGCGGGCAATTTTGTCGATCTCGTCAATGTAGACGATGCCCTTCTGGGCGCGTTCCACATCGTAGTCGGCCGCCTGCAGCAGAGTCAGGATGATGTTTTCCACATCCTCGCCCACATAACCGGCCTCGGTCAGGTTGGTGGCATCGGCCATGGCAAACGGAACCTTGAGAATCCGGGCCAGGGTCTGGGCCAGCAGCGTCTTGCCGGAACCGGTCGGGCCGAGCAGCAGGATGTTGCTTTTCTGCATCTCCACATCGCCCGGCTTGAAGGGTGATTCAATCCGCTTGTAGTGATTGTAGACGGCCACCGACAGAACCTTTTTGGCCTTGTCCTGTCCGATAACGTATTCGTCCAGTATTTCTTTGATCTCCCTCGGTTTCGGAAGTTTTTTCATGTCCGGTCCGAGTGTTTCCTCCATCTTCATCTCTTCGGTAATGATATCATTACAGAGTTCGATGCACTCGTCGCAGATATACACGGCCGGTCCTGCGATCAGCTTCTTGACCTCATCCTGGCTCTTTCCGCAGAACGAACAGGTAAGATGTTCCTGGTTCGGGACTCGTCGGCTCATGGTTTCTCTCCGCTACTCGTCTTCCTGATAACAATGGAATCAATCAGTCCGTACTGTTCGGCGTCCGCTGCAGACATGAAGTAATCGCGCTCCGTATCGGCCTCAACCTTTTCCACGGTCTGTCCGGTAAGTTCGGCAAGCAGTGCGTTAAGCTCGTCCTTCATGCGGAGGATCTCTCTGGCATGGATGTTGATATCCGTGGCCTGCCCCTGAAATCCACCCAGAGGCTGGTGGATCATTATGCGTGAGTGATTGAGACTGAAACGCTTCCCCTTTTCACCGGCGGCAAGCAGAAAGGCTCCCATGGAAGCGGCCTGCCCGACGCAGATGGTCGAAACCGGCGCCTTGATGTAGCGCATGGTGTCGAAGATCGCCATACCGGCAGTTACGACTCCGCCGGGAGAGTTGATATACAGGTGAATGTCCTTGTCGGCGTCCTCCGCCTCCAGAAAAAGAAGCTGTGCTATGATCAGGTTGGCAACATGGTCGTCTATGCCGCCACCCAGGAATATGATGCGTTCTTTAAGCAGGCGGGAGTAGATGTCATACGACCGTTCGCCACGCCCTGTCTGTTCTACAACTATCGGGATGTACATTCTGACCTTTCATGGAGCGCACCGCAATCAGGCGGTGGATAGTGGCTCTGGTTAATCGGCTTTCTGTTCTACAGCCTCTATCTCGGTGATCACGGCTTTTTCCAGCAGAAACCTTATGGCCTTGTCCTCTTTTATCTCTGAAGCCAGGGCGTTACGTGCATTAGCGTTAGATGTGTAGTATTCCCTGATACGTCCCAGCATGTCAGGATTACCGGCGGAGATCTGTTCGTAACGCTCCGTCAGGTCATCATCGTTGACGGCGATTTCTTCCTTCTCCACCAGCGCCATCAAGAGCAGACCGCCCTTTACCTTATCTTCCGCTGAAGCCCGGAAACGCAGGCGGAAACCGTCATCATCCAGTCCCATCATCTCCATGGACATGCGCTGGCTTTTCAGGCGGTTTTTGAGGTTCTCCAGCATGTAGTCCAACTGGCGCTTGACCAGTGTTTTTGGAACTTCCAGCGGGTTCTTATTGATCAGTTCCTGAATGACAGACTCTTTCAGGTCGTTTTCGATGCGGTCGGTTTCCTGTTTCCGGAGGTAGCCCTCCATCTGTGTGCGGAGCTGATCCATGGTTTCATAGTCGCCAAGCTGCTGCGCAAAATCATCGTCAAGCTCGGGCAGATCCTTGCGTTTGATCTCTTTGAGTGTTACCTGGAAAACAGCCTGTTTGCCGACGGCTTCCAGGCTTGGATAACCTTCGGGCAGTGTGACGCTGATGTCTTTTGTGTCACCGCATGTCATGCCGACCAGTTGCCGTTCAAATTCCGGTACCATGCGATTCGATCCAACTTCCAGTTCGGCATCCTCTTCACTGGTGTCATCACCGGGAAAACCGGCGATAGAGAACGAATAATCGATGGTGACGATGTGGCCGTTTTCAACCGTGGCGCCCTCGTCCAGAGGCACAAGCTGGGCCATGTTCTCCTGCATCCGTTTGATCTCTCCCGTGATACTGTCGGGATTGAGTACAAAAATTTCCTTGGTGACCTGAAGACCGGCGTAGTCCTTGATCTGCACATCCGGCATAATCTCTACCAGAGCGCTGTATTTGAAGGGTTTGCCTTGTTCAAGGATGTCACTCTCAATCGTGGGAGAGTCCAGCGGTTCAATCTTGTGTTCATCAAGCGCCTTGAAAAGCGTTTTCTCATAGAACCTGCGCATGACCTCATCGCGCATGGTATCGCTGTAGGTGCGTTTGATCAGATGCAAAGGGGCCTTACCGGGGCGAAAACCCTGGAGCTTTGCTTTCTTCTGGATACCGGCGAATGCTTTTTCTATCTCGGCATCAACGTGCTCGGCAGGAATTTCAAAGAAAACTTTTCTGGTGACAGGGCTTGTAGATTCGACGGTTACCTGCATTGGTGAGACCTTTCCTTACAACTGGGATGTATGTGATCGTGCAATGTAACTTTGTGTTGACGGCGCTGGTGCGAGAGAGGAGACTTGAACTCCTATACCTTACGGTGCCAGATCCTAAGTCTGGTGCGTCTGCCAATTCCGCCACTCTCGCATAGCCATTTCAGCGCAGTAACCGATTCCGTGCAACAACGTTCAGAGATGCTGAATAAAATCGAATGGGTAAAAATATGGGAAAAATTGAACAGGGTCAAGAAGTATTTGCCTGAATCCAATCTGCACGTTTGCTGAAATCAGCCTCCTGCCAGTTTTACCCTGAATCCACGAGCTGTGAGTTCTGTCTGAATGGTCTCCCGGTGGTCGCCCTGAATCTCCACGATCCCCCCCTTGACTGTGCCTCCGCAGCCGCAGCGTTTTTTCAGAGCCCCGGCGATCTCTTTCAAGGCTGCTACATCCAGAGTGAGTCCCGTAATGACGATCACGGTGCCGCCGCCACGCCCCTTGACTTCGCGGCGCAGACGAACGGTGCCGTCAGTGGGTACATTCCTGCAAACAGCCGGTTTGGAACGATTATCCGGAATTTTTCCACTCTTTTGCACCATTCCCGATTCGGACGAGTAGACAAGGGTTGATGATGTGTCCCGTGCCATGCCTAGGTGCCCCAGTCCCGCGAGTATCTGAAATCACGATCGATGGTGCGGTTGGATACCTTGGCGATCACCGGCAGGCGGCGCTTGAAATGGGAATTCTGCACCCTGCGATAAATCGTATCTACAAAAGCGGCTTCGCACCCGTCGGCGATCAGTTCCTCTCTGGTCAGGCGAAGATCCACCATGCGATAGAGCAGGTCGTCAACCTGGCGATAGGAGAAACCCAGTTCCTCCTCATCGGTCTGCCCGGCCCACAGGTCTGCGGAAGGTTTCTTGTCGATCACCGCCTGCGGGACGCCCATCGCCTCGGACAGTTGCCAGATATGGCTCTTGTACAGATCGCCGATGGGGTTCAGAGCGCTGGCCATATCGCCGTACAAAGTGCCGTATCCCAGGAGGAGTTCGGTTTTGTTGCTGGTTCCCAGTACCAGGGCGGACAGCAGTGCGGAATGATCAAACAGGATCGTCATGCGCTCACGAGCCATCTTGTTGCCGCGCCGCATGTTGTCGGCATCGGGGAAGCGGTCAAAGTACGCATCGATCATGGCGCTGATCGGGATAACGGAAAAATTTACACCGCAGGCCTCAGCCACCAGCCGGGCGTGGTGCTCACTCTCCGGATTACTGGTTCGGTAGGGCATGCAGATGGCGTGGACATTCTCCGCCCCCAGCGCCTCGGCGGCCAGAAAGACGACCAGCGCAGAATCGATGCCGCCCGACAAACCCAGCACCGCTTTCCTGACCCCCACTTTATGGACCTCATCTCGAATAAAGCCGACCAGAATGGTGCGCAGCAGATCGGTGTTGGCCGTCAGTCCCGCCATCATTGCCCCCTTTCCCGCGCGATGCGTCGGAGCTCCTGCATGGTGACAAACAGGTTCTCGTCCCGAAGCATCGGTGAGAAGATCCGTTCACGCCGCAGCGAGCCCTCGTCAAGGGTCACGCCCAGGGAGTCTTCTTCCAGAAGTTTGCCGCGGCTGACGGATACGCCGGAGGGTGCGACGTATTCCGAACCGCCCCAGAAATTGACGCCATCCTCAAAGCCTGTCCTGTTGCAGTACAGTACCCGGCAGTTGAGAAACAGTGCGGTCGTAGAGGTGAGCTGCTGCCAGGCTGTGGCGGAACCGAGCGCGTCACCTTCCACTCCGCGACCGGGGCTGCTGGAAAGGCAGAGCAGCGTCGCCGCCCCATCCATGCCCAGGATATATGAGCTGGACAGGTGCCACATATCTTCGCAGATCAGCATCCCCATGCGGCCGAATTTCGTGTTAAAGGCCCGGAAGCGTTCGCCGTGAGCCATGTAGCGCTGCTCGTCGAACAGGCCGTAGGTTGGCAGATAGACCTTGCGGTGCAGGTGGCGAATTTCCCCGTCTTCCAGATAAATTGCGGTGTTGTAGAAACGATAGTCATCCGATTCTTCGACGAAACCGACGGCGATGGATATCCGGCGGGATAGCTCTTTCAGGCAGGAAATCTCGTTTGAGTCCAGTCTGCGGGCAACTTCCGGTACCAGATCCTTCAGGAAGTATCCGGTCAGCGCCAGTTCGGGGAAGACGATCAGGTCGGTTTTCCCGGTGATGGCCCGGTTGATGCGCTCTACGATCAGTGCAAGGTTATCGGAAACGCAGCCGAGTTTCGGTTTGATCTGAGCCAGGGTTACGGTAAAATTCATGCTGATGCTCCTTGATGTGCGGCTATTCGCCGATGATCTTGACCAGCGCCCGCTTGCGGCGTTTACCGTCAAATTCCCCGTAGAAGATCTGCTCCCACGGCCCCAGATCGAGTTTCCCGCCGGTCACCGCCACCACAACCTCGCGACCCATGATGGTTCGCTTCAGGTGGGCATCGGCATTGTCTTCGTAGCCGTTGTGGAGGTAACGCGAATAGGGTTTTTCCGGTGCCAGTCCTTCCAGCCAGGTCTCGAAATCCTGATGCAGGCCGGACTCATCGTCATTGATGAAGACGCTGGCGGTGATGTGCATGGCGTTGCAGAGCAGAAGGCCTTCGCGGATGCCGCTCTCTCGCAGGCACTCCTCTACCTTCGGCGTGATGTTGATCAGCTCCCGCCGCTGGCGGGTCTCGAACCAGAGTTCTTTTCTGCAGGATTTCATGGGAACGTCACCCTCTCATTTCAATACGCCAGATCAAAAGCATTCCGGATATGCTCTACCGTATGAAGGCCGTTGCCGTCAAGCAGGATGGCGATGACATCAAAGCGGGCATTCTGATCGTGCAGGCGGTTTTTCGAGAGCCAGGTCAGGGCTGCCTTTGATATCTGGCGCTGCTTGAAGGGTGTCACCGCCAGTTGCGGAAGGCCGTAGGTGAGATTGCGTCTGGTTTTAACCTCCACAAAGACCAGACTTGTGTCAACCGGATCACGGGCGATGATGTCAACCTCCCCCCCCTTGCAGCGGAAGTTGCGCTCCAGGACGTGATATCCACACCTGATCAGGAAACTGGTGGCGATTTCTTCGCCCTGGTTGCCGGTGCGTTTGCGTATGTCTTTTGCTTCAGAGGTCATAGTAGTAAGTATTGCAGTTCATTTTGTAGGATACGGGGCGGGGTGTCAATACCTCCTGATAAACATTCATACCTGTTCAGCCTGCCAGCACCCGCTTCATTTCCTCGACAAGCAGATCAACTTCCAGCGGTTTGGATACATAGCCATCGAACCCACCCTCAATGAATCGCTCTTTGTCGCCACGCAGCGAGTAGGCTGTCAGGGCGATAACCGGCTGATGGCATGCTGTCCCCTCTTCTCTCTTCCGGATTTCGCGCAGTGCTTCTTCCCCGTTCATGAGCGGCATATGTATGTCCATGAGGATGAGATCGAATGCATCCTGCTTGTATTTTGACAGGCAGTCAATGCCGTTTTCTGCCACCACTACGTCATGCCCGATTTTTTTAAGCAGTTCAGTCTGAAAAATGATGTTGACGGGGTTGTCCTCGACCAGCAGTATCCGCAGAGGCCTGCCTTCCCAGATAACTGCTAACTCTGCATGTACCTCTTTTTCCGGGGCTGATGTGTTGACGACGGAGAACGGAACAGTCAGTGTGAAACAGCTTCCGACCCCTTGCGTACTCTCTACGGTGATCTTCCCGTCCATAAGCTCTGCAAGGTTCTGGCTGATGGTTAATCCAAGGCCGGTTCCGCCATACAGGCGTGATGTGGAGGCAGCTTCCTGAGAAAACGGCTTGAATATCTTTTCAAAGGCATCGCCTGAAATGCCTATGCCGGTATCCTGAACGGAGAACTGTATCAGTGCTGATCCGCTGTGTTGTTTGAGAACCTGGAGTGTCAACGTTACGCTCCCTTTTTCCGTAAACTTGATGGCGTTTCCGATCAGGTTCAGAGCTATCTGTTTTATCCGCAACTGGTCACCTGTTACCAGACCGGGAATATCATCGGCCAGATTGACCATCAACGAAAGTCCTTTTTGATACGCTACGGACTTCTGTGTCAGTACAACATCCTTAATACAGCTCTTCAGGCTGAACTCTGCCATCTCGATAGTGACTTTTCCCGACTCGATCTTGGACAGGTCCAGCACATCGTTGATAAGGGAAAGCAGGCATTTTCCTGACGAAGCAAGGGTTTCAACATAGCCCTTCTGATCCTCGCTCAGGTCGGTCATCCCCAGGAGTTGCGTCATACCTATGACACCGTTCATGGGGGTTCGTATTTCGTGACTCATGTTGGCGAGGAAATCGCTCTTGGCACGGTTGGCAGATTCGGCTTCATCGCCACGCTGGGTAAGCATGATGTTCATGTTTTCCAACTCGACCCGAATGCAGTGCAGTTCCTGATTCTGCATCTCAAGCTCGACCTGATGTACTTCCAGAGCGTGATGCGTCGCCGATACGTCCAGTTCCGCCTGTCTGCGTTTGGTTATATCTTCTATGGAGAGGAGAATAATGTTTGTGGAGGTACTTTCCCATATAACCTGCTTCGCACTGAGCAGAAAAACCTTGTAGCCGACATGGGGAAAGTCACCAGCTGCTTCGTAGTCAATGAAGGATGTATTAAGGGAAAGGAGTTCGTCAAAAAGCCTTCGCAGTTCAGGACTATTCCACTGCCGATTGCCAAGATCATAAATTGAATGTCCGATTGTTTCCTCGGACAGTGTTTTCAGGGTGTTATAGAAGCCGGAGTTGGCAAAAAGAATCTTAAGATCGGAATTCATAACTATAAGTGGAGGGCGAACATTTTCTACGATTGTTTCGGTAAAGTCATGAGCCTGGTGCAGAATTTTCCTCACAAGTAGCCCGTGCGCGCATTCCTGTAAAGATTCCTGAAGTTTGCATGCATCGACAGGTTTGATCACATATTTGCACACACCAAGATCAATCGATTTCTCCAGGAATTCAAGCTCCTCAAAGGCGGTCAGGATTATGGCCGGAACAGGCTCTCCATCGTCAAGAGTACGGATTTTTTGTAACATCGCCAGCCCATCCATGAACGGCATCTTGATGTCGGTAATAAGGATATCCGGATTATGTTCCTGATATGCCTTCAGTCCTTCTGAGCCATCTTGAGCGGTTATCAGAACTCCGACAAGGCGTGACAGAAATTTACTGCCCATTTCACGGGTTTCATGATCATCTTCGACATACAATACGGTGAGATTTTTAAGATACGAACGCACTTCTGCATCCGTGATTGCTTCTTGCATGATATGTTCTCCTTCATCAAGTAAAAACCGGCGCACGGATAAGGCCGAACGTCGTATCCATTCGCACGATCACTCCTGTTTTAAGTTGACGCAATCTCCGTGATGCTCATAACAGTCCGTATCACCCGCCGGTGCGCTCAGGAAGCAGCGCAGAGCGGCAGCAGCCTGGTCGAAGTCCTGTTCAAGCAATGGTAATAATTCTGCTGCGTTGCTGATATTGCCTATTGCTGCGATAGCCTCAATCTTACCGGCCGTTTTGCTGAGTTGCGGCAGGGCTAGACTGGCTGTGGCGCCTTTGAGTTTATGAGCCTTATGCAGCAGTTCATGCACATCCGAAGAGTAGACAGCGCGCCAGATAGCACCCTCGTACTCTTCTTTGGAGTCAAGAAACATAAGCGCCACTTCATGCGCCAATTTCAGGTCGTTCTGGCTCTGTTTCAATAACTTTTCAGCATTGAAAACAGCCGCGCACCTATCGGCAGTTGCCGGTTTTTGCCGTATTTCCTCCTCAGGTGAAAGCCATTTATGTAAGAGACGCTGCAGCTCTTCAACTTCAAACGGCTTGCTGAGATAATCGTTCATACCGGCAACCAGACATTTGTCCCGGTCGCTTATCAAGGCGTTGGCTGTCATGGCAATTACCGGTATGAGATGATTACGTACTGACGAGAGTGGATCGCGAATCACGGCGGTTGCTTCAAAGCCACCCATCACCGGCATCATGCAATCCATAAGCACCAGGTCGTAGTCCCGACTCTGCAAGGCCTCAATGGCCAGAATGCCATTTTCAACTACATCCACTTCATAGCCGAGCCCTTCCAGAAGACCCTTGGCCACTTTTTGATTTATCAAATCATCCTCAGCCAGAAGTAATCTGCAGTCTGGCGGTGGAGGTGCATAACCGGTAACAGTTGGAACATTTGTCACGGCAAAAAACCGGGCTTCCTGCTCAGTCGTTTTAGATATAACTGCGGTAAAGGAGAAATCAGAGCCCTTTCCCAACTCGCTCGTTACCGTAATAGTGCCCCCCATCAGTTCCACAAGCTCCCTGCAGATGGCCAAACCGAGCCCGTTACCACCAAAGCGTCTGGTTGTAGAGCCGTCGGCCTGAACAAATGGTTTGAAAATCATCTCCAGAGTATCTTCGGCAATCCCGATGCCACTGTCGCAGACGGTAACGTTCAGGGTACATTCCTGATCATCTTCATGCCCATTTCGTACATCCAGTTGTATGGATCCGGAGGTGGTGAATTTAATGGCGTTTCCGACCAGATTGGTAATGACCTGGCGAAGACGCGTCGGATCGCCTTTCAACAGTTTCGGCAAATGCTCATCAATACATATTTTCAGCTCCAGCCCCTTACCCAGCACCGCCGGGGAGAACAGCTTAAACGTATCGGCAACAAGTGCCTGCAGGTCGAAGACAGTGGACTCAAGCTCGATCCTGTGCGCCTCGATTTTTGCAATATCGAGAATGTCGTTAATCAGGCTCAGGAGTTTATTGCCGCAGGAATGGATGGTTTCCGCGTAATCCCGCTGCGTATAGTCGAGACCGGTATTCAGGAGGAGGGAGGTCATGCCGAGTACGCCATTCATCGGGGTGCGGATTTCATGACTCATATTGGCCAAAAACAGGCTCTTGGCAATATTGGCACATTCGGCCTGCTCTTTTGCCTTCTTGAGCATACGATTGGTTGCAAGAAGAGTTTGCTCTGCCTGGACGCGCTCGCTTATATCCCGTACGATCGCCTGAACAAACAATTCACCGCCGATGGTTATTCTGTTGAGACCTACTTCTGCGCTAAAAGGGACACCGTCATAGTGAGCGTGTTGCCATTCGAAGAACTGCGGCTCACCTGCTAACGCGGCGTTTATTTTTTCAAGAGCCTTTGCCATTGAGTTTTGACCATCATGTTGAAGTGGCGGTGAAAATCTGCATGGAGAGTGTCCGATAATCTGTTCTCTTGAACAGCCAAACATCTGCAGCGTCTTGGCATTGCAATCGACAAACGCATCACCCTTCAGTATGAATATTGCGTCGTTGGCATTTTCGAACATGGATCTGTATTTTGCTTCATTTTCCCGCACTGTCTCATGAACAATAGCCGACAAAATAACTTGAGACGTATAATTGGCGAGGTCGGCGAGGAGCCCCTCTTCGACACTGTGAATGGCGTGTTTGCTGAACAGCGCCAGTACGCCTATTGGTTTCCCCTCGGTCGAGAGAATCCTGAATCCGGCGAAGGACACCAGCCCGTGTGACTCTGCCCATTCATGGTTATGAACTCTGGGATCGTGGGTAACGTCGTTGGTGACAAACCGGGATTAGTCTCCGGAAGCGATACGTCCTATCTTGTAGCTGCCAAAGGGAACTCTTCGGTGATTACCGTCGATATGAGTGTATCGGCCTGAACTGGCTACGAGGTGAAGGCAGTGTGCCCTGTCACGGCATATATCTGCTCCTTCTTTCAACCCTGCATTTATGCAACCCTTTTTACACAGGTCGCCTTTCCTGATCTGCCAGATTCTGGCAAAATCTGCGCCGAAGATAGCCACGATGCCATCAGTGATAATGTTAAGCTTTTCTTTGAGGCTCATGGTGGCAATGAGACGCTCCTTGAGAGAACCTAACGCGATAATCTGTGATTCAAAGCGTTTCTGTTCGCTGATATCGCGATTGCTCCCCCTCGTGCCCAGAAAAACACCATCCCGGTCATGGACGGGGCGGCAGAGATGGCCGATCCAGCGGATTTTGCCGTCAGCCCTGATAATACGAAAATCAATTTGATCACTCCGACCTATTTCTGCATAGGCATGTCTGTGATGTATGAAGATGTCCCGGTCGTCCGGATGGATGATAGTGAGCAAGAGTTTAGGATCGTCGAAAAAAAGGGCAGGATTATAGCCGGTGATTCTGTAGCAGGATGGAGAGTTGTAGTTAAAGGAACCATCAGGGGCCAGCCAAAACTCCCAGTCAGCGGTGTTGTCTGCAACTATGCGGAATTTTTGTTCTTCGATACGAAGTTTTGAGATTTCAGTAATCGATACCATGCACTCCAACCCGGAGCCGTTAGTATGCCCTTCCAGCAGAACAACAAAGGGCGCTCGCCCGGTCTGTTCCAGGCGGAGTTCACAGGTTCGTTTTTCGGATTGATCCGAAAAAACTTCCTCAAGAAATATAAGGAGTTTTGGTTTATCACTCTCGATAACGCACTGTATTAACAGGAGTTTATGGAGCATGGAATGCACCTTACCGATTAATCTGGCGCCCGCAAGGTTGCTTTTAAGTATGCAGCCGCCCCGATCGAGGGTGAAATAACCGACAGGTGCAAAGTCGTACAGCAACTTGTACTGAGACAGCAGGAGTTCCTGATCACAATAGGACTTCTGAAGTTCGGCGTTCTGCATCTCCAGCTCAACCTGGTGGATCTGCAACTCATGCAGCAGTTTTTGAGCATTCATCTGCTCAGAGAGCTCGAGGGGCGTATCATCTTGCCGGGCAATCCTCTCCTCGGCCATCCTGCGCAACCTTTGCTCTGATGTTTCATGCAGCTGTTTTTTTTTCATGGATAATTTCCCTGTACCGTGGCGCTGACCTGCAGCACGGCTATTTCAATCCTGCTTCCCTTTCCAGATCAAGAAACCGGATTTTTGCCACGAGTTGTTCATACTCGATAGGCTTGACAAGATAGGCCTCACACTGGTTGGCAAAAGCTCCCAAAATATTTTTTGAGTCGTCCAGCGCGCTGGTCATGAGGATTTTTGCGGCACGCGGAGGCAGAATGTGCCGCTCTTCTTCAATGGTGCGAATCGCTTTCAGCACGTCATGACCGCTGACGCCGGGCATCATGATATCCAGGCAAACCAGGTCAAACAGGGATAACTTCTCGATCTCGGCCTGGAATTTCTCGATCGCCTCGGCACCATTTGCGGCATGAACACATTCTCCGAACGGTGCAAGCATCGCCTGCATCATCTTGCTGGCGACCGGGTCGTCTTCAACTATCAAGGTTTTCATGCTGTTGCTTCCTCCCCTTTACGTATCAGTTGTGCTGTTTGCCAATTCTGCTCAACAACTATTGCCAAGTGTAGAGCAATATAAAGCGCTGTCTATTGTGGTAAACCGCAAAACAGAAGATTTATCGATATTTATAGGAAATAAAATGTCATGGGAGGGAAAATATGCTACTTTCCCCAGGGTCTAAAATCGAAGTATTGTCGCCGTTCCGGCTCGCATATTTGCCCGCAATTAGGACTTTATCGCGGACTCATCATATTATTTAGTACAAACGAGTCGTAAAGATTTTAAAACATTATTTATTGACAGGAGTAGTCATGCGTAAAGAGTCTCTGAAATTTCTTGAAAAACTGCTTGATGCCCCCAGCCCTTCCGGTTATGAACAGCCCGCACAACGGGTGTTCCGTGAGTATGTCACTCCGTATTGCGATGAGGTGACGACAGATGTGATGGGAAATGTTTTTGCCCGTGTTGCCGGCAAGGGCCGGGACCTGCCGAAGGTTATGGTTGTCGGTCACACCGATGAGATTGGCCTGCAAATCAAGTACATCGATGATCGCGGTTTTCTCTATTTTGCCGCAGTCGGAGGCGTGGATGCCCATCTGACGCCGGGTAAACGTGTCAACATCCACTCGGCGGCCGGCGCGTTGCCCGGCGTTATCGGTAAAAAGCCGATTCATCTGATGGATACCAAGGACCGCGAAACGGTCGTCAAGCTGGAGGCTCAGTACATCGATATCGGCGCCAGGGACAAAAAAGAGGCTCAGAAGCTGGTCAGCATAGGGGATGCGGTTACCTTTGAAAGCGCCTTCACCCGTTTGCATGGCGACCGGGTCGCATCACGCGGGTTCGACGATAAGGCGGGCTGTTTTGTTGTGGCCGAGGTGCTGCGCCTGGTGAAGGCTGGAGGGAAAAAACTGAACGTAGAACTGTACGGCGTATCTTCGGTTCAGGAGGAGATCGGTTTGCGGGGGGGCACCACCAGTTGCTATACCATCAACCCGGATGTGGGTATCTGCGTAGAGGTTGACTTTGCGACCGACCAGCCGGATGTGGAAAAGAAGCATAACGGCGAAGTCGGTCTGGGCAAGGGACCGATATTGACCCGCGGCGCCAATATCAACCCCCGTTTATTCGAGTTGCTGTCGGCGACGGCGGAAAAAGAGAAGATCGCTGTACAGCGCACTGCCAATCCGCGTGCAACCGGGACTGACGCCAATGTCATGCAGATATCGCGCGGTGGTGTTGCAACGGCGCTGGTCAAGATTCCGCTGCGCTATATGCACACGCCGGTGGAAACGGTTTCATTGGGAGACCTTGAGGGTGCGGCGAAACTTATTGTGGCTGCGCTGGGAAGGATTACGTCGAAGGAAGAGTTTATTCCGAAGTAGGCAGCGTTCGCGTTCCGGTTTAATCATCTTTCCTGATTCTGACCACCTGGCTGACCGCCGGCATTGCCTCGATTGCGTGATCATCGAGGGTTTCCGTGTCGCCGATCACTCCGATGATGGTGCGGTTGGCCCCTGTTGACTGGTGGATATCAAAATCCCGGGTAATCAGGTACTCCTTGATCTGGTCCAATGCGGATTCTTCGGCGTGTTTTTTCATTATTATCAACATGATATTAACTAACTCCTTAATCTTCTTCTTTATGTGATGTGATACGTTCCAGCCGCCGCGATTCATCCACGACGCGTTCGAACATTCTGACGATGGCATCGTCGTCCAGCGGCCCGGGATTTTCGTCTTTCATGCGGGCAAAGATGCGCTTTTCCCGGGCAGGATCGAAAACCGGCAGACTGAGTTCCTTCTTGAGATGCCCGATCTCCAGCGCCAGCCGGGCGCGTTCGTTGAAGATGCGCAGCAGCACATCATCCAGCAGGTCGATCCGTTTGCGGGTTTCATTGATATCCACTGGTCTCTCCGTAGGTTAAAACTGTTTCTTGATGTAAGAGTCCTGCTTCCCGTTCGCGTCATCCCGCTCCGGGTAATCGATGGTGTAATGGAGTCCCCGTGACTCTTTTCGCATCTGGGCGCAGGAGACGATCAACTCCGCCACGGTGGATATATTCCTCAGTTCGATCAGGTCTGATGTCACGTTGAAGTTCCAGTAGTACTCCTCGATCTCGTCCTGGATCAGCTTGATGCGCCGCATGGCTCTGGCCAGACGTTTGTCCGAGCGTACGATACCGACGTAATTCCACATGGTGCGGCGGATCTCGTCCCAATTCTGGGAGACTACCACCATCTCGTCACTGTTTGTTGCGGTTCCGGAATCCCATGCGGGAATCTTGCGTTGATCCCGCTTCAGAAATTTCAATGCGTTGGAGGAATGCTGGAAGGCCCTGCCTGCGTAGACCGCTGCCTCCAGTAAAGAATTGCTGGCCAGCCTGTTGCCGCCGTGCAGTCCGGTGAAAGCTGCTTCACCGATGGTGTACAAACCGGGGATGTCGGTCTCGGCATTCTGGTTGACCGCCACACCGCCGCACAGGTAGTGGGCAGCCGGAACCACCGGCAGCCACTGTTTGGTCATATCCAGATCGAATTCCATGCAGGTCTGGTAGATGTTGGGAAAACGGCTGCGGACAAAATCAGGCGGCTCATGGGTGATATCAAGGTAAACGCAGTCGTCACCGCTGGTTTTCATCTCGTTGTCTATGGCGCGGGCAACGATGTCACGCGGCGCCAGGTCCTTGAGCTTGTGATATTTTTCCATGAAGGGGGTGCCGTCACGTCGGCGCAGGATGGCTCCTTCGCCGCGCACCGCCTCCGAGATCAGGAAGGATTTGGCCAACGGATGAAAGAGGGTAGTGGGGTGGAACTGCATGAATTCCATATTTGCGATGGTTGCCCCGGCGCGGTATGCCATGGCGACACCGTCACCCGAGGCAACATCCGGGTTGCAGGTGTAGAGGTAAACCTTGCCGGCGCCACCACTGGCCAGAAGGGTAACGGTTGAAGAAAAGGTGATGACGTTTCCGCCGTTTATGTCCAGCGTGTATGCTCCCAGACAGCGGTTTTCGGGCAGCGTCTTCTTTTCCAGTTTTGCGGCGGTGATAAGGTCTATTGCGATGTGGTTTTCGTAGACCTGTATGTCGGGGTGCTGACGCACCGCTTCCACCAGTGCACGTTCGATCTCGCGACCGGTGATGTCTTCGGCATGCAGGATGCGCCGGGCGCTGTGTCCACCTTCGCGCGTCAGGTCATAGTCTGCGCCGCTGGTTGTGAATTTGACCCCCCATTCGATCAGGTTTCGGATCGTCTGCGGACCTTCTTCCACAACCATTCTGACAACATCTTCATGGCAGATCCCGGCGCCTGCGACCAGGGTGTCCTCCACATGTGCATCGAAGGAGTCTTCAGCCGAAAAGACTGAGGCAATGCCGCCCTGGGCGTATTTGGTTGCCGATTCGGAGATGTCCCGCTTGGTAACGATGGCGACGCTGCCATGGTTGGCTGCCTGGAGGGCGAATGAGAGACCGGCTATGCCGCTGCCGATGACCAGAAAATCGCTTTCGATACGCATGCTGGAGTACCCTTCTTCTGAACGGTGTGTACAACAAAGTCGATGCGAATTATTGACTCCAGCGGATGGTTTGTCAAGCAGAGAGGGGGTTAATTTTTCTTTCGGGGGGCTTTTGGTGTGATTGCACCTCTTCTCACCTGAGCTTTGATCGCTGATCCTGCTGTTTGTATCCGGTTCCAGCTTGACGGTTCGTCATAATTCAGGTAGTTTTTCGCGGCTATGATATAAATCGGAGGCAGCCGGTCATGCGCGTGATCGCGGGAAGCGCCAGGGGCAAGCGTTTGGCAGTCCCACGCGGGATTAAGACCCGCCCGACGGCTGACAGGGTCAAAGAGGCCCTCTTCAACATACTCGGCTGCCGGTGCTTTTTTGAAGGAGCCCGGATTCTGGATATTTGTGCCGGCACCGGGAGTCTCGGGATAGAGGCTCTGAGCCGTGGAGCTGCTTTCGGCTGCTTTATTGAGCATGACCGCTCTGCCATGGCGGTGTTGGAAAAAAACCTCCAGACAAGCGATTGCGCTGCCAGATCAGAATGCGTGATGCTTGATGCCGTACAGGGTCTTAAACTCCTGGCACGTCAAGGTAAAATATTTGACATCGTTTTTTTCGATCCACCGTACACATCAAATTTATATTCCACTGTATCCGGGATTTTGGGCTCACTGTCGCTCATGTCTGATACGGCTCTTCTGGCGGTCGAGTGCTCCTCACGGATCACCCTGTCTGATCATTTTGGAAACCTGATAAAGTTTGACCGTCGTGTCTATGGCGATTCATCTCTGGAGTTTTTTGCGGGGGATCACACACCATGAAGAAGATTGCAGTCTACCCAGGATCATTTGATCCCATCACATATGGGCATCTGGACATCATCAACCGTGGCCTCAAGGTTTTTGACCAGGTGATTGTTGCTGTTGCCTGCAACTCCCAGAAAAATGCCCTTTTCAGCTTTGAGGAGCGGGTTGATATGATCAGGCAGGTATGCGGCGATACGGATCGGGTCATCGTTGACACATTCACCGGACTTCTGATAGATTACGTTGCCCTGAAAAAGGCTCATGTCGTGATACGGGGGCTGCGGGCCATCTCGGACTTTGAGTATGAATTCCAGATCGCCCAGATGAATAGCTGCATCAGCCAGAATGTCGAGACCCTGTTCATGATGACATCGCTGCAGTATGGCTACCTGTCCTCTTCCATCGTCAAAGAGGTCTGTTCATTGAAAGGTAATATCGACGGCTTTGTCCCCCCCGAGGTCAAGGTCGCTCTTCGTATGAAATTCGGTCTGAACTGAAAATATTTTGAGTAACACCACACATTCCAAGGAGGAATACCAGATGAAACTTGCAGATCGAGTAAACAAGATTCAACCATCTCCAACGCTTGCCATCGACGCCAAGGCCAAGGCTTTAAAGGCGCAGGGTGTTGATGTGGTCGGTTTCGGCGCGGGCGAGCCTGATTTCGACACCCCGGCCCATATCAGGGAGGCGGGGAAAAAGGCAATCGATGCCGGTTTTACCCGTTATATGCCGGTTGGCGGCGCTGACGATCTGAAAGATGCCATTATTGCCAAAATGAAACGCGATCATGGGTTGGAGTACACCCGTGACGAAATTTCTGTGGCCTGCGGCGCCAAACACACACTCTATAACATCTCCCAGGCTCTCATCCAGGAGGGTGACGAGGTCATCATCCCGGCCCCCTACTGGGTTTCCTATCCGGATCAGGTCGTTCTGGCCGGAGGAACTCCCGTCTTTATCGATACCGACGAGTCAACTGTTTTCAAGATTACACCCGAGCAGCTCGAAAAGGCTATCACCCCCCGGACCAAGGCGCTGATCCTCAATTCGCCCTGCAACCCCACCGGAACCAGTTACTCGGAAGCGGAACTCAGAGCCATCGGACAGGTAGCGCTGAAACACGATTTTCTGATTATTTCGGACGACATCTACGAGCGCCTGATCTATGACGGCCTGAAGTTTGCCAACATCGTGCAGGTTGTTCCGGAACTCAAGTCACGCACGGTGGTGGTAAACGGTGTCTCAAAAACCTACGCAATGACCGGCTGGCGCATCGGCTACGCCTGCGGCCCCAAGGATCTGATAGGCGCCATGACAAAAATGCAGTCCCAATCAACATCCAACGCGACCTCAATCGCCCAGAAGGCTGCCGTGGAAGCATTGAACGGCCCCCAGGAACCGGTGGCCGACATGTGCGTTGAATTTGAAAAGCGTCGCACCTATATTGTTGAGCGCCTGAATGCCATGCCCGGAGTCAGTTGTTTTACCGCTACCGGTGCTTTTTATGTCTTCCCGAATTTTTCAACGGTTTACGGAAAGAAAACACCTGCCGGTAAACTGCTTGAAAACTCCGGAGACTTCGCGGCCTATCTGCTTGAAGATGCAAATGTAGCACTGGTGCCGGGTGTCGCATTTGGCGCTGATAAATATGCCCGTCTCTCATATGCCATCAGCATGGAGAACATCAAAAAGGGGATGGATCGGATCGAAGCGGCCATCAGGAACCTCGTGTAATCAATTTCGGACAGGGGAGTCGCCCTTCGCCGCGTCTCCCCTGTCCGGTAGAGTGACAATATCCATGCGGGTGCGAACCATGATCACGAAAGAGATGATTATTGCCGATATCATTCGCCAGTATCCCCAAACCCTGCCAGTATTCCAGCAGTTCAATCTTGATTGTTACGAATGCCAGATTGCCGATATCGAAACCCTTGAACATGGCGCCGGGGTGCACAAGGTTGCTGTCAATGAACTGCTCGACGCCCTGAACCGATCCATTGAATGACCTGCCGTTCCACCCTGCCTTGCCGGAGTATAATCCATGAGTGAAATGGATCAATACGCGCGCTATTTTACCGCCGGTACGAAAGTCGGTGTCGGTATCCCTCTGCCGAACGCCGAGATTTTCCGCGATTGGGCGGTCATCCGCGAACTGGACGAGGATCTCGTCTCGCTTCAGCTTTCACGTGATCAGCTTCCTGCCAGGGTTTCTCTTCATGTCGGTCAGATACTTGAGATTCGCGGCGGTAAAGAGGAAGCCGGATTCTCGGTGCGCGCCATCATTGTCAGCGAAAGCTATGCCAAGGTATTGCTGCTTCGTCTGATCGGCGAGATCGTTTCGGATGAGTTGCGCGAGTTTTACCGGATCGACGCATTTCTCCCGATAAAATACTATCTGTCACAGGAGCAGAATCCTGAAATTCTTGAAAAACAATGGGAGGCGCGCCGTCAGGAACGTTTGAATGATGAACTCCTGCAAAAGCAGAAACGGTGGGATGCCGTGATGTACCAGGCGGGAGAGGCCGAGCTTCCCCGGGAGCGTCTCCAGGAACAGGAGACGGGTGATTCTCCCGACGAGGCCTGGGACTCCATTATCCCGCTCGCCGCTAATGTAAGCGGCGGTGGTCTCAGAATAGTGGCGCATCAGAGCTTCGAGAGCGGAGAGTATGTCCTGCTTGAAATTCTTGTTCCCCATCCCCGACACGTAGTGGATGCCGTGGCACGGGTTGCTTTTGCCACCCCGAATAATGCAGCGGGAGCAGAGCGTGAATATTTTAATACCGGCCTGAAGTTTGTTTTTATAGATGAACGGGATCGTGATGCAATCGTCAGCCATATTTCCGGTGTTCAACTCCTGCGAATCCGTCAGTTGAGGGAGAAATACCTGTTCCGTTCCACGGATGGCCCGGATGCCCGGGAAGCCGGATCAGAGCCTGCACGTCCCGGTTGGCGGCATATCCTCAAAAAATGTATCATCTGGTTGATTATGCTGGGTTTTATCTGGGGGGTGGTACATTATTTCAGGCGCTACACGGCGGATCGCCCCAAAAATGAAATTGAAGAGGTATTTGAGGATGGGATCAAAAAATACCGGGAAATTCAGAGGAAATAGATGATAAAAAGCATGACAGGCTTCGGAAAGGGAGAAGCAGTCTCGGAGCGAGGCGTTTTTTCGGTAGAGATTCGCTCGGTCAATCACCGCTACGGGGAGGTGTCAGTCCGTCTGCCCCGTCAGTTTTTCTGTGCGGAACAAGAAATCAAACAGATTGCTTCATCGACTCTCAAGCGAGGAAAAATTGAAATATCTGTCCAGTGGGAGGATCGCACACGTACCGATTCGACACCCCGGATCGATCAACTGCTTGCCCGGGGATATTTTGATGCGTTCAATGGCCTGACACGGGAGCTTGGTCTGTCACAGGAAGTTCCGCTGTCCCTGATAGTGGCTCAAAAAGGAGTCATGCAGGAGTCGTGTGAACTGAACGGCACGGAAGAATTGCAACCGCAGCTTATACAGGCGGTTGCAACGGCTGTTGAGGCTATCGACAGGATGAGGGCTGTCGAAGGGGCTGCGTTGGCCGAGGATCTGCGTGCCCGACGTACCCAGGTGGCAGAATGGGGCAGCCGAATCAGGGAACGCTGTCCGCTGGCGGTTGCAGAGTATCAGCAGAAACTGGCCGCGCGGATCGAACTGCTGGCGGGAGATCTGGAACTGGACCCCGGCAGGATCATTCAGGAGGTGGCATTGCTGGCTGATCGTTGTGATATCACCGAGGAGCTGGTGCGGTTGACCAGCCATTTTGCCCAGTTCGACGACGCACTCCTGATGTCGGAACCTGTGGGTCGCAAACTGGATTTTCTCATGCAGGAGATGAATCGGGAGGTCAACACTATCGGCTCAAAGGCCAGTGACAGCATCATTACCACACTGGTGATCCAGATCAAGGCCGAGATGGAAAAGATGCGTGAGCAGGTGCAGAACGTGGAGTAACGCTGATACGTTGCACGTTGTGGCTGGCTGAAGGGAATTTCTGGAGCATCTGCGAAAGTAGAGGTCGTTATATGAAGCGCGAAGGCATTATCCTGATTATTTCTGCTCCATCCGGAGCCGGAAAAACTACACTCTGTCACAATCTTCTGAAGCGCTTTCCCAACATGAAGGAGTCCATCAGTTATACCACCCGTTTACCACGACCGGGAGAAGTTGACGGTGTTGATTATTTCTTTGTATCCCCTGAAACGTTCCAGCAGATGGTGGCCGACGATGCCTTTGCCGAGTGGGCTGAAGTTCACGGAAACATGTATGGGACTGCCCTTACAACACTGGAGAAAGCCCGCACCGACGGTATTGACCTTGTTCTGGATATTGACTGTCAGGGAGCCCGCCGGCTCAAGGAGCAGATCGAGCGGTGCCTCTATGTATTCATTCTTCCGCCAAGCATGGCTGAGTTGCGACGACGTCTCGAAAGCCGTTCATCTGACTCGCAGGATGTGATCAATCTCCGTATCGAACGGGCCACTGGAGAAATCAGGGAGGCGCGCTGGTATGATTACATCATCATCAATGATCGATTTGAGACCGCGACGGAGGAATTATCCTCCATTGTCATCGCACAGAGCCGCAAGACATTCAGAATGCTGGATCAGGTGGCGAAATTGTTTGATATTTGAAGTGAAATAGGGTAATAACGACACTCCATCATTTGCTGCAGGAAGGGGTACTAACGTTATGGCACGGGTAACCGTCGAAGATTGTCTTGAAAAGGTTGATAACCGGTTTCTTCTGGTCATGCTGGCCTCAAAAAGAGTGAAACAGCTCTACAAGGGGAATCAGCCGCTGATCGATCCAAAGAACAACCGCCTGGTCGTTACGGCCCTGCGGGAGATTGCCGCCGGCAAGGTCAGTTTTGAAATCAGTAAAAAACATCACGCCAACTAATTCTGCTCAACGGGGTGAAGCCGCGTCGGTATGCGCTTTCACCCTTTTTTGTCCTTCCCGTATGTGCCTCACCAACAATTCACGTCAGGCATCTGATAATACATGATCAGGCTCAGCGACATCCTCGATAAGGTAGCTGCGTATAACCCTTCTGCAGATCTTAATGTCATCCGCAAGGCGTATGTCTACTGTGCAAAGGTTCATCAGGGACAAACCCGGCTTTCGGGGGAGCCGTATATCATCCATCCGATGGAGGTGGCTGGTCTTCTGGCAGATCTTCGTCTTGATGTTCCCAGTATTGTCACCGGTTTTCTCCACGACACCATTGAAGATACGCTTGCAACCTACGAAGAGCTTGCAGAAATGTTCGGCGAAGAGATTGCCCTGCTGGTGGACGGCGTTACCAAAATCAGCAAGATCCACTTCAAAACCAAGGAAGAGAGCCAGGCGGAGAACTTTCGCAAGATGCTCCTGGCAATGGCAAACGACATACGCGTCATTCTGGTAAAGCTTGCCGACCGACTGCACAATATGCGCACCCTGGAATTCCAGTCCGAGGCAAAACAGCGCAGTATTGCCCGTGAGACGATGGATATCTACGCGCCCATCGCAAACAGACTGGGAATTTCCTGGGTCAAGGTCGAACTCGAGGATCTTTCATTCCGCTATCTTCACCCCGAAACCTATTTCGAGCTGGTTCGCAAGATATCGCTCAAAAAAAAGGAGCGGGAGGCGTTTGTTGATGAAGCCAAAAAAATCATTCTTGACAAACTTGCGGTACATGGCATCCGGAGTGAGGTGTCGGGACGCAGCAAACATCTTTTCTCGATCTACCGCAAGATGGAAAAACGCAATGTTGAATTTGAGGAGATTTATGATCTGATCGCCATTCGCATCCTGGTGGCAGACCTGCGGGAGTGCTATGAGGTTCTCGGGGTCATCCACTCATCCTGGAAGCCGATCCCCGGGCGCTTCAAAGACTACATTGCCATGCCCAAGGGCAACATGTACCAGTCACTGCATACAACGGTGATCGGCCCCCATGGCGATCGGATGGAGGTGCAGATCCGCACCCATGAGATGCATAACGTGGCCGACGCAGGTATCGCCGCCCACTGGAAGTACAAGGAAGGCAAGGGGTATGACGAAAAGGATGTCAAACGATTTGCCTGGTTGCGTCAATTGCTGGAGTGGCAGCATGAACTGCAGGATTCCAAGGAGTTCATGGATTCGGTCCGGGTGGAACTGTTCCCGGAAGAGGTGTATGTCTTTACGCCCAAAGGTGATGTGAAGGGGTATCCGAAGGGCTCCACACCCATCGATTTTGCCTACAGCGTGCATACCGATGTCGGCCACCGTTGTGTCGGCGCCAAGGTGAACGGCAAACTGGTGCCGCTTAAATATGAGCTTAAAAATGGTGATATCGTTGAGGTAATTACATCTCCGCACCACACCCCCAGCAAGGACTGGCTCAAGATCGTCAGAAGTTCACGCGCCCGCAACAAGATCAGGAGCTGGATCAAGACCGAAGAGCGCAAGCGGAGCATTGTGCTAGGGCGTGAATTGTGCGAAAAGGATTTCAGAAAATACTCGATAAATCTGCAGAAGATACAAAAGAGCGGGGAATTCAGAAAAATTGCGTCTGAGTACGGATTTGCCGGTGATGAAGACCTGCTCGCGGCGGTTGGCTATGGCAAGATTTCCTCCGGGCAGATTATAGGAAAACTCCTGCCGGATGAAAAGCTTCAGGAACGTTCTGAGCGCAAGGAATCACGACTCAGCGCCATTATCAACAGACTCAAGGGCAAATCATCCAGCGCGGTTGAAATAAGCGGTGTCGATGATGTGCTGGTACGGTTCGCCAAATGCTGCAATCCGGTTCCGGGTGATGAAATCATCGGATTTATTACCCGTGGAAAGGGTGTAACGATACATACCTCCGATTGTCAACTGGCACTGGAGAGTGAACCGGAACGGCGGATAGACGTGGCCTGGAACAAGGTGAAAACGGCGGCCCTGCCGGTCAAGATCAGGGTTGTGTGCCACGATGTCAAGGGCATCCTGGCCAATATCACCATGGCAATTACCAACAGCGAAGCAAATATCTCCAGTGCTCACATCCAGAGTACCGTTGACCAGCGCGGAGAAAACACCTTCGAGGTTAATGTTATTGATCTTGGTCATTTACAGAAGGTAATGAACGCGATTATGAAGGTGAAGGGCGTAATCAAAGTGGAAAGGCTCAAACAATGACACTACAGGCTGTTGTAACAGACAAGGCGCCCGCCGCCATCGGACCGTATTCCCAGGCAATCCTGGTCGGAAACCTTCTTTTCTGCTCAGGTCAGATTCCGCTTGTCCCCGATACCGGTGAACTGCTGGATGGCGGGATTCGTGAGCAGACCGTGCAGGTGATGAATAATATTGCGGCTGTGCTGGAAGCAGCGGGAATCGGGTTTGACAACGTGGTAAAGACAACGATTTTCCTGGTGGACATGAACGACTTCGCCGTGGTGAACGAAGTGTATGGCGGCTGTTTCGGCACTCATAAACCGGCCCGGTCGACGGTCGCCGTAAAGTCTCTGCCCCGTGGCGCACTGGTGGAGATAGAAGTTCTTGCCAGCGTGCAGGGAACGCCGGGGCAGGGTGTGTCGCACACACAATAACGCCGCAGTCACATCAGGCACTGCGGCATTGAGTTGATTGTTTCGTGGAATTTTGAGAAACAGCGTACTAAAGTGCCTTGGTCACATGGCCGGACCGGATGCAACGGGTGCAGACCTTGACGGTCATGATGCTGCCGTTTTTAACCGCTTTTATTTTCTGAAGATTCGGGTACCATACGGTACGGGTTTTGTTGTTGGCGTGGCTTACGTTATTGCCGAAGCTGGGGCCTTTACCGCAGATATCGCATTTTCTGGACATACTCTGTTCCTCCAATCGGTCATTGAATGGAAACATATAGCAGATTGATTAACTGGTTGCAAGAGGAAAAAATTCTCCCGGATGAATATCTTGAAAGCATTCATTTCTCTGTTGGTGATCGTGCTGGTCGTGATTACGGCCTTGTTCATTGATTTTACCTACAAGACGTTCTCGTATCGCCAGAATCCGGTGAAAGCCGATGCCATTGTAGTCCTGGCCGGTGGCAGGGGAAGGGTCGAAGAAGGTGTGCGTCTGTATCGTGAACGCAAGGCGGCGCACCTGTTTTTGATCGGTGTCGATCCGTCGGTACGTAAAAGCGATTTTTATCGACCGCTGTCAGGAGAACCCTCACCTGACGGGGTAATACTTGAAAAGGTATCACGCAACACACTTGAGAATGCAATACTGGGGCGTGATATCATCATGCGGCAGGATGTGCGGTCCATTCTGCTTATAACGTCCCGTTACCACATGAAGAGGGCCACAATCCTGCTTCGCAACGCGTTGCCCAGGGATCTGGCCATTTACCCCTACCCGGTTGATACCAGAAATCTTAAAGAGGATTGGTGGAGCCACAGCGGCAGCTTCCGACTGCTGTTCACCGAGTTTTACAAATACTGCATGTTCAGGGCTTTTTTTCTGCTGGCGCCCGGTGAATTGCGGTCAGGAATCTTCCCGCCAACGTCCGACTGACTCAAAAGCTTTCAAAAGTTCACAATAACTGCTACATTTTCCCCACGTAATTGATTGAGAAAGGAATTATCCGATGCGTTACATCAGTACACGAGGCGGGATCTCTCCAATCCCCTTCAAGGATGCCGTCATGATGGGGCTGGCGACCGATGGCGGCCTGCTCCTGCCCGAATCCTATCCACACGTCACCAGGGACCAGCTTGAGAGCTGGCGAACGCTCCCGTATTCCGAACTGGCATTCAACATCATTGCTCCATTTGCGGACGATATTCCTGGCGATGCGCTGAAGGAGATGATCCGGCGATCATACGCAACTTTCACGCACCCCGATGTGACGCCGGTAGTCAGGGAGAATGGTGTGTATATTCTCGAGCTGTTTCACGGGGTAACGCTGGCTTTCAAGGATGTTGCCCTGCAGTTTCTGGGCAACCTGTTTGAATATATTCTGGCAGAGCGTGGGGAACGTCTGAATATAATTGGCGCTACGTCGGGAGATACCGGCAGCGCGGCTATTCACGGCGTGCGCGACAAACAGGGGATCACCATATTCATCCTGCACCCGCATGGAAAGACCTCGGCCGTACAGGCCATGCAGATGACGACCGTAACCGATGCAAATGTCCATAATATCGCCATCAGGGGAACCTTTGACGACTGCCAGGATATGGTCAAGGCACTCTTTAATGACCTTGATTTCAAAAGTAAATATGCTCTCGGCGCGGTAAATTCCATCAACTGGGCACGTGTGCTTGCCCAGGTGGTCTATTACTTCCATGCCTGGCTGAGGGTGAGCGACAGAACGGGTCAGCCGGTATCTTTCTCTGTTCCCACCGGAAATTTTGGTGACATTTTTGCCGGGTATGTTGCAAAGCGGATGGGGCTCCCCATCGCCTCACTCCTGCTGGCCACCAATGAGAACAACATTCTCACCCGTTTTGTCAACGACGGGGATTACTCGCTGACCGGGGTGGTTCCGACTGCTTCACCCTCGATGGATATTCAGGTCGCATCAAATTTTGAACGTTATCTTTTCCATCTCTACGGTGAGGATTCGGGTCGCGTTCGATCTGCGTTTGAAGGGCTCCGGAAGGAAGGGCGCATCAGCTTTTCCCCTTCGGAGATGCTGCAGGTCAGGCAGGACTTTTGTTCCGCCTCTGTGGATCAGACGGCCACCCTGGCGACAATCGGGGACTTTTTCCGTGAAACCGGTTACCTGCTGGATCCGCACACTGCGGTCGGGGTTCGGGCAGCGCTGGATCTACTCCCATCCGGCATACCCCGTGTCTGTCTGGCCACCGCCCATCCGGCCAAATTCAGTGAAGCGGTGGAAAAGGCGACCGGCAAACCTGCTCCTGTTCCCGATGCCGTTGCGGTTCTCTCGGGATTAGCGAGCCGCTGCGAGGTCATGGACGCTGACCTTGAGCAGGTCAAGGCCTTCTTCGTACCTCGCGCGAAACAGCTTTCATCCTGAGTCGTCAGCACAAAGTGCTGATCCCTGGCTACACGCCATAATAATCCCTGTACCACGTTACAAAACTCCTGATTCCATCTTCAAGAGAGGTTGACGGAGCGAATCCAACATCCCGAACCAGATCGTCAATGTCCGCAAACGTTGCAGGCACGTCACCTGCCTGAATCGGCAACAGGTTCATCACGGCTTTCTTCCCAAGACAGCTTTCAAGCACCTCAATGAAGCGCATAAGCTCTTCCGGATTGTTGTTGCCGATATTGTAAATCCTGTAGGGAGCGTAACTGCTGCCGGGATCCGGCAGGGCAGCATCCCAGGCCGGATTGCCCTCCGGGACTTTTTGAATCACACGCACGACACCTTCAACAATATCGTCGACAAAGGTAAAGTCTCGCCGCATTGTGCCGTAGTTGAATACATCAATCGCCTTTCCTTCTAGGATCGACCGGGTAAAAAGGAAGGGAGCCATATCCGGCCTGCCCCAGGGGCCGTAGACGGTGAAGAAGCGCAGACCGGTTGTGGGAAGGGCGTAGAGGCTGGAATATGTATGGGCCATCAGTTCATTGGCTTTTTTGGTGGCGGCGTAGAGCGAAACCGGGTGGTCAACACTGTGGTGAACCGAGAAAGGCATAGTCGTATTGGCGCCGTAGACCGAGCTTGATGACGCGTACACCAGATGCTTGACGCCAGTGTGCCGGCAGCCTTCCAGAATATTCATGAAGCCGTCGATATTGCTGCTAATATATGCGTGGGGATTTTTCAGGGAATAACGCACACCGGCCTGGGCAGCCAGATTGACCACATATTCAAACTTTTCCTGAACGAAGAGCTGCTCAATGACTTCCCGATCTTCCATCCCCAGCCTGACGAATCTGAATCCTGTTTTTCCCTCAAGCTGTTTTAAACGGTCGTGCTTGAGACGGACATCGTAGTAGTCGTTCAGATTGTCCAGCCCCACAACATCATTGCCACCCTCCAACAGCCTTTTTGAAAGATGGAAGCCTATGAAACCGGCTGCACCGGTCACCAATATTTTTGATCCCACGATAACCTCCAGAAGAGATTGGATGCCGAACCGCGTCACAATAACTGCTCTATTGCGGAAAAGTCAAACCCTGTTAAAAAGGGGGGTGGTTATGTCTGGGGTGGTACCTGGCATATCCCAAAAACGTATTTTCCGGTCAGGAAAATAATTTTCTGTAAATACCTTTTTAAACCTGATATATGTGGCAAATAGAGTAAGGTGGAAACAGTCCTGAAGACGGGTTTACATGCGGACTTCAAATTTATGTCTCACATCACATTAAAGGAGATCTGACCCATGCGAAAAAACATTTTGAACTACCTGATGGCCGCCGCAGTTTTTGTGGCTATGACAGCAACGTCTGCTCTGGCTGCAACCGATCATATTTGTATGGAACGGTGTGCAGACAGAGGGCACTCATACAGATACTGCCTGCCGTCCTGCTCGTATTCCACAGATTATGAGCGTAGTCTCGTGCGGGAGCAGTATTTAAAGAACAAGATGCTTGAACAGGACATCGAGGAGAGGAAAAACCGCGAGGAGGAACGTCGCAACGCATTGCGTGAAGAGGCTGCGCAACGCTTGCGGGATGAACGCAGAATACAGGAAGAGAATGATAAAATGGAATACGAACGCCGAAAGTACAACCAGGGCAACTAAAAAGCGCCGGGGCGCGATCCTGCCGATAGATGAGGAATCACGCCCCCGGGCTTTACACCCGCACCATCAGCGTTATCTCAACGTGCCGAAATTGCTGCCTGCCTTTATTGAAAGAATACCGTAGATTCCCCTTCGGAATACAATTGGATGGATATTTTTTCCTGCTGGACAATTACATCTTTGAATGTCAGCGTTTTTATGTCGCCTTTCATAAACATATTCCCCATCAATGGTATGCGGACAAGCGCCTTTTCCGCCATCTGACGTGACTGCTCCAGTTGATTGGCCAGGTTCAGATTGAGCCTGTCCTGGATCATACTCCTGATTGCTCCATGTAAAAACCAGTCCGCTGTCTTGAGCAACAGACTCCGTGTCTGCATGTCAAAATCCACATCCTCCACCGAAAACATTTTGGTCTGAGGATTGAAAGACGGCCGTGCAGTCAGATAGAATACGCCGTCCAGCGACCCTTGAGTCTCCAGTTTAATGACCAGCTTATCCCCATTTCCATACAGATCGAAATCCTTGACGACAACGGTTTTACCGTCGGAATCGAACTGTTTATTGAGCAGGAGCGGTGCCAGAGCAGCACGAAGATCCCTGTAGGAGAGATCGGCACTCAGGGCAATGCGGAATGTCTTGTCAAAGCTGCTGACAACTCTGAGATCAGGGAGTTGAAGCAGCGGTTGCGCAACCGGCTCCGGTCCGACCAGCAGTTCGGCAAGCGTGTTGATCCCGATGCTTAATTTAACCCTGTTATTTCTGGCATACAGCGGGGACAGGAGAACTTCGCGGGGGGTCAGCTTCAGCCAGGCGTTGTAGTTCCTGTCCAGAAGAACCGGTTTCTGCGCAGTGTTCCAGACCCTGAGAATCTGTGCCTTCAATGGAAACAGCTCATTGATCTTTTGCGCGACCAGATCAGACAAAACCTTCTGCAGGGGCTGGGTGAATCCTTCAATTATGCTACGGGGCTTTAGTGATAAAGGACCGGCTCCGACCTCCTCCACAAGCAGATCGCTCAATCCCATATACGTGATCTCCGTGTGCAGCATCCAGTCGGGAGTGACGCTGGCAGTTGCCTTGAATTTCAGCTTCAGAGGAATGGCCTTTGCCGAGAACATGCCATAGCTTAAAGACAGGGAGACAGGCAGGGTGATATACAGGTAGTTATCCGCAGCGCTGATTGTTATGGGTGCGTTTCGCACCACATGCGCCGTAAGACCTCTGGTCCGCGTCGAGCCCTGATAAAGCTCTATTGGGGCCGTCTTGTTCACTATTCTGGCAAGTTCTTCTGCCGTTGCCTCAATTGGTATGTTCAGTGTGGATGTTTCTTTTCTTATCACCGTGCGAAAGGCTTCATCCCTGGGCTTGTCCGCCGCATTCGCCCTGACCTGCGCGCCTGGACACAGGGCAGCGATCAGTGACAGGGTAATCAGCAGGGACCCGCTACGTTTTCGTACATTCATCAGTTCCCCCATTTACCGCACTTTCTCAGCCGGGCGGAATCCCGGCCTTCCTTACTTGTTCCAGATCAGAAGCTGTTTTTCGTAGTCTATGGTGAAATTAAAGAACCGCAGGAATGAATTTCCCAGGAGACCATCCGCACCAATATTACTCTGGGAGGGCATTACGATAACTTCCGGATTTGCCAGAATTTTTTCATCCAGCTCCATATACTCGATCTTGGTTAACAGACTGTCTGTGGCAGCGCCATTTGCACTGATGCTCCTGACTCTGGACAGTTTGTTTTTGTGAAGATCGAGTCTGGAAGCCACATCGGCATAGATTGTGGTTACGGATGCACCCGTGTCAAGAAGCATTCGTGCTTTTACGGTATGTCCCCTGTTTCTGAAAATTACCGGGACGATAATCTGATTATTGACTATAGTTATTTTTGTTGAGTATTTTATTATTTCTACCGGGGTCTGGTGCAAAACCGGCTTGGGCTGTGCGGTACCGTCGTCTTTCGCGGCAACTTTGTTCCTGTACTCTTCGGGGATCTTATCGATGCTGTCAACCCAGTGGGTCAGACCGTTTTTATCCACGTACTTGTGATGTATGGGAACAGGCGGCGGTACCTCGGCTTTTCCGTCAAGCCAGAAGACCAATCCATTCCGATCAACATATTTGACCTTTTCTTCCGCTGACGCAAGGGTTGAAAAGCCCAAAAGGCCAATTATACAGATACGGTACGCAGTGGCACTCATAAAGCGAAGGAGTGAAAAAAGCCGCACGGTCAAATCCCCGAACCTGCAAAGGCATCTGCCTCCAATAAAATTTTAAGCCGTGACAGAGCCATTCGTACCTTCATCTCCAGGCGGTCGGAGAATAAATCACTTTGCAGGTCATCCAGTTCAGATTGATACACCAGCGTACAGACGAGCTGCCCGTCAGAGGCAAGCTTTAACAGATGCACGCCACGACACCCCAGACGCTGCCCGTCAACAACAGAGATCCAGGAAAGCTTTATTCCCAACTGTTGAGCAATATCATCAGCATATTCCTGGATAATATGTTGAATTTCACTGGTCATACGGAAGACATACAGAATAATCTTCTAATGAACAATCATTTTATGGATACACTGCGCAATAAATTTACAAACATGCAACCGGGATTGAGGTTACCCGTGGCGACACTACCCCGTCGGCGGGTTTGCGGCAGTTGGAATACTCACTCTTTTCCTCCACCAAAAACCTTGTAGAGTGTGACGTGGTTTAGCAACCTGGTCAGGCGCGTGCTGATAAGGTTCTGTTGGGCGCCATAGAGTGAGCGCTGGGAATCCAGCACCGTCAGATAGTTGTCTACTCCTCTTTCGTAGCGCGCCCGGGAAAGCCGGTAACTTTCCGAGGTCGCATTGGCAAGTGACTGCTGCGCATCAACCTGATTGTCGATGGTTCCACGCTGGGCCAGGGCATCAGCCACTTCCCGGAATGCGGTCTGGATAGCTTTTTCATACTGGGCCACGGCAATGGTTCGATCCACCTCCGCCACTTTCTGATTGGCCAGATTACTGCCGCCGTCGAAGATGGGAACAGTTATCTGGGGAGCAAACTTCCAGGCGAAGGAACCGGGCTTGAACAACCCTGCCAGGTCATCACTGCCGAACCCGACCGACGAGACCAGGGTGATCCGCGGAAAAAAAGCCGCCCGGGCGGCTCCAATGTTGGCATTGGCTGCCTTAAGCGTCCCTTCGGCCTGGAGGATATCGGGGCGGTTAAGCAGCACATCGGACGGCAGGCCGGAAGAAAGGTTCCTGAGCGATGTCACTGTTTCGGAAAGGGATTGCGGCAGCAGGTCCGGTGACACGGCAGAACCGACAACCAGGGCCAGCGCGTTTTCGTCCTGCGCCACCAGAGTGGTGTAGCGGGCAATGTCCACCCGTGCTGAATCCACAGTGGTCTGCGCCTGATGAAGAGCCAGCAGAGAAGAGGCTCCGGCTTCATAGCGGCTCTTGGTCAAGCCGAATGACTCCTGCTGGCTGGCCAGCGTATTATCGGCCAGATGCAGATGCTCACGGTCGGCAGCCAGTGCAAGCCAACTGGCGGCAACCTGAGAGACCAGACTGATCTGAAGACTCCGCTGCGCCTGACCTGTGGCAAGATACTGCTCCAGAGCCTGGTCCTTGAGGCTTCGCACACGCCCGAACAGATCCAGCTCATATGAGGCGACGCCCAGTCCCACATTGTACTGTTCTGTGGTCATTGCCCTCCCTGCGCCGGAAAGGGTTTCCGGTATCCGTTGGAAGGTTCCCGCGGCAGAAGCGTCAACCTTGGGGAAGAGATCGGCGCGCTTGATCTGGAACTGTGCCTGTGATTTCTCAATATTGAGGGCGGCAACCCGCAGATCGCGGTTGTTCTCCAGAGCCAGTGCGATAAGTTTGCGTAGCCGCTCATCAACAAAAAATTCCTGCCACGGAATATCCGCTACCGCTTTAAGTGCGGGACCGCCGGTCTCGGTCAGGTAGGATGGCCCTGTGGGCCAGGCGGATGGGACCGGAGCCACTGGTCGGGCGTATTTTGGAGCCATGGTTGAGCATCCGGTAAAAAAAAGTATCGTGGCCAGTGGGAGACACAGGCTTGCAATCATCCGCCGTATCTGTTTCATATCAGTGTACCTCCGTGGCATTGGCCAATGCGGGGTCTTCGGTGTGCGATCCGTATTTCTTCCGGCCGAACAGGCGTGAAACCATCACAAAGAAGAATGGTATGAAGAGCAGATCGATGAAGGTGGCCGAGAGCAGACCACCGGTAACAGCCGTACCGATCGCGTTCTGGGCAGCGGCTCCGGCTCCCTTGGTAAGCGCCAGTGGCAGGGTTCCGAAGAAGAACGCCAGCGAGGTCATGATAACCGGCCGAAGCCGTATTCTGACCGCCAACAGGGTCGCCTCCACCAGTTCATGCCCCTGATGCATCTGCTCCTTGATGAACTGGATGATCAGGATGGCGTTCTTGGTAGATAGTCCAATTGTAGTCAAAAGTCCGATTTGAAGATAGACATCATTGGGAAAGACCCGCAGCTTGACAGCGACCACAGCCCCTACCAGTCCCAGCGGCAGCATCAACAGGTTAACGAAGGGGATGGTCCAGCTTTCATACAGAGCCGCCACAGAGAGAAACACCACCAGCAATGAGATTGCATAGAGCATCGGCGCCTGGGCTCCGGCGTTTTTTTCCTCGTAGGAGAGTCCGGTCCACTCATAGCCGATTCCCGGCGGCAGCTTGGTGGCCATCGTTTCCATCTCCGCCATTGCCTCGCCGGTACTTATCCCTGGGGCGGCCTGTCCCAGAATTTCCACTGCCGGAATACCGTTGTAACGCTCCAGGCGGGGCGAGCCGTACTGCCAGCGGGCAGTGGCAAATGCAGAAAACGGAACCATCTCACCCTGTTTATTGCTGACATACCATTTGTTGATATCATCCGGCAGCATGCGGTAGCGGGCGTCGGACTGGAGATAGACCTTCTTTACACGACCGTTCTGGATAAAGTCGTTGACATAGGAACTCCCCCAGGCAGTGGCAAGGACATCGTTAATTTGGGAAAGGGAGACCCCCAGGGCACCGGCCCGCACATCATCGATGTCCAGCTTGAACTGGGGCGAATCATCCTGGCCGTTAGGACGCACCGCAATCAGCTTGGGATTTTTCATGGCCATGCCGAGCAGCTGGTTGCGTGCCTCCATCAGCTTTTCATGACCCAGTCCGCCGCGATCCTGCAACTGAAAGTCGAAACCGTTTGCAACGCCCAGTTCAAGTACCGCCGGCGGCGAGAAGGCGAAAGCCAGACCGTCCCTGAACCTGGAAAAAGCTCCCATGGCTCGACCGGCTATAGCCGATGCCTTCATATCGGGAGTTTTGCGAAGGTCCCAGTGCTTGAGCCTGACAAAAGCCAGTCCCATGTTCTGACCCCGCCCGGCAAAGCTGAATCCGGCAACGGTTATGACCCCTTCTACGTTTTTGGATTCTTTCTCAAGGAAATGCCGTTCCAGCTGCCGTATGACCTGAATCGTTCGCTCCTGGGTTGCGCCGGCCGGCAACTGGATCTGACAGATAATAAAACCCTGGTCCTCATCCGGCAGGAAGGAGGTGGGGAGATGCAGAAAGAAGAAGGCCATGGCGGCAACAATGGCAACGTAGACCACCAGATACCTCACCGGCTTGCCGAAGGAGCGTCCGACGATCCCCTCGTATTTGTGCCGGCAAAACTCAAAAGCCCGGTTGAAATAACGGAAAAACCCTGCAAACCAGCCGCTTTCTCCGGCATGGTGCCCCTTTGCAACCGGTTTAAGAAGGGTGGCACAGAGAGCCGGCGTCAAGATCATGGCCACCATCACCGAGAGGATCATGGCTGAGATGATGGTGATAGAAAACTGACGGTAGATTACGCCGGTGGAACCGGGAAAGAAGGCCATGGGAAGGAATACCGCCGTCAATACGGTGGCAATGCCCCAGAGGGCGCTGGTGATCTGTCCCATGGATTTGATGGTTGCTTCCCTGGGTGGCAGTCCTTCTTCAATCATGATGCGTTCCACGTTCTCGACAACAACGATGGCGTCATCCACCAGCAGGCCGATAACGATTACCAGGGCAAACATGGTCAGGGTATTTATGGAGTAGCCGCAGGCTGCCAGAACGCCCATGGTGCCCAGGAGAACCACCGGTACGGCAATGGTGGGGATCAGGGTTGCGCGAATGTTCTGAAGGAAGAGGAACATGATGATGAAGACCAGGAAGACGGCCTCAATCAGGGTGTGTACCACCTCTTCGATGGATATCTTGACAAAGGGGGTTGTATCGTAGGGATATACCACCTTCATGCCGGGCGGGAAATACTTCTCCAGTTCCGCCATCTTTGCCTTGACCCGGTTGCCGGTCTCGAGAGCGTTGGCTCCGGCCGCCAGGCGGATAGCCATCCCCCCTAACGGTTTTCCGTTATAGTACGACTGCACTTCGTAATTTTCGGTGCCGATCTTGCTTTCCGCCACATCCTTCATTTTGACCGTGGAACCGTCAGGGTTGGTACGCAGAATAATGGCATCGAACTGCTCCGGGGTCTGAAGGAGGGTTCGTGCGTTGATGGTGGCATTGAGCTGTTGACCTTTATTGGCAGGGACGGCGCCGAACTGACCGGCAGAAACCTGTACGTTCTGGGCCTGCAGCGCCGTAATGACATCATTGGTGGTCAGGTGAAAATCGTTCAGCTTTGAAGGATTCAGCCAGATACGCATGGCATTCTGGGTGCCGAACAGCACCAGTTCGCCGACCCCTTCCAGACGGCTGACAATATCCTGTAGGTTGGAGACCATGTAGTCGGTCAGGTCATTGCGATCCATGGAGCCGTCCTCCGAGACGAGGCCGACGATCAGCAGGAAGTTCCTGGTCGACTTGACTACCTGGATTCCCGATCGCTGAACAATCTGCGGGAGGAGCGGCACGGCCAGTTGCAGCTTGTTCTGCACCTGCACCTGGGCAATGTTGGGGTCTGTGCCGGCCTTGAAGGTCAGCGTAATGCTCACCGCCCCGGCCGAGTCGCTGGTGGAGGCCATGTAGATCAGGTTATCGATGCCATTGAGCTTCTGTTCGATAATCTGCGTGACCGTATCTTGCACGGTTTGAGCCGAAGCGCCCGGATAGGTGGCGTTTATGGCTATCTGCGGCGGTGCGATGGGGGGGTACTGGGAAACCGGAAGCTTCTTTATCGATAACAGGCCGACAAGCATTACCATGATAGCGATCACCCAGGCAAAGATCGGACGTTTTATGAAAAACTTAGGCATACAGGTAACTCCTTATCAAATCTGAAACCTTTTTCTTATTTTTTCCCCACGCCGGCTGCTGGCTGTGGAGCACTGCCAGGAGGCGCTGCCGGTGCGCTGCCGAACGGAACCGCCTTGACCTGTGTACCCGGTCGCGCCTTCTGCAATCCTTCCAGGATAACGCGATCACCCGTTTTCAACCCTTCACTGACCAGCCAGCTGTCCCCAACTGTTCGCACAACCTTGATCGTGCGAGGCTCTACTTTTTCTTCGGATCCGACCACCAGAACCAGGGCTTCTCCCTTGGGGTTCCGGGTGACGCCGCGTTGCGGGATGAGGATCGCATTTTCCTGTTCTCCCTCTTCCAGAACGGCACGTACAAACATACCGGGAAGAAGGCCCTGTTTAGGATTGGGAAAGATTGCACGTAACGTTACTGAACCGGTACTCTGATCAACCGTTACCTCCGAAAACTTGAGGGTTCCGGGAACGGGATATGTGGAGCCGTCCTCCAGTACGAGTTTGACCTTGGCAGAGGCGCTTTTTTTCAATATCCCGCTGGAGAGATTCTGCTTCAGCTTCAGCATTTCGGCTGCAGACTGGGTCACATCCACATATATTGTATCAAGCTGCTGGATGGTTGCCAGTGCCGATGCCTGGTTGGCAGTCACCAATGCTCCGTCGGTCACGGTCGAACGGCCTATCCGTCCTGAGATTGAAGCAGTCACCTTCGTATAGGCCAGATTGATCCGGGCTGTTTCAACCGCAGCTTTGGCGGAGGCAAGATCGGCTTCTGCCAGCTTGAAGGCGGCATGGGCATCATCATAGTCCTGCTGGCTCACCGCCTTGATCTTCACAAGGTCACGATAGCGCTCCTCTTTGAGGCGCGCCGGGATCAGGTTTGCCTCTGCCCTGGCCTGGGACGCTCTGGCGCTGGCATATGCGGCCTGGTAGCTCGCCGGATCAATCTGATAGAGCGCCTGACGGGCGCGGACTTCGCTCCCCTCTCTAAAAAGTCGTTTGAGGATAATTCCGCCCACCTGAGGCCTCACCTCGGCTACCATAGATGACACGGTGCGACCTGCGAGTTCAGTAGTCAGAACCACATTCTGCGGCTTGACGCTCACCACACCGACTTCGGGTGGAGCGGCCGGTGTCGTCGGCGCGTTTGACGCTTTCTTGCCGCAACCGGTGAGCGCAAGGCTGACAAAGAGCAACCCTGCGCCGACAAACAAAGATAATCTGTACGTGAAATTCATAGACACCTCAGTAAATTTTAGAATGAATATTCATTCCATTTGATATACCGGCAGAATCCTGTGATCTTATCTCTTGATTCCATCCCAGCAAGCCTCGATAGTTCGTGAGACCATGGCCTCGTCCAGAGTTACAAAGCCCAGGATATGATCGCGTGTGACAGCCTGAATGGGGCCAAAAGCCAGATCGAAAAGTATGACCAGCGGAAGATCCTTTACAACCTGCTGGGAGATTCCATCCTCGAAGAGATTACGGAAGACATCGCAGCCTTCCCGTTTCCCCAGAATCTTGTCCCGCCGGTATTCCGTACCGTAGGGGGAATTGTGAAACTGTTCCAGGTAGCGAAAGTCGAGAGGATTTGCGATGAAGTAGCGTATGAGGTCTGTGAAAAGGCGCAGAAAGCGTTCCCTGATAGGTTTGTTCTCAACATAGTTCTCCAGTATGACCGGATACAACCGCTGTTCCAGTTCCTGATACAGCTCCGAGATGAGTACATCCTTGTTTGCAAAATAACGATAGATGGTTCCGGCGCCAACTTTCGCCCGTTCGGCTATGAGCGCCATGGGTGCGGCGTGAAAACCGTTCTCGGCAATAAGCTCCAGTGCCGCGCGGACAATCTCTTCGCGCTTATCTGTTTTTGACATGACTGGACCTCAAAAGGAATGAACGTTCATTCCTTTTACCTCTCTAAGTGTGCGTTTGTCAATTCATTATTTTTTACGAACGATATTATTGTTCAATCCGTACCAGTTCATAGCCTCGTGCACGTAAACACTGGGACGCAGATTGCTCTCTGGCATAGGTGTTACTGTCCGAGGTGATCTTGGTACCCTGTACAAATTTCCCCGGGATCGTCGTGCAACTCGTCATATTTCCACTTCCAACACAGTTAGTTGTGGAAGGCGTTACGTAGTCGGGAGAAATTTTAGTTGTTACAAATGCAGGTGGATACATATTTGCTGCATCAGACTGGCATTCATATTTATCTCTTTCAAATTCGTTTACAGTCATTCCGGGTTTTTGCCACCGGTACTGAGCGCAACCTGAGAGCATAACAGCTAAAAAACATACGGATAGTATCTTCAAGAACATTGTATCCCCCGATCTGTAATTATGTCAGGAGGTTTTATATGTCCAATAAACAGTTATTGCAATACTTCTGTTTTTTATGTAGGAAATACAGCCATATCCTGCCCAAATCCAACCCAGTAAAATAGAGGTGAAATAATGAATAAAAATTTCAATTGCTTATGTTCATTCGTCGTATTCAGACTGCTCAACTCTGACAAGTAACGGCGGAACCTTACGGTGCCTCATTACCGCGTCATTTTAGTAGTACTGGCACTCCTGCTGATGCTCTCTCTCTCTTCAAGAAGCCGCCCCGGCAGGTTTGAGTCTGGTTCGGCGGCTTCTTCCGTTTCGGCTTCGGTAACCGGCTATGTGCGCATCGGGGGGGCAGTCAAGCATCCCGGAATCTATGCAATTAGCGCCAATAAAATGGCAGAAGACGCCATAAAAATGGCAGAGCCGGTGCCAGGCGTTGCTACAGGAGTCCTTGCGCCAATTGGGGTTATGCAAGTCGTTTCGGGGGATTCGATCAATGTTGTCATTTTACCCAACGGAAAAACGTCCCTGGTTAAAGGTTCGATTCCTGTTGCAGAGCGCCTGGTGCTGGGTATTCCGCTCGATATCAACAGTATGAATGATGTCGACTTTGATCGGGTTCCGGGTATCGGTCCGGTAATGGCCAGGAGGATAGTCGAATATCGTCAAAAAAATGGCGGCATAATGTCTAAAAAGGATCTTCTATTGGTCGAAGGTATCGGAGAAAAGAAGTTTTTTTCGCTGGGCAAATATTTCAAGTAGCTATATTTTCTGTATTAATAATTAAAGGTAGGATATGTTTTTATCAAACGTTTCGGACTGGCACGCTTGCTGTATATGTTTCCCTCCTTATTATGTGATGAATTCAATGTCACGGGAGGTTTACCATGCAATGCCCACGCTGCAGAGGCCGGATGTTCAGCGAAAAGTTCTACGATTTTGTGCGTTCTTTTGATGCCTGGAAATGTTCCTGCTGCGGGGAATTGCTTGATTCAACGATTATGGCCAACCGGGTTCGCAACAGCAATACCCATCTCGGCTGACCGTTCAGCTCTGCTATACAACAGATAAAGGAAAACCCGGCGACGTGTTCTCCTTTGTTATTGATACAAAGCGTCTACAGATATACCGGGCTGTCTACTTCTCTGGCAGTGTCATGGCAAATTCCAGACCCATCCTTAACCATTCATTCATTGCCGAATCTGTTGGCCACCCATCAGAAGCGACCATGAACCACCCTTTCATCGGTTTCCCGGTAATGTCAAACGGACGTACATGATCTTTCTGCATTTGCCTCTGTGAAGTTGCGGGGTCGGTGCGCACAATAAGATATTCCTGCCAGATTCCAAAGCACATATTACCCCGCGTCAGATAGCAGACCCCTCCGAACATCTTTTTCCTTTCCATGTTCGGCCAATTTTCAATCAGGGCATTGATACGTTGTTCAATGGATTTGTTGTATGCCATACCTTACGTCCTTTTCCGGTGGAGTCAAATTGAGATCTGGCGGACCAGAATGAGCTGTAAGCTACTTAACTTTATTGGTTTTTACTGGATTTTGCGCTTTAAATTTATCTGACCGTTCTTTTAAAATCTTCTCCAGGTTTTCGGCCGAATCGCCCATAATCATTTTTACATCGATTAGTCCCTTGGATTCAAGGCCGGTCAAATCTGCATTGAACACATCCGCTTGTGAAGTCGATTTTATTATGATTTCAGGTAGTGAGTTAAAGATGACAAATTTTCTATTCGGCAATACGGTCAGCGTTGGAAATTCTATCTTGTTATCCACTTTTATTTCTTTATTGATGTTGCCGATATAATGCAGATATTTTACATTATACGACTTGATGTTGAATACATCGTCATCATCTAAAATATTGAATCGATCAAAATAGGTATTGTAGCTCGGGCTGGTTAGGCTTGCATGATACATATTGCCAGTTGATTCCTGGAGCATTAAAACGTATCGGGATTGATTCTTTGTTTCTGAGTATATGAGGAGATAAACGGTAATAATCGCAATGTATACCCAGACATTCAGCAATATACCCTTGACAATAAACTTTTTTATCCAGTTCATCGAGGGCCTCCCGTTTATAATGTTAGTCATGGCGACTTGATAAAGTCGTATTGTCCTATACCCTGCGCAAGTAAATATTCAGATGTGCCGTCATAAGCATTAACGACTCGATGGATGTGATGGTGGGCGATTTCCGAGCGTTGACCTGGATGTAATGTTACCGCTTCATCTGGATTCCGTGCTTCCACCCTGACAAGCCCCTGCAATCCAACGAAGAAATCTGTCACTTCAGTATGGTAGTGCCACTCAGTGGAGGAGCCCTTCTCCAGCTTCATGATCCGCACTAATACATTGTTAGTTCTGATAATATCTCGATTATCCATGATGTACGTGCGCCTGTGCCCTAAAACAGCCCGGTTAAGATGTAACGAATTTTTTCGGTGGGATATGAGCCATACGTATTAATTTGCATTTGTAGCATATTTACTGAAATATTGCTACAATCGAGGGCGAGGCGGGGAACCTTATCCGGTCATTATGTTGCGAGTGAGAACATTCTGGGATGCTCCGAGTTCACCGATTTTGCAGCGGCATCACTGAATAATTCGACCCGCTTTTCCAGCAATAATTGTGTTGTAACGGCTGTGACCTCAACCGGCAAATGTTTTTCCACGAAGGAGTTGAGCATATTATGAAAGTAATGATAGATTTGTGCATCGTACCGATCGGTGTCGGTGTATCCCTCTCCCCATACATTGCGGCCTGCGAAAAGGTGCTGACTGCGGCCGGGCTGAAGACCTCACTGCACTCGTATGGCACGAATATCGAGGGGGAATGGGAAGATGTATTTTTGGCGGTAAAGCACTGTCATGAAGTCGTGCACAAGATGGGGGCACCACGTATCACCACCACCATCAAGCTTGGCACCCGAACCGACCGGGACCAGAGCATGGAAGACAAAGTGCGAAGCGTGCGAGAGAAGCTTTGAGAGGAGCCGCCTTGAACCGCTTTGCAACCGCGCTGCTGCTCATCTGCGGATTAATGGGACTCTCCTCCTGCAGCAAGACGCCACAGGTAGCTAACGTATCGGCAGACAGTGTGATTCTGGCTTTTGGGGACAGCATTACCTTTGGTACCGGGGCTTCCCCGGCAGAGAGCTATCCGAGCGTCCTCGAGAAGCGTATCGGGAGGCGCGTCGTGAATGCGGGCATACCGGGAGAAGTGACTGCAGAGGGGAGAGCCCGCCTTGCGTCGGTGCTTGACGAATATAATCCGAAATTGATGCTCCTCTGCCTCGGCGGTAACGATTTTCTGCGGCATCAGGATGAGATCAAGGCGACCGAAAATCTGAGAGCCATGATCTCTCTGTCCCAAAGTCGCGGCGTCAGCGTTGTGCTGATAGGAGTTCCAAGGCTCGGTTTAGGGTTGGAGGTGCCAAGGCTCTATGGAGAGCTTGCGAAAGAGTTCGCCATCCCACTGGAAGGAAAAACCCTGAAACAGATCCTCTCAAAAGGCCGTCTGAAATCAGATTCGATTCATCCTAACGCCGCTGGGTACACCATCCTGGCGGAGTCGGTGGCACAACTGCTGCGGAACTCTGGTGCCCTGTAGAATTCTGAAAACTGGTATAACAAGGGGAGCGAGATGCATACTTCTAAAAACCCGTAAAAACAGGAATTCATACCCTGTTCATCGGCAAAACAATTGACGTCAAGGCCGACGCCCATATTTTGTTACTGATGACGGTATCCCCGACATCACACGTGGTAAAATTGCAGTAGATTATAGTTTGCCTTTATCAGCAAACCGGTTATAGATTGTTATCGCAGAATAGGACCTGTTTAAAACCAGGCAGATATATAACCCGATACCGCCCCTGAGATATGCCAGCTCGATCCGACAGGACATGTTTTATGTTCAAATTCTGGAGAAAATACCAGGCAAGTCAGCTCACTATCTGGTTCGGCGTGCTGCTTGTTCTTCTCATTATCTGTGTTGCCGTATTTGCTGCACTGACCTTACGCAAACAGGAAACCGAGGTGTGGAGAAAGCAGATGAGCAACAGTTCGCTGCTTTTGTCAGAACACGCCTATCAGACAATGGCATCGGCCAATCTGGCGCTTGATGGTATTGCAGACAGTGTTCGCGCCGAGGGGGCTGACAGTCCTGAATCATTCCGGAAAATAATGGGTTCCCAGAAGATCTTTCGAATCCTGAAGGATAAGACCGAATCTCTGCCGCAGGTTGATGTTGCCACTGTCGTCGCCGACAACGGCGATGTTCTCAACTTCACCCGCTCACATCCGCCCCCCCCCATCAATCTTGCCGACCGCGATTATTTCAAGGCGCAGGCCGGGGGACACAATGCCGGAGAGTTTATCAGCACGTCCGTACACAACAAGGGCAACGGCAAATGGGTTTTCTACATCAGCCGCCGGATTGACGATAGTCGTGGAAATATGATGGGACTGGTGCTGGTGGGAATATCAGTCGATGTCTTCACCAACTTTTATAAGCAGTTGGGGCAGAATCTCGGCAAAGGGGCTGTTATTCTGCTCTATCGCAGCGATTTTACGCTTCTTACCAGTTGGCCGCGCAATGACACCCTGATTGGTAAAACCAATAAAACCGGTTCGGCATACACCATTATTGAAAAACTGCGGAAAGACAACGACGTCATATACAGCAAGACCCCCCGTTTTTCACAGGAAAATCGTATCGAGGCGCGATTGGCGGCCGCCAGGATGGTGAAGCGCTATCCCCTTATTATTAATATTGCCATTACGGAAGACTTTTTTCTCTCCAACTGGCGCCACACTGTTAAGGGAATAGTGGCCTTGTCCCTCTGTTGCATTGCCGCGCTGCTTTCCGGTGTTATCGCTATCATGAGAGTGCTTCGACAGCGTGAAAAGGATCTACAGATAACAATTGAACTCAAAAGCCGTGCCGAGTCAGCGAACCGTGCCAAGAGCATGTTTCTTGCCAACATGAGCCATGAGATCCGCACCCCCATGAACGGGATCATCGGGATGACTGAACTCTGCCTCACCACCCCCATCAATCCCGAGCAGCAGACATACCTGACT
>CAIPTY010000004.1 GCA_903868145.1 uncultured Desulfuromonadales bacterium | reverse complement strand
TCCGTTTCCCCCTATGGTCTGAGTGCCGTCCCATTCAATGTTGCTGGCAGCATTTGTGACGCCGTCTCCCAGATAGACCCTGCCATTGTTCAAGGTCAATCCGTTGCGGATCGTAAGGTTGCTGTTCGGATTGACCTGAAGATTGCCAGCCAGGGTTACACCATCAAACGTGCCGTTGGTGCTGAGATACTTGGATGTGCTGCCGCTGGCTACCGCCAGCGTACCGCCGGTTACCGTGCCGACGATGTCGAGATTTCCGGTCGTGTTGTTCAAGGTCAGCGTACTTCCCGTGTTCAGCAGTGTCCCGGTAAGGCGCGTCGCGCCACCCGTGCCGACCAGATTGCCGAGGCCGGAGGTGGTGATGCTGCCCCCCAGGTTTAGGGTGCCTGCCGATACAGCAAGGGTTCCGCTGTTGGCAATTGCGCCGTTCAGATTCAGCGTACCTCCGGATGTGGTCAATGTGCCACCCACTGTAGTGGCGCTGGTCACGCTGAGCGACCCGCCAGACACGTTCAGGGAGTTGCTGCTGTTTATGGTGAGAGTGCCTATTGTGTCGTTGCCGATGCCGTGGTTGACTGCGTACCCGGAGCTGAGCAGGACGTCGTCGGTCGTTCCGGGCAGTATTGAGCCACTCCAGTTGCCGGGGGTCTCCCATGTTAATCCGCCTGAAGCGTTGGTAAATATCTTTGCTCCGGCAGAATAGACCATCCGCGATGCTTCGCTTGCCGCAAGGTTGTAACCGGCGGAAAACCCTGCCGGTACACTCAGCGACGCGAATGTGCCGGTGGATGTGCCGGTCGTCGTCAGGAAGGGTACGAAATCAAGGTTTGCCGGAGAATACCCATTTATAGTACTGGCATTGAGTATTCCGCCGAGGGTGACGTCGCGCGATACATTCAGTACATCGTATTGCCCTGCTGCCGTTCCGCCGATCTTCGCTGTGATCGTGCCGTTGTTGACCAGGTTTCCTGCTATGTTGAGTGTACCCGTGGTCGTGGCATCGCCCGGACTGATGGTGCCGTTGTTAGTGAGTATGCCATTGCTGGGAAAGTCACCGATGAAAAAGCTTCCGCTTCCCCTGATTATGCCGCTCGCGCTATTGGTGAACGCGGTGTCGTACGTGCCGATGCTGCCGCCTGCGTCGATCTGGATGATACCGGTGTTGCTCAGATTGCTGAACTGCAAGAGTCCGTAAGTTGCCCTCAGCGTGCCGTTGTTTGTAAGCGTCCCCGGCGCTGAGATGAAGAGCGTTGAACCGGTGACATCCGCCAGCAAAGTACCTTTGTTAATTATGTTGTCCGGTGTCGAGCCATAGTTGCCAACAACAAACCAGCCCGGCATGGCTGTACGCACAGTCACACCGCTGTCTATGGTCAACGTCCAGACTCCCGTAGGGTGGTTTGTAATCAGGTTAGCGCCACCAGATGTGTTAAGGATGATCTCTCCGTTTCCCCCTATGGTCTGAGTGCCGTCCCATTCAATGTTGCTGGCAGCATTTGTGACGCCGTCTCCCAGATAGACCCTGCCATTGTTCAAGGTCAATCCGTTGCGGATCGTAAGGTTGCTGTTCGGATTGACCCAGAAATCACCGGTGAGGGCACTTCCTCCTGCAGCATCAAGGATAACGTTGAGTGAATTGTTGGTTGAACCGGCGATGCTGGCCCCTGAGTTGATGTTGATGGTGCCTGCCGTGGTGAGGGTAAGGTTACGTGTACCGCCGGTGGTATTGGTGATGGCAACTGCGCCGCCGCTGTCGGCAGTGCCGTTCACTGTTATGATGCCCGTGCCGCCACTGCCGCCGGTTGTCTGGATGGTGACGTCGGTGCCGCCGTTGAGTGCGGCATTTATTTCGGTGTCCCCGATGCTGGAGGTGGTGGCGGGATCAAATAATCCTGCCGTGAGGGTTCCGGTGGAACCGTGGTTGATTGTTACATCGGAGGGGTCAAGCAGCCATTTGCCATTAGTACCACTTTGGGCTGAGGCATCGACCCTGATGCCGGTAATATCCAGCGCCCGTTTGCCCGAAGTCTCTACAAAGCCGCCTGTGCCGCCGTTTGCTCCTCCTTTGGCGCTGATGCTGCCGAATGCACGGGTGGTGTCGTCAGACCAGATAATCACCCTGCCGCCGGTGCCGTTGTCAGTGGCATCCGCCTTGATGGTGGTTTCTCTGCCGACGTAGGTGGCCTGAGCGTTTGGAATATCCGTATTCCTGCCCTGATAATCGCCGCCGATGAGGAGGGTTCCGCCCCCGGTTGTGCCTGATACATCCACGCTGCCCTGATCTATGAGACCGACACATTGACCCAGAAGATGTGCCGTGCCCCCTGTGCCGCTACTGCCGATGGCATTGACTGTGCCGGATACCAGGGTGGTGCCGTCCTGGGACTGGATGGTGATCTCACCCCCTGTGCTTCCGTTGGCGGTGGTGATGCTCCCCTTTTCGAGGGTGATATCCCTGGTGGCCTTGAAGAAGATACGCCCCTGTGCGTCTACGGTTGAACTGTCGGCGCTGATGATCCCCTTCTGCCGAACTATCCCGCCGTATACCCCTATCCGGCCGGCATCGGCTACCAGGGTGCCCAGGTTTATGGCCTGATGTTCCGGGGCGCTGACTACGGTGGCCATGGCGGGGTTGGCTTTGTCAACCAGCAGTACTTCTTTTCCCGCTGCCAGCAGTATGTCGCCGTTGGGTGCGGTTATGACGCCGCTGTTGGTGACATCGGGGGCGATCAGATAGACCTGGCCGCCGCCGGGGGTTGTGATTGCACCCTGATGATCTATGGCGCCCGCAATCGGCCCGGCGCTGAATTTCATCTTTCCGGCCAGAAAGTCCTGATTGGTGATGTTGAGGGTGGAGGCTATAAGACCGTTGACGTCAACTCTGGCGTTGGGGCCGAACAGGATGCCGTTGGGGTTTATCAAAAGTACCTTGCCGTTTGATTGGAGCAGACCGAGTATGCGGGATGGGTCGCCGCCGGTTATGCGGTTGAGGACTGCGCTTGTGGATGAAGGCTGGATAAAGCGGGTGCTTTCTCCCTGACCGATGGAAAAACCCTGCCAGTTGATGATGGCGTTGGGCGAGTTGGTTACGGTCATGGACGTGCCGGTGGTGGTGATGTTTGCTGTTCCGCTGATTACCTGGGGAGTGGTGGGAAGGGCATGGGAGGCGGTGGCCGTGAGAAGTGTCGATAGACTGAGAATAGAAGCGGCTACGGCTACAGGTGATGAACTGCCGCTACCCCTGATGATCTCGGCTACCACAACCCGGCAATCCCTGATACCACTCCAGATCAGACGGAAAGCTCTATTCACGGCGGAAACTCCATGGCGGATCCTGTCGAGCATATCTTCGCTCTACCTGGAAAGAGGAATCAGCATGTAAGAAAATAAAAAAAGGGAGTGAAACCTGCTTAATTCACTCCCTTGTGTGTTCGGTAACTGCAAGGTTTTAGATGTCAGCCGCCAAGTCCGAAGGTCTCGTGCAGGACGCGTACCGCGAGCTCGGTGTATTTTTCATCGATGACAACCGAAATCTTGATCTCCGAGGTGGAAATCATCTGAATATTGATGTTGTTTTTGGAAAGCGCAGTGAACATCTGGGTTGCCACTCCGGCATGACTGCGCATTCCGAGTCCGACGATGGATATCTTGCTGATATTCTCATCCGCTACAACCTGACGGGCCTGAATGTCCCTGGCCACTTCGTTAGTGATCAGGAGAGCCTGTTTCAGATCCGCCTTGGTCACGGTGAAGGTTATATCGGTCAGACCGCCGTCACTGACATTCTGGACGATCATGTCAACCGAGATGGCGGCATCGGAGAGCGGGGTGAGAATTTTGGCCGCAATGCCAGGCTTGTCGGGCACACCCATAACCGCAATTTTGGCCTCATTTTTATCGTACGCAACTCCTGAAACGAGAATCCCTTCCATATCCGTATCCTCCCTGGTAACCATGGTACCGGTGTTTTCATTGAGACTTGAGCGGACATGAACGTCCACGTTATATTTTTTTGCAAATTCAACCGAGCGAATCTGCAGCACCTTTGCGCCAAGGCTGGCGAGCTCCAGCATCTCGTCGTAGGAAATTCTCTCAATCTTGCGTGCCTCTTTGCAGATATTGGGATCGGTGGTGTAGACGCCATCCACATCGGTGTAGATTTCGCACACATCAGCTTTAAGTGCGGCTGCAATGGCCACGGCTGAAGTGTCAGAGCCACCCCTGCCTAGAGTGGTGACACTGCCGCCTGCGTCAATTCCCTGGAATCCGGCCAGGATGACTATCGTGCCGTCCTTGATGTCGGCGCGGATGTTTGTATCATCGATGCTCTCGATCCGCGCTTTGGTGGCTGTGGAGTCGGTCAGTATCGGAACCTGCCACCCCTGGTAGGATTTTGCCTTGTAGCCGAGGGACTTGAGGCACATGGCGAGCAGCCCGATGGTGACCTGTTCTCCGGTAGCCACAACCACGTCGTATTCGCGGCCATCGGGAATTTCACAGATTTCGTTAGCCAGCGCCACCAGTTTATTGGTTTCGCCGGACATGGCCGAAACGACGACAATCAGATCGTTACCGGCATCGTACGTTTTGATGATGCGCCTGGCGACATTTTTGATGCGATCAGTCGTGCCGACTGATGTGCCGCCGTATTTCTGGACTACCAGTGCCATACAGCTCTCCTTGATAGGGTTTGTGAACATACTGAAAAAAAGATTCTGTTCTATAGCAAAAATGTAGTGTAGCAGTCAAAGAAATTATGCAGATTTCAATCGGTTTTTCAACTGTTGGAGCAGCAGTCGAGAATCGGATCCGACTGCATCCAGGGTAATTAATCTCCGGGAGTCTCCGGAATATTCAAAACAGATATTCAAACGATCTTCCGGCATCGTATCTCCCAGCCGATCAGCCCACTCGACAACACAGACGGCATCACGGTTAAAATATTCGTCGAAACCGAGTTCCGCGATTTCCTGACAACCTGACAGACGATACAGATCGAAGTGATAGAACGGGATGGCGCCGGGATATTCGTTCATGATGGCATAGGTGGGGCTTGCCACCAGGTGCGCGCTTTCTGGACAAAGGCCTGTAGCCAGACCGCGCACAAAACAGGTTTTACCGCCGCCCAACTTACCGGAAAGTGCGATGAAAGAGCCATGATTCAGGAGCAGACCGAGATTGCGGCCAATCTCTTCGGTTTCAATCGGGGAACACGAGTTGAAAACCACCGGCTACTATGCCTTGATGATATTTCGTATGATATCGATGCGGGAAACCATGCCCACCACTTTGCCCCCCCTGACGACCGGCAAGGCATGCAGTTTATGCGCGCTCATGATGTCGGCCGCCGCGCTGACCGGATCGGTTGGCGCCACCGTTACCACGTCTGATGAGCAGATCTCTCCGGCAGTCTGGGCGGTCATCTTCTTCAGATCTTTTTCCAGGCTGCGCTCTCCCTCCAGGGGAATAACCCAGTCGAACAGGGAGATAACGGTCGGGATGTGCAGGCTTCGCCCCTGCTCGATAAGGTCTGAAGCGGTTACAATACCGGTCAGATTTCCATCCTCATCCACAACCGGCAGGCTGCCAAAATGACGTGAATCGAAGATCTGTGCCAGTTCGCGCACTGTAGTTGATTTCGACACGGTAACAATGTCTCTGGTCATGATATCGGATACGGTCTGCATGGTTTTCTCCTCGTGTACCACGTCCCCACCGTTTAGAGCGGAGAGCTGATTTTGTTAAACAGCCTGCTGAAGGCGAACGGCAGTTTTTCCTGAACATCTGTGGCGCACATCCCGATTTCCCCTTTTTCCATTGCAACCAGGTCGGCCGCGTAGCCATGGAGGAATACGCCAAGCAGACAGGCATCCCAGACAGAGTATCCCTGTCCAATGAGTGAAACAAGAATACCGGTCAGTACATCTCCCATGCCCCCGGTGGCCATCCCGGGATTTCCGCTGCCGTTGATTGCCGCGAAACCGGCCGGAGAGGCGATGATGGTGCGGGCCCCCTTCAAAACGAGGTAGACACCATAATTGCGTGCAAATTCCTGTGCTATGGAAATGCGGATAGCGTCCACATCCGGTATCGATGTGCCCAATAGCCGCGCCATCTCTCCCGGGTGGGGGGTAAGCACGACGTCTGCAGACTTTTTCCGCCTCAGCACACTGATGTCCTCAGCCAGTGCAAACAGGCCGTCTGCATCGATAACCAGAGGGAGAGAAACATTTTCAACAATCGTGTGCACAAGAGAAACTGTGCCCGGCTGACGACCCAATCCAGGTCCGATTGCCACAGCATCCTTTTTTACCATAAGTTTTTCGATCACGGGGAAGGCAGCATCGGCCAGATAGCCGCCACCGGAGTCCGGAAGCGCCGTTGTCATGGCCTCGGTTGTCTTTATCTCGATTATCTGGTGGATGCTCTCGGGAACACCGAGTGTCACAAGTCCGGCGCCTGCGCGTACGGCGCTGTTGGCAGAAAGCGCAGCAGCACCGGTTTTTCCGGAGGAACCGGCAATCAAAAAACAGTGGCCGCAATCACCCTTGTGCACCCGACGATTCCTGCGCTTCAGCATCGGTCGAATGTAATCTTCGTTCAGAAAATCATAGCCGTTGGCTGATGTCATTAAAAGCTCAGGTATTCCGATATCCGCGATGACCAGTCGCCCGGTATGTTCCGCGCCGGGGTACAGCAGATGTCCCAACTTTGCAAATGCGAATGTGACAGTTATGGAAGCCCTGACGGCATCCCCCAAAACCCTGCCGGTGGTGCCGTGAATGCCAGAGGGAATATCCACCGAAAGCACTGGTCGCCCCGATGCGTTCATCATATCGACCGCCTCCCGGTACACGCCGTCGACATCGCTGTCCAAACCGGTTCCCAGCAGGGCATCCACAATGACATCAGCCTTTAGGAACGCTGATGCCAACTGTCCCTGGCGTGGGCAGAAGCGAACGATTCCGTCCGGAAGCATTTTCAGGTTGTGGGCTGCATCACCGGAAATCTGCTGGTGCTCGGCCATGACACATACTTCGGCGTCCCAGCCATCTGCAGCGAGGAGGCGGGCGATGACAAAGCCATCACCTCCGTTGTTACCTTTTCCGGCAATAATTACCGCGCGCCCCTTCCTGCCAAATTCAGAGAGAATGGCATCCACGCATCCGCGACCGGCCTGTTCCATCAAGCTCAGGCTTGAAATCCCGAAATCATCGATGGCACGCCGGTCAATTTCCCGCATCGTATGGGCGGTAACAACCCTCAAGAGGCCTCCAGAACTACTGTAGCGATTGCAAAACCACCGTCATGTGACAGGGATAAAAATGGCGGATTCAGTCTCCGGGATGTGCATATTTCAGCGGCCTTCCCGGTTATCACAAATTCAGGTTTTCCGAGATGGTTGCTGATGATTTCCATATCCAGCCAGGAGATGCCGTCTCGTAAACCTGTTCCCAGGGCTTTTAAAAAAGCCTCCTTGGCGGCAAAACGTGCGGAAAAGCAGGAGGCGCTGTCTTTTCTGGCAGAACAGAACTCCCGCTCATGTCCGGTGAACAGCCTTTGCAGCAGGGCAGTATTGTTTTCATTAATAAAACGCTGGAACCGTTCGATGGCGACTATGTCCGTGCCGATGCCGCAGATCATGCGTACTTTATCAACTCCACCATGTCCCTGACCGCACGGTCGAGTCCTGTCAGGAGGGCCCGCGAGATGATCGAGTGGCCGATGTTGAACTCCTCGATGCCACCGATGGCAGCCAATGCCTTGATGTTGACATAATTCAAACCGTGGCCTGCGTTTACCCCCATGCTGACTTTGCGGGCCAGCTTGATGGCTGTGTCGATCGTCTCAAGCTCGTATTCCCGCGCTTTCCAATCAGGTGCTTCAGCGTATCTTCCCGTGTGAATTTCAATATAATCCGCTCCGCTCTTGCTCGCAGCCTTGATCTGTTCCTGATTAGGGTCAACAAAAAGACTGACGATTATGCCGCCATCCCGCAGGCGCTTGACCGTATCCGAAATCAGTTTTGCATTCAGGATGACATCCAGGCCCCCCTCGGTGGTCAGTTCCTGTCGCTTTTCCGGTACCAGAGTCACCTGCTCCGGCTTAATCTTCAAAGCGACGCGCACCATCTCCTGAGTAGCGGCCATCTCCAGATTCAGTCTGGTCTTGATGGTCTGCCTCATGATCTCCAGGTCGCGATCCTGGATATGACGACGATCCTCCCGCAGATGAATGGTGATCCCCTCGGCCCCCGCCAGTTCCCCCAGAGCCGCAGCGGTCACCGGGTCCGGTTCGATACCGCCGCGTGCCTGTCGCACAGTGGCGATATGGTCAACATTGAGTCCCAGTTTTGCCATTACTTCTCTCCGATATGCTTCTTGACCAGATCACAGATCTCATTGGCCCAGGTTGTGATCTCGTATTTGTCCTGACCTTCGATCATGACCCGCAAGAGCGGTTCAGTGCCGGAGTAGCGGATCAGAACCCGTCCCTCGTTGCCCAGTTTAGATTCCACATCCCTGATTGCTGCTGCCACATCGGGGATGGTCGTAATGTCTCGTTTTTCACGCACCCTGACATTACACAGTACCTGGGGCAGCGGTATCATTATCTCAGCCAGTTCGGATAAGGGCTTTTCCTTGCGCCGCATGACGGCCAGCAGTTGCAGGGCGGAAAGGATACCGTCGCCAGTTGTGTTGTAGTCCAGAAAAATCATATGGCCGGACTGCTCACCACCCAGGTTGTACCCACCCTTACGCATCGCTTCAACCACGTACCTATCTCCCACATCGGTCTTGATAATCTTTCCATCCGCCTTGCGCAGTGCGATATCCAGCCCCATGTTGCTCATGACTGTTGCAACAAGTGTTTTTTTCCTGAGCAGTTTGCGGCTGATCATATCAGTGGCGCAGATTGCCATGATGTGGTCGCCATCAACTTCATTGCCGAACTCGTCGCAGACGATAACCCGATCGGCGTCTCCATCCAGCGCGATGCCGATATCAGCGCGGTGCTGCTTGACCGCATCGCTGATGACGGAGGGATGCATGGAACCGCAGCCGGCATTGATATTCGTGCCGTTCGGTTTGACCCCCAGAGGTATTACCTCGGCCCCCAATTCCTCGAAAACGGCCGGTGCGACCTTGTAGGCAGCGCCGTTGGCACAGTCGAGTACAATCGTGAGGCCGGAGAGATCCATTTCTTGCGGGAAGGTGTTTTTAAGAAAGACGATGTAGCGCCCGGCTGCATCATCGATGCGGAACGCCTTGCCGACCTCGGTGGCGGTGGGGCGCAGGGCATCGATCTTGTTTGTTTCGATCAGTTTCTCGATCTTGAGCTCCAGATTGTCCGGCAGTTTGAAGCCGTCTGCCGAGAAGAACTTTATGCCGTTATCCTGGAAGGCGTTGTGCGATGCGGAAATCACAACTCCGGCGTCAGCACGCATGGATGAGGTGATGTTGGCTATGCCGGGTGTCGGCAACGGGCCGACCAGCAGAACGTCCACACCCATGGAACAGATCCCGGCGACCAGAGCGTTTTCAAGCATATAGCCCGAAAGACGGGTATCCTTGCCGATAACGATACGGTGACGTCTGCGGCTGGTACCCTTGAAGATGTATGCAGCAGCACGACCGAGCTGCATGGCCATTTCCGTTGTCATGGGGTAGACATTTGCAACGCCGCGCACCCCGTCGGTTCCGAACAGTTTTTTCATACTACCTCCCGTTATATCGGTTCAGGACAGTCGCCTGATTCCCAGAGCTTTTTTGAGCATCCTGCGTAGTTCGGCATGTTCAACATCATACGTAATTTTCGCATCATGAACGAGTGAAATCTTGCCGGTTTCTTCCGAGACAACGACAACGTAACTGTCAGAAAGCTCGGACAAGCCCAGAGCGGCCCGATGTCGCGTACCGAAACTTTTTGCAATATCGGGGTTTTGTGAGAGAGGCAGCAGACAGCCGGCTTTGGTCAATTTCCCCTTTTCAATAATGACGGCTCCGTCATGGATCGGAGAGTAGGGAAGGAAAATCGAATTAAGCAATTCACTGGTCACCTTGGCATCAATCTGGGTACCGACATGGATGATGTGATCAAGCGGAATCTGCCGCACGATAACAATCAGGGCTCCGATCCGCTTTGACGCCAGATCCCTGAGAGCCTTGAGCAGCTCCTCAACGGTTTCCATATCGCCGTCAAGTTCTGTCTGTGCCGGTAGCCGCTTACCGATGGAGAGGAGCGTGCGTCTCAGGTCGCTCTGAAAAATAACCGCCAGGATGACAGGGGTGGAAGCGACCAGAATGTCAATAATCCGGACAAGTGATGATGCCCCTGCCATGCGCGTGAGAAACGACAGCAGGGACAGAAAGGACATGAATCCCAGCAGTCGCAGAGCAACGTCCCGCCGGATTATCCACGAACACAATACGACCAGTACAGTCATGCAGAGTGTGTCGGACAATTCCATCAATGCTGTCGGGATCATGATGGAGTGAAACTCCCGGATTTGCATTGCCGGTAGGCGGGAACTGACGTGATAGCATGCGCCATGTCGGCTGTATCGCGCATTTCCCTGACATCGTGAACCCGTACAATATGGGCACCATTGGCAACCGCCAGTGTGACGGTCGCACTGGTGCCCATGAGGCGATCTTCCGGGTCACGGTTCAGCATCCTGCCGATAAAAGATTTGCGGGAAGTGCCGACAAGCAGAGGGAATCCGAGGCTGGAAAACTCGTTCAGACGGCGCAAAATCTCCAGGTTTTGCTCGACATCCTTCCCGAATCCGATACCGGGATCGATGGCGATACGGTCACGTTCCACTCCAGCTTCAGTGGCCTGGCGACACGAACGGTCCAATGCCCCGACGATCTCGCCGATCAGATCGCCATACCCGGTCTTCCCCTGCATGGTTTCAGGCGATCCGCTGGTATGCATCAGAACAGCGGCTGCTCCAGATCGGGCAATCACCTCCGCCATCTGCGGGTCAAACTGCAATCCACTGATATCATTTATGATTTCAGCTCCTGCATCCAGCGCTGATTGTGCGACGGAGCTTTTCCAGGTGTCGACGGAAATAGCGCACGGGAGTATGCCCGCAAGTGCTTCAATAACCGGGATAATCCGCCTGTGCTCTTTATCTGCGGAGACAGGCGGTGCCCCGGGACGGGTACTCTCACCGCCGATGTCAATAATGTCCGCTCCTTCGTCAACCATCTGCCGGGCACGGTCAATGGCTTTGTGCGGGAGGAAAAACTGATTGCCGTCAGAGAATGAATCGGGCGTGACGTTCAGTATCCCCATTATCAGAGGACGATGCAGGGAGAGTGTCCGGCGAGCTGTTCTCCAGATGGATGGTGGTGAAGCGGCATGGTGGAGAATTTCCTTCAGCTCTGCGGCGACAGCGGGAAGGGAGAAGGGCTGGGGTGCGAGCCGTGAGCAGAGTTTGTCAAGCTGCTTGTCGGTTCCCATCAGGATGACGTCGGTGTGTGAGACGCTGCAGGAAACCGTACCGCGCGCCACAGCGGCATCGCCACCCAGCGACAGCATCTCCTGCTTTAAAATATTGGCCTGACTGCACAGCAAACCTGAGAGCTTGACACAACGGCTCAGCATTTTCGGCGCCATCATGCCGATACCGGCGGGATCGACGCCGATGGTTTCCAGTTCCCGTTTCGCTTCGGCCGGGGTGGCGATATGAAGCAGTCTTGCAGGAAACCTGCCCATGTCAGGCCTGAATATCGGTATGCGGTCGCTCCGGTTCAACAGCGACAGGCTGCGCGACAGGATCAGGGTTGTGAAGCGGCGTGCCGGTGGCAATTATCTCGTCAACCTCAGCGCCGGTCAGATTCTCTTTCTCGATCAGGCTCTCGGACAGATTGTGCAGATTCTGGATGTTGTCCCGGAGGATGGTGACCGCCCGTTCGTAACTGTCATCGACAATGCGCCTGATCTCGGTATCGATTTCGACTGCGGTTGCCTCGCTGTAGTTCTTGTGGGTGGACATTTCGCGACCAAGGAAAATCTGCTCGTCTTTCTTGCCAAAGGAGAGAGGTCCCATTCTGTCGCTCATGCCCCATTCACAGACCATCTTGCGGGCCATTTCCGTGGCCTGTTCAATGTCGTTGCCGGCGCCGGTGGTAAATGTACTGAAAATAATCTCTTCGGCCGCACGCCCTCCCATCAGCACGGCGATGCGTGCCAGCAGGGATTCGCGGGAATAGCTGTGCTTGTCCTCTATGGGAAGCTGCATGGTGACGCCCAGGGCGCGGCCGCGGGGGATGATGGAAACCTTGTGAACCGGGTCGGTGCCGGGGATGGTTCGAGCCACCAGCGTATGCCCGGCTTCATGGTAGGCGGTGCTCTTCTTTTCCACATCGGAAATGACCATACTGCGCCGCTCCACACCCATCAGCACCTTGTCCTTGGCGCTGTCGAAATCAATCGACTCCACGACGGTTTTATCCACGCGTGCCGCCAGCAGGGCGGCTTCGTTGACCACGTTGGCCAGATCGGCCCCCGAGAATCCGGGGGTGCCGCGGGCGATCACGGCCAGATCCACATCCGGTGAGAGCGGAACCTTTTTGGCATGAACGTTGAGAATCATCTCGCGCCCCTTGACGTCAGGGCGGGGCACAACAACCTGGCGATCGAATCGGCCGGGACGGAGCAGAGCGGGATCAAGGACGTCGGGACGGTTGGTAGCGGCGATCAGGATGACGCCTTCGTTGGATTCAAAACCATCCATCTCCACCAGCAGTTGGTTCAGGGTCTGCTCGCGTTCGTCATGTCCGCCCCCCAGACCGGCGCCACGGTGACGACCTACGGCGTCGATCTCATCGATAAAAATGATGCAGGGAGCGCTCTTCTTGCCCTGCAGGAACAGGTCGCGTACCCGGCTGGCACCGACACCCACGAACATTTCAACGAAATCGGAACCGGAGATGGAAAAGAACGGCACACCTGCCTCACCTGCAATCGCCCGGGCCAGGAGCGTCTTGCCGGTGCCCGGAGGCCCCATCAGCAACACACCCTTTGGTATTCTGCCCCCCAGCTTGGTGAATTTTTTTGGATCCTTGAGAAACGAAATGATCTCGTTCAATTCTTCCTTTGCCTCTTCAATCCCGGCCACATCCTCAAAGGTGATCTTGACCTGATTCTCGGTCAGTAGTTTGGCCCGGCTTTTGCCGAACGACATGGCCTTGCCGCCGCCGACCTGCATCTGGCGCATGAAGAAGATCCAGACCCCCACCAGCAGGATCAGGGGAAACCATGAGATGAAGATTGAAAACCAGGAGAACTTTTCTTCATCCGGCTTGGCCTGGATGGCCACCTTCTTGTCAAGCAGCATCTGGGTCAGGTCGGCGTCGGAGTTCGGCTTGTAGGTTCGGAAATCCTTACCGTCCTTGCCGTCATACTTGCCGAAGACGTCGTTGCCCTGAATGGTGACGGAGGTTATCTTGCCCGCCTCGATCTGGGAGATAAAATCACTGTAAGAGATTTTGTCTGCCGTTGGTTTCGGTTTGTTGAACATGTTGAACAGCAGGATCATCATCAGGCTGATAACCAGCCAGAGAGAGAGATTTTTGTAAAACTGATTCACGGTGACCCCCGTTGGATTATGCGACTTACACGTTTTAAAACTTTAAACAAATACCATAAAGGAGGTGGATATACAAGTCAATTGAAGCCCGACTGATCGGCTCGGTCGGGTTCAGACGGTCAGGACTCATCCGGGCGTTTCAGAACTGCCCGCGCGATCCGTGAGGAAGCAGGGGAGATTGCGGCACAGGCCGAAAAACGGAGGCCGCAGACCCAGGTCAGTGTTTCACCGCTGAAGACAAGCGGTACCCTTTGGCGCTGCCTCGCAGAAATTTTCTGATCGATAAAGATTTCTTTCACTTTTTTGCTGCCGGGCATACCCAGAGGCAGCATGCGATCACCGGGCATGAATGTTCTGACGTGCCACGGAAAAGGTGCGCTGTCCAGATCCAAATAGGCTGTCTCGGGTGGTGTTCTGTCAAGGTGCTCCGGATAATCAGCCGAAGACACGTGCAGCGACATGCCGTCCCACAGCTGGAAGGTTCCGGGAGCGTGTATGATCACGTGCGGCGGCGTTTCCGGCATCGGAACGGCGCTGACGAAGGAGATGTGATCGTATTCCCGGCGTGCAGTCAGACTTCCCGGCAGATCAAGGGAACGATTGGGGGAGCCGTCTGCCAGCAGCGCAGCAATATGGGCAATGTGCAGGCGTGAGATATTCAACAGGTTGCCGGTAATGCGGGAGAGGGCGATGCGGATGACACGGTTGAGCAGCGCCGGATGGAGAACTTTCAGGCTGCTCACCTCAAAGTCAACCGAAACGCCCTGACCGTGTGCCAGGCGATCGTACTCCCCCTGTGCCATTGTTGACAGCAGGTGGTTGTCTTCACGGAGTATGTCGGCGGTTGCGGCGAGCCGTTCCCTGATGGCCGGGTTGAAGGTTTCAAGTACCGGCAGGAGTTCATGGCGGATCCGGTTACGCAGAAAGGTTGTGTCGCGGTTACTGGCATCCTCCCGCCAGGGTAAATTGTGCCCGCGCAGCCAGGCTTCGATTTCGGAGCGGGTAATGTCCAGTAATGGCCTGATGTGGCAGCGTCCATTGGAAAATGACATGCCCGAAAGGCCCTGTCCACCGGCTCCACGCAACAGGCTCATCAGAAAAGTTTCAGCCTGATCATCACGATGGTGCCCCAGAGCCAGGGCATCCGCATTCCGGCCTTCCATTAGTTCACGGAAAAAGGCGCCGCGCGCCTGTCGTCCCGCGTCTTCCAGGGAAAGTCGATGCTTCGCCGCGTATTCCGCCACATCCGTCCTGCGTGATTCAAACGGGATGTTGTATCGTTTGGCCACTAAACGGCAGAAGGTCTCGTCAGCGTCAGAATCCGTGCCGCGCAGGCAGTGATTGAGGTGTGCGGCAGTCAGCCGTAACCTGAAATCGGGCAGGGCAGCCAGCAGATCGAGCAGGGCGCAGGAGTCGGCTCCGCCCGAAAGGGCAACAATGACGGTATCTCCCGGCTTGAGGAGTTTGCGTTCATGGATGGTGGATGCGACGCGAGCGAAGAGAGAGGGGAACGTCACTTTTTCTCAATCAGGGAGATGATATCCGGGACAATCTGCTGCATGGCCTCCTGCAGCGATTGAAGCATGATCCGCTCCATATCCTCCCGGGAGACGGAAAGCCCGAATGTTCTGTTGTCTCGTGATGCCACGGTGAAAATTTTGACCCGGCTGCCGTCTATGAATACGTGAGCATTGAACTGTATCTCATGGCGTGTGTCGTCGCTGACGGCACCCTTGTTGACATTCAGAAATGCTTTGATGTCGGTGATCGCGACACCCACCGGAACGCGGTCGGGAAGAGCTGATCTGTAGGCGGCATTGAAACCTGATTTTTTCAATTCCAGGAGCAGTGCTTCAGTTATCCATTCGCCGGGAATACGGTTGGTCAGAATGTTTGCCTGATGAACTCCCTGGGCAGTATTGAGAGAGCCGAGGAGCCATTCCCCCCGATCGTTTCTTTTTTGAGCCAAAGATTCAGCACGTGTCACCACGATATTCCCGCTATGGCTTCCGAACGAACGATCAACGTGTGTATAGGTGAGGGCGATATTCTGGTCAACGGTTGCACATCCGCTCAGAAGAGAGAGGGCAAGGAGGCACCCTGCCAGTACTGACCGGGATAGTGGTGAGGCTGTTGTCATCTCTGTTTCCCCTTTCAATCGGTTCAGAAGCTTCACGCGCTTCGCGCAGAGGAATCAGATTCCGAGGATGTCGGCCATGCGGGTCAGGTCTTCGCTCAGCTTCTTCTGGCCGCCATTGACAACCATCTCCAGAAGCGTTGATGTCAGTGAAGATGCGGCAAGTCCCACCATGACCCCCTTGGTTCCCGACAGGAGGAGATCAACGGCCCGACGACCGTAGCGGCTGCCCAGCAGGCGGTCAAAAACCGAAGGAGCGCCGCCCCGCTGGTAATGGCCCAGTACGGTTACCCTGGTCTCGAACCCGATGGCGTCCTTGATGCTGTCGGCAATCGCCTGTGCGTGGCCGACGCCTTCAGCCATGATGATCAGCGCATTGGTGCGACCTTCTTCATAGCGGCGGCGCAGTTGATGGCACATCTCCGTCAGATCAAGTTCCACCTCCGGCACGATGGCAAATTCGGCGCCTGTTGCTATGGCCGAGGTGGATGCCAGATACCCTGAGTTGCGACCCATGACCTCGACGATGAAGGCCCGGTCGTGTGAACTTGCGGTGTCCTTGATGCAGTCGACCGCATAGATGATGTTGTTGAGCGCCGTATCAACCCCCAGCGCCATATCCGTATAGGGGATGTCATTGTCGATGCTGGCAGGGATACCGATAACCGGAAAACCGAGCCTGTCCAGCGCCAGGGCGCCGTTCAGCGATCCGTCACCACCGATGATGATCAAGCCCTCAACCTTGTCATGAAGCAGATTGTCCAGCGCACGTTTGCGTCCCTCTTCCGTGCGAAATTCCTGAGAACGGGCCGACTGCAGAAAGGTGCCGCCACGCTGGAGAACCCCTGACACGGCCCGGGTATCCAGCACCAGAAAATCGTTCTTAAGCAGACCGGCAAATCCCTTGCGGTAGCCGATCATTTCAACATCATTTGCGGCGGCGGTTCGCGCGGCGGCACGGATGGCGGCGTTCATGCCCGAGCAGTCGCCTCCGCTGGTCAGAATTGCGAGACGTTTCATGTATCACCTCGAATAGTTTCGTTGTGCGGGAAAATTTTCTGAAGGGCCTGGATACGGTAATCAAATATCCGTTTCAGGCGTGGTTTGATAATCAGCCGGTTAAGCAGACCGGAAAACTGGATATGCGGCAGCAGATAATGAACAAGATCACGCACCTCGACCCCGCCATCAACCTGACGGAAAAAATGCTGATGATGCCAGAAACGATAGGGGCCGAATCGCTGCTCGTCAACAAAGAAACCGGGCTTTGAAACATGGGTGATCTCGGTCGTCCAGGCCACGGTCATTCCCAGCATCGGCCTCAGGGTATAGGTAATGATCTGTCCGGCGTAGGTAACATCCTGTGGTTCCGAGGTGATGCGGAAATCCATGGCCGGCGGAGTTATCTTCGGCAGGTTTCCCGGATCAGAAAAAAAATCCCAGGCGGTTTCCAGGTCGGTTGGAAGAACTATGGTGCGTTCCAGCGTATAGGGCTTCATGTGACATCCATGGGCGATTGCAGGGCTCAGTTTTTCTGAACCTTACATAGCATGAACCGCCCTGTTTTCGCAAGATTAAGCTTGTAACAATCATATCCGATGGTATTATCCTGCTCGAACAACATCCGTTGCAGGCGGATACGCACACCTTTTGCCACTTCACTCCCAAGCCGGTACGGAGGCAGTTTTCATGGCTGATACAGATATTCTTATTGAAAAACTGAACACCCTGATGGAATTCTCCGCAATCATAAATTCTTCACTGGATACCTCATTGGTTCGTCAACGGGCAATTGAGGCGGCTACGCGGCTGGTGGATGCGGATGCGGGCAGTCTTCTGCTGGTGGATGCGGAGAGCGGAGAGCTTTTTTTTGAAGTAGCTACCGGTGAAAAAGGGGATAAGCTCAAGGAGGTACGCCTGAAGAGTGGCGAAGGTATCGCCGGGTGGGTTGTGCGAACCGGCGAGGCGGCTATTGTCGACAATGCATATACAGACGAACGTTTTTCCCGTAATGCCGACAGTATCAGCGAATATCAGACCATGACGCTGCTCTCCGTGCCTGTACGGGTGGGCAGCCAGATTGTCGGCGTGCTCCAGGCTGTCAACAAGCACGACGGGCTCTTCACCGAGCAGGATCGGAACCTGCTTGTCTCCCTGGCCCACCAGGTCGGACCGGCAATCGAAAATTCACGGATGTACGAGATGATGCGGGACACCTTCTACGGTGTCAGTCTGGCGCTGGCAGAGGCTCTGGAAAAACGCGACTATTACACCGGCGGGCACACCAACCGGGTTAGCAATTACTGCATGGCAATAGCGGGTGAATTGGATCTGGGGGAAAAAGAAATGGAAACCCTCTGGCTTTCATCGATCCTGCATGATGTGGGAAAAATCGGCGTGGTGGACGACGTGCTCCATAAACCGGGGCGCCTCGATGATAAAGAGTTTGAAATCATGAGCATGCATGCTCAGTACGGTTCAGAAATACTGAGCCATATCAAGGGGCTGCGCGACATTGTCCCGGGTGTCCGCAACCACCACGAGCAGTACAACGGTCTGGGCTACCCCGATGGTCTCAAGGCTGATGAAATTCCGCTGATAGCACGGATCATTTCCGTGGCCGACGCTTTCGACGCAATGACCTCCGACCGTCCGTACCGCCGCGCACTGTCCCGCAAGGAAGCCTTTGCGGAATTGCAGGGGAACATGGGAAAACAGTTTGATCCCCTCGTTGTGGAGGCCTTTGTCACAGCGTACAAGGCCAAGTGACCGGCACGTCTAGCGTGGCCGCGTCTCCACGTAGACGGTTGATTCGTAGAGCGGCACGCCTGCACTGGCGGCAATTCCCTTGTACCAGTCCACCAGATCATGTCCGTTTATCATTTTCTGGGTGGCCAGTTCGCCCTGAGTCTTTTCGGTTCGCACAAGGCTGCGGGTGCCTCCCTTGAAACTGCGGGAGGCAATCTGGTTGTTCAGAGCAGGGAGCGGCAGCCTGCGATCGCTGGCAAACACCTTGACGGCATCAGTGCCGAAGGGTGGTTCAACCTTTATCTCCCAACTGTCGCTGCTGTCCGGGATAGAATATATGACCCCCGGTTTTTTGGCATATTCCGCTTCCCCTGCCTTGGGGTAGAGCAGACTGACCTCGGCGTTGGTATTTATGTTGTAGACGTAGACAAAGAGCGGTTTTGTTACCTGCAGCGTAAATCGAACGATTTCTCCTTCGCGGAAAACCTGATAGTCGCCCCCTTTGATCGTACTGATCCTGATGATCCGGTTTGGTGATTCGTGTTCGATATCGGTGATCCGTGAGAGCGCTTCGGCAGCGTCATTCTCCAGACTGTACTGTATCAGCGCGTACGGAATATCCTCCTCAGCCCGGACAAGTATCTTTCCATTCAGCCCCTTGAGCGTCACGGCCAGATTGATGGTTTTCTGTGTGCCCCGCAGGTAGCTCCCCTCCAGCACGCTTTCCGCACCGGCGTACTCTTCACTCATCACCATATCCAGCGTCGGCTTTTTAACCACGTGGTCGGTCATCAGTTTCTGCATATCTCGGCTTTCCTCTATGATCTTGATGGAATTCCGGTCGGACAGAAGCGACTTGAGTCTGCGGGTGACGTATTCGGCAAAGGGGCTGGAGTATTTTTTGCGTGACTCCAGCACCGGCGTAACAAAAACGGTCAGCTGCTGCTGACGCTGCACCCCGCCTGCAAATCTGCTGGCCAGTTTTGAAAGCCGGTTATCCAGCGTGTCGGCAAATGTCTCGGCCGGCAGCTTGTTGACGGGTATTTCATAGTTTTGCTTGAGGCTGCGGTAGGTCATATCCTTCTTGTTGTCCCTGAGTTTGACATATACCTGTATTTTATCGGCAACCTTGCGATAGCTGACGACGATCTTGTAATCCGCAAGATCAGACATGTCAGATTTCATGGCCGCTGCACGCTGTTCTTCAGCGCCACGGGCCTTCTCGGGCAACTGCCCCTCGAACACAAAACCGGCCCGGCTCAGGGCGCGCTCGAATTCATTTGCCAGCAAAGCGGAAAAAGGTGAGCTTGAGCCGTCCTGTTCGTCGCGGATTTCCTCACGTTCCAGAAAGAGCCGGGTTCCGGTCAGGTCGGATTTCATCTCCTTTGCCATGGCATCAGCCAGATCGGTCAGGCTGTCGTAACCGTCACCTGACGAGCCGAAAAAGGCCAGTGAAGGGGAGGGGAGGGCAGCGGCGAGAACCAGTGCCACCATGCTGATGACGATCATAATTTTTTTCATGGGCGTATCCTCGTCGAAGAATAATTCACAATGTTCTGGATGTTTACAAGAGTGAGCGGGGTTATTTGCCGCCGCGGCTTATGCGAATTCATGTCGTACTCCAGGGATTCTGAAGTTCAAGCCCGTCTATGTGGATAAAGTCCTTGATGTTGCGAGTCGCAAGGGAACATCCCTGTGACAGTGCGATGGCAGCAATCTGGGCATCCTCGGTTGTCATCTGGAAACCGGCCCTGCGTCTGCCGGAGACGACAGCAGCAAATTTTGCCGCACACGCTTCTTCAAAAGCAAGGCATCTTCCGCCAAAATCCTCTCTCAACATAGCTTCTACAGCCGCTGCCAGATTATCTCTCCTTTTGCCCACAGGCATCAGTGCAATGCCCAGCAGTATCTCGGCCACGGTAATAGAACTAATGCAGAAGACCGCGCCGGTTTGTCCGGCAAACCAATTCAGCACAGTCTGGTCCGGTTGTGGACGCATCAGTTCAGAAACGACATTGGTATCAAGCAGGATGGTCTTCACAAAGTTTCACCAAAACCGGGCGGAGTACGTACGGATTGTCGTGACGGGATAGGCAGGGATTCGGCATCAAGTGTCGCGAAGCGCCTGTGGATACGGTCTGCCAGGTTTACGTCGCTGGTGGTCTGAGAAAGCGTCTGAGAGAGGATGGAACGCACCTCCGCCTCCATGGAACAGCCGTGTTTGGCAGCTCGCAGACGAAGTTGGGTTTTCAGATTGATATCGAGGTTGCGAATGGTAAGGGATGCCATTGGATACCCTCCTTGTATGCTGTCATTGATTGCATTGTAATCAATGACAGCATAATGTGCAAGCGTTGTGTATCGGTGGATGTACTCCGCTTCATCCGCCCCTACTACCTGAAACGGCAGTTCTGTGTTTCAAATGCTTTTTATAGATTTTATCTCTTTCCCACGCCAGAGCCTGAACACCATTACGCTGCCCAGCAGGAACATGGGCAGACTCAGCAACTGTCCCATGGAGAAATACCCGCCCAGGAAGGTTCCCATCTGGGCGTCCGGTTCCCTGAAAAACTCTACGATGAAACGGAACAGGCCGTACCCGGCCACAAAGGTCCAGCCGGCGACGCCGGTGGCATCGGAGCGGCGGGATGCACAGCGCACGATCAGAAACAGGAGTAATCCTTCCAGCAGCGCTTCGTAGAGCTGGGAAGGGTGGCGCGCCATGGAGCCGCCGCCGGGAAAAACGATTCCCCAGGGGACGTCCGTCCTGCGCCCGTACAATTCTCCGTTGATAAAGTTCCCGATCCTGCCCAACCCCAGCCCGACCGGCGCACAGAGGGCTGCCATGTCGATGAGGGTGAAAAAAGGTATCTGCTTGCGGCGGGCATAGAGAACAAAGGCCAGAATCACGCCCAGAAAGCCGCCGTGGAAGGACATGCCGCCCTCCCAGACGGCAAAGATCCTGAGTGGATGCTCCAGATAAAATCCCAGGTTGTAGAACACGATATAGCCGAACCTGCCGCCCAGCACCACCCCCATGGCTCCCGCAAACAGCAGGTCAGCCACATCGTCGAGTGTCAGGGCAAGTTTTTTTCGGCGGGTTTCCGAGCGAAGTATGAAGTAGGTAGCAGCAAATGCCAGAATATACATCAGCCCGTACCAGCGGAACTGGAGCGGGCCGATGCTCAGGAATACGGGGTCGATCGCGGGAAGCTGCATTGCGTCAGGGTGTGGGAGCACAGGCGCCGCAGCCGCGTGTGCAACTGCCGACTCTCATGTGCAGGGCTTTTATGAACGTAGCCTCCGTGGCGAGCCGGATCTCGTCGAGAACAGGCACTGGCACGGCTGAATCAAGAGAGAGAATAACCATCGCCTCCCCTTTTTTCTCGCTTCGCCCAAGATTCATTGAGGCGATGTTGATCTCGTGCTGTCCCATGATGGTGCCGATCTTGCCGATCATGCCGGGGCGGTCACCGTAGTTCAGAAGCAGCATGTGTTCTTCGGGGGCGAAATCCATGGTGTAGTCGCGCAGCTTGACAATGCGTGGCGAGCCCTCGAAAAGGGTGCCGGAGATCAGGCGACGCTTGCCGTTGCCCTCGGCGATCAGGGTCAGGACGTTGGAGAAAGCGTCGACGTTCGTGGATTTGGTTTCCTCCACAACAATGCCCATCTGTTCTGCGATCAGGGATGCATTGACCATATTGACATCCTGATCGACCATGCGGTTCAGCATTGCCGACAGGCCGCAGACTGTGAGCGGCGTGCAGTCGTAGTGGGAGATGTTTCCCGTATATGAGAAGATCAGTTTCTCCGGGTTGCTGTCCAGCAGCTGGATGCCGAAATCGCAGATCACGCTCATCAGATTCAGGAACGGACGCATCTGGTCCATCAGCGCCAGATCGAAACGCGGGATGTTGACCGCGTTCTCCAGCGGCTGGTCATCCAGATAGCTGATGATCTCTTTTGATACATCGATGGCGACATTGATCTGGGCCTCAAAGGTGTTGGCGCCCAGATGCGGCGTCACCACCAGACCCTTGTGGCCGATCAGATGCTTGAGGGTATCCGTCACGGGCGGTTCCTGGCTCCAGACATCGAAAGCGCCGCCGATCAGCTTGCCGGAGTTGAGATTGTCCAGCATGGCCTGTTCGTCGATAATGCCGCCACGGGCCACATTCAGGACGATCACGCCGGTTTTCATCAGCCCGAATTCACGCGGTCCGATCATCCCCCGGGTCTCATCCGTAAGGGGCGTATGCACGGTGATGATGTCGCAGTGCTTGTAGATCTCATCGTGGGTAACCAGCTTGACACCCAGGTCGTGGGCGCGTTTGGCTCCGATGTAGGGATCGCAGGCCAGAACCTCGCACTCAAAGGCCTTCAGCCGCGTGACCACCCGGCCGCCGACCTTGCCGATGCCGATCACACCGGCGGTTTTGCCCTTGAGTTCGTAGCCGGTGAAGGGAGCGCGCTTCCACTCGCCGCTTTTCAGGCTGTTGTTGGCCACCGTCACATTGCGGCAGAAGGAGAGGAGCAGCGCCATGGTATGCTCGGCGGCGCTGTTGGTGTTGCCGAACGGGGCGTTGACGACGATGACCCCTTTGGAGCTGGCATAGTCCACATCCACATTGTCGATGCCCACACCGGCCCGCGCCACCATCTTCAGGCGCTTGCCCGCATCCAGAACCGCCTTGTCAACCGTCGTGCCGCTGCGGGTAATGATCACGTCGTAGTCGCCAATTGCCGCCAGCAGCTCCTCTTTCTTCAACCCGAGTCTGATATCCAGCTGGATACGCGGCTCCTGGCTCAACAGGGCAAGCCCCTCCGCCGAAACTTCATCCGTTACGATAATCTTCATTGCAGCTCCTTATGGGGGTTCGTAATATGTGTGCAAAATGTTCAGTTGCTCATTGAATCGGTTTGGGATAATAGACCCGCCTCGAAAAAAATGCAAGCATGGCCGCTGGATTTAATGGTATACATCCAAACCCATGCAACCCTTCAATATCGTTCTCATAGAACCGGAAATCCCGCCCAATACCGGCAACATCGCGCGGCTCTGCGCCGCCACCGGCGCCCGTCTTCATCTGGTCGGAAAACTGGGGTTCTCCACAGATGACCGCTATCTCAGGCGTGCCGGGCTGGATTACTGGGAGCATGTGGATCTTCGGTACTGGGATTGTCTCGATGATCTGAAAAGTGGTTTTCCGGGAGAGAGATTCTTCTATCTCAGCACCAAGGCTGGGCGCAGCTATCTGGATGTCAGCTTCAAGCCGGGTGATTTCATCATTTTCGGCAAGGAGACCAAAGGTCTGCCGGAGGAACTGCTGAGGGCCAATCCCGACACGTCCATCACCATCCCGATGCCGGCCGGAAAGGTGCGCAGTCTCAATCTGTCAACGTCAGCGGGTATCGTGCTCTATGAGGCGCTGCGTCAGGTCGGCTGTCTGCGCGGGCGCTGCAGTGAACTATGACAACAGCACGTTTTTATCACGGAAGTCCCGTATCAGGGAAGTCTGTTTCTGATTGAGATACCGGGCCAGCAGATCCTGGTCGGACGGCGGGCCGATAAATTCGAGGCAGCAGTAACTGACATCTTCGCTGTAAAATGTTTTGACAACCCGGGCGGCAATGCTGCGCGACATATCCTTGTTCTGCTGCTGGTCAAAGATCTGAATCTCCAGCACGGCGAAAATTCCGTTCGCCACATTGTCCTGCTTGATCCTGATCTGACAGCCGGTGATGGAGATATCGACCATCTGCGCGGCGACCTTTCCCTGCTCATTTCTGAAATCCACAATCAGGTTGGCGTCAAGGTTGAGCCGGAAGGCCTGGCGACGCACGGCATGCAGGTCGATATAGCGGAACCCGTAAATTATCAGGGTTCGTTTCTGGAGCTGTATATCCGAACACTTCGCCAGGACAGTGCACCCTTCCAGGCGGACTATCGTCTCCAACTGTTCCATGATGACCATCAGATGCAGCTCTGAAACCGCTATCTCATATTTGCCATAGTCAAACCGTGTGAGCGACGATACCGAGGTGATCGGCAATTCATGGAAATAGTTCATCACATCCACCGGCCTGGAGAGCGTCTGGTATACGTTCAGCAGGCCTATAATTTCGTCCAGGTCTGCCCCCCCATCATGTCTGGGAGCCAGGGTGTAATGGGTGTTCATGTCAGACAGCGATCCGTTTGACACGTCTATCTCTCCAGAATGGTGCGGTTGTGCTTCCCGAAGCGAACGGTAAACCAGAAGGTTGAACCTTTTCCTTCCACGCTCTCCACTCCGATCTCTCCCCCCATCAGTTCCGTCAACTGCCTGCAGATGGCCAGTCCCAGGCCGGTTCCGCCGTAGGTGCGGGTAGTGGATGAATCTGCCTGTGTAAAGGGTTCGAAGATGGCGGCCTTCCGCTCTTCCGGTATACCGATGCCGGTGTCACGGACGGAAAAACGGATAATCACGTCGCTACCCTGATCGGATTGCAGTCCGGCACGGACGACAACGGTACCTCTCTGGGTAAACTTGATGGCGTTGCCAATCAGATTGGTTATGATCTGGCTGATTCTTCCGGGATCACCCATCAGGTCTGACGGCACATTCGGATCAATCCGGCAGGTCAGTGCGATTTCTTTTTCCGCCGCTCGCAGTGACAGCAAATCGACCGTACCCTTCAGGGTTTTCCGCAGATCAAAATCAATAACCTCCACAGTAAGTTTTCCGGCACAAATCTTTGAAAAATCGAGAATATCGTTAATCAGCGTCAAAAGGTTCTCTCCGCTTTGGGAGATCAGGTTGACAAACTGGCGCTGTTCATTATTCAGATCCGTCTCCTCCAGGAGGCTTGCAAAACCGATGACACCGTTCATGGGTGTGCGGATTTCGTGGCTCATGCTCGCCAAAAATTCGCTCTTGGCGATATTTTGCGAATCGGCCAGATCCCTGGCCTGCTGCAGCTCTTCCACAAGCTGTTCATTTTCCCGCAGGCTGTTTTGGAGACGGCGGCGGTATCGTACGATGCTTACAGTCCCCACAAGCCAGATCACCCCGTGCGCACCGAGAGCCAGCGGGATATAGGTCTGCAGCTTGTTCTTGTAAGGCGTCCAGGGGACCGCAACGCTCAGGCCGCCGCGCACGTCACCGGTCTTGTATCCCTGCCCCCGGTGGCATGTGAGGCATGCCTCTTCCACCTTAACGGGACGCATATAGCGCAGAAACGTTTTGCCGTCGAGCGACTCCAAAGAGAGATACTCCTTTTTACCCTTTTCAAAGAGCAGCAACGCCTTCTCTTCCCACGGGTCGGGGGCATTGGCGGGGCGTACGAGTTTCAGGCTGGTCAAGTGGCCGCGTAGACCGTACTGAGCCGCGCCCATCTCATGTATCTGGCGGGTTATGTAGGCGGGATTCATAAGTGTGAGAAGCTTCCCTGAGGGGAGACGTATATCCCGGTCGGGTATCTGGTCAAGGTATGGATTGGGGGGGGTCTTCGGGGTTACCGGCACGTAGACTCCGCCATGCTCGGCAGCCCAGTTCCGCAGGAGAACATCCTTGGAATAACTGTTCAGAGCCACCGCTACCGCGCTGGAATATTCCGCATTATAAGCATCAATAACGTCCCATCCTGCAAACCCGCCAATCAGGAGCGACCAGATCGTTATCAGAACGTACAGCGGCAGTCCAACGGGGTTAAAACGCGCAACTGGCGCTGTGGCTTGTGTATCGGGCATGACGGACATCCTTCTCAGGCTTCAGTTGATCCTACTGCTGCTGCACAAGCGTCAGGTTGACCATGAACCACTGTTCCCTGATATCACAGAGCACGGCCATCGATTCATCCTGGATCTTGGTGCTGAAGCTGTACTCCCTGCCGGTGAAAACAGAGGGGGTAGAGAGGAAAACGTCAATGCCCCGGTTGCTCAGGTGAACCTTGAGCGAACCCGCAATCATGACCGCGAGCTCTCCCATGGCGTCGTATACATCCTCATCGATTTCCGTGACGGTGGAGTGAAGCATGCTGGATGTGAACTCCAGAGCTATGGCGTTAGGCAGATGCAGGCTTACAAGGCCGCTGAAGGTTCCGCCAAGGCCGACCATGGCGGTGACGCTGTCGTTATAGGCGTTGATCGGATCAATAATCATGGGGGAATTCAGGCTGTTATCAAGTCCGACCATTTTGAAAAAAATCTGGCGCATGTCTTCAACCAGAAAATCCGCCAGCTCCTCCTCCGACATATTCAGTTGTTTCATAACTGCTTGTTTGATAGCCATTTTGATCTCCTTCGTATTTGAATTAAAATTTTCCCGATGCGGACGTCACATAATCTCCTTGATGGTGCTTAACAGCTTCCGGGGGTCGATCGGCTTCATCAGCAGTCGCACGTCCTCGATGGATTCATCGTGAAGGTCGGCCATGGAATGGCCGCTCACAAAGATGAATCGCGTCGTGCCGCACATCGTCTGTATCTCGTCATGGAGCGCCTTGCCGCTTTTCCTGGGCATGACAACATCTGAAATTACCAGCTGGATTTCATCCTTATGTGCGGCAAACTTTTCAACGGCCTCCACACCGTCTCCGGCGACAATGACGGTATAACCGACCCGCTTCAGAATCTCTTCCATACTGGTCCGGGTCAGTACATCGTCCTCCACAACCAGAATCGTTCCGGACTCTTTTTTTGCCAGCACACCGGCAGCCGGTCTTGCAGGCTCGGAGATGCACCCGCACATGTCGATCAGCGGCAGATAGAGGCGAAAAACCGTCCCGCTGCCCGGCGTGCTGTCCACCTCGATAAAACCTCCATGCTGGGTTATGATGCCAATTACCATCGACATACCCAGGCCGGTTCCCTTGCCGACCTCTTTGGTGGTAAAGAAGGGATCAAAAATCCGCTGACGGGTTGTTTCGTCCATTCCGAGACCGGTATCGGTTACCGTTATGACTGCGTAACTGCCCGGTTTTCCATGGGGATGGCGGGAGGGATTCTTCTTATTGAAAAGCACTGATGAGGTCGCGATTGTGAGCTCGCCGCCGTCCGGCATGGCGTCCCGCGCGTTGGTGGCCAGGTTTATCATGACCTGCTCGATATGATTCTTGTCAACGCTGACGCCAAGCGCTTCATCCTGTAACGCTATGGTGAAGCTTATGTTTTCGCGGATTACCCGTTTTATGAACCCTCCAACCGAGCGCATGAGGGCATTGAGATCCTGTTTTATCTGATGCATCGGCTGTTTTCGGCTGTATGCCAGCAGGCTGTGGGTAAGGGCGCCTGCCTGTTGAGAGGCGGCCAGAATCTTTTCCGTATGGCTGTAAGACTTCAGGTCCGGGTCGATTTCGTTCTGCAGCAGGGTGGCATAGCCATTGACCACGCTGAGAATGTTGTTGAGATCATGGGCCAGACCACCGGCCAACTCACCGATTGATTCAACCTTTTGTGCATGAATCAGTTGCTCGCGAATCATTTTTTGTTCGGTGATGTCCTCTTTTACCGCCATGTAATGGGTGAATGAACCATCGGTTGAATCAGAAAACGGCGAGATCACCGCACGCTCCCAGTATGTGCTACCGTCTTTTCGGATGTTGCAGAACTCGCCGTGCCACGTTTTTCCGGAGGTGAGCGCTGACCAGAGCTGTTTGTAGGTTTCGGTAGGGGTAATATCTGATTTAAGAATTCGGGGATTCTGACCAATCAATTCATCAATCGAGTAGCCGGTGATCTCGCACAGCTTCGAGTTGGCATATTCGATCGTACCGTGAAGATCGGTAATTTCGATGGCAACCGAACTCTGCTCGATGGCATGCGTCAGCTTGTACAGTTGAGCTTTGGAGTCCCTGCGTTCAAAATAGAGACCAAGCTTCCCGCCGATTGCGCACAGTAACGCCAGCTCCTCCGGTAAAAACTGCTCTGCGTGGCGTGCCTGATGTTCCTCAAGGAGGCATGCCATAATCTGTCCGACCGGTTTCCCCTGTACCACTATTTCGGCTGACAGCAACCAGGGGGTTTCCCGGAAAAGCGGCGTTTGGGCGGAGTGTCCCTGCATGTTGATGGATACTCCTGTATTTTGGGGAAACTGAAAGGCATCCTGAAGGAACAGGGCGGTTTTCTTACACATTTCGTCCAGGGAGATATCCGGCAGCGCAAGCAGGCTGATGACATTGTACAGACAGATAAGCTCCTTGTTGCGCTCAGTGAGACTCAGTTCCGCCTGCCTGCGATCCGTAATATCCTCCATGGCCAGCAGAATTATGTGTGAGCCGACATCTTTCCGGAAAATCTGCCGGGCATTGAGCAGAATAATCTTGTGTCCGATCCTCTGAAAAAAATGATCAACTTCGTAATCGTTGAACACGGTATTTTCAGGGAGAATTTCATCCAGCAAGCGCCGCAGTTGCGGAATATCCCATTGCCGGTTACCCAGATCGTAGATGAAATTTCCGATGGTTTCTTCGGGTGTTACCCTGAAGGTCCGATAAAAACTGCCGTTGGCAGAGAGGACATGCAGGTCGTCATCCAGTACCAGCAGAGGCTCGCGCATTGTCTCCACGATGTTCTGGGCGTATTCCATCTCTTCAAGCTTATTCTTCACGATTTTTTCTCCAGAACATCTTTCACGGCTCTCTGCAGTATCCTGAAATCGAGCGGTTTGGAAAGCACCCTGTCAGCCCCCATGAACTGTGACATTTTCATCAGGTTTGCAACATCTAGACCTGCGCCGCCTCCGGTCATGACAATCAGGCCGATGCCGGGGGCTAATTGTTTCAGCTCGTTGATGACCTCGAAGCCATCCTTTTCCGGCATGACAATATCCGTTATTATCAGATCGTAGCTGTTACGTGCGGCCAGTTTCATTCCGACCGCGCCGTCCTCGGCCAGGTCGACCTGATGATTGTCACCGATGAGAAGCTCACGAATGATGCTCCGAATGTGTTCCTGATCGTCGATTACCAAGATACGTGACATTTTTTTCTCCCTTGTATTGTGAAGCGGATGTTTGACGTATGTATAAGCTGGAAAGCTGTTCAGGTTTAATCTTCTTCTTGAGCCTTCGACGAATTTCTCTCCTCCCGGAGTATCGCCAGCTCCAGATCGGCGGCCTTGACATCCAGGTTGCTCAGGGAGAGAAAACGGAGACCGCCTTCTGAATTGTTTTCGATGATACTGATCGGACCATCCTTCTGTTCCTGGATGATTTCAGTTACACCGTCAAATTCCATTCTCACGTTTTCATACAGCCGCGTCCTGACGTTGATCTTGGCATTTGCGGCCGTAACGGTTTTTGTGCGGATTGCCGCGATCTGGTCGCTTAATGCGCCGGCCTGCAGACGCAGCCCGGTGATTTCCTCCAGCGAACAGGCTTCTTTGATCTGCTGCTGCAAACCGGTCAGCTCCGTCAGCAGGCGTTTCAACTCTTCAAAATCCCGGTAATCGACCCCCACGAGCAGATTTGTGCGCCGTGAAGATGCGGAACCGAGCTTTTTGGACTCAATGCCTCCCTGCGCAATGCACGAGCCGCCGGAGATGGTATCCTTGTTGACGACAACACGTCCCAGCGTCCGTATGTTGCAGTTGTGGATCTCAACGTCCACGATCACGTCACCGGCGCACTCGATGTCCGTGTCGTGAATGAACTGAGCCCGCAGCGTCCCGCCGCAGACAATTTTCCCCTTCTCCTGGCCATCCATGCCGCAGAAGCTTATATTGCCGTCGCTGACGATGCTGCATACACCGATGTTCCCGCGGATTGTCAGGCCCTTGGTGGCCGTGACGTCGAAGTTGTCCAGCACGTCGCCGCTCACGGTGACGAAGCCTTTGAAATCGATCGTGCCGACGTTGAAGCCCACATTGCCTTTGACCACATATTCCTGCTCTACGGAAAACTCCCCCTTCAACTGGCAGAAACGACCGGTCTCCGTGGCCATCAGGAGCAGGCCGTTTTCTTCGACACGGATATTTTTACCGATGGTGTAGTTCAGGGATGTGCCGGGCTGCTGCAGTATCGCTTCACCCTTGAGGTCTCGCCCCGGCGCACCCATCGTGGCGGGTGTGATGCGGCCTATCTCGTCGCCGTCCAGAACGTTGACGAAATGCACAACGTTGTACATGTTCATATCGCCGAATTCCGGCTCATCTTCCTCGACCACTGGCTCAGGGGCGTTTGTCAGGGTGAAAAACCCATCGATCCCGTCCACCGGCGGCGTTCCCGAGGCCAGGAGCACACCGAGCTGCTGGCGGCCGGCGGTGGCGTTGATTATGAAATCATCAACCGCCTCCTGATCGATCCCTTCCAGGACTCCGTTCATCTGTAAAGCGGCTGTCAGCCCCTCCCGGGTTATCATCAGTCCCTCTTCGTTCGGGATGTAGCTGCAGCGGCACTCCAGACAGGTGTCAGGAATTATCAGATACAGCGTGTAACCGGGCTGCTTGATTTCAATACCACCAGTTTTCGGCTCGGCAGCTGCGTTCGTATCTAACATTGAATCCCCCAATTATTGTCCCTGTGCAGTGAGTCGGGGACAGGGTGCCATGGCATCCATCTACACGGATACCGGGAGCCAGATATTGAACGTGGCGCCGCTTCCCGGGTTGGATTCGGCGGTGATGATTCCGCCATGCTTCATAACGACGGTGCGGCAGAGAGTCAGGCTCAAGCCCACTCCCTTCTGGCTCCCCTTCTGTTTGGTGCTGTAATAGGGATAGAAAACCTTGGACAGAACTTCAGGTGTCATGCCGGTGCCGGTATCTGCTATCTGGATACGAATATACGAACCGGGCTCAAGCGCCATGAAATCCTCCTCGGTTACCATGATCTGCTCTGCGGAGACAAGCAGGGTACCCCCGTCAGGCATGGCTTCAAGGGCGTTGGTTGCCATACCTGATGAAACGAGCTGCATGTGATGGTGAAGAAATTTGATCTCGGGGAGATCCTGGGGATACTTACACATCAACGTGATGGATGTGCCCGCCAGGGTTCTCCGGATTGAATCCTCGATGCAGTGCATTACGGACCCGGTCTGCATTTCCTCGAGATAGTCGGTGCCCAGAAATTGGAGCATCCTGCTGAGTTTACACGCATCATCGGAGCATTTTTCGACCTGTTGCAGATAATCGCTCGCTTCGCTGCCCGGTTCGACTTTCATTTTGGCCAGCGCTGCATATCCCAGTATGGCCTGCATCAGATTGTTATAGTCGTGGGCTATGCCGCCGGCCAGTATGGCTACAGCTTCGTTATGTTTCGACCATTCCTGCTGAATCTCCCGCTGATGCTGAAGCTTGAGCTGATCCTCCGCTCTCAGGCGGTGGGCGCACTCCAGCAGGCATTCGAACAGGAGATAGCTGTTGACCGGTTTGGTGACATATTTGTCGATGCCGATATTGATTGCCCGCATCAGATAGTCGGTCTGCTCGAAGGCGGTGATGACGATGATCGGCACGGTCGGAGCAATCTGACGGATCTCTTCGGCCATGGTCAGGCCGTCCTTGCGCGGCATCAGGATGTCCGTGACAACGATGTCGGGAGAATGCCGGTGAAACATTTCCCACCCCTCATTGCCGTCTGCCGCCGTAATAAGTTTGCCGACGGGGCGACTCAAAAATTCGCAAAACTGCTCGCGGGTTTCGGGATCATCCTCAACGTACAGTACGGTAAGGGTTTTGAGATACAGCTGGTCCGGTCGATTGTTGATGTTTATAACCATGGCAGTCTCCTTTCTGGATGTTATTTTTATTTAAGCCTTTGATTTCTCAATGTTCTCTGTATCTGTGTGGTGTTGAACCGCCGTTTTCAGGTTTACGCCTGCTTTTCGTTCAGGGGTGTCACGACGACAAATTCGGCACCGCCCTGGATGTTGTGCGCCTCGATGGTGCCGCTCATGCTCCGCTCTATTATCATCTTCGACATGTACAGGCCGATGCCGGTACCCATCTCCTTGGTTGAAAAATACGGCTCGAATATCTTGTCCAGAACCTCAGGGGGTATCCCGCCGCCATTATCACTGATGGAAACCCTGCCCATGCCGTCGTGTTCGCTTAAACGGATCG
>CAIPTY010000003.1 GCA_903868145.1 uncultured Desulfuromonadales bacterium | reverse complement strand
GTCCGAAAGCCTCTGAGAAATCAGGGGCTTTTGCTGTTTTTGCGTCCAGACACATCCAGCCCCGTCTTTTGACATCCGGTGTTTTTTATGGTACTTTTTTATCCATAATACCATAAAAAATTTCGGATACCATAAAAACGAGGTGATTTATGCCGAAACGAGTAGTTCCGCTGACTGACGTGCAGGTAAAGAACGCAAAACCCAGAGACAAAGACTACAAGCTGGCTGATGGGTACGGCCTGGTGCTTCTCGTAAAGAAGACAGGCGGGAAGCTTTGGCACTTCAACTATACCTTCGACGGGAAGCAACTGCTGCTCTCCCTTGGTACCTACCCTGAAATCTCACTCGCAGAAGCCCGTCAGCGCCGTGAGGATGCTCGCAAACTGCTTGCCCACGGAATAAGCCCGGGTGATGCCCGCAAAGCCGAAAAACAATCACAGGCCCAGCAAACGGAAACTTTCGAGGCAATCGCCCTGGAGTGGTACAACCGCCAGGTGCCGGTCTGGGCTGCAACCCACGCCGCAACGGTTATCAGCCGCCTGAAGCGCGACGTATTTCCTCATGTGGGAACACGAGCAATTTCAGAACTCAAAGCGACCGACATGCTTCAGGTATTTCGTAAGATCGAAGCGCGTGAAAAGATTGAAACGGCCCACCGGGTCAAATCTATCTGCGGGCAGGTTTTGCGGTATGCCGTCGCTACCGGACGGGCTGAGCGCGATTGCACTGCAGACTTGAGAGGCACGCTGACACCGGTCATCCCCAAACACCACGCAGCCCTCACCGACCCCAAAGATGTCGCCCCCTTCCTCCGCGCTATCGATGATTACAACGGCTCGTTCGTCGTCAAATGTGCCTTGCGCCTGTCGGCTCTCGTTTTCCTCCGACCGGGTGAATTGCGACTGGCGGAATGGACAGAGTTTGATCTTGATGCGGGCGAATGGAACGTGCCGATCGAGCGGATGAAACTCAAGAAGCGTCTGAAGGAATCTCGTAAAGGTGAAAAGCACCTTGTCCCGCTGGCACAGCAGGCCATAGATGTCCTGAAAGAACTTCAAAAGGTAACGGGCAGCGGAAAGTATCTTTTCCCGAGTCTGACGACCAACCTGAAACCGATCAGCGACGTTACGATCAATCAAGCGATCCGGCGCATGGGATATGAAAAAGGCGAGATGACCGCCCACGGTTTCAGGGCGATGGCCCGGACAATACTTGAAGAGGTTCTGCATGTTCAGCCTGAGATCATCGAACATCAACTGGCTCACGTAGTCAGGGATTCCCTTGGGCGAGCCTACAATCGCACAACTCACCTGGCGGCGCGAAAGAAGATGATGCAGACATGGGCTGACTATCTCGAAAACCTGAAGTCTGTTGCAAAAGTCATACAGCTATCTGAGCGGTCCGCAGGCTGACTAATTAATTGTTGTTTCTGGACGTTTCTGCTTGTAACATATTGTTTTATTTAACTATTTTTCAAAAATATCCTTGACGCAATCGGTTAAGACGGTATTATAACGTCTCAAATTGATTGATACGGTCCGGCATGGCGGGCCAACGGTCACGGCATAGACCCGGCAGCAGCAATATTCAAACTGCTGTCATTTGGATTGGGTCTCCCATGCATCAAATGCAACGGCCATTTCCCCGAAACGGGGCAGTGGCCGTTTTTTGTTTTTCTGGCCGGACATTGAAGGAACCGGTGAATGGAATGCTGATGCACCTTCCCCCCAGGAAGATATTACAGATAGGACAGTGTTATCCAGACAAGTCCGCACATGTCCGTTAATGAGAGACCATACCATGGAGGTTTTATGATCAGTGATTCCTTACCCGAAACCGGCTTTGTTCGGTTACCCGACATAATCGGCGATGCCAAGGCCGATCCTCCCATAAAAGCGCGATACCCTGTAAGCCGTTCGACTTGGTGGGAGGGTGTGAGGTCCGGGCGCTATCCCCAGCCGGTAAAGCTAGGCCCCAGAATAACAGCATGGCGGGTTGAGGATATTCGGGCACTGATCGAACGGCATTCAAGGGGGTAATTGATGAGTGTTGAACATTTTATCGATACCATCCGTAATGTAACCGGCGGTGCACCGGCATATGAATCACTCGTACCGTTGAAAATGATCAGATTCGCCACCAGTGACCGGAAGGGAGATCTTTCCGGTTGGTGCAAACTCTTCGAAGACGAGTGCGGCGTCTTCGGCTGCTGGCGGCAAGGTATATCAGATAACTGGCAGTCCCGAAAGGACAGGTCACTGGAAGAGCAGACCGTCTTCCTGGAGCGGGTAAAACAGGCGAAAGCCGAAGCCGCCAGCATTGAGGCAGAACTCAGGGCCAAGTGCCGGGAAAAATCTGCAAAACTCTGGGAAAAAGGGCGCGATGTTGAGGCACGACATC
>CAIPTY010000002.1 GCA_903868145.1 uncultured Desulfuromonadales bacterium | reverse complement strand
GTTCTACTGGCGGTAGAACGGCTAAATCACAGACCACGTAAAGTGTTGGGATTCAGATCACCACATGAGGTGTTATTCGGGGTGGAAATATGTTACACAAAACCACCACTGGCTGTTGCACTTCAGACTTGAATCCGCCACTTTCTGAAACTTTTGCTCAATAAAATAGGTTTCGGTGTGTACACCCACTGTGAAGTCTGTCCGGCCAACCGGAAACAGGACGAAGATGCCATGAAACCTGCCGCTGAAGGTGTTGCGAGCTATCTGGCAAAGCACGCCAAGTAGTTTCGGTTCTACTCAATTCATTTACAGGAAAGGCGTGACCTCACCGGTTGCGCCTTTTTTATTGCCCCGTTGCTGCTTCCTGAATTACAGTTGAGAAACAATACGGCACTTTAAACATAAGGTTTTCGGGATGACTCATGACTGTCAGTGAAATCGAACATAATCCCCTGCTCTTCGGACATGACACCCGTACCGGTATCGTTGCCATCGAACCGGCCGGCCACTTTGTCCGGCTCTTTTACCGCACCGGTTCGTCGGTTTATTTTCATGATGAACCGTTTCGCCCCTTCATCCTGGCCAGTGACCCCGCACTGTTGAGCGGCTGCCGGGTGCCGTGCTCCATCCTTCAGCTGGAAGGCGGTGAAACCTTCCGGTTTCAGCTGTTGTTTGAATCCTGGGGCGAGTGCTGTGCCGCCCGTGACTTTCTGACTGCCAAGACCGGAACGGGATCCGCCACCTCCTGGCTCTTCATGCCGGATCTGGCCCATCAGTACATGGTCTCCACCGGCACGACGCTCTTCAAGGGACTGGAGTTCGGTGAACTGCGCTGCCTGGCACTTGATATAGAAACCCTCTGCGCTGAAGGCTATGAGTTTTCCAACCCGGAGCGGGTTGAAGACCGCATCACTTCCATCGCACTCAGAGATTCGGAAGGAAATGAGCTTGTGCTGCGCGGTGACCGCCTTACGGAGGTCGAGCTGCTTTCAGCGCTCAGCGATGCAATCCGGCTCGGCGACCCGGACGTGATCACGGGTCACAATATCTTCCGCTTCGATCTTGACTACATCGGCAGGCGTGCGAAGCTGCACGGCATCACTCTGAACTGGGGGCGCAACGGCTCCGCACCGCACGTATCCCCCAACGCGCGCTGGAACCTGGCCGAACGGGTCATTGACTACCCGCGCTGGGATGTGTACGGGCGTCACATCATCGACACCTATTTTCTGGTTCAGCTCTACGATATCGGGCTGCGCAGCCTGGAAAGCCATGGCCTGAAACAGGTGGCACGCCACTTCGGGATTGCCGCCGATGATCGCACCTATCTTGACGGGAATGCCATCAGCGGGACCTTCCACAGTGACCCGGAACTCCTGTTCCGTTACAATCTGGATGATGTGCGTGAAACGCTGGCACTCTTTCGGATAGTGGCCTATCCCTGGTTCCTCCAGACCCGCATCTTTCCGTTCACGTTCCAGTCCTGTCCGCTCCGGGGCAACGCGACCCGCATCAATGCGCTTTTCCTGCGTGAATACCTGTATCGTGGTCACGCAATCCCGGCCCGGACTGATTCGTCGGGAAGTTTTGAAGGAGGGTACACCGAACTGGCGCATGAAGGCGTCAGCGGCCCGATTGTCCACTGCGACGTTGCATCCCTCTATCCGTCGCTGATGCTGACGTATCAACTTGGGCCCGCCGGGGATTCTCTGGGGCTGTTTCTGCCCATGCTTGCAGAGCTGCGCCGTTTCCGGCTGGACGCCAAGCAGGCGGCGCGCCAGGCAGCCAACGAAACCGAACGTCACTACTACGACGCCCTGCAGCAGGTGTTCAAGGTGCTCATCAACTCCTTTTTCGGCTATCTGGGAGCCTCGCAGCACAACTTTTCCGATACTGATGCCGCTGCCGAGGTGACGCGGCTGGGAAGGGTCACCATCAGGAATATGATCGAACTGCTGAAGAGCGAGGGAGCCGAACCGGTAGAGGTGGACACCGACGGGATCTACTTCCGTCCGCCAACCGGATGTGACACGGAGGAAAAAGAGCGCGAACTGGTCGAGAGGCTGTCGGAAGCCCTGCCCGAAGGTATCGATGTGGAGCTGGATGGCCGCTACCGTTCCATGTTTGCCTACAAGGCCAAGAATTATGCCCTGCTGGAGTATGGCGGCAGGATCATCATCAAGGGGAGCAGCCTCAAGTCGCGTGGTATTGAACGCTATCTGCGTGAATTCATGCGGGAGATGATCGCCCTGCTTCTGGCGAGCAATCCGGCCGGTGTCGAGAGGCTGTATGCGGAGTATGTCTCCCGGATCTGTTCCCGGAAGCTCGATGTGGCGTGGGTCGCCCGCACCGAGACGCTGAACGAATCACCGGCTGCCTATCAGGAAAAATTGCGGCTCGGCAAGCGAAACCACTCGGCTGCCTTCCAGATTGCCTGTGCCGCACAGCACGGCTATCGTGCCGGTGACCAGATCACCTACTATGTCTGCGGATCGGCCAGGGACGCGGTTGCATACGAAGCCTGCCGCCCGTCAAACGCCTTTGACCCTGCCCATCCAGATATAAACACCGCCTACTATGTCGAAAAGCTCCGCCACCTGAAGAAGCGTTTTGAAGCGTTTCTGCCGGGCGAACCGACCCTGTTTGACCTGTGAAGCTTGCACCCGTGGATTCTTTGTGATATGAGAGTCAACAGCTTATCTGACATCAACCTGAAAAGGAGACGCCATGAAAAGAAGATTTCTTGCACACCTGTTGTTTGTCGTTCTGCTTATTGCACCGATTGCAGCCATTGCCGAGCAGCAGCCCGAGATGATCGGCGAGAAAATGGCAGTCAAGTTTACCCGAGGCCTGACCAATACTGCCACAGCATTCCTTGAATTCCCCAAACAGACGATCCTGACGATAGAGGATATGGGGCCTGTCGGTATTTTTGTCGGTCCGCTCAAAGGGGCCGGAATGACGGCCTATCGCAGCTTCATCGGCGTGGTGGAAACGGTGTTCTTTGCAGTTCCCCAGCCGGGCTACTACGATTCGACGATGGACCCGGCCTACGTCTGGGATGGATGGGAGCCGAGGCATGAGGCACCGGCACCGGCGGTCGTGCAGTGACAACGTGCGTCTGATCGGACTGTCTGCGTTGTCCAAAGCAAAAAAGGCGAACCGTTTCGGGCTCGCCTTTTTTTTTCATCCCAATCTCTGTCGAAGATAGGTTTCAAAATCCTTCCGGAATTCATCCCGTTTGAGCGCCATGTCAACCGTGGCCTTCAGAAACCCCAGTTTGTCGCCGCAATCGTGCCGCAGACCCTCAAACAGGCAGCCATAGACAGGCTCCTCCCGTGACAGTTTCAGGATGGCGTCGGTCAACTGGATCTCGCCCCCTTTGCCCGGCTCCTGCTGCTGAAGGATGCTGAAGATGCGGGGCGTCAGCACATAGCGGCCGATGATGGCCATGTCTGAGGGTGCCTCTTCGCGGCTCGGTTTTTCTACCATGTCAGTAACCTGGAAAACCCGCTCCGAAAGCTGATCGGCCTGCACACAGCCGTAGGACGATATATTTTCCATCGGCACCTTTTCCAGCGCCAGCACCGAACCCTGACGCGCATCAAAAACATCCAGCAGTTGCCTCAGGCAGGGCTGTCCGCTATCGATGATGTCATCGCCCAGCAGGACCGCGAACGGTTCGTTGCCGATAAAGTCCTTCGCGCACAGGATGGCGTGGCCCAGACCGAGCGCTTTTTTCTGTCGGACGTAGAAAATATCCACCATATCAGCGATCTCGCGCATCTTCTGAAGGGTCTTTTTCTTGCCCTTTTCCTCCAGATGGTTTTCCAGCTCGGTGGAAATGTCGAAATGATCTTCAATGGCCCGCTTGCCCCGCCCCGTAACAAACAGTATCTGCTCGATGCCGGCCGCCACAGCCTCTTCCACCACATATTGCACCAGCGGCTTGTCAATCAGCGGCAGCATCTCTTTGGGAGAGGATTTTGTGGCCGGCAGGAAGCGGGTTCCCATGCCGGCCACAGGGAAAATAGCCTTTGTAACTTTCATAGTGTGAGGCCTCCGGTTTTCTGAAAATAAGAAAAATGCCCTCTAGCTGCTGGTTTCAGGACTATGCGCCCCCGCAGCAACCGCCGCCGGCCGCGCAGGCTGCCGGTTTGGGGGCTTCGGTCTTGGGGCAATACGCCGGCTTGAACCAGCCGTCACCCTTGAGGCTGAACGCGGTGGCGGAAATCATTTTTTCCACCGATGCGCCGCATTGCGGGCATTGGCTGGCGGGTGGATCGGTGAATTTCTGGCGTAGTTCAAACTGGTAGCTGCAACTCGCGCATCGGTATTCGTACATCGGCATGTCGGGTGATCTCCTTCGATATATTCAAACATCAGTGCGGAATATAATGCTCCGGCACCTGATTGTCAATGTTGCGGCCATGATGTGTGTAACGATTCAGCATAGCGTCGGCTGGATGTGAAAAAGCGGGTTCTCTCTTTCAGAACAGGAGCAGAGCTTTTGGAACCTGAAGATCGGAGGAAGGAGTTGGCAGAAACCGTCAAAAAACTTGAAACCACCTATAGTTATTGAATTGGTGCGAAGGCTCACAAACGAGGACCAGAAAAATATCAGCGTTACATACTATGCGGCACTGTTCAACCTCATGCTTACCGACCTGCCGTGCCCTTCCAGACCCTCCATACCCGATATCCTGACAATATCATTCCCCAGACGATTCAACCCGCTCTCAGAAAAATAGACAATCGACGATTTCCTGACAAAATCATCCACCGACAATGGCGAAAAGAAGCGCGAGGTGCCGCCGGTCGGCAGGGTATGATTCGGGCCTGCAAGGTAATCGCCGGCAGCCTCGGGTGTCCAGTGCCCCATGAAAATTGCGCCGGCATTGGTGATCTGCGGCAGAATGGCAAATGGATCGTTTACTGCCAACTCCAGGTGTTCGGGCGCAATGCGGTTGGAGAAGGCAATCACCTCGTCCAGCGTTTTCGCAACGATGATCGCACCGTATTTTTCCCAGGAGGCGCGGGCGATTGCCTGACGGGAAAGCAGCGGCAACTGGCGCCCCACTTCCGCAGCAACCTGCTCGCCGAAGGATCGGTCCGTTGTGATCAGGATCGACGAGGCCAGCTCGTCGTGTTCTGCCTGAGAAAGCAGATCGGCTGCAATGTGGGCCGGTGTGCCGCTGCCGTCGCTTATAACCAGGATCTCGCTTGGCCCGGCGATCATGTCGATACCAACCTGGCCAAAGACCAGTTTTTTGGCCGTCGCAACGTAGATGTTGCCGGGGCCGGTGATCTTGTCAACTCTGGGGATGGTCGCGGTGCCGTAGGCCAGTGCAGCCACCGCCTGCGCCCCGCCGATGCGGAAGATCCGGTCTACACCGGACAGGCTGGCTGCCACCAGGACATGGGGATTGATTTCACCGCCCGGTGTGGGGACGACCATGATGATTTCGCCCACCCCGGCCACCCGGGCCGGTACGGCGTTCATGATCACGCTGCTGGGATAGCTGGCCTTGCCGCCCGGCACGTAGATGCCGACCCGCGCCAGCGGCGTTACTTTCTGCCCCAGCATAATGTCCGGCTCTTCTGTGGACAGCCAGGTCTGCTGTTTCTGCTTTTCATGAAAGCGCGACACCCTCTCAACCGCCAGCCGCAGGGCAGCCACATCATCGGCAGATACCTGCGTATATGCGGCTTCCAGTTCATCCGCCGAGACTTCCAGTTCCCCGACCGACGCCGCTTCCATTCGATCGAAGCGCCGCGTCAGTTCCAGCACCGCGGCATCGCCCCGTTGACGAACATCCGCGATGATACCGAGCACAACCTGCTCAACCTCACGTCCGTTTTCTTCGCTCCGAAAAAGAATTGCTTCAAACTTCGCCGGAAAATCCTTGTCGCAGATATCGATAAAAAGCATCACGTATCCTGTCGGCTGTCCAGAAGTACCCGCTCCAGCCCCTGTATGATGTTTGTAATGCGCTTGTGCTTGGTCTTAAGGCTGGCCCGGTTGACAACCAGTCGGGTGGTGATCTCGGCAATGGTCTCAACCTCCACCAGGCCGTTCTGCTTCAAAGTCTCGCCGGAGGAGACCAGATCGACGATCCGCTCTGACAGTCCCACCAGCGGTGCCAGCTCGATTGATCCGTACAGCTTGATGATCTCCACCTGAATGCCCTTGGCAGCGAAATAGCTCTCGGTCACATGGGGGTATTTTGTGGCGATGCGGATATGCGACCATCCGGCGGGGTCGTCATCCCTGGCCAGATTTGCCGGTTCGGCCACCATCATGCGGCAGTAGCCGAACTTCAGGTCCAGCGGCTCATACAGGTCCTTGCCCTGTTCCATAAGGGTATCCTTGCCCACGATACCCAGGTCGGCACTGCCGTATTCCACGTAGGTAGGGACATCCGTGGCCCGCACAATCATGTAGCGCATCTTCTGTTCGATATTTTCGAAGATCAGCTTGCGCGAATCGCTGAGCAATTCACGGCAGTCGATGCCAATCCTGCCGAACAGTCCGACCGATTCCTCCAGGATGCGACCCTTTGGAATTGCTATGGTAATCCAATCGTTCATATTTCTATGCCTGTTTACCGCAGAGACACGGAGACACAGAGAAAACCTTAAAAATCTATTGGGGGTAAACAAGAATCAGTAAACCAGAATCTTGTTTTTGATCTTCCCTGTTTTCTCCTTTGACTATCTCCGTGCCTCCGTGTCTCTGTGGTGGATTTTGAATTATTCCTTGACCCTTACAATATCCGCGCCCAGCCCCGCCAGCTTTTTTTCGATCGATTCATAGCCACGGTCCAGGTGATAGATACGGGTGACCTCGGTCGTTCCCTCGGCAGCCAGTCCCGCCAGAATCAGCGACGCAGATGCTCTCAGGTCTGTAGCCATCGACGGCGCACCGGAGAGTTTCCTCACCCCTTTGACCGTGGCGGTGTTGCCTTCGATAACAATGTCGGCGCCAAAACGGAGCAGCTCGGAGACATGCATGAAGCGGTTCTCGAAGATGTTTTCCGAGATAACGCTGGCCCCGTCGGCCACGCACATCATAGCCATGAACTGGGCCTGCATGTCGGTCGGAAAACCGGGATAGGGGCGGGTCTTGATGTTGACGCTCCTGAGCCTTTTAGGGCCCTTGACCCGCACCACGCCGTCGCGGCTGGTAATCTCGACCCCGGCGTCCTGCATCTTGAACGCCAGTGCATCCAGATGTTCCAGCTTCATGCCGTTGATCCTGATGTCACCGCCGGTCATGGCGGCGGCAATCATGAACGTGCCGGCCTCAATCCGGTCCGGCATGACCTCGTAGTTTGCTGCGGAAAGCTCCGTTACGCCCTGGATGTGGATTGTGTCAGTTCCCGCCCCTTCAATCTGTGCGCCCATACGGTTCAGGTACTGGGCCAGATCGACGATCTCCGGCTCACGGGCAGCATTTTCCAGCACCGTCTCACCCTTGGCGGTTGCAGCAGCCATCATCAGATGCTCGGTGCCGCCGACCGTGGAAATATCGAAATTGATGCGGGTACCCTTGAGGCGCTTGCAGGTGGCCTCCACATAGCCATGTTCCAGAACAATGGCGGCTCCCAGAGCCTGTAATCCCTTGAGGTGCAGGTTGATCGGACGGGCGCCGATGGCGCAGCCGCCCGGCAGGGAGACCCGTGCCCTGCCGAAACGGGCCAGAAGCGGCCCCAGCACCAGCACCGAGGCGCGCATGGTCTTGACCAGATCGTAGGTAGCCTCATGGTTCCAGATACTTGCAGAATCGATCTTTACGACATTACCGTTCCCCTCGACACATGCTCCGAGAGAATCAAGCACCTTGATGGTAGTGTTGATGTCGCGCAGAAAGGGAACATTACTGATCTGATTGATCCCCGGCGCCAGAATGGTGGCAACGAAAATCGGCAGCGACGCGTTCTTTGAACCGCTGACCGTCACTTCACCTTTCAGCTTTCTTCCACCCTTGATGATGAGCTTATCCAATGAAAGGCTCCCCTTCAATCCTCGAAATGACGCCATACTACTTGATGGAGCTGCTCTTGTGCAAATAAAAAGTTGGCGGAATATCCCGTGAAACATGCATCCGCCCTTATTGAGCCCATGTTTGTTTGGATTGCATATTATCTTCGGAATTGCTATACACTGTTCCTTGAACGTGTGGTATTGTTCCAGAGAATTCACGGCCTTTGATTCCAATTCCAGATCAAGGATGATATCAAGGCGGCGAGGATTGAGGCGGTGAGGCGTACTTTCTCGTACGTTGAGCTGCCGAAGACGAGCCAACGAAGATAGGGCCTTGATATGGAATTGGAATGAGCCCAACAAGTTGCAGGTGGACTTTATGCCCCGCTTTTCGCTGAGAACCCAGACAACCGTTTTGTTTCCGCTCTGCATTTCCGCCATTCTGGCTGGACTCCTTCTCTTTGTTCACTTCTTTCTGTACACCTTTATCAAAACCTCCGTATCCAGCCAGCAGAATCAGATAGTGTCCATTCTGGGGGAGGATATTGACACCAGCATGGACGAAATGCAGAAAGTCCTGACTGCCCTCGCCGGCAAGGTAAACCGCCAGATGTTTGATGATCCGGCACAGGCACTGGCATACCTGAAACTGCAGAGTGAACATATCCTCACCTTCGATAACGGCTTGTTCCTCTTTGATCGCGAAGGAAAAATCGTGGCGGAACTGCCGCTTGGACTGACGCGAACCGGTAGGGATTTTTCCCATCGGGAGTACATCAAGCAGACACATACAACGAGAAAACCATATATTTCAGATCCCTACGAATCATCCCAGCAGCAGCACCCTGCCGCACTGATGTTCACCGCACCCATATTCGATCCGGATGGTTCAATGATGGGAATTCTGGGCGGCAGCATCAACCTGTCCCGCTCCCCCTTTATTGATAAAATTTCAAAAATAAATATGTCCAAGGGTGGTTATTTTTATCTTATCAACAAAGACAGGGTGATGATTTCACACCCGGACAAAACGCGCATAATGAAACGGGATATTCCACCCGGGGCAAACAAGCTCCTCGACCGTGCCCTGACAACGAAGTATGAAGGAACAGATCAAACCATCACCTCGCGGGGGCTTCATGCACTCTCCACTTTCAAACACCTGAAAACAAAAAACTGGGTTCTGGCGAGGAACTATCCCGTATCTGAAGTATATACATCCCTTAAACGCCTCAACATTTTCTTTTTCCTCATTGTCCCGCTCGTTTCAGTGGGTTCGTTCCTGCTCATGCGCCGCAGTCTGGCTTTCATCACCAATCCGGTCGTGCAGTTTACCCGACACGTGGCAAAACTGAACCAGTTACAGGGCGAAGAGCGGATCTTTCCGACCACGGGCAGCGATGAAATTGCTGTTCTGGGTCAGACATTCAACGAGCTTGTTCGCGAAACAGATGCGCAGCGCCTGCACCTGGAGACCAACCTGGACCACCATGAGCGGAAAGACATCCAACTGCACCGCCAGAACGAATACCTGCAGGCACTGCATGAGACCACACTTGGACTGCTGAGTCGCCATGATAAGTCGGAGCTGCTGCACGCCATCGTGACACGTGCCGGCAAACTGGTGGGCACAGAACACTGCTTTGTCTACCTGACCAATTCGGACAATACCGTGCTTGACATGGTAATCCAGAGCGGGATATACGATTCTCTCGTACATTATCCCATCTTTCGCGGGCAGGGAATCGCAGGCCGCGTTTGGGAAACGGGTGAATCGCTCTTTGTCGATGATTACAGTTGCTGGGAGGGGAGACTTCCCGATCCCGCTCGGGATACCCTGCACGCCATGGCCAGCGTCCCGCTCAGGGTATCTGACGAGGTCATAGGTGTCCTGGGATTAGCCTTCATAGAAAAAGGCATTACCTTCAATCAGGATCAGATAGAAATACTGGAACAGTTTGGTGAGCTTGCAGCGTTGGCTCTCGTAAATGCCCATCTGGTTGAGGAGTCCCAACGGGAACTCGCAGTGCGCAAGAGCGCTGAAGAGCGCCTGCGAAAGCTTTCAATTGCTGTCGAACAGAACCCGGCTTCAATCATTATTACCGACACCAGAGGCACCATAGAATACGTCAATCCTCATTTTACGCGGCTTACCGGCTACAGACCGGAAGAGGCTATCGGAGAGAATCCGAGGATTCTCAAGACCGGGGAAACCAGCTCTGCCGACTATCGACAGCTCTGGGAAACGATCCTGTCCGGCAAGGAGTGGCGCGGCGAATTCCACAATCGCAAGAAGGACGGAGAACTCTATTGGGAACAGGCGCACATCTCTCCAATCCGGGACGAGAGCCTCACAATAACCCACTTCATAGCCATTAAAGAGGACATTACCGAGCGCAAGCAACTGGAAAACCAGTTGCGCCACGCCCAGAAGATGGAGGCCATCGGACAGCTTGCGGGAGGTATTGCGCACGATTTTAACAACATCCTGACAGCAATCATCGGGTACTCCAGCATCATGCAGATTAAGCTGCCGGATGACAGTCCGCTGTATAAAAGCGCCGGCCAGATCATCGAAACGGCTGAGCGTGGCGCAGCTCTGACACAAGGTCTTCTGGCCTTCAGCCGGAAACAGGCATCAAATCCGATCGTCGTCAATCTGAACGAAATCATCAAGCGCATCCAGCAGTTGCTCTTTCGCCTGATAAGTGAGGATATCCATCTCGAACTGAACCTTTCAGACCAGCAGTTGCCCGTAATGGCCGACAGTGCCCAGATCGAGCAGATATTGATGAACCTTGCCACCAATGCCCGTGATGCCCTGCCGCACGGTGGTTCTATCACCGTAACAACCGAAGTCGTTGCGATTGACCCGGATTTCATTCTTGCCCGAGGGTTTGGCAGCCCGGGTGATTACGCCCTGCTGGCATTCACCGACAGTGGCGAGGGTATGGATGACGAGACAACCAAACATATCTTTGAACCGTTTTATACAACAAAGGGTGTCGGCAAGGGGACCGGGCTTGGTCTTTCAATCGTATACGGCATCATCAAAAAACATAACGGGTATATAACCTGCCAGAGCGCCGAGGGCATTGGCACGATCTTCCAGATTTACCTGCCCCTCCTGACTGAAGCGACCACCACTACCGTAAAGGAACAGGGGGATTTCAAACTGGTGGAGCGCGGAACGGATGTCATTCTGATTGCAGAAGATAACGAAACCGGACGCGAACTTGCAAAGGAACTTCTGCAGGAGTTCGGCTACACGGTTCTCGAAGCCGAAGACGGTCAACAGGCGCTCGACCTCTTCAAAGCCAACAGCGCCTCTATTAATCTGGTTCTCATGGATGTGGTCATGCCGAAGCTCAACGGAGGCGAAGTCTATAAAGCAATACGCAGCATCTCCCCCGATATGAAGGTGTTATTCTTCAGCGGCTACTCGGAAGAGTCTGCCATCAGTCAGGGTAGACTTGAAAAAGGGATGAATTATCTTGCAAAACCTTACTCTCCCAAGGAACTTCTTATGAGAGTTCGCGAGGTGCTGGACGATGGGAACTGAAAATACCGGATATATCTTCGTTGTTGACGACGACCGTTTTGTTCTGGAGAGCGTCACGGCGCTTCTTACCCAGCATGGATTTACCGTTCGCTCCTTTTCCAGCGGACCCGACGCCGTTCGGCAATTCATCATGGAGCCGGTTGATCTGGTTCTGACCGATATCAATATGCCGGTGATGGACGGCCTGGAGCTGCTGGAGAAGATCCGCTTTCTTGACCATGAGACACCGGTGGTTCTGATGACCGCCTACGCCGATCTGGATGTTGCGGTGAAGGCAATTCAGAAGGGCGCATTCGATTTCATCATCAAGCCCTATCGCCCTCCGCACCTGATCCATACCGTTGAAAAAGGTGTGAATTTCAAGCGACTTACTCAGATTGAAAAACATTACAAGATCGATCTGGAAAAGACCGTTGAAAAGCGAACATCCGAGTTGAACAAGGCTCTGGGGGAGCTCACCAGCATGAGTCGCGAGATCGTGGAACGTCTGACCTCGGCGGCCGAACTCCGCGACGAAGACACCGGTCTGCATATTTCACGCATCGGGCTTTACGCCAGCAGGCTTGCCATCCATTTGGGCCAACCGGATACTTTTGTGGAGAATTTGTTCGTCGCCAGCTCCATGCATGACATCGGCAAGATCGGCATACCGGACTCTATCCTGCTCAAGCCGGGAGCCCTCACCGCTGAAGAATTTGAGACCATCAAACTACACCCCATGATCGGCAGGAAGATTCTTCAGGGGTCTACCCACAGCATGCTGAGGATGGGAGAAACCATCGCAGCTACGCACCACGAGCGCTGGGACGGCACCGGTTATCCTCTGGGTCTCAAGGGTGAGGAAAACCCTCTGGAGGGTCGCATCGTCATGATCGTTGACCAGTATGATGCTCTGCGTAACAGTCGGATATATAAACCGGCTTTCGACCATCAGAAAACGTGCGATATCATTCTGAACGGAGATGGACGCACCCGTACAGAACATTTTGATCCGCGCATCCTTGCCGCCTTCAAAGAAATCAAGAACGAGATAGAAGCTATTTTCGATGCTCACAAGGGATAATTGAGTTTTTTCGACGCAAAACGCCCCATCATTCGAAAGAGTGATGGGGCGTTGTTTTGATTTATTCCCGGCGGCGACCTACTTTCCCACACAGCTACCCGTGCAGTATCATCGGCC
>CAIPTY010000001.1 GCA_903868145.1 uncultured Desulfuromonadales bacterium | reverse complement strand
GGCCGATGATACTGCACGGGTAGCTGTGTGGGAAAGTAGGTCGCCGCCGGGAATAAATCAAAACAACGCCCCATCACTCTTTCGAATGATGGGGCGTTTTGCGTCGAAAAAACTCAATTATCCCTTGTGAGCATCGAAAATTTAAGAGATTGATTGTTGACGTCATATCATTCCTGGTGGTACTGTCATTCCGCTTATACAAGCAAAATCCTGTACTTATAATGTGCCTCACTGCGGGGTTTTTTGCGCCAGGGAGCGTTTTTATGAAATTCGCATTATTCCTGATCACTCTTTCCATGCTCATCGCACAGCCGATCTGGGCTGCCGAGGTCAGGAACCTCACCTCCGGCCAGATAGCCAACAAGGGGTTTGTCCAGTATGATCTGGTTGGAAAACTGGGGGAGAGGGAGGCCGATGTCACGGTTTTTCTGGAGATCGCTGGCGAGCGCTACTCGGCGGACAAGCTGTCGCTTTCCGGTGATTACGGCCGCAAGGTCAAAATTGGCATAGGTAAGCGCTTCCAGTGGGATTTTATGAAGGATTTCCCGGCCGGTTTTGATGGCGAGATAATCTGGGATGTGGAGGCAAGCGGCGGGACTGTGCCTGCGTCTGCAAATAAATCTCTCTCTGGAGGTGGTCTTGCCGATCCCACCACTGGTATGGAATCGGTGGAACAGTTGCAGAAGGCTGAACCAAAGCAGGCTGCCTCTGCGAATACCCGTCCCAGGAAAGGGAAAAAAAAGGGCTCAGCAAAATCAGCCGCCAATGATAAATCACAGCCACAGCCTGCTGACAACAGGCCGCCAGCGGAGACAGTGCCGGAAACCCCGCAACGTGTTCCCGAACAGCCTGTCGCCAAAATATCCGATCCTACCGCCTTCATGCTCATCGAGCCTGCCACGACGCTGGCGCTGCACTCCAAAGACATCCTGAGTGTGGCCTTCAGCAGTGACGGAAGCAGAGCGGCCTCCGGCGACAGAGACAATACCGTTATAGTCTGGGATGCACGAACCTGGACTCCGACAGCAACGCTTAAAGGGCATTCGAATAACGTTCAGGCGCTTGCCTTTGCAGGGAAGGGGCGTCAACTGGCGTCAGGCGCCAATGACCAGTCGGTCATTATATGGGATCTGGCAGCGCAGCATTCACGCAGGACATTCAAGACCGAAAAGAGCGTCACAAGTCTTTCATACAGCCCAGGCGGCACGCACCTTGCTATCGGCTCTAAATCAAATGAAACAAGTATTCTGGATGTGAACTCGGGGGGCAGAACCCGCACCCTCAGGTCGGATAACGATATACTCACCATCGCTTACAGTCCAAATGGAAAAATGCTTGCAGGCGGCGGCAAGGAAAAGTCCGTGCGGGTCTGGAGTCTGACTGGCAATGGAGAGGCGCGAATTCTGGAAGGGCACCGCAACGACATATCATCGCTGGCCTTCACCCCTGACGGCGGATATCTGGTTTCTGGCGGGGATGACAAGAGTATCATTATCTGGAATCTGGCCACCTATTCCATTCACAAGATGCTTGAAGGGCACCAGGATAAAGTCATAGCGGTGGCGGTCACCCGGGACGGCCGTCGTCTTCTGTCCGCCGACAGCCAGCGCTCTGAAGGTACGATCATTGTGTGGGATCTTAAAAGCGGCAGCATCATCAAGCGCATCAGGACGAATAAGAAGATCAGGTGCATTTCATTCAGCCACGATGGTAGCATGGCGCTGGTGGGGAGTGATAAAAGCATGCTTGTCTATCGCCTGGACTGAGGGAGCCTCTGGCGTACATTTCATTTCCATTTTTAACCTGGCATGGGTCGCGGAGGTGCTTCGTATATTCTGAAGGTAAACGTCTGTTCCAGGATCAGCGCACGACCAGTTTCCCGTCTGCCACATCCACATTCAGTATGCCCCCTTCAGCCACGTCACCGGCGATGATTGCCCGGGCAACACGGGTCTCCAGTTCGCGTTGCAGAAACCGTTTCAGTGGGCGGGCTCCATAGACCGGATCATATCCTGCTCGAGCGATGAACCGCTTTGCTTCATCGGAAATTGAAAGGGTTATGCGTTGTTCCTTCAACCGTAACGTGAGCTGCTCAGCCAGCAGATCGGTTATCCTGATGACTTCATTCAGGTGCAGTGGCTTGAAGAGTACTATGTCATCCACCCGGTTGAGAAACTCGGGACGAAAACCGTTTTTCATTTCATTCATAACCGATTGGCGCGCGCTTTCGGTGATATCGCCGGACGGGGTTATGCCCTCCAGCAGATACGGCGCGCCGATATTGGATGTCATAATAATGACCGTGTTCTTGAAGCTGACCGTGCGTCCGTGACTCTCGGTAACACGACCATCATCAAGAATCTGCAGCAGGATGTTGAAAACATCCGGGTGAGCCTTTTCGATCTCATCGAACAGCAGTACGCAATACGGTTTGCGGCGCACAGCCTCGGAGAGTTGCCCTCCTTCTTCGTAGCCCACATAGCCGGGAGGTGCGCCGATCAACCTCGACACTGCAAACTTCTCCATGTATTCCGACATGTCGATACGCACAATGTTGTCTTCAGAGTCGAACAACGCCTCTGCAAGTGTTCGTGCCAGTTCGGTTTTTCCCACACCGGTCGGTCCGAGAAAAATGAATGAACCGATCGGACGCCGGGGATCCTTGATGCCGGAACGGGCGCGCAGTACGGCATCGGCGACCAACTGCACCGCCTCGTCCTGACCGATTACCCGCTGGTGTAAGATATCCTCCAGTCTCAGCAGTTTTTCCCGCTCTCCCTCCACAAGTCTGGTAACGGGAATACCGGTCCAGTGCGCGACGATTTCGGCGATCTCATCTTCCGTCACTTCCTCCCGCAGCAGCTTCTGCCCACCCTGCTTTTCGTTGAGGGCGGACTCTTCGTTTTTCAGAGCCTTTTCAAGTCCGGGCAATTCGGAGTATTTAAGCTTCGAAGCCTGTTCCAGATTGCTGGAGCGTTCGGCCTGCTCGATGTCGCGCCGGGTTTTTTCTAGCTGTTCGCGCAAGCCCTGTACCCGTTGGATGGCACACTTTTCGGAATCGTACTGAGCCCGCATGGTATCTGCTTTTTCGCGGTCATCAGCCAGATCGCGTCGCAGAGTCTCCAGGCGTTCCTTGCTGGCTGGATCCTTTTCCTTCTTGAGCGCAACCTCTTCAATTTCAAGCTGCATCACCCGCCGCGAGATGGTGTCAAGCTCAGACGGCAGCGAGTCGATTTCGGTGCGCAACATGGCGCACGCTTCATCCACCAGGTCGATGGCCTTGTCAGGGAGGAAGCGCTCGGTGATGTAGCGGTTGGAAAGCGTGGCAGCCGCAACCAGTGCCGCATCCTGGATTTTGATGCCGTGATGGACTTCAAAGCGTTCCCTGAGACCCCGCAGGATCGAGACAGTATCCTCAACGGTGGGTTGCTCAACCAGCACCGGCTGAAAGCGGCGTTCCAGGGCAGCATCCTTTTCGATGTGGCTGCGGTATTCGTCCAGAGTGGTGGCGCCGATGCAGTGAAGTTCGCCGCGCGCCAACATCGGTTTGAGCATGTTCCCGGCATCCATGGAACCTTCGGCTTTGCCGGCACCCACAATGGTGTGCAGTTCGTCTATGAACAGTATGATTCGCCCCTCGGCCTCTTTGATCTCGTTCAAAACCGCTTTGAGACGCTCCTCAAATTCACCGCGGTACTTGGCTCCGGCCACCAGTGCGCCCATGTCCAGGGCAAAGACTGTCTTGTCCTTAAGCCCCTCCGGTACGTCGCCCCGCACGATACGCTGGGCCAGACCCTCTACAATGGCCGTCTTGCCTACCCCCGGTTCGCCGATCAGCACCGGGTTGTTCTTGGTCTTGCGGGAGAGCACGCGGATCACACGGCGCACCTCCTCGTCCCGGCCGATCACCGGATCCAGCTTGTCGTTACGCGCCATCTTGACCAAATCCCGCCCATACTTTTCCAGCGCCTCGTAACTGTCCTCGGGTGAAGCTGATGTCACCCGCTGGTTGCCGCGCACATCGGTCAGGGATTTGAGGAACTTCTCCCTGTCAATGCCAGCCTGCTTGAGAAACTTCCCCGATATTGTCTTGTCGCCCTCGGCCAGCAGAGCCATGAAGAGATGTTCAACCGAGACATATTCATCTTTCAGCCGCTTGGCCTCGTTTTCGGCGGCCACCAGAATGCGCGAAAGTCTCTGTGAGACGTAGATTTTACCCGGTTCCGCACCCGGTCCCGAGACATGAGGGCGCCGGTTCAGATCCTCTTCTATCTTTTTTTTCAGACTTTCAGGACGAATGTCCATGCGCTGCAACAGACGGGGAAGGAGGCCGTCCTGCTGATCGAGCAGCGCCCAGAGCAGGTGCTCGCCATCAACCTCAACATGTCCCTGAGTGACAGCTCTGTTCTGAGCCTCTGCAAATGCTTCCTGTGATTTTTGAGTCAGTTTGTTGAAGTCCATGATGTTTTCTTCTTTCCGAGGAAATACCGGCACCAGTCCATAGTATGTAGGTAAGCATGCTATCGGGTAATGTCAAGGCAGTTCAGGAGTCAACCACATCATGGCAGGTGGCGTGTGCCCGTTGAACTCAGGCGGCAGATGAGTTTGTCATTATTGCGAAGCGTGCGATTATCCGCAGAAAGTTTTGCGTCAGAACGGGATGAAGATGAGTGCCGGAAATCTCCTGCATCATGCTTGCTATCCGGGAGAGTTCCAGCGGTTCACGGTAGGAGCGTCGAGTGCGCAGGGCATCGAAGAAATCCGAGATCATGGTCATCTGACTGCAGAGGTTTGGCAGCCACCCTGCCTGTACGGCAGGATACCCGCTGAGGTTGAACTTGAGATGGTGTTCAAATGCCGTGGTAACGGCAAGGCGGGGTACTCCGGGTGTCTCCAGAAGGTGTTTGGCGCCGAGAACCGGATGCTGCTTCATAATAGAAAATTCCCGCCGGTTCAGCTTGCCTTTTTTGGTAATGATTTCCTCGGGGATGAAGAGTTTGCCGATATCGTGAAGCATCGCCGCAATGCCGATATCATGCAGGAGTTGCCCCTCTATACCCAGGGACATGGCCTGGGCGATATTGAGAATGCATACATTGGTCGAATGGGTAAAGGTGTATTTGTCGGTATTTCGGAGGGAGGCCATGGCCAGCAGTGAGTCCTGATCCTCATGGAAGGCCTTCACAAAGCCGGATACGATACCGGGGATCCCGGTAATTTTGAGCTTTTTATGCCGTTTGACCGTCTCGTAAATTTCCTCGAAACGTTCAAGCTCAGCTTTTGGCATATCAGGAATGGAGACTGATGAGTCTGTGGCGGAACGTCCCTCCATGGGTGTTCCGGTACTGCTTCCCGATGCTATGTCCACACAGCCCAGTTTCAGATGCTCAGTGGAGGGCGCTTCGCCGCCTTCATTCCGGCTCGACAGCGCAGCGACCAGTTCCACGAGTTCCTGCCGGGAAAGCCCCGCCAGCAATCTTATATGAGATATGCCGCGGGACTGCATTATTTCAGCAAAACGGTTAAGGAAGAGACTGCGCTCCTGGGGCTGTCCATTTATGACCAGCTCGTTTTCGATCGTCATTATCGTGATTTCACTCACATTCTCCAGAACATGACTGATTCGGGAAAAAGCCGCATCGATCAGCCAGACGACCTGCTGGTGAGTGATTGTGTAGAGTGCTGCGCTGGCTGTTGCCGAAAGCAGGTTGCGGATAAATTCCTGCAGAGAAGATCTTTCACTGATCATGGGAGCCGACCTTGCAAATGTGTGAGGGATTCCCGGGCTTGCCGTGCCAGGTCTCCTTTTGCAGAACAGAGGCGTTCAAGCAGGGGGGCGACTGCCTGCTGCGGGTAGCGTTCAAGTGCCCGGATTATATCAATTTTGAGGTGAGTCAGCAGTTTGCTGTTCAAGAAACTTGTTGAACCGAGTATTTTAATAAACTCTGCCAGGCTTTCGTTGCGATGAAGCTCTCCCAGCGCCTTGACCACGGCACTTTTAAGATCATATTCGACCTGGCTCAAACCGTCTTTGGAAAGCATGGCAATCAGTTTATTGTGTATATCGGGAAAGTAACTCATCTCGGAGAGGGTGATGGCAGCAAGCTGAACCTCGCGTTCCGAACTGTCCAGGTCATGAAGGATCTGTTGTACGGCAGATGGGTCGTGGAGCGATACCAGAGCGCTGAGTACCTCGTGGCGCAACCGGTTGTTGCTGTGTCGCGACAGTGGTCGGATCAATGGAATAATTGCAGGATCATCGAGGTGTCTGAGAATGGTGACCAGATTGCGTAACACGTACCAGCGATTATCACCAAGCCGGTTTGCGACCGGATCCTTTGCTGCGGGGCCCATCTCGATCAGGCGATCCATCATGAAACGCCGTAGCGACATATTATCTTCGATGGCAATGCGATCCAGCAAAACCTCGATGAAGGGAGTCCCGATTTTGGCAACCAGATGCTGAATATCACCATAACGCGGCTTTCCCCAGATTGTGAGGCCTCTCAGAATCTCGTCCAGAAACTCACGACGGGAATAGCTTTCGCGCAGGGAACACTGGATCTCGGAAGAATAGAGGCTGCTCCCTGATTGCTCAATCATCTTTAATAACTGGATGTAGTCACCGGTCTGAAGAAAATATCCGAACATGTCCTCAAGACTCTGCAGAAGAAAATCCCTCTCTTCAGGTGTTTCTGCGTTGTTCATGAACAGATTCATGATGATGTCGCTGATCCGGTTTTCCACCTGGTGACTGTCCACCGTAGCCAGAAGAAGGTACTGATCGGCCTGGGCCATGAGCGGTATCTGGCTCTCGCTGATGATGGCATTGAGTTTTGTCTGGTAATGATCGGGAACATACTCTTCGGCGGCATGCTCACTGAAGATAGTCTGTATCTTTTCCCTGTTGGCATCTTCGGCTGCCCCATCTGAGCGTGCAGTGGAGGAATCTTTCGCAAGCTTTTTTAACAGTCCCATGATGACGGGAGGCACATCCGCCTGATGCTGCACGAGGTCATGAAGGGTTTCTGAAATGATGGCAACCGGCATGTTGCTGATGATGGCTTCTGCGACCGGACTCCCGTCCTCCATTGTGGTCTCGAAGCAGCTGCTGAGAATCTGTCGGCGAAGGTCAATAGTGAGTTTGCTGATAAACGTCCCAAGTTTATTGCAGAGGAGCCTGCTGTTCGGATCAGTTGACGGTAGTGTGCTGACCAGGGATATGACGTCAATGGCGGATTCCAGGATTTTTCCGGTGTCTCCGGAGTCGTCGTTTAACGTCGCCAAACGGCTGTTGAGGATCGCAGCAAGCATTTCTGGATCGAAGTCATCGCCGGAAAGCGTTTCCTGCATTTGGTTGTCGTCAATAGTCAGCAGCCGAACGAACCGCTCCCAGATGTCTCCGCTGTTGTCAGGTTTCAGGGCGTTTCCGTCACGTGTGCCGCCGGATGCCGAGAAAAGGTCATACCGTATCGCTTTGATTGAAAGGGATTGGATCTGACCCTTTTCCCAGAGTTCCTGGATTCCACCGTACCGATTAAGCTCGTCCCGCTTAAGCCCGAGAATTATGTTGAAATTCCTGAGCTCTGCTGTCGTCAGTCCCTGTCGCAGAATGAGTACGGCGATGTCGTGTTCAAAAAGAGTGTGGGCAAAGTCATGAAATACCGGATTGGACGCATCAAGAATCGTAGAGCCAAGCAACAAGTTCTCCCGGGAAACACTGATGACAATATCATCAGCGTTTTTGAGCAGTTTGTCGTAGCGGGAGATAACTTTTCGGAAGCCGGTCTCAACTACGGGGTGATCCTTGGGATAGGATTTGAAATTTCGACGGGAGATGTTGAGTTCGGTAATCAGAGCGGCAAGCGCCCTGACATCAATAGTGTCTGTTGGAATGTCTGCTGGTATGTGGTGTTCCATGGCGACCGTCAGGGGTTTCGAAAATGTGGTTCGTCTGAAAAAACTATACCGGTAAATTGATCCGGGTTCAAATATAAAAAGGTTTTCAGAATGGAAGTGAATTAATTTGCAATGCAGATTCGATTATGATTAATTCAAACCTCAGTTAATGACTGCTTTGAGGGGGATATATGCAGAAAGGGAGAAGTTGCGGCGTTCTGCTGCACCCAACATCTCTGCCAGGTGCCGAGGGTTGTGGAACACTGGGAGAAAACGCCCGGCATTTTGTTGATCTGCTGGCAGCAATGGGAATGTCCTGGTGGCAGGTACTTCCCCTCAATCCTCCTTCCTGCGGAAACTCTCCCTATTCGGCTTTTTCTGCATTTGCCGGGAATCCTCTCCTGATCGATCTGAAATCACTTGAACTTGAAGGTGATCTCGTTATGCCCGGTGATGGAAAGATTTCTGATGCGGATCGTGTGGATTTCGGCACCCTGATTCCAACCAAACTGGGTGCCCTGTATTGTGCCGCCACGGCATTTTTTGCCAGTGGCAGAACTGATCGTATGGAGGAGTTCTGGCGGTTCTGTGATTCGACTCCCTGGCTCCACGATTATGCACTTTTTATGGCGCTTAAAAAAAAGTACAAAGGGAAAAGCTGGCATCAATGGCCTGCCTCCGCCGCTTTTCTTCGGGCTGACATGTATGAAAAGGTCTCCGTGGAACTGGGATCGGAGGTAGGTGTGCAGAAATACCTGCAGTGGCAGTTTTTTCGCCAGTGGGGCGCACTCCGGTCGTACGCAGCTGCCAGGGGAGTTGCCATCATCGGAGATATTCCGATATTTGTTGCGTACGATTCGGCCGATGTATGGCGCAATCGCGATCTTTTTTTGCTGGATGCTCACGGCAGGCCCACCGTCGTTGCAGGGGTGCCGCCCGACTATTTCTCCGAGACCGGCCAGTTGTGGGGAAATCCCCTCTACAACTGGGACGCGCTGGAACGGGGCGGGTACGATTGGTGGATCAACCGTTTCAGATCAATGTTTTCGCTGTTTGACTGCATTCGAGTCGATCACTTTCGTGGTTTTGAAGCAGCCTGGCACGTTCCGGCCGGCAACAGGACGGCAGTAAGGGGTAGCTGGGTTTCCGGGCCCGGCAATCGTCTATTTGACGCAGTGGCATCGGCGTTGGGAAGGCTTCCGATTATTGCTGAGGATCTGGGTGTTATTACCTCCGAGGTAGAGGAGTTGCGTGATAACTATGCCTTTCCCGGCATGAAAATTCTCCAGTTTGCCTTCGGTTCCGGTTCGGACAATATCTATCTTCCGCATAATCACATCAGGAATTGTGTCGTCTACACCGGTACCCATGACAATGACACCACGGCAGGATGGTATGCCGCCCTGAACGATCATGAGCGGTATGCGGTGAATGGGTATCTGGGAACGAACGGCAGCACTCCTTCGGATGATCTGGTGCGGGCTGCTCTTATGTCAGTGGCCGATACCGCAATTATTCCTTTTCAGGATATTCTTGCCCTCCCTTCATCGGCTCGGATGAATGTGCCTGGAAGAGCTGACGGCAACTGGGAGTGGCGGTTCACCTGGGATCTTCTGGGCAAGGATCTGCACGAACAGGTTCGCCGCAAGCTGGAGTTCTACGGGCGATGTCGTCATCAGCCGGTTTAATTTACCTTGACATAAGAGCTACATTGCGTATAGTTACCTGCTTCATATTTTGGCTTTATTGTGTTTGAACCCGTCGGAATCGATACATGAAGATTCGAGTTGATCATATCAAGGATAAACCGTACCTGCTGCATGTTGAAGAGCCGGTTGAGGTCTTTCCTGTGCTTGCCGGGATGCGAGCCGATGGCGTGTGTGATTTTTGCGGGGCAGTCACTGCTGAAATTACCGTAGAGCGTGAGTTTGATCACCTGAGAGCCTCGGGCAGGGTACAGGCGAACATTGAGCTGACCTGCAGCAGATGCCTTGCAGAATATCCAGCGGCCATCGATTCAACCTTCAGAATCATACTTCGGAGAGAGTCTGCACGGCATAGCGATATTGAAGAAGAGCTTGAGCTGTGCGATGATGACCTCATTGCGACGGTATTTTCTGGTGATGAAATAGACCTTTCCCGCGAGATAGAAGAACAGGTGGCGATGGAAGTGCCCATGAAGCCCCTCTGCGGTGATGGATGCAGGGGGTTATGCCCGTCGTGTGGAGCCGACCTTAACCAGGGAGCCTGTGACTGCCCTGATGAAATAATACCTACCGCATTCAGCGCTCTGAGGAATTTTAAAACATTTCGTTAAAAACTGTGTGGCATCTGTATCCGCCGCCGGAAAAAGGAGAATCACCATGGCAGTACCTAAGAAGAAAACATCCAAATCCCGTAAGAACATGAGGCGTGCTCATGACTTTTTGACACCCCCGTCTCTCTCGGTCTGCCCCCAGTGCAAATCCCCCAAACTCCCTCACCGCGCCTGTCCGAGCTGCGGAACATACAAGGGCAAAGAGGTCATCGACCTTTCCAAAGCGCAGTAACTCACAGCCGCTTCCGTGTCATTATCGGGAATGATGAGAGTCGCAGTTGACGCTATGGGTGGCGACAATGCCCCCGCCGTTGAGGTGGAGGGAGCGGTGGCCGCTTGCCGGGAATTTAACATTCCGGTGACGCTGGTTGGCGACCATGCCTCGCTGACTGCCGAACTTGCCAGGCATTCGGTCGGCGGACTTGATATAGATATTTTTCATGCCAGCGAGGTTGTCGGCATGCATGATTCTGCCTCCGACGCCGTACGCAAGAAGCGTAACTCATCGGTAAGGCTTGCTTTTGAGCTGGTAAAAGACGGTAAGGCCTGTGCGGCCATAAGTGCGGGAAATTCCGGTGCGACCATGGCTGCGGCCATGTTTGTTCTCAAGAGAATCAGCGGTATCGATCGACCTGCCATTGCTTCAATATTTCCAACTCTCACGGGGAAGACACTCGTTCTTGACGTGGGTGGCAATGTTGATTGCAAGCCGATCCATCTCGCCCAGTTTGCTATTTTGGGAGAGGTCTATGCGCGCTACGCCATGGGGATAGCCAATCCGAGAGTCGGGTTGCTCTCAAATGGCGAAGAAGACTCAAAAGGCAATGAACTGACACGCGAGACGAACGCGCTTCTGCGCAACACATCACTGAACTATTCGGGCTATGTTGAAGGCCGCGATATTTTCAGGGGAACGGTTGATGTCGTCGTCTGTGATGGCTTCGTGGGAAACGTTGTTCTCAAGCTTTCCGAAGGGTTGTCGGACGCCGCCGGAAAGATGCTGAAAGGGGAGATTCTCAAGAGTTGGGTTTCAAAACTGGGATACCTCTTTGTGCGTGGGGCTTTTAACCGTTTCAAAAAAACCGTCGATTATGCCGAATATGGCGGGGCTCCCCTGCTTGGCATCAATGGTGTTGCCATGATCTGTCACGGTGGTTCCAATGTGAAGGCCATCAAAAATGCTATCAGATTCACCTATGAATATGCAAAAAGCGGCGTGACCGAGCATGTTGTCAAAAAGCTGTCTGAAAATCTCGTCGTTTCAGCCCAGCGGGACACCCTGAAATCTCAGTCGGCGTCAGAACAGATAAGGGAGACTGCATGCTAAAAGCGAGGATAACCGGTACCGGAGCTGCCCTGCCGGACAAGATTCTCACAAATGCCGACCTGGAGAGGATGGTGGATACCAGTGACGAATGGATCACCATACGAACAGGTATCAAGGAGCGCCGTATCGCCTCGGATGGAGAATTCACCTCGACCCTTTCCGTCGGAGCTGCGCGCAGTGCCTTGGAAATGTCAGGTGTTGCCGCTGACGAGCTTGATCTGATTATTCTCGGCACGGTCACGCCGGATTTCCCGTTTCCCGCCACTGCCTGCATTGTTCAACAGGAACTGGGTGCTGTCAACGCAGCAGCCTTTGACATATCCGCAGCCTGTTCCGGCTTCGTTTACGGACTCTCCATTGCTGAGAAATACATTCAAACCGGTGCAGCGAGAAATATTCTTGTTATTGGAGCAGAAGTTCTTTCACGGATTGTGGACTGGACTGACCGCAACACCTGTATCCTCTTTGGCGACGGTGCCGGCGCCGCGATTGTTCAGGCATCACAGGATGAAGCGGGTCTTCTTTCAACCCACATCTTCAGTAACGGCAGCTACTGGAATACCTTGTATCAACCGGGCTGCGGCAGCAGAAATCCCGCAACAAAACAGTCCACAATCGATGAGCGGCTCTTTTTTATCAAGATGGAAGGAAATGATGTATTCAAGCACGCCGTGCGTGCCATGGAAGAGGCTGCTTGCGCTGCTCTCACAGCCAATAATATGACTCCATCTGATATTTCACTGTTCATTCCGCACCAGGCCAATCGGCGGATTATCGATGCCACCACCAAACGGCTTGGTGTTCCTTCAGACAAGGTTTTTCTGAATCTGCACCATTACGGCAATACCTCCTCCGCATCTATTCCCATTACCCTTGACGAGGCCAACAGGGCCGGACGACTGAAGTCCGGAGATATTATCCTTCTGACCGCTTTTGGCGGCGGATTCAGCTATGGTTCCGCGCTGATACGCTGGTAGTATGTTCACCTATAATTCACTGATACGGATGGCTGAAAATGAGTAAGACCGCATTTATCTTTCCCGGCCAGGGATCACAGTATTCGGGAATGGGCAAGGATCTTGCCGATACGTTTGCATCTGCGCGTCATCTGTACGAAGAGGCTGACGACGCTCTGGGGTTCAAGCTTTCATCGGCCTGTTTTTCCGGAAGCCACGATGAGTTGAAGCTTACCACCACCACCCAGCCGGCTATTTTGACCACCAGTATTGCCGCGTTGAGAGTGATTGCGCAGGAAACCGGTCTGCAGGCTGATTTTCTGGCCGGCCACTCGCTGGGGGAGTATTCAGCCTTGGTCTGTTCAGGAGCATTGACATTCGCGGATGCCGTCCGCACGGTTCGTTCCCGGGGCGCCTTTATGCAGGATGCGGTGCCTGTGGGAACCGGAACCATGGCTGTCGTGTTGAGTATTGAGAAGGATGAACTTGAGGATGTGTGCCGTGAAGCGGCTCAGGGCGAGGTTGTATCCCCTGCAAATTTCAACTCCCCCGGCCAGATTGTCATCGCCGGCAGTGCGGCTGCTGTTGCAAGGGCCATTGAAATTGCCAAAGATCGCGGATTTAGAAAGGCCATGCTGTTGCCGGTGAGTGCCCCCTTCCATTGCGCTTTGATGAAACCGGCTTCAGACAGGCTGGCGGAAACGCTCGATGCTGTTTCGATCAGCACCATGCTGCTGCCGGTGGTGTCAAATGTGACGGCTGAGCCGAACGCTGATAAGGATCGGGTCAGGCCGCTTCTGGTTGCACAGGTGTGTGCGCCCGTATTGTGGGAACAGTCGGTCACGGAAATGGTTGCTCTGAACGTATCCCGTTTTATTGAGATCGGCCCCGGAAAAGTATTGAGCGGCCTGGTGAAACGCATCTCAAAGGATGTAGCGATAGGGAACATAGAGGATACCGCAGGAGTCAGGGCATATTCTGCCTGACAACATGAAAAAGGAGCCAGTAATGCTTGATGTCAATGAAATCATGAAGATACTGCCCCATCGCTACCCCTTTCTTCTGGTTGATCGGGTGTTGGAAGTTGAGACAGGCAAGCGTATCGTCGCTCTCAAAAATGTTTCAATGAATGAGCCCTTTTTTCAGGGACATTTCCCTGCCCATCCGGTTATGCCCGGAGTTCTGATTGTTGAATCCCTGGCGCAGGCAGCCTGTATTCTTGCCATACTCTCATCTGATGAGAGCGTCCGTTCGAAAGCTACGTATTTTGCCGGTATTGACAATGTACGTTTCCGCAAGCCGGTTTTCCCGGGAGACCAGCTCCGTCTCAGCGTGGAGGTGGCAAACAGCAAACGGGGGATATGGTTCTTCAACGCCAAGGCTTATGTTGATGATAAACTTGTCACCGATGCGGTTCTGAAGGCAACCTTCGCCGATATGAACTGATCGGAACCGATATCACCACATACAAAAAAGAGGAGGAAATTCATGTCAAAGGATAAAATAGCAGTTATAACAGGGGCTTCTCGTGGCATTGGGCGGAGTATCGCTTTGTCGCTCGCTTCAAGAGGGGCCGTTATTGTTGCTGTCGATATGGATCAGGCATCCACAGACGCCGTTGTTGCGGAGATAACAGCGTTGGGTGCGAAAGCCCTGGGGGTTGTCGGTAATGTGACGGTAACCCAGGATGTGGAGCGCATGATGAGCGTCGCGGTCGAGACGTTCGGCAGGGTCGATATACTTGTGAATAACGCCGGAATAACCCGCGACGGCCTGCTGGTCCGCATGAAGGACGAGGATTGGGATGCGGTACTTTCGGTCAACCTGAAGGGTGCTTTCCTCTGTACGCGCGCAGCATCCAAATTCATGACTAAACAGCGTTACGGCAGAGTAATCAATATTGCTTCAATCGTCGGGCAGATGGGAAATGCCGGTCAGGCAAACTACTGCGCCAGCAAGGCAGGCCTGATCGGTCTGACCAAGTCCAATGCCCGGGAACTGGCGAAACGTAATGTTACGGTCAATGCCGTAGCACCCGGCTTTATTGCGACAGCCATGACGGATGCTCTGTCTGACAAGGTCAAGGCCGAACTGGCAGCCCAGATTCCGATGGAGCGCCTGGGCAGCTCCGATGACATCGCCAACGCGGTTATTTTCCTTGCCAGCGAACAGTCCGGCTACATCACGGGTCAGGTTATCGGCGTAAATGGCGGAATGTACATGTAGTTGCTTTGAGGTAAAAATAAGAATTGACATTTCATACCATCATTGCTTAATTAGCCATTCCGACACAAAAAAAGAAACCTGAAAAGGGTTACATCACACGGAGGTGAATTCATGTCTGACATTGCGAAACGGGTTAAAGAAATTGTAGCTGAACAGCTTGGTGTAGAAGAAGCACAGGTAGTGCCCGAGGCTTCCTTCATGGACGATCTCGGCGCCGACTCTCTTGACACCGTTGAGCTGGTTATGGCTCTCGAAGAGGAGTTTGATATTGAAATTCCTGATGAGGATGCCGAGAAGATCCAGACGGTTAATGATGCTATCGAATACATCACTGAGCACAGTTAAGCAGCATAATGGGGGGGGGGGAGACGCTCCCCTCTTTTCTTTTCTGGCGGCAGTATTATATCTGTCAGCCCCAGGGAGTCATATACCATGAGAAGAGTTGTAATTACAGGAGTCGGTGCGGTTTCTCCTCTTGGAACCGGTAACGCTGCCAACTGGGACGCAATTGTCAAGGGTCAGTCGGGCATCGGCCTGATCACCCGATTTGACGCTTCGGATATGCCGGTCAAGATTGCCGGCGAGGTACGTGGTTTTAACGCCGAAGATTTTATCGAAAAAAAAGAAATCAAAAAGATGGATCTTTTCATTCAGTACGCGATGGGCGCCGCCCACTTTGCCATGGAGGATTCAGGTTTTGTCATAGATGAACAGAATGCCGAACGTGTAGGAGTTCTTGTCGGCGCAGGGCTTGGTGGACTGCCGACCATCGAGAAATATCACGATGTGTTGAAAGAGGGGGGCTACCGCAAGATCACCCCGTTCTTCATCCCCATGCTGATCATCAACCTGGCACCCGGCCATATATCCATCAAGTACGGCGCAAAGGGCCCCAATATATCCTCCGTATCGGCCTGTGCGACCGGAACCCATTCCATCGGCGATGCCTATCACATCGTCAAGCGTGGTGATGCGGATGCCATGATCGCCGGTGGCACCGAGTCCGTCGTGACCCCTCTGGGAATTGGTGGTTTTGCCGTCATGAAGGCTTTGAGCGACAGCCGTAACGATGATCCGACCCGGGCGTCGCGACCGTTCGACCGGACCCGTGACGGATTCGTTCTGTCAGAGGGCGCCGGTATTGTGGTTATGGAGGAATATGAGGCGGCCAAAAAGCGTGGCGCTAGGATATATGCCGAAGTGGTCGGGTACGGCCTTACCGCAGACGCCTTCCATATGACCGCCCCGTCTGCCGGTGGTGAAGGCGCTGCACGCTGCATGCGGATGGCCCTCAAAAATGCTGGAGTTAACCCGGAGCAGGTGAACTATATCAATGCCCACGGCACATCGACTCCCTTTAACGACCTGAACGAGACACTGGCTATCAGATCCGTTTTCGGCGATCATGCCGATAAGCTGATGGTCTCCTCCACTAAATCCATGACCGGCCATATGTTGGGCGCCGCCGGTGGCCTTGAGGCGGTTTTCTGCTGCCTGGCCATGGAAAATGGCGTTGCTCCGCCGACCATCAACTACGAAGAACCGGATCCCGAGTGTGACCTGGATTATGTGCCCAATACCGCCCGAGACGCTGTAATTACCTGCTCCATGAGCAACTCGCTCGGTTTTGGCGGAACCAACGCTACCCTGCTGTTCAAAAAGATTTAGGTGGCGCTATGATTGTTATCGGCAGTGACCACGGTGGTCTGAGTCTCAAAACTGCTCTCAAAAGTTATCTTACACGACGCAATATTGTGGTTTCCGATGCCGGTACGGAGACGGATGCATCGGTTGATTATCCCGATTTCGGGCTGAAAGTGGCTGAGCAGGTTGCGGCCGGTTCCTTTGATCTCGGTATCCTGATCTGTGGCACCGGCATCGGCATGTCCATTACCGCCAACAAGGTTCCCGGTATCCGTGCCGCTCTTGTGACAGATGTGTTCATGGCCCGTATGGCCAGGGAACACAACAATGCCAACGTGCTGGTTCTTGGTGGGCGGGTGCTTGACGAGCAGAAGGCCTGTGATCTGGTTGGTGCCTGGCTGGATGCTACCTTTGAAGGCGGGCGCCATCAGGGCCGCCTTGATAAAATCACGGATATTGAAAAAAAATACAACTAGAACATGCTGTTAACATATATTACTGAAAGCGGGGCTTGATGTGAGTCCCGCTTCGTGTTTATATGTTTTGCGCAAACACTTTCAAGGAGTAGGTCCATGTCCCGTCTTACCTTGTTTGATCCGGCAGTCGCAGAAGCTATCCGGCAGGAGACCGAGCGCCAGGAGTATAACCTGGAGTTGATTGCATCCGAAAACTTTGTTTCTGATGCGGTCATGGAAGCCCAGGGTTCTATCCTGACCAATAAATACGCCGAAGGATACCCCGGTAAACGTTACTACGGCGGCTGTGAACACGTGGATGTCGTCGAGCAGCTTGCGATTGACCGCGCCAGGGAGCTGTTCGGCGCCGAGCACGCCAATGTCCAGCCTCACTCCGGTTCACAGGCCAACATGGCGGTCTATTTTGCAGCATGCAAGCCGGGCGACACCATTCTGGGCATGAACCTGTCCCATGGCGGCCACCTGACCCATGGCAGTCCGGTCAATTTTTCCGGGAAACTCTTTAACATCGTGCCCTACGGCGTTTCTCCCGATACCGAGACCATTGACTATGCCGAAGTAGAGCGCCTGGCGGTCCAGCACAACCCCAAAATGATCGTGGTGGGTGCCAGCGCCTATCCGCGCATTATCGATTTTCCGGCTTTCCGCGCTATTGCTGATAAGGTTGGAGCCGTGGTCATGGTTGATATGGCTCATTTCGCGGGTCTCGTTGCCGCCGGCGTCCATCCCAGCCCGGTTCCATACGCAGAGTTTGTTACCACTACCACCCACAAGACCCTGCGCGGCCCGCGCGGCGGAATGATCCTCTGCCGTGAGGAATTTGCCAAGACTGTCAACTCTCAGATATTTCCCGGTATTCAGGGCGGCCCTTTGATGCATGTCATCGCGGCCAAGGCGGTAGCCTTCAAAGAGGCATTGCAGCCGGAGTTCAAGGTCTATCAGCAGCAGATTGTCAATAACGCCAAAGCCCTGGCCGCTGGCCTTACAAAGCGGGGTTTCAGGCTTACCAGCGGCGGCACGGACAATCATCTGATGCTGATCAATTTTTCCGGCACCGAAATTACCGGCAAGGCTGCCGAAGAGGCTCTGGACAAGGCTGGCATTACAGTCAACAAAAATACCGTACCGTTTGAGACCCGCTCCCCGTTTGTCACCTCCGGCATTCGGGTCGGGACACCGGCATGTACCTCACATGGCCTGAAAGAGCCCGAGATGGAGCTTGTTGCAGCCTTTATCGCCGATGCCGTTGCCAATATCGGCAATGACGAAAAACTTGCGGCCATAAAAAAACAGGTCAACGGGCTGATGAAGAAATTTCCCCTGTATGCCAACCGCCTTGCCTGATCCCTTTTTTTCTGGTATGTGTCAAAACGCCCGTCTGAACCGCTCAGGCGGGTTTTTTAATAGGGGAGTCCATGATACATGCATGATAAGCGATTTCTGACTCCACCTGAAACGATTCAGCTTGTTATAGCTGCGGGACGACGGGTTCTGCACCAGTCATTCGGACGCACCTTTGTTCTCAGCCTTCTGGCTGGATTTTACATCTCGTTCGGTGCACAGCTCTCCACGATTGTCAGCCAGGATGCTGCCCGATTTCTCGGACTGGGTATGGCGCGAATCCTGGCTGGCAGTGTTTTTTCCGTGGGTCTGATGTTCGTAGTCATCTGTGGCGCGGAATTGTTCACCGGTAACAGTCTCCTCGCTGCTGCCGCGCTTCACGGTCAGATTTCCTGGAAAAAGCTGCTGGAAAACTGGATGGTCGTTCTGGTTGGCAACTTCCTCGGGGCACTATTTTTTGCCTGGCTGATGTACGAAACCAGACTATGGGAATCGGGCGCCGTTGCTGACCAGGCAATCATGGTTGCCGCCATCAAATGCAAACTCTCTTTTTCAACCGCATTCGTCCGTGCCGTCCTCTGCAACTGGCTGGTATGTCTCGCTGTTTTTATGGCAACCGCCGCCCGTGACGTGCCGGGCAAACTGCTGGCCTGTTATGTCCCGATCATGACATTTGTGGCCAGCGGCTTTGAGCACTCTATCGCCAATATGTACTTCATTCCCACCGGCCTCTTTCTCTCCCGGGAGCTGGTACGTCCCGATCCCGACCTGAACTGGTACGGTTTTCTGATTAACAATCTTGTTCCGGTCACGCTGGGTAATATCGTCGGAGGGGTAGTTTTCGTTGCCGCTGCCTATTGGTATGTACACAGCAAAACGGTACAGTCATCCGGGTAATCTTCCGGTTCTGCCGGGTATGTCCGGTTTCCCGTCAAAGTTTATGCGGTGATACGTTCCAAATCTTGTAATATTGAGGCTTCAGGGGTATTGTCGCACTATTCTCAAGGAAGCGATCATCGAACCGCTTCCGGAAACGGGGTAATTAATGAAACGAATCTTCGCACTACTCTTCCTGCTGCTACTCCAGATTGTATCTGCATACGCCGGTGAAATTCACGACAAGCTATTTGACAAGCTTGACAAAAATGCAGATGGAAAGCTCAGTAAACAGGAATTTGTTGACGGAAAACATCATGAGGTCAACCGAACGAAAGTGATTCAGTTTTTCCCCGCTTTCAAGGATATGTCCGGTGTGCAGGAAAAGGAGTACCGAAGCAGACTGTTTGACGCCATGGACGTAAACAAGGATGGTCTTCTTGACAAGGATGAGTGGGGTAAAGCAGCTCCGAATATTCTTGAAATTCGATTCTGATGCCTATCAAGGTTTTGGATTCACAACGGTAAAAGGGGATCATAATGAAGGAGCGGCACTGGATTGAGCTTGTGCTTGACTTTGCCATTGCCGGTGTTGCACATTGTCTCACGAAGGATGTATCTGCATGAGGATTTTGCCCAGGAGGGATTCGGATGAAACTCAGGGTTTTGGGGAGTGCAGGGGCAGAGTTGCCAAACTTCAATCCTCCGGCGTTTCTGATTGACGGTACGCTGCTTCTGGATGCCGGGACTATAGGCTCGGTTCTGACGGAAGAGGAGCAGTGGCGTCTCAAGCATATTTTTATCACCCACTCGCATCTTGATCATATACGTGCAATTCCGGCGCTGATCGACAATATAATCATAAAGAACATCGCCCATTCCATAACTCTCTACAGCCCCCGCGATGTCATCGATGCGTTGCGGCAGCATTTATTCAATAACATCATCTGGCCTGATTTCAGTTGCATTCCCAGCTCAGAGAAGCCGGTGCTGCGCTATGAAACCATTGAATGCGGGGTGGATTATACGATCGGAAAATATGGTATACGGGCCATTCCGGTCAATCATACGGTGCCGACGGTCGGGTATCGTGTCTGCACAGGGGGAACTACGCTGGTGTATACGGGTGACACCGGTCCGACCGAGGAGATATGGGGCTATGCCAGCGGAGCCGATGCGCTGATCGTGGAGGTCTCATTCCCTAATAACATGGAACCGCTGGCACTTCTGACGAAACACCTGACCTGCTCTCTTCTGAGTACGGAACTGGAGAAGTTTGAATCACTGCCGAAACGGATCTTTATCACACATCCGAAACCCCAGTATTACGATATTATCCGATCAGAGATTGATTGTCTCGAACTGGAGGGAATCGAGCTTCTTCATGACGGTGCAATTTTCGAGATCTGACGGGGTTGCCAAATATTCAATATTGCTGTAGGGTTGTGCAACTGTAGCCACATATAATCCATTTTGCGGGGGGAAGCATGTACAAAGAACCGGGCAAGACAAAATTCCAGATTGATTTTCGCCAGCATTTGAGAGATCAGAATATCAGTGGTAATCTGGTGCATCTGATTTGTGAGATTGCCGAGGCCAGTAAATACGTGATCAACGCGGTTCGTACCGGTGATCTGGGCGTGGCGGGAACCTCCAATCTCTATGGTGAAGAGCAACTGGCTCTGGATGTACTGTCCGACAGGATCTTGCGTAAGCGCCTCCAGCATTCCGGTGTTGTCTGCAACATCGCTTCCGAGGAGATGGAGGAGATCTTTCAGGTTACCAGCAATCCACAAGGGATGTTTTCGGTTGCATATGATCCGCTGGATGGGTCTTCGCTGGTTGATGTGAATCTGGCGGTCGGCACCATAGTCGGGATTTACCAGGGCAAGGACCTCTTGCAGCCGGGGCGCAAAATGGTCGGGGCTCTCTACATCCTGTACGGACCACGCGTGTCCCTGGTCTATTCCGTAGGCAAGGGGGTCTATGAGTTCACCATGAACCAGTTGATGGAGTACACCCTGACGCGTGAGAATATCCAGATGAAGCCTTCCGGCGAGATTTACTCCCCCGGCGGCCTTCGCAAGAAGTACAGTGAGAACAATGAAAAGTTCATCCGTTACCTTGAAAATAAGGGCTCAAAGCTTCGTTATTCTGGAGGATTTGTGCCTGACATTAATCAGATACTGATGAAGGGCAAAGGTGTGTTCCTGTATCCGGCCTTAAACGATGCACCCCAGGGAAAACTGCGCCTGCTGTTTGAGCTTAATCCCATGGCGTTCCTGCTGGAGCAGGCCGGAGGATCCGCCACCAATGGTGAGATCCCCATTCTGGATATAGTCCCTGAGGGACTTGATCAGCGCTGTCCGGTGTACATTGGCTGCCGCGACGATGTTGCCAAGGCGGGTGAGTTTTTAAACGGGGATTGTTGAGCGTGCCGGAGCCGAAGGGCCAAGTTAATCTACGATGGGGGAGTGATGATTTACTCCCCTTTTTTCTGCCGTTTCGCTTGATGCAGCATTATCTTTACAGGGAGTTGGAGAGGTGACGGAGAGATCGCAGCCATATACATGGCGTTTGATCGACAGCGGTCCGGCGTGCTGTGCGCTCAATATGTCCATTGATGAGGCCTTGCTGGCGTCGTTTACCCCTCCCGATTCCCCGCCGGTTTTCCGTTTGTATGCTTGGGATCCACCGGCGCTCTCTATCGGTCGTTTTCAAAAAGCTGCGGAAGAAATTGACTTTGACTGCTGTCGCAGGGACGCTTTGCCGTTTGTCCGTCGCATAACCGGTGGCGGAGCCTTGTTCCATGAGGATGAACTGACCTATAGTATCGTCTGTTCGCCCGCTCATATTCCGGAAGCCTCTTCTGTGAAAGATTCTTTCTGTGTCCTGACCGCCTTTCTGCTCGCTTTCTACCGCAGGCTCGGGCTGGATGCGTCATTTGCCCGGGATGCTGTTTCCGACAGCGGGCGGTTGGGTGTACGCACCCCCTTCTGTTATGCGGGCCGGGAAACATTCGATATAGTCGTCAACAACAGAAAAATCGGCGGAAATGCCCAGCGTCGTTTGAAAAACACTATTTTCCAGCATGGTTCGATTCCGATTGTCAACCGCGCACATACCGGCCTGCAGTATATGAAAGATCGTTCTCCCGAACATGCGGAAGGCACCGCCAGCCTCATGGATTTGGGGGTTGTTGCCGACCTTGAAACCCTGAAACGCCTGCTGACCGAATCCTTCGTCAGCTGTCTCGGGCCATCGGTACGTCTGGATGATCTGTCGCCCGGAGAACAGTCGCTTGCGGAAAAATTGCAGTCTGACACGTACTCATCCGAGCTCTGGAATCTGCACGGTGAAAGACAGTGAATATTCAACGCAAACCGGACTGGCTACGCAAGAAGGTAAATCCCGGAGAGCAGACCGCAATGCGAAACCTGTTGGGTGAGTTGCGTCTGCACACCGTCTGCCAGCAGGCGCTCTGTCCGAATATCTCGGAGTGCTTCAGTTGCGGCCAGGCAACGTTTCTGATTCTCGGGATCAACTGCACGCGGCAGTGTACCTTCTGTAACGTGGAAAGACAGGCGCCCCTGCCGGTTGATTACGATGAGCCCGACCGCATTGCTGAGGCGGTTGCCCGGTTGAAACTCTCACACGTTGTCATCACCAGTCCTACTCGCGACGATCTTGCAGACGGTGGTGCTTCTGTCTACTCTTCAACAGTACGGTCTGTCAGGCGGCAGTCCCCGGATACGACCATCGAGCTGCTGATACCCGATCTTATGGGCAACCAGGCCAGCCTTGAAACCGTAGTCCAGTCACACCCCGATATCATTGCCCATAACGTTGAAACTGTACCCCGCTTGTATCACATCCGGAGTGGCGCCGAATATGCCCGGTCGCTGAGCGTTTTGAGATTGTGTGGCGAGATGGATCAGCGGATCGACACAAAGTCAGGAATCATGCTGGGTATGGGAGAAACAGTTGATGAAGTTCGGGAGGTCATGCAGGATCTACGGGAGGTGGGATGCAGATTCCTCAGTATCGGCCAGTATCTTGCGCCAGGCAGACGCCATTTTGCCGTTCAGGAGTACATTCAACCGGAAGTATTTGTACTCATGCGCGAAGCTGCTTGTGAAATGGGGTTCAGCCATGTCGAGAGCGGCCCGTACGTCAGGAGTTCCTATCATGCGAACCGGTATGTACAGTCGGTGGTATCGGGGAGTAACGAGTTGCAGGGTGATCAGGCGTAGGTTGAGAAGGTGGAGCCACCTTGGGCCGAAGGCTGCGGAGCCTGTCTGGCGTTTTGCTCCAGCAGGTTTGCCATCAACTGCTGTTGGGCGGCGGCCTGTTTCATCATGGACATAGACATGGCCTGCTGCGTCTGCCCGGTTTTCATAAGCGCTGCTGTCCCTGATATTGATGCCGAGTCCATGGTTTACCTCCTCCGTTCACATCATCGCAGTTAATGAGCCGGTTTTCAAGTAAATTTTTTTTATCGTCAGAGTACTTTTTCTGATAAGATGTGCCCCATAGAGAAACTGACGAGGTGCTCATTTATGCACATGGAGTGGTGGTACTGGGTTATTGCCGGTTTATGCCTGATAGGCCTTGAACTGGTTATTCCTTCATTTACGATTATCTGGTTTGGCCTGGGTGCCCTGGTGGTGGGAGTTCTGGCTTTTCTCTGGCCGGGTTTTCCGGTTGCCGGTCAGGTGGCGCTCTGGTCAGTGGCATCCATCAGCTTCATGCTGATGTGGTTTAAATTCCTGAAACCGAAGGGGGACCGGACACACGCCGGAATGTCGAAGGAAGGCATAGTCGGCGAAACCGGCATCATTATTCGCGGGACTCAGGACAGCTATGGCCGTGGCGTCGTAAGGTTTCGCATATCGGTGCTGGGGGCCGATGAATGGGGCTGCTATTCGGAAGAGGTGTTGAAAGTCGGAGATACGGTGCGGGTTGTGGATATAGAAGGTCAAATACTCAAAGTCGTTAAGGATTAGGGGGGAGTCATGCCGGGGCTATTCATTTTTGGAGTTTTGTTTGTCGTTGTGGCGGCAACACTTTTTGCCGGGGTCAAGACGGTACCGCAGGGTCAGGAATGGATTGTTGAGCGTCTGGGAAAATACCATACCATCCTCAAGCCGGGTCTTAACTTCATCATACCGTACATAGACATTGTGGCGTACCGCGTCTCCACCAAGGGCGATGTCCTTTCGGTCGGCGCACAGGAGGTTATCACAAAGGACAATGCGGTGATAATAACCAACGCCATCGCATTTATAAAGGTAACCGACCCAACCAGAGCGGTCTATGAAATCCAGAACTACGAATACGCCATCCAGAATCTGGTCATGACCTCCCTGCGCGCCATTATCGGCCAGATGGATCTTAACAGCGCCCTGTCCGAGCGTGAACATATCAAGGCGCGCCTGCAGGACAATATCTCGAAAGAGGTCGCCGCCTGGGGCATCTATGTTCAGTCGGTCGAGATTCAGGATATCAAGCCGTCTGAGTCCATGCAGAAGGCCATGGAGCAGCAGGCCAGCGCCGATCGCTTCAAACAGGCCACCATCCTGGAGGCGGAAGGCAAACGCGAGGCCACCATCCGCGAGGCGGAAGGACGTCTGGAGGCCGCCAAGCGCGAGGCCGAAGCCCAGATACGGCTGGCCGAGGCGTCTGCCCAGGCCATCAAAGGGATCAGCGAGGCCATCAAGGACAATGACCTCCCGGCAGTTTTCCTTCTGGGCGACCGCTATATCAATACCATGCAGAAGATTGCCCTGTCGCCGAATTCAAAGCTGGTGATCCTGCCTTCGGATCTGCCGGCAGCAATCCGCGGCTTGCTGGGCAAGGGATAAACCGCTGGTCAGGGATCACGCCTACTGGATGAACAAGGCCCTGGCAGAGGCCGTCAGGGCGCGGGAAAAGAACGAAGTTCCCATCGGCTGTGTCGTGGTGCGTGATGGAATAATTATTGCCCGAGGGCACAACCTTCGTGAGTCAACCAACGATCCTTCGGCGCACGCAGAACTGATCGCCATCAGAAAAGCCGCCCGGAAACTGAAATCCTGGCGGCTTTTGGATACAACGCTCTATGTCACACTGGAACCCTGCACAATGTGCATGGGGGCAATAATTCTGGCTCGCATCCCAACGGTTGTCTTTGGCTGTTATGATCCCAAAGGGGGCGCAGCCGGCTCGCTCTACGACCTCTCATCAGATGCACGTCTCAACCACCGTGTACAACTGGTTTCCCGTATCCTCGAAGATGACTGTTCCGGCATGCTGAAAAAATTCTTTACTCTGCTCCGTCAACGCAAGACGACGGCTGACATCACACACATGATTTGATGGTATGGTATTCCTCCGGCGTATTCACATTCATGAACGATGACTGTGACCCGCTGACACTCTTCAGTTCATCCCATGTCACACACCGCGTATGCATACGCTCCAGAATCTTCAGAATCTTCCGCTCACCACCCTTGATCGCCTCATCAAAGACCTCTCTGCATGCAGAAGAATACACCGCATGCAGCGGTTCCTGACCACCACTGCTGAAAGGGATGACCGCATCGAATCCGTGGGATTGGATCTCACACAGATGCCCTATGATGTCTGGCTGTAAAAAGGGCATATCGCAGGCGCTGACGAAGGTGCGGCTGTTCGTGCTGTGTGTCAGGGCTGCGTGCAGCCCGGCTACCGATCCGATGCCGGGATAGATGTCCGGTACCTTGCGGCAGGGGAGAAAGTCGTAATCCTGGGGGGTATTGGTGACAATCAGAACCTCTCGAAAAATGCTGGCCAGCACGCGGTAGCTGCGGGTTATTATAGGGACGTCATCAACCAGCAGCAGGGCCTTGTTGTTACCCATCCGGCTGGAAGAGCCTCCGGCAAGGATCACGCCGGTAACCCCCTCAATCTTGGGGGATTCGGGGTACTGTTCGATACACTCGGGATGGCTGTACACGTTGAATTTGGCTGATCTGACATAACCCACCAGACAGATGGCGCTCTGTTCACATAATCTGATCGCCATGTCGGTGGGGGAGGTACGCGAGGCGATCACCCTGATGCCCAGCAAAGCTGCCTTGGCGACCATTTCGGTCGATATCCGGCCGGAGGTGACCATGATGGTGCCCTGCAGGTCGATCCCTTTGAAAAGGGCTTCACCCGCAATACGGTCCAGTGTGTTGTGACGGCCAAGGTCTTCGGCATAGAGCAGCAGCGTGTCATCACGTCCGACAGCCGCCGAATGGATACCGCCGTGTGTACGATAGTTCTCGGCACGCTGCGCCAGTTCGTCCATCAGTGAAAAGATCCGTGCAGGTCGCACGACATGGGTTACTGCACCAGGCTCAGGGGCAATTCCTTCGGGCATGCTGAAACTGATACCGGTGCCGCAACCCGAGGTCAGCACCGGCTTAAGCCTTTCAGGCAGTTCTCCCTTGATCTGGACATTGGCTGTGCCGAATTCTTCGCAGACGCTGAACATCCTGAAATCATCCAGTGAGCGCACAAAACCCTGCAGCCGGAGGAAACCTGCAACAAGAAAACGAAGATCGTGAGGAGAGCCGATCAGTGTCGCAATCTCCTGACCGTTTACAATCAACTGTAGGGGAAATTCGCTGACAACTCCGGACTTGACCGGTTGCAGGCAGTTGTCTCGATAGGCGAAAAAGGTATGATCGTTTTTATCCGGTTTCATTGTAGACCCAGCATAACATAACGGGAGTTAATAGGAAAACTGTCCTTTGAAATGGAATACGTTCCCCCCTCGCCGGGTCTGGGATGACTGATCCAGGGCGTAGCCCCAGTCTGTACTGAAGCTGAAACTCTCGGCGATTCCGAAGCGAACTCCGACTCCGGTGCTCCTGAGAGAGTTGCTGATCAGATCTCCCGGCTGCGGGCGCAAATTATATCCCACGCCTCCATCGAAGAAGGCAAGCAGGCGAAGCTGTGTTGCAGGAACGGCGCAAAGCCTTCCTATATCGGGTGAATAGACCTCGAAGCTACCGCTGAACCCGCCATCCCAGGACTCCTCCCGCTCCTGATAGCCTCTCAGGACAGTTGAGCCGCCATAGCCAAACTGCTCTCCAGAGATCAGACGATCCGGCGTGTACTGACCGGAAGAAGCAATCCGAACCATCCAGTCCGCGCCGGGGCGCAGCATGAAATTAAGACCGTAGCGCAGGATGAAGTAGTCGGCTGCTGCACCGCTTCGGACGGCGGAGAAATCTTTTCTTCCACCCTGGCCACCCCAGGGGATATTGTATAAAAGTCCCAGTGATCCATCAATAAGCAGATGCTCAGTCGTCCAGGCTCCGCCGTAGGTGAGACTCAGTGGATGAGCCACCACATCCGGAGCCAGTTCTGTTTCCATCACAACGAAGCTGTTATCGTACAACCGGTAATCCATGCCGCCTGTCAGTTTATGCTCGTAATCGCCCGACCTGGGCAGATTCATGTTGTATCGAAAACCGGAGACGATCCCTTTGCCGCTAACTTTGATATCGGTGCCGGAGACCTTGGATGTGCCGCTGTCCACATCGGAGTAGGCTCCAAACATGTCCAGGGTGTCACCCAGAGTGTACAGCGGCAGCCGGTAAGAACCGCTCACAATCTTGACCGTCTTTATATGATCGGGAGATGTGGTGTATTGCAAAGCGAGAATGTGATCACGTTGAAAAAGGTTGAAGTACTGAAACCCTATACCGGATCGGTACAGGCCGGTGGCGCTGGTGCCGGTGTTGTCTCCCGTCACGTTCAGCTTCCAGGGTTTTTGATCTGTAACCTGCAAGGCTGCATGCAGTTCTTCCGGTTTATCCTGGGGTTTGAAATGCAGGGTTATTTTCCTGGCCGGGTTTTCATTGGCGGCACGCAGGTTTTCAGAGATGGAGTCGAGCAATGGTGTGGAGCCAATTTTCAAGGTAGGGAGGCTGGCCAGGATAGTGTTGCGGCTGAAGTGGATGTTACCGTCAATTTTTATCTCGGTCAGCCTGGGTTCGATGGCCTGAAGACGGACTTCACCGTTTGTCAGTTCCTGTTCCGGCAGGATTACCGTGACCAAGGTGTAACCGCGCTCACGATAGGCTTTTTCCAACTCTTCCATGGCATGTTGCACATCGCCGAAATCACGGAGCGGTCCCGTAAAAGGCTTGAGAATACTCGCCACCCTGATCGGATCGAGAATGGTGTTCCCATCAACCACGAAGCGGTTGATGCCGAATCGGGGTACGCCATCATCACGTGTGTCGGCAGCGCTTGATTCGTTGTTTGAAACCAGCATACCGGCAACAGCGATCAGTGCAGCCAGACAAATTTTCATATACAAGCCCATATTCATCATTACCTGAGTATCAACTCTGTACAGCTAAAAAAGGGAAATAGCGGTTGTTCTGATTCGGTTATCGTATCTGGCAATCTGCAGCCGCCGAAGCGGCATCCTGTTTTCCTCCCGTTTTTCCGGTGGCAGAACTCCCGACGGATGGCGGGGGATTGAAGGGAATATCAGGTCTGGCAGGCAGAACCACTGGCGGTGTGACAGGATTCTTGACATACACGTACTGACCTGCCTTGACCAGAAGGGTTGTTTTATTTCCATCCGAGTTGGTTATGACGACACTGCCGTTGCTGACCGCCAGATAGAGACCCGGTTCGATGGAGCCGCAGGAATCGGTCTGACAGAAATGCGCATCATAAATCGTCCCGCGAATACCGATGGTTGCCGATGGGGTTTTCATCTGATAACTGTCCTGGTTGCCGCGCTTGCCGATCTGCCCGGTTATGGTTCTCAGGCCGCCCTTGATCAGATTGAAGGTTGCGGAATCATTCTTTGGCTGTGCCTGGTCGTAGGTATACGTCTCAACCTTGAACAGGCTGTTCGGCTTCAAGGTTATCTCATTGCCGTCGTTGAACTTCAGGCGGGCATAGGTGCGCTTCTCAGTCACTACGGTATCCCCTTCATCTACCTTTGATCCGATCAGTATTGCCATGATCGCTCCATCGGTCTTGCGGGCAGCAAGTGGACCGGAAAGATGGGTCACTACAGCCACCGGAGCCGCCAGGGCAATCGTTGCCACAAGCAGCAGGCCGAATACCAGCAGACTAATTGCAGTAGTTTTTTTTGGGTTTGACATCTTTCTTATCCCCGGAGGATGCTTGCTTCTTTTCGTTGTTTTTCTCACCAGCATCCGTGATTTTGTCGCCGGTGTTTTTATCAGCATCGACATTCTGATCTTTTGCGGCGACGTCAGCAGACTGGGTGGCCTTTGGCGCAAGTGTGCTGTCTGAACCAGTTGCGGCGGTGCTTGTCTGTGCGACTGGATAGGTCACATTAGTTTCAGAAGAACTGCTCAAAAGAACAACAGGTATAAGCCCGGTGGGAGCAACTGGAGTATTTGTAAGAAGTGAATTGACTATCACGATCTGATTCGGAAGATTTTCGGTAACAGTTGTTGCTGCGGGTGTGGAAGAGTTGCAGTTGGGTGCGGTCGGGTTGGTTGCGCAGGATGATTGTGCTGTCAACACAACCGTACATCCGGGAGTTGTCGGGTTACTCGTGCATGTGGCAATCGATGGTAACACAACCGTACATCCGGGAGTTGTCGGGGTTGAAGTACATGTGGAAAGAGTCGGCAGTACGGCAGTGCAACCGGGGATCGCAGGACTGCTCGTACAGGTGGCAATCGATGGCAATACAGCCGTACACCCGGGAGTTGCCGGGTTTGCAGTACAGGTGGAAAATGTCGGCAGTACGACAGCGCATCCAAGGGTTGCGGGGCTGCTTGTGCAGGTGGCAATTGATGGCAGCACAGTCGAACACCCTGGAGTTGTGGGTGCTGATATACATTGGTTAAGTGTTGGCGGGAGAGCAACTATAGCCCCGTTCGCCGTGATGGTAACAGCGTTACCCGTGACAGAAAGTGAAGAATTGCCGCCGGCGGGAAGACTCGTGGAGGCAAAATTACCGGTAATCGAGCCGGTAGCTGTGATTACACCAAAACTCTGGCCACTTGGAGAATACCCGTTGATGGTACTGGCATTGAGTATTCCACCGAGGGTGACGTTGCCGTTGACAGGCCCGCTAACCGTGGCAGTGCCGTTGACCGCCAGCACATCGTACTGTCCTGCCGCTGTGCCGCCGATTCTTGTCTGGATGGTGCCGCTGTTAAGCAGGCTCCCGTAGATGCTGAGTGTGCCGGTGGTCGTGGCATCGCCCGGACTGATCGTGCCGTTGTTGGTCAGCAGGCGTCCTCCCGGCCAGGGGCCGATGAATAAGGCTCCGCTCCCCCTGATGATTCCGGTTGGGCCGTTGATCAGATCGACATTGCTGTTAGACACCATGCTCCCACCGGCATCGATCTGGAGTATTCCGGTATTGGTAGTCATGCCGGAGAACCAGAGTTGCCCCGTACTACTTCCGGCTGTCGTACGCAGCGTGCCGTTGTTTATCAGTTCAGCCGGTCCCAACACGATATCCTGAATCGTGCCGTTGTTGATTATCTGTTCGCCACCCATGCCACCCATTGAGTTGTAAGCTGCGTTTGCAGAGCGCACGGTTACGCCGCTCCCTACGGTCAGCCCCCAGACGCCGCTTGCGTGGTAGCCTGCAAAAAAACCGGCACCGCCAGGCGAATTAAAGACGATTTCCCCCGTGCCACCGACACTTTGCGTCCCCTCGTACCAGAGATAGGAAGTGACGCCGGTGGTTACACCATCACCAAGATTCAGTGTGCCATTGTTCAGCGTCAGGCCGTTGCGGATGATGAGCTGACTGTTCGGGTTGACCTGAAGATTACCCGCCAGTGTTACACCGTCCAGTGTGCCGGCAGTGCTGGTGTATTTCGACGTGCTGCCGGCTGCTGTTGCCAGGGTACCACCGGTTACCGTGCCGACGATATCGAGGCTGCCGGTACTGTTGTTCAAGGTCAGGGTGCTGCCGCTGTTCAGCAGTGTACCGGTCAGGCGCGTTGCTCCCCCCGTACCAAGCAGAGTTCCCAGACCGGAGGTGGTGATGCTGCCACCCAGGTTCAAGGTGCCTGCCGATACAGCAAGGGTGCCGGTGTTGGCAATTGCGCCGTTCAGGTTCAGCGTACCTCCGGATGTGGTCAATGTGCCACCCACTGTAGTGGCCCCGGTCACGCTGAGGGACCCGCCTGACACATTCAGGGAGTTGCTGCTGTTTATGGTGAGAGTGCCTATTGTGTCGTTGCCGACGCCGTGGTTGACTGCGTACCCGGAGCTGAGCAGAACGTCGTCGGTCGTTCCGGGCAGTATTGAGCCGCTCCAGTTGCCGGGAGTTTCCCAGGTCAATCCGCCTGCCGCATTGGTAAATATCTTTGCTCCCGCGGAATAAACCATCCGCGCCCCTTCATTGGCCGCAAGGTTGTAGCCCGCAGAAAAACCGGCAGGTGCATTCACCGTGGCAAAGGTGCCGGTGGATGTGCCGGTCGTCGTCAGGAAGGGTACGAAATCAAGGTTTGCCGGAGAATACCCATTTATAGTACTGGCATTGAGTATTCCGCCGAGGGTG